>CAZAWR010000107.1:0-31812 GCA_964488865.1 uncultured Polyangiaceae bacterium | reverse complement strand
GCCCCCTTAGAAAAACCTAGACCCAAAGCAGCGCGGAGCGCTTGATTTGGGGCTATCCGAAGTCCGGCCCCTGGGCAGCTTCCTGACGGAGAACGACGCTGCGCTTCAGGGCCCGGGCGAGCCCATCGGTGCGCAGGCGGGCAGAGTGCATTTCAAGCTCGAGATCGGCGGCGCCGTGGACGATCACGGTGAGGGTCACGTCGTCGGCGTCGCAGAACAGTTTCTTGACCTGCTGTGTACGGCCTCGGTCCAGCCCGATGGCGAAGCGAAGGATGCCTGCGAGGACGCGGACGGTGTGGCGACGGTTCTTCGCCAGCTCGCGGAATGCCTTGTGTTTGCGAGAAGGGAGCGATTTTCGCTGGTAGCGAACCACGAGCGCGAGGAGAGCGACCTCGTCGGCGGCGAACCCGCGCAAGCGCGCGTGGCGAACGATGTAGGCGGCATGTTTGTGATGGCTCTCGAATCCGATGTGCTGGCCCACGCCGTGGAGCAGCGCGGCGAGCTCGAGCCATTCCCTCGCTTGATCGTCCTGGCCGTGCAGCGGTCGGGTCTGGTCGAACACCGAGACGGCGAGCGAGGCGATGTGGTTGTCGCCGGGGTCGTCGCGATCGTACTTGGCAGCAAGCTCCAGCACGCTTCGGCGTCGAACGTCCGCGACGGGCCACATCCCGACCGCACGAGGGCGGCGGTGATCGAGGTAGTCGAGGACGATGCCTTCGCGCAGGGAGGCATCACACAGGGTCAGCGCCTCGGCCTTCGCAAGCTCGAGCAGCAGCGTGAGCAACTCGGCTCCGATATGGATGGAATCGGCACGCTCTTGGGGAATCCCCGCCACGAGAGCACGTTGGTCCCGGCTCATGGACGAGAGGCTCTTCGCAAGGTCCTTGAGGGACTTGCGTCGTATGACCTGCGCGTTCACGGAGCGCGTGAGGTTTCCGCCCGAAGCGAGGAGCAAGACCTCGCCAAGGGTGCGGATCGTGCCCGAGGTCCCGATCACGCGTTGGAACCCTTCGTCGCACGCGCGGTCCATCACGTCCTGGGCAACCCCCTGGATGTAACCTCGCAGCTCGTGGATGCGCTTGGAGGGGAGAGGGTCGGGCTTCTCGCGGCCATCGAGGAGGCGCTGCACTCCCAGTCGCATGCTATCGCTCAACAGCACGTGGTCGCCCTCGCCGACGACGGCCTCGACACTTCCGCCGCCGATGTCGATGACCAGCACGCGCTCCTGGGCAATGTCGAGAGCATGGCGGACTGCGCGGAAGATCAGCCGGGCTTCTTCCCTTCCCGAGATGACGCGCGGGGACAGTCCGGTCTCGTGGAAGACGGAGCTGAGGAACGCACCGCCGTTGGCCGCTTCGCGCGTGGCGCTCGTGGCGACGGCGAGGATCTCCTCGGCCCCGAGGCTCTGAGCGAGCTTGCAGTAGCGCCGAACGGTTTCGATGCCCGCCTCGACCGCGCGGTCGGTCATGCGTCGGGCCTGGAACAGGCCTGCCCCGAGCTTGACCATGTCTTTGGCGCGGTCTACGACCTCGAAGCTTCGCTCGCCGAGCGTGTCGACGACGATCATGTGGATGGAGTTGGTGCCGATGTCGATTGCTGCGAGCCTCACGCCACGCCTCCGCTTCCGCTCGTTTGTATCAGGTTGGGAGCGTGAATTCCGCAACGAAGGCGGAGTCCGACCTTCTCGCTTGCATTCGCTGACATCCTGCTAGAGTTGCGGCCCGCGAAAGCGCTTTCACTACTGCTCACGAAGGTCCCTACGAAACATGGAATGGAACTTCGATCCTGTCGCTCTCGATCTTGGCTTCTTTCAGATCCGCTGGTACGGAATCACCTTCATGGTGGGTCTGCTGCTTGGCGCCATGGAGTTTCCACGCGCCCTCGAGCGGCGGGGCTTGCCCAAGGATCATGCCAACTCGCTGACGGTGTGGGTACCCATCGGCATGATCATCGGGGCGCATCTCGTGCACCTGATCTTCTACGAGCCCCGCTCCTTCATCGACAACCCGCGCCGCATCATCGAGATCGGGCTGGGACTGGCCAGCCACGGCGGAGCGCTCGGCGTCATCATCGCCACGTACCTGTTCGCCCGAAAGCACAAGGTGAACTTCCACCAGTACCTCGACGTCATCACCACGGGGGCGGTGTTCGTCGTTCCGGCCGTACGGATCGGCAACTTCTTCAACTCGGAGATCTACGGTCGCATCACGGACGTACCGTGGGGCGTGGTGTTCACGAAGCGAGGCTTCACGGAGCCGCGTCACCCGTCACAGCTGTACGAAGCGGCCATCGGCCTCGTCCTGCTGGCCCTCACGTTGTACATCGAGCGCAAGCACCGCGACCGCCTGCGTGACGGCGCCTTGTTCTACCTCATCATCACGATCTACTTCGTCACCCGGTTTCTGATCGAGTGGTTCAAGGAGTATCAAGGCCTCGATCCGTCGTTCCCGTTCACGGAGGGACAGCTTCTCAGCGTGCCCTTCTTCCTGTTCACGGGATACATGCTGCTGCTGAGCAAGAACCACAACATCCTGAAGCCACGAGACCCGGAGCCCGCCTTGCCGCAAGGCACGCCCCCCGACTCGACAGAGACCACCACCGAAGACCCCGAGCCTGACCCTGACTCACCCAAGTCAGGCAAAGAGACCGACTGAGCGTCGCCCCGTCGTGCCTGCGCCACGCACGGCTCCCTCGAAAGACCAACGCGATTCGCCCGATTGCAGTATCGTGCCGCCATGGACGAGACTTGCAGCGTATGCGGTGGTGACGGGCGAATCGGCAATGCGTTCGGGGGAAGCACGACAACGTGTCCAGCGTGTCACGGCTCGGGACGGAAGGGCGAAAACGTGGTCTTCCGCGACGTCACCAAGACGAAGCCGTCGCACTACCGGCAGGCGAACCAGCCGGTGGTGGAGGAGAAGCCGAAGTGGCCCACGACCTACGAGGGGGAGCAACTGGCGAAGGAAGTCCAGGCGTGTGCGAAGCTCTCCAATGA
Organism: uncultured Polyangiaceae bacterium; assembly: GCA_964488865.1. Lineage (GTDB taxonomy): Bacteria > Myxococcota_A > Polyangia > Polyangiales > Polyangiaceae > MWCO01. Next base: position 28,817 of record CAZAWR010000107.1, on the reverse strand, counting down.
GACAAAGGGGAAGTTGGTTCGCGAAATCATCGACTACGAAGGCTCGCACGGCAAGTGCACGAAGACCTTCACGACGAAGGTGCGCAAGCAGCTTCGAGCGGTGTGAGGGGTCGCGCGGGCCGCAGGAAGTGAACCGTCGGGAGTAGCGAGAGGTCAGTCTTCGGACGCGGGGGCGGGGGGGTCGTCCTTCGGTGCGGCGGGTAGCTCCGTGGGCCGCATGGTCGGGGGCGGAGGATCGCCAAAGAGCTCGAGGAGCGTGGCGAGCCACTGCTCTTCCCCGATCAGTGCGTGATGCTCCGGCGTTCCCGGGTCACCCTCCCACTTCTCGAGCTTGGCCTCCGTCTCCTTGAGGCGCATACGCACATCGACGATGTCGATGGCGTCCTTGTTGGAGAACCGGTCCGTGAGCAAGATGGCGTGGTCATCAGCTACCTCCACGAACCCCGGTCCCACGGCGCACGAGACGGTCTGGCTGCCCTTGCGGTAGGAGATGATGCCAGTGCGCAGGGCAGCGAGCAGGGGCAAGTGGCCGGGCAGCACGCCGAACTCACCTTGCACGGAAGGCGACGTGAACTCATCGACGTTGTCGTTGAGCGCGGTGCCCTCGGGCGTCACGACCTCGAGCCGGATCTTGCCGGCTGCACGAGCAAGGAGTTGGGGATTCGCCATCGTCAGTCCTGCGCCTTCATCTTGGCGGCCTTCGCCAGAACCTCATCGATCCCTCCGCAGTAGAGGAAGGCCTGCTCGGGGATGTCATCGTGCTTGCCGGCCACGATCTGCTCGAACCCGTCGATGGTGTCCTTCAGAGACACGAATCGGCCGGCGAAGCCCGTGAACTGCGCGGCAACGAAGAACGGCTGGCTGAGGAATCGCTGGATCTTGCGGGCGCGGGAGACGATGAGGCGGTCGTCCTCGGACAACTCGTCCATGCCGAGAATGGCGATGATGTCCTGCAGGTCCTTGTACTTCTGGAGCGTCTGCTGCACTTCCGTGGCGACACGGTAGTGGCGATCCCCCACGACGCGCGGGTCGAGCATGGTCGACGTCGAGTCGAGCGGGTCCACGGCGGGATAGATGCCAAGCTCGGAGATGCCTCGGGAGAGCACCGTGGTGGCGTCGAGGTGGGCGAACGCCGTGGCGGGCGCCGGGTCGGTCAAGTCGTCAGCGGGCACATAGATGGCCTGCACGGAGGTGATGGAGCCCTTGGTCGTGGAGGTGATGCGCTCCTGGAGCTCGCCCATTTCGGTGGCGAGGGTCGGCTGGTAACCCACGGCGCTTGGGATACGTCCGAGGAGGGCGGACACCTCGGAGCCGGCCTGGGTGAACCGGAAGATGTTGTCGATGAAGAGCAACACGTCCTGTCCTTCGACGTCGCGGAAGTACTCGGCGGCGGTGAGGGCGGAGAGCGCGACGCGAGCACGGGCTCCCGGAGGCTCGTTCATCTGGCCGTAGATGAGCGCGGCCTTCGAGATGACGGGCGCACCGGATTCGAGCTTGGACTCGGTCATTTCCCAGAACAGGTCGTTGCCTTCGCGAGTTCGCTCACCCACGCCGGCGAAGCAGGACACGCCGCCGTGCGCCTTGGCGACGTTGTTGATGAGCTCCATGATGAGCACGGTCTTGCCGACGCCGGCGCCACCGAACAGGCCGATCTTCCCGCCCTTGCGGTACGGAGCGAGAAGGTCGACGACCTTGATGCCCGTCTCGAAGATCTCGATCTTGGTCGACTGGTCGACGAACTTGGGCGGTTCGCGGTGGATGGGCAGGAAGTGCTTCGCATTGACCGGGCCGGCCTCATCCACGGGGCGTCCGACCACGTTGAGGATCCGTCCGAGGCACTCGTTGCCCACGGGCATCATGATGGGGTTGTTGGTGTCGGTCACGAGCATGCCCCGCACGAGCCCGTCCGTGGAGTCCATCGCGATGGTCCGCACCGTGGACTCACCAAGGTGCTGAGCGACCTCCAGGATCAAGTTGTCGTCCGCGTCCGAGATGGACGGGTTGTTCATCTTGAGCGCGTTGAAAATGGCCGGCAGCTTGCCGGGCGGAAACGCTACGTCGACGACGGGACCGATGACCTGCAGAACCTTGCCAACGTTCTGCGTGGTTTGTTCTTGCGCCATGAAACTCAGCCTCCAAGCTCGTTCAATGCGTGCGGCCGAGACGGGTTCCCGGCCGTGCCTCAGGTCCTTCGTTGGCTCCGTCCGATACGCCGAACGTAGCCCGCTCCGGTGCAACACAACGCGATGCGGCGAGGCGCGTCTAACACGGGGACGACGGCTTGCCAACCGGAGCCGTCGGTGTCCAGTTCAGCCTCGGGGCGAGCGCGCGGACCATTCACACAAACCACCGAAATACATCGCGATTATTGCCCAAGCAAATCGTGAAAACGAGAGCCACAAGGCTCCCATCCAGGGCAAGCCGCGACGGTCACCGTTCACCCGAGCCGAACACCGAGAATGCTGGTCGCACTCGTCGCAAAAGCGTTCGCGTGACCACCGATCCAAGCGCCCACGAGCTCGACCGTGGTGCCTCCCGCCAGATCGTGAACTTCTTCTCCGATCAGCATGCCGGTGTCGGAGTCCGACGGCATGCTCAGGTAGACCTTCGGTCGGAAGTGCGTGGCATTGAACTGATTGACGTCGACGAGCACTTCTCCCCACTTCTCTCGGGGAACGGGCAGGTCGATCGCACTGGTCGCCACGAGCCGCGCGCCCGCGACCTTGAGCCCCACGTGGACCGAGGGAACGTCAGGCGCTTGAAAGGTGACGCCGACGCCATCCTCTTCCTGCACGAACTTCCAATCCAACGCCCGCAGGGCGTCCAGGACCACATCCATCGAAATCGATACGCTCTCGCTCATTTCCATGTCCTTGCTGCCATGCTCACGAGCGGGCCGCCCGAGAGCCTGATTCGTCTCCCTGTTCAACGCACGACGCTCAGTCGCTTGCGCCGCGAACGGAGCGCACGATCCACTTGATCGACAAGCCATGCGCGCTGGTTCGTGGGCGGATCCGAGGCTTCCTTGCTCTTGCCGCGAACGACCTGAGCGGTGGCCTTGGCGAGACGAGAGGGCGCCATCGCATCGGTGTTGGCCAACCGTTCTCGCTCCGCCTTCGCTCGCGCCACAAGCTGGTCGATCTTGTCGTGCATGGCACCGGAAGGCGCACGATCCAAGATTCTCAGGGTGGCGTCGAGGTGAGCGATCTCCTCGTCGCGGGAGGTGCTCACGAGGTAGAGATTGAAGTGCGCCACCGCGCGATCGAGGGGCAGGTCAGGGTGCTCGGGGTAAAGCTCGGCCAGGTGATCGAGCACCGCGAGGTCCTTCTCGAAGAAGAGCTTGGCAGCGACGCCGTTGCCGACGGCGCGGTTCATTCGTCCGGCACCGTTGAGGCAGCTGGAGAGGTTGCGCTGTTGCTCCACGTTCTTGGGGTCGGATTCTGCTTCGGCCTGCGCGAAGGGCACGAGTTGCTCGTAGGCCCCGGCGGCCATCGCGTGGTCGTGAAGCTTCTCCCCGACGGTCGCCTGCTCCACGAGAGCTTCCATCAGCATGGCACGCACGCGTTCGTCGTCCGGATGGTCGGCGTGACAGAGCCCGACGACACCGACGAGCTGACTCATGTAAACGCGCGCGGGGTCGGGGTCGCCGGCTCGCAGGGACGTGGACGCGAGCCGCCCACAGAGGCTCGCGAGCTGGAAGACGGCATCCACGTCGCCGGGCGACCGCTCCACGTTGCGAGCGGCCTCGTCGAGCCACCCCTTCTCGGTCTGGCCGCGGTCCCACCGGTGGTCGCGCGGGGACGCGTCACAGAGGTACGCCTTGTCGGGCAGAGACAAGTGAAGATCTGCCCCGCATGTCTCACAAGCAAATGGACGCATGGGCGGTCTGTATCGGCGAGCGCCGTCATGGTCAATCAGATACGGAGGGTGGTCTGTCGGAGGGGGAACGAGACCCATTTCTTGGCCTGGCTCGCGAGCCTTGGGCATGCTGCCCCCCGGAGACCAAGACCCATGGCAAACCGCACGAACTACGCTGGCCCGGACAGACGCATCCACAAGATCTACGTCACGCGCAATACGGAGTATCACGTGCGCGGAGGCGTATGCGTGGCGGTCAAGCCACGCCAAGACGCGGGATGGACCGCCGAACACGGCGCCGTAAAAATGAAGCTCGAGGGGCACGTCAAGCTCGGCACCCTGCTTCCCATGCCGGGCCCCCCGAAGATCGGGTTCCGCATGTACTTCGCCCGCGGCGAGGAGGACATCCTCACCAGCCCCGTCGTCGCCATCGTCCGCCCCGCCAAGAAGATCGTCGACCAGTACCCGCACGACTGATCCGCTCGCTAGCCCCAAATCAAGCGCTCCGCGCTGCTTCATAGGGGGCTTTCGCAAAGCCCCCTCGCCGCGCTCACCGCGGCTCACACCAAAACGCCTCGCCTTCGGCTCGGATAGCCCCAAACCCAAGCCCGTTCTTCGATCAGCGCTTGATTTGGGACTAGCCTCAAGGCAAGCGCAGCGTGCACCCGATCCCGACGTCGTTCTGCACCTTCGCGTCAGCCAGCTTCCGGGTGTCAGCGGTCACCTTCACGCCGACACGGACCGATCCTGCAAGCGCGAGCTTCGCCGCGTCTCCGAGCAGTCCGCCCAACTGCGCGCCGAGTCGCGCCACCGCGGCTGACCTCGCGAGCGCCGTGCACGGGATGTTGCCAGCCATGGTCATCACCACGGTGGCGTGATCGTCTTTGCGCTCGATGACGCCTCCCCCATCGAGAACGAAGGCCCCGGCCATCAGCCGGCTCTTTTCCAAGGTCACCGTGCGGCGGTTCGCGGCAACCCGGATGTCCGTGTCGAACGTCGTCGTGTCACCAAACACGATGCCCTCGAGCTCACGAGGATGAGGTGGGACGTAGCCGCGAAGCCGGAGGCGCACGGTGCCATGCACCTCGTTCGCCGGATCGGTCGGCGTGAGCGACAGCTCTGCGGTCCCCTCGAGGAGCACGGCTGGACCGACCGGAAGGTCGATCCCCAGAGGCGCCGCGAGCGCAGCCAGCTTGCCTTGCCGGAGCACCACCTTCGCCTTGCCGGTCGAACGGTCCACATCCATGCGCAACGTGGCCGCCGACGGGTCCACGTGGCCGAACCCGAGCGTGGCGGTCGCGAGATCGGACGCCCACATCGCGCCCACGGGGCCCACGGAAACCCCAAGCACGACAGCGTCGTCGGCGGTGACCTTGGCCCCCCCCGCCATGGGAACGACCAGCCCTCCGTCGAGCATCAACCACGGGGAAGCCGACGGCGACTCGCGCCAGATCACCTTCAATCCGTCCGCGGCGATGGGAAACGTCAAAGAATCCGCGTACCGCCGTACCCAGGTTCCCACGTCGACGACAAAGTCCGCGGGCGAACCGTTCATGGAGACCGACAAGCCGCGCAGCTCGACTCGGGAAGGTGAGAAGCCCTCGAGGTCCACGGTGGCTCGCTCCACAGTGGCGCCGATGCCCGGAACCCCTTCAAGGCCGAGGTGCACCTCACGAAGTCGCACCCATCCCCAGCCGAGATCGATGTGTCGCGTCTCGAGTTGAACGCCGTGAGCTTTCGCTGCCGCAACGACCACCGATCGTGCGAGGGGCTTGGCGGCCAGCCAGATCGTCACACTGCCAGCGACGATCAGCAGCAGCAGAGCCATCGCGGCAACGAGCAGCTTCCGCTTGCGCATCATCTCGCGTAACCCGTCAGAGCGACGCGGCGGACGCCACGTAGAAGAAGTCCCGAGCCATGGGTGACTGCACGTAGTCGCCTGGGGAGAAGCTGAAGCCAGGGCACAGGGGCGCCACCGCCTCGAGCCCACCTCCGGAAACGTCCCCAAAGAACACGAACCGGGGGAAGACGTGATTCACATCCAGCTGAGCCACGTCGTGAGCGCCCGCTGCCTTCATGCCGTCCGCAAGGGATCGAGCGGTGAGGGAATCCCCCATGCCGAAGAACAACGTCCTCCCATCGGCGCTGATGCCCAGGGCAGAACGGCGGATCACGGTGCCCCCATCGACCACGGCCCCCCAGGAAGTGTTGTATCGGTTCTCCAACTCGGGGTGGCGCTCACCGTTCTCGACGAGACAGCGCGGCGTCTGGCGGTACGCCTTCATCCTGTCGACTTCGCCTTGGACCACAGGCCACGACCGGATGCGGATGGAGCCGTCACGATAGAGGCCGACCGTGCAGGCGTCGGTGCGCGGCTCACCGATCGGGTGTCCGTCGACCATCATGCCGTAACCACCGTGGATGGTCTGAAAGCCACCGTTGAAGGCCGCGATGAGAACCGTGAGCTGGTCGGGAGGCACCGTTCCCGAGCGCAGGGACTCAGGGAACGTCCGGTCCCGGGGCTCGATGGTGCCGGCCGCCGCATGAATGCGGACGCGCGAGACATCCATGGCAACGAGCGCCAGTACGGTATAGGGCCGTTCGTGGTCTGGATGGACCATCGTCTTGACCATGGCAGGCGCGCCACCGACCTGCGCCCGACCGACAACCGGCACCCAGACACCGTCCCCCGGGGCTGCGACAGCGCGGAACGGGGGAGCGACAGGTCCGGGGGGGAAGGCGGGGGCGACGGAGGCGGCGGGAGCGACGGACCCGATGGGAGGCGGGCTTGCGGAAGCGACGGGAACGAAGTTACCGGGTACTTCCCAGTACGTGTGCGGCGCGTCCTTGCCGTGGCGCCAGCGGTTCACGCGATCTTGCCATCCGTAAGCCAGGTCCTCCGCCCACGCGACGGGTGCCGGTCCGACGACGGAACGGACGCCGTCGGCCAGGGCCGGCCCGAGCCACGGGATCTTGTGGATGGCAACCCACAGGCCAATAGCCAACACGACGAGCGCAGCCGCTCCCACTCCGAGGGTGCGGAGGGTGATTCGACGGCGCGGCTTGGCTGGCCTGCGCTGGACGGACGGACGGTCGCTCACGACGAACTAAGCCTAGTGCTCGAACCGGGTTGCGTCGAGGAGCACCCGCGAGATCAGGTCAAAACGTCCCCAACGGCAATTGGGCGAACGAGGACGGCAGCGGCTTCTTCGACATCCATGACCATCTCGCAGCCTTGGACCACGAGTTGGACGTCGTGATGCTCGGGGCCGGAGCGCCGAACTTCCACCACGACGTTGGGGAGGAGCCCCACGTCCACGAGTCGCTTTCGAAGCGCCTGCGGCGCCTTGAGTCGGACGACCACGCCGCAATGGCCGGGCCCCAACTGACTCAGGGGCACCAAGTCGTCATCTTCGGAGCCGCCTGCCGCGCATTTCTCGGGCGTCTCCGAGGTGGCGTTCGCGCAACCGAGGTGCACCGCCGCCGGGTCGAAGGACCCTTCCTTCCGAGTGCAGCAGGTCTTGTACGCTTGGAGGAAGTTCACCCCCACCCGCGGGCACGAGCACACGAACTGATAGAAGGTCGAAAGGGCCTCCAAGGTCTCCGAGGACAAGTGATGCTCGAGCGCGCATGCGTCTCTCTCGGCCCCCGTCTCTGTAACCTGAAGCACGTCGCGCAGAAACGAGACCAGAAATTCGTGCCGTCGCAAGATCCTGTGGGCCAGGTCCAATCCCAAGTCCGTCAGCTCCACGAACTCGTGGGCTTGGTGATTCACGAACCCGTCGCGCGCCAAACGATGCAACGCGTTGGACACGCTTGCGTTGGAGACCCCCTTCTTCGCCGCGATGTCACGCACGCGCGCCACACGCTTCTCTTGCTGGAGCTGAAGGATGATCTCGAGGTAGTCCTCGAGACTCTCCGAGAGCTCTCCTACCCGAGCATGTCCTGAGTCAGGCTTGGAAGCGTTAGGCACTGCTAACGAGTATAGTTCCCACAAATGACAGTCAAGGGAAATGCTTGGTTTCTTCGGTCACCGCCGGTATGTAGCCATCCCGGGTGAAGTGGCCCCCCGACTCGAAGGAAGCATGGACGCACTCCGTAACTTCTGGCGCAAGGCGGACGTGTCCGACCCCGCGTTCTGGGCGCTCGTGCTCACCGGCCTGTACGTCTCTCTGACCGCATCCCTCTTCGCGCGTCTCTATCACTTCAACGTGGTGGACGACGCCTACATTTCGTTCCAGTACACGCGGAACCTCGTGTTGGGACAGGGCCTGGTGTTCAACCCGGGCGAGCACGTGGAAGGCTATACGAACTTCCTCTGGGTCGTGTTGCTCGCGCCGTTCTACGCGGCGTCGCACGTGCTGAGCCTGGACTTCGCCCGCATGGCCATCGCGGTGTCGGTCGTACTGTCCATGCTGGATCTTGCGCTGGTCTACGCCATCGGGCGGAAGGTGTTCCGCCGCGACTGGTTCGCCACCTCCCTGGCCCTCGTGCTCTGCGCGCTCGACAACGCCTACCTCGGATACGCGATGAGCGCCCTGGAGAACCACTTGCTCATCTTCTGCTCGCTCGCGGCCGTCTGGGCGTGGCTGCAGTCAGGCAGGCTCCGCGGTGTGTGGGCCGGTCTCGCGATGGCGATGGCTTGCATGACCCGCCCGGACGCGGGCTTGATCGTCGCGGCGTTTGGGGTGTCCGCCCTGCTCGCGGTCGTCCTCGGTGATCCCTGGCGTCCTGGGGAGAGCCGCCGCGCGACGCTTTCGCAGGCTGGACTGGCTCTGGCCGTGTGGGCCCTGGTCTTCGGCGCCTACTTCGCGTGGCGATACCACTACTACGGCGCGCTGCTCCCGAACACGTTCTACCTGAAGGTCGGGAGCGAGATCGACGCGACGGAGCGCGGTCTAGTGTACCTTCGCAGCTTCGTGGAGGACCGCTTCTACGTGCCTTGCCTGGCGGCGCTTGCGCTGCTGTGGCCGCGGCACATGGTGATCCGGTGGTTGCTGCTGTGGGTCCTCGTGCACGCGTCCTACGTCGTCTATGTGGGCGGGGACTTCTACAGCGGTCACAGGTTCTTCGTGGTGCTGCTCCCGGCGCTCGCGTTGTTGACAGGCTGGACCGTGCACCGGGTCCGGGAGCGGATGGCGCGATGGAGCGTCGCCGGCTGGCTTCGGGCTCGTACGTTCGCCATGGCGCTGACGTGGGGTGTCGTGCACGGGTGCCTCGCGCTGGGCCTGTCCTTCTTCAGCGTGAGGGGGTTCGAGCGAGGGCCGTACACGCACGAGATCACGCTCTTTGGCGAGGGCGTGAACAACAACATCCAGTTCACGCGATGGCTGGGAAAATTCACGAAGCCCGGCGAGAGCATCGTGGTGGGGGACATCGGTTCGGCCGGTTTCCTCACCGGCCTGGTGGTGCACGACGTGTACGGGGTGATCGACCCTGCCATCGCGCACATGAAGGTTCGCCACTTTGGGCGGGGCAAGGCGGGTCACGAGAAGCGCGCATCCCGCGAGTACCTACTGGCGAAGAACCCGACCTACGTGAAGTGGGGATATCTCCCCGGGGACCTGCGACCCTTCGGCTACTACGCCTTCACGGACTTTCCGCCTGGCTTCCAGCAGCCGGGTCTGTGGGTGCGAGAGGACCTTGGGCCTGGCTACTACCTGCAGGACCCGGCGATCCGATTCCAGGCTTCAGACCTCGAGGGATGGGAGAGAACAGGCGAAGCGTTCGCGGGTTCGCCCACGACCCGCCCGGTCACCGGACAGGCCTACGTGTTCGGGCACACGGGGCCGTACCTGAACTCCTTCGTGCAAGGGCTAGGCGATCGGGCGATGGGGACGATCACGTCACCGCCGTTGTCGCTGCGGGGCGACCTGATGGTGCTCGTCGTGGGTGGGGGAAGGGACCCGGAACGGCTACGGGTATCTTTGGTGGTCGACGGGCGACGGGTGGCGTCCGCGACGGGTCACGACCAAGAGGTGCTGGGGCGCAGGGTCTGGGACATCGCGCCGTTCAAGGGCCGAACGGGACACATTGAGGTAGTCGACGCGACCGCTGGCGGCTGGGGCCACATCATGGTGGACGAGATCCTCCAATGGGTGAAGGCCGATCCGTGAGGGGTCAACTCCACCGTCGCAGCATGTGGGGCAGCGCGGAGGCCATGCGGTGGACCTTGCCCGCGTTGGCGTCGATCAGTGCATCGAGCAAGCTGCGAAGCCGATCGTTGTAGGGGTACCACCACAGCTCGCGCGCGCTGTTGGCGTCGACGAGGAGCGTCTTGGGGTGGGTCATCTCGTGAAGGATGTACTTCGAGTTGGTGACGCCATAGCCGGTGCCCTTCACGCCGCCCCAGGTGGCCTGCGGCATGGCGGCCGTGAAGCTCGCGTTGTTCACCATCGCCACGCCCACGTCCAACTCGGCCGCGATGCGCTCACCCAGGGCGAGGTCACGCGTCCACACGCCGGCGGTGAGCCCATAGGCGGCGTCGTTGCACAAGCGAATGGCTTCTTCGATGGTATCGAAGAGGACGACGGGCAAGGTGGGCCCGAAGGTTTCCTCGGTGATGGCGAGGCCGTCGTGGCTGGGCATCTGAAGGACCGTGGGCTCGTAGTAGAAGCCCGTCCCTGTCGCCCTTCCGCCGCACAGGACCTTGGCACCGCGTTCGACGGCATCGCGCACGTGAGCTTCGACGGTATCGAGCTGGGCCTTGCTCCGCAGGGGGCCGACGTCTTCTCCGAGGCGCAGGGCGAGGGTGTTTTCGACGAGGCGAGGAAGAAAGGCGGGGGCGAGGTCGCGGTGCAGGAGGAGGCGCTCGATGGAGGCGCAGTTCTGCCCGGCATTGGTGAAGGCCCCCCAGACCACGCCGTGGACGGTGCGCTCGAGATCGCAGTCGGGCAAGACGATGGCGGCGTCGACGCCGCTGAGCTCCCAAGCGGAAGGGATCATCTGCTCTGCGCACTGATGGGCGAGAGCGCGGCCGGTGGAGGTGGACCCGATGAAGTTGAGTTTGTTGGCGTTGGCGACGACGGCGCGAATGACGTCGCGCCCGCCCTGGGCCGTGGCGAAGACACCGGCCGGGAGATTCTCTTCGAAGATCTCGCCGAGACATGCACCCGTGAGGGCAGCCTCCTTCGAGGGCTTGAACAGGACGCAGTTGCCCGCGAGCAGGGCGGGCACGATCGCCCGCATGGGCAAGGCGATGGGGTAGTTCCAAGAGGAGACCACCGCCACCGTACCGAGGGGCTCGTGGTGGATGGCCGCCCGCTTCTTGGGGTAGTTGATGGGATTGATCGGCAGCGGCTCGGGAGCCAGCACCGACGGGGCAACCTTGCAGAAGTAGCTGAGCAAGTCGAGATTCGCGAGGATGCCTGCCGTCAACACCTCGACGTCCGGCTTGCCGGTCTCGCGCGTCGCACAATCCACGAGCGCATGACGTCGTTGATAGAATGCGCGACGGACGCGTCGGAGGTAGATGGCTCGTTCGCGGACACCGAGGGCGCGCCAGGATCCGAAGGCGGCTCTCGCCGCCCGGCCCAGCTGGTGCACGGTATCCACGGAGGTCTCTTCGATCGCGGCGATCACACCGCCCGTACGCGGATCACGAACGTCGAACGTGCCCATACGCCTCTCCTTGTATCGGTTCGTGGCCTAGCCTAGCTGACGGAGCGGGACTCGGAGGGGAAAAGGGTGATCACTTCACGCCGGGACATTCCATGCCCCCGGCGGAGGCCTCGTTGTTGTCCTCGAGGCATTCGTCCACGGTCCCGGTCACCCCTGCCCCATCGACGGTGACGAAGAACGCGAACGGCGGCACTTCGGACCCGATCGTGAACACCTGGGTCACGACCTCCGATTCCCCGGGCAACAGAGGCTTCGAGGTCGCCGACTCCCCGATGAGGTCCCCTGTGGCGTCCGTCCCGAAGTAGAAGGATACGGAGACGCCCGCAGGGACGCCGAGGGATCCGGCGTTCTTCACGCGCGCGCGCAGCTCGAGCCCAACCGGACACGCCGCCGAAGAGATCTCGAGGTCCACGCGAAGGTCCGGGGCGTTGAACACACCCGCGCCCTGCGTCGACACACGGTAGTTGTTGAAGCCATGGGGCGGTAGCCAGCTCGCCAGCTCCGGGGTCGGGAGCACGCCGCCCGCGTTGATGTTGGTGATGTGATAGGCGTGCTGGTTCCAGATCTTTCGTGTCCGCACCCACTTGTCGTTCGCGTCGCCGTATACGAACACGCCGTGACGGGGCGCCTCGCCCGCACCATACCCGGGACAGGTGGTGGTGCCCGTGCCGTGGTTACGGTCGTTCGACACCACCACGACCTCGGTGTTGTTGTCTCCGTCCACGTCGGCCACCACCGGGTATTCGTGGATGGTCGCCGAGCTGCTCGCGGTCTCGAACAGCACGTCCCCCGTTTGACCGCTGTACACCCGGAAGTAGCACTCGTCGCCGTAGACGACCTCAGCGGCACCGTCGCCCTCGAAGTCGAACACGCTCGACCCGGTGACGTTCGACGACGCGTCTTGCGTGACCTTGTTCCACTTCACGCTGAGCGCCGGGGTTGGCTGGGTTGCGTACTCGAACACCGCATAGGCGGTGCCGTTGGCGGAAGAGATCTCCATCACGCCGTCGGCATCGAAGTCCGCCACGGTCGGAGGTCCCCCCTTGCCGGAGCCGGGCATGGTCACCGTGGCGAGGACCTGCCCGGTCGACGCGTCTTGCACCCGAACTTGTCCGCCCGAAACCACGATCAGCTCCGGGAGTCCATCGCCGTCCAGGTCGGATATCGCAGGGTACCCATCGGGCTGCCCGTTGTTCCAGATCTCGACGCCGTCCGCGGTCCAGGCCGCCGTTCCCGTCACGACATCTTGGATTGCGTCTCCATCCACGTCGGCGATGATGCTGACGGCGCCGTAGCCCGCGACGTTGGCGCCTGCCTGCGCACGGCCTTGTCCTGAGCGCAGACGTCCATTTGCGTCCAGCACGACCCCCCCGAGCACGATCTCTGGGGAGGTGTCGCCGTCCATGTGCGCGATGGCCGTGGTGACACTCAGGGTGGACTCGAGCCAGGGCGTGGTCCCGTCCGCCAGGGTGGACTTCCAAAGCAGGGAGCCATCTGATCGGAACGCGATGGCCCCGCCGGCGGAAGCCGCGGCCACGATCTCGGGAACGCCGTCGCCATCGATGTCTGCCGCCGCAGGGGTAGCTCTGGGGTTGACCTCGTTGCCCGCCGCATACACTCCCGCCGATGCGTCCCACTTCTCGAGCCCGGTCTCTCCATCCAGCGCGCGAAGGTACCCGGGGTCGTTCGCGTTGTAGGTCTCGCTCGTGACGATCACAACCTCGGGAACAGAGTCCTGATCGAGGTCAATCACGACCGGCATGTTGATGACTTGCTTGGCGGTGGGCTTGATGGTCGACCCGGTCCAGGACCACTCGACCACAGCGTCGAACGGGAGAGTCGGTGGGCGGTACTCGCAGAGATTGGCCCCCGACGGTTGGGGGAGGCATTGATCGAGGGTGGGCTCGCAGAAGTAGCCCTCGTCGCAGTCGTACGAATCCGCGCAGGGGGCGCCCGGTTTGACACACGCCTCTGAGAGGCAGACGTCACCGGCGGAGCAACAGGTCAAGCCATCGGCGCCGCACCGAACGCCCGTGGCACAGGCGACGGCGCATTCGCCGTCCACGCACTCGGCGCCTTCGGGGCAGCAGACGCCAGCGGGACCACAAAGGATGTTCGAGGGGCAACCTCCCGCGTCCGGGTTGAGCACACCGCCCGTCCCGGCCGTTCCGCCGGTCGCACTGGTTCCACCGGTTCCGCCCGATGGCCCGGCGTCCCCGCCTCCCCCGCCCGTCCCGCCGGTTGCTGAACCACCGCCTTGATTGCTGGCCTCGCCGTCGTCCCCCGAACAGGCAGGGGCACCGACCACAACGCACAGCACCACCGCTCCAGCCCATGGCCATCGACTCATTCGGCAAGTCTACCGTGCTCGTCCGGCTCTGGTCACCCCGAAGTCAGCCGTGCGGGGCGATCAGCCAGCCGACCCTTCGAGAGCTGGAAGCGACCATTCGCTCTGCAATTCACGGTACGCAGGCTCGGGGAGTTGCACGAGCACGGGGCGTCGCTCCAGGTCCAACCAGGGGAGCAAGTCCGCAAGGTCGTCGCGCGACATGGCGACGCATCCCTGGGTCGGGTGATCCGGCTTGGCCCAGACGTGGAGGAATACGCAGGAACCAGCCCCACGCAGGACGGGCGCGGTGTTGTGCATCACGAACAGCATCCACTCGAAGACCGTCTCACGTCGTGCGATCCCGGCGGACGGGGGCAAGGGCATGCCTTCGGTCGAGATGAAGGTGTTGTAGGCCTGGGAGCGGGGGTCGTCCATGCATCGCGACCGCGTGCCGGAGTGCTGGAACGGCCAGGTCGTTCGAGAAGGTGGGTCGGTCGCGTACCCACGAGCCTCGCCCAGGTCGAAGACCCCTGCGGGGGACCGGTGGTCCCCTTCGAACTTGGTCGGACCGTCGATCTGTTCTGGATGAAGGCCTCGTCCCCATGCGAGCCCGAACCTGCCGAGGGCGACGGAGAGCGGGGCCACATCCGAGGACACCCAGGGGGCGCCGCCATCCCGCCTTTCGAAGCGCCTCAATTGACCGCGATAGTCCTTCCAGGACGAGGTGGTCACGACGATGGCTTGGGTGGCGTCGTCAGGGACACCCGGGCGATGGGGGCGCGGGAGGAACGACGCCGGCTCGTCAGGCGCGACGGGGGGCTCGTTTGGGGCAGTCAGAGCCTCGGCGGCGGGTTCGATCGGCTCGTCCGGGGCGTATGGGGCGTCATCGGAGGCGTCTGTCGAGCACGAGGACGCGAGCGCGGCTGCCGAGGCAGCGAGCACAGCGAGCCCGAACGCGAAAGGGAACGCGCGCGGGACGAAGGGGTGAAGGGTCGGGGAGGGCAAGCAATCCTTGGGAACCACGCGGGGAGAGATTCGTCAAGTTCCGAGCGGGGAGGGTCAGGAGGCGAGCTTGGCGCGGATGCGCTGAACGGCTTGCACCAGGGCACGCCGAACGTCTTCGGCGTGCAGCTGACGGATGGGGGTTCGCACTTGCTGGCCGCGCAAGGTCACGATGACCTGCACGGCGGTGCGCGACGCGCGGGTACTCCACAAGCCGCCGCGACTGTCGAGCCAGTCGATCGCTTCTTCGAAGCTCAAAGTGCCTCCCGGTTTGGGCCGGCCTTGGGGGGCCGGCCTTGGTTGTTGGGGGGAACACGGCTCGGCTCGGTGTTGTTCCCGTGGAGGCGAAGGTTTCCCACGCCCAGCTCCAGCTTCGCCGAGATCCCCGTCGATCGTCTGGGGCAGCGCTCAGATCGGGAGGACAAAATGGGCAACGCCCGGGACGGGGGGGGGCTATTCGTCGACCGGGCGTTGAGAAGTAGTGACAACGTCAGGGACATGGTCAGTCACGACCGACGCTGCGGTGTCGCTACAGAGCATCCCTCGTGCCAGCCCAAATCGATGAGAAGTCGAGGAGTTCAACGCGGCCGGGGCGGGATGGATTGCAGTCGTGAAACTCGCGGGTTGCGTACTCGCGAATCGAGGACTGAACGGCTGCAGGGGGAACGGATCTCACGTGGCGACGTCGAAGGGGTACTTGCCTTCTGCGTAGGTCTGGTCCGCGATGGACATACGGCGCCAGTCCTGGTTCTGGTGGAAGCCGCGGTTGTTGCATCGGAGCCGCTGCTCGGCACCGCTGGAGTAGGTGCGGGTGAGCTCAATGGCCAGGGAAGCGCCGTCCTCGCCGAAGCGCTCGATCTCGTGGGTGGTGCGAAACAGGCAGGCGGTGAGGGCGTACAGGTCGATGGCCATCTCGGCCATGCGGCGCTGGACGAGTTCACGCTCTGCGATTCCCTTTCCGTGGATGCGGATGCTCCGTTCGACGTTCCTGGCGAGCTCGGCGGCGTAGTCCTCGAACATCTCCACCTCGGGGGACAGGACCGGGTGCACGCGGGAGAGCCGTTGCCGACCGAAGGCGTTCTTGGCTTTGCGCACGGCGAAGTCGCTGAGCAGACCGAGGCCTTTGATGGGCTCGCGGATGGCTTTGGTCACCTCGTCCATGGCGCGGGCGGGACCTTGCATGCCGCTCAGGGCGATGAAGAGCCGCAAGATCTCGTTGGTGCCTTCGAAGATAGGGTTGACGCGGGCGTCGCGCAGCATGCGCTCGAACGGCAGGGAGGACATGTACCCTGCGCCCCCCGCGACCTGGAGCGCCTCGTAGGCAACCCGCCACAGGGTCTCGGACCCGAAGGTCTTGCAGATGGCGCTCTCGAGCGAGTAGTCGCTGACCCGGGCGTCGACCAGACCGGTGGTCAAGTACGTCATCGACTCGAGCGCCCAGGTCTCGCTCATCATCCAGGCGATCTTGTCCTTGATGAGCTCGAATTCGCCGATGCGTCGCCCGAAGGCGCGACGCTCCTGTGCGCGCTCCGACGTCAACCTGATGAGGCGCTTGCAGTTGCCGATGCACCCGGAGGCCAGGGACAGGCGGCCCGCGTTGAGGACTTCCATCGCCACCTTGAAGCCACGGCCCACCTCGCCCAGCACATTGCTAGCGCGCACGGGGACGTCGTCGAACACGATCTCGGTGGTGGAGGTTCCACGCACCCCGAGCTTGGGCTCAGGCTGGCCGCTGCGGACGCCTGCGCTTCGGTCCACGATGAAGGCCGTGATGCGCGGGCGGTTGCCTCCGCTGCTGGGGGCTGTGCGGGCGAAGACGGTGAACACGTCGGCGATGCTGCCGTTGGTGACCCAGCACTTCACGCCATTGAGGAGGTAGGTTTCTCCGTCGCTTGCGAGCTCGGCGCGCGTGGTGATGGCGGAGGCGTCGGACCCGGCGGACGGTTCGGTGAGAGCGAAGGCAGCGATCCATTCGCCGGTGGCGAGCCGCGGGAGGTAGCGTTTTCTCTGGGCTTCGGAGCCGAACTGCAGCAGCGCGCGAAACCCGATCGCTTGGTGCGCGCCGAGCACGACCGCGAGGGAGGCGTCGTGGTAGGCGACTTCCTCCATGACGCGGGCGAAGGCGGTGGTGGATAGCCCGATGCCGCCGTAGTCAGGCGGCACGACCATTCCGAACAACCCCAGCTCCTTCATCTCCTTGAGTACGGCGTCGGGGATGCGGCCCTCCGCGTCGATCCGCGCGGAATCGACGTGCGATTCGGCGAAGCGACGAACGCTGTCGAGCATCATCTTCACGTTCTCGCGCTCGTCGGGCTCCATGGACGGATAGGGGTAGACGAGCTGCTCGGCCAGGACGCCCTGGAACAGCGACTTCATGAAGCTGCGGTCCATGGGGAGATGGTGGTTAATGCAGAGGGGTGCGGATGTCACGCACGACATGGAAGCGCAGGCTGGTCATGCGAGGGTTCGTCGGGCGATCCGACCAGTCAGGAACCTGCTGCGCGGGGTAAGGCCGGGGAGCCGGAGCCCCCTTCGGGTCCAGCCTCGTTCCCGGGGGACTCGTCGGGAGGGGCCGGGGGCGGCTCGGCCATGGGGACGACGTCGCTTGGGCGAGGGGTGGTGAAGCTCTGGGCTGGCTTGCGCTCTTGCTGGCGCTGCCACGGGTACTTGATCCTGCCGTGGTACATGTTGACGAGGGCGTGGGCCATGCGGTCGGTGAGGATATGCAGGTCCTCCATGGACAGGTTGGAGTGGTTGAGCTGACCGGCCTGGAGCTTGGTGAACACGACCCGGCGGATCATCTCCTCGAAGCCATCCTTGGTGGGGGGCGAGACGGTGCGGGACGCCGCCTCGATCGAGTCCACGAGCATGAGGATGGCGGTTTCCTTGGTCTGGGGCTTCATCCCGGGGTAGCGGAAGTGGTCCTTGGAGAGGGTCGGCTCGGGGTTCTGTTGCTGGTATTTGTGCCAGAAGTACTCGACGAGCTGGGTGCCGTGGTGGGTGTACGCGAACTCGACGACCGGCTCGGGGACGCCGCCTTCCCGCAGGATCTTGGTGCCCAGGACCACGTGGGCCATGATGGCGTCGGCGGAGACCTCGGGAGAGAGGTCTTCGTGGGGCGACGGGCCATCGCCCTGGTTTTCCACGAAGAAGGTGGGTTGAACGGTCTTTCCGAGGTCGTGGTAATAGGCGCCGACGCGGGTGAGCAGGGCGTCGGCCCCGATGGCCGAGGAGGCAGCCTCGGCGAGGTTCGCCATGGCGCGGGAGTGCTCCCAGGTTCCGGGAGCTTCGTGGGCGAGCTTACGGAGCAAGGGGTGCTCGATGTCGGTCAGGTCCAGCAGCTTGTCGCGGGGCACGTGGCCGAGCAGGCGCTCGACTGGGTCTCGCAGCACGGTGGCGAGCAGTCCGGCGAGCACACCCCCACCGACGCACGAGAGGATGTAGGAGCCGTCGAGGCGTCCCAGGTCTCGCATGAGGTCGAAGCTGCCTTCGAGGACGGTGGCGAGCGCCATGTACATGAGGGCGGAGGCGATGCCGCCCATCAGTCCCGTGAACAGCAAGCTCATGGGCTTGCGCCGGTTCATGAGCAGCAAGATGACGGTCATGCCACGCACGAGGGCGATGGCGAGAAACATCATGTCGAAGCGCAAGAGCGACGCGGCAAGGAACGCCATCACGATATTGATCAACAGGGCGCTTCTTCGATCGAAGGCGAGGGCGATCCAGAGCGGGACGGCAGCGATCGGGGACCAGTACTCGGGCAAGTCGGTGAACAGGAGGATGCCCTTGGTCACGGCCATCATGAAGAGGACGAGGGCGAACACACCGATCTGGGAGCGAAGCAGGCGGAGCCTGTTCTGGCCGAGCCGCTGGATGTACATGGCCAGCATCAGCGACAGCGCCGTGTAGATGGTGAACAGGGCGCCGAGGGAGATTAGGGTGGGGGGCCGTCGCGTCGCCTCGTAGGCAAGGGCCTCTCGGTGCGACGCCAGGCTTCCGTCGAGGACCGTACCTGGCGCGATGACCATCCGGGCGGGCTCGTAGGCGACGCGAGGGAAGTCCTTGTCCCCGGTCTGGACGATGCGACCTCCGAAGGGGACGCGGATGGCGATGTTGGAGGGGGCGTTGATGCTCGGCGACCACGAAGGCACGACGAGGTCGAACGAGCACAGGGTGCTGTACGCGACGGCAAAGACCAGGCTCAGTACGAGGATGGCGCCGGATCCGGCTTTGACACGCGTTTGGAGCATGGGGTCGCACGGGTGGTCCCGAACGGTGGGGACCATGAACACCAAGCCAGACGCTAGAACCCCTGGGGCCGTCTGGCAAGCGTGCGAGCGCGTCGGTCGCTCGGGCGCATCGCGCTAGAAACGGCGGGGAACGGACCTTGCTTCGCCGTGACGGCCCTGCTACCCGTAGGTCGTGGGTGCCCTTCGAACCTTGCTGGAGCGGCGTGAGCGCAACGACGACCCTGTGTTGATGGGCGTCGTCAATGTCACGCCGGACTCGTTCTCCGACGGGGGCAAGCACTTCGAAGCCGACGCGGCGCGGCGAAGGATCGATGAGCTGATCGAGGAGGGCGCGCAGGTCGTGGACATCGGTGGCGAGTCCACGCGTCCCGGGTCGGCTGCCATCCCGGCCGAGGAGCAACTGCGTCGCACGCGTGACGCGATCCGGCACGCGGTGGATCGCGGTGTGGTCGTATCGATCGACACGACGAACCCTGAGGTGGCGGAGGAAGCCATGGGGCTTGGCGCGTCGGTGGTCAACGACGTGTCGTGTTTGCGGGAGGGAGACGGGCTGGCGCAGGTGGCGGCGCGGGCGGGCGCGGCCCTGATCATCATGCACGCGCGGGAGCCGATGTCGCGGATGCGGGGGTTCTCGGTGTGCCCCGACGACGCGTACGGTGACGTGGTGGTGGACGTGCAGCGGGGGTGGGGCGAGGCGGCGCAGCGGGCGATGCGCGCGGGTTTGAGCGCCGCGGACGTGCTGTTCGACCCTGGGCTGGGTTTCAACAAGAACGCGCGCCACTCGAGTGAGTTGGTCGCGCGGCTCGACGAGTTTGGGGCCCTTGGGCACGCGGTGGTGGTGGGACCGAGCAGGAAGTCTTTTCTTGCTGCGCGGGTCAAGTCGGACCCGGGTCGTCGCCTTGGCGGGACGATCGCGGCATGCCTTGCGTGTGCGGCGCGTGGGGCGTCCATCCTTCGTGTGCACGACGTGCTGGAGGTTCGGCAGGCGCTGGCGGTGGCGCGAGAGGTTCGCGGGCTCGGGCCCCACGTCATGCGGGGAAGCCGATGATCGCGGAGTGGTTTCGCATCTGGCAGTCCATGACCGTGCTGCAGATGGCCGTGGAGTTGCTCGACATTCTTGTGGTGGCTTTCCTACTCTACCGTGGCCTGCTGGTGCTCAAGGGGACCCGGGCCGTGCAGATGGGCTTTGGGATCGTGTTCATTTTGATCACGTACCTGGCCGCGCGGTGGCTCGGTCTGGTCACGCTCGAGAACCTGTTCTCCTACCTGCTGTCGTCGATCATCCTGATCATCGTGGTGGTGTTTCAGAACGACATTCGTCGGGCGTTGATGAGGATCGGGTCGAACCCGCTGTTCGCGGTGTGGGGTCGGGCGCTCGAAGCGCGCGTGGTGGACGAGGTGGTGGCTGCGACCACGGAGCTTGCGCGTCACCGTACGGGGGCGCTCATCACGTTCGAGCAAGACGCGAACCTCGACGAGTTCGTGGTGGGGCAAGGCACGGCCATTGACGCGGCGGTGACCAAGGAGCTTTTGGTGACCATGTTCATCCCGGAGTCGATGAACAAGCTGCACGACGGTGCGGTGGTGATTCGGAACCTTCGCATCGCGAAGGCGGGGGTGTTCTTCCCGATGCCGGAGGCCAAGAACGTGGACGCGGCGTACGGGTCGCGGCATCGCGCTGCCATTGGCATCACGGAGGAGACGGACGCGGTGGTGATCGTGGTGAGCGAGGAGCGTGGCACGATCAGCTTCTGCTTCAACGGGAACATCGTGACGGATCTTGACGGGGAGGTGCTCCGCAAGACGCTGCTGCGCATCTTTGGTCGGGCGCCCAAGAAGCCGGTCGTGGTGGACAAGAAGAAGGGAAAGGGGCTGGAGTCCGTGAGTCGCGTGGCGATCGCCACACCGCCGCCGCCGCGGGTATCGGGCGTCCCGCGGTCTTCGGCCATCGCGACGCCGGTGAGGATTGTGCCGGTGTCGGACGGTCCACGGTCGACGCGAGATCTCTCGACGCCGATGGCGCCGGCGACGAGCACCCCTACGAGCAAGCCCGGTGACGTGACATGAAGCTTCCGCCCCTGACCCCCGCGGCGCTGTGGCGCGCGGTCAAGCCGGCCTTCACGCGCAACCTCGGGCTGAAGCTGTTCAGCCTTGCGTGTGCGATCGCCCTGTACGCGTTCGTGCACGGCGCACAGGACGCCCAGCGCATCATGGCGGTGGACCTGGTGGTGCTCTTGCCGCCCGCTTCGCAGAACCGCACGCTGACGACGGATCTGCCCACTTCCATTCGGGTGAGCTTGCACGGGCCGCGATCCATCGTGGGAGACCTACGCGCCTCGGACCTCGGCAACATGCAGCTCGATCTGCGCACGGGGCGTTCCGGCATCATCCCCCTGGAGCCCGGCATGCTCCGTGTCCCCGGGGGTGTTGCCATCGACTCCATCGACCCCTCCACGCTCAGTATTTCCTGGGACGACGTGGTCGAGCGACCGATCCAGGTCCAGGTCCCGGTCACGGGCGCCCCGGCGGACGGCTTCGTGGTCAAGGGCAGAGCAGCGGCGACCCCGGACACGTTGATGGCGCGCGGTCCCAGCCAGGTCGTGGGCAACCTGCAGGTCGCGCGCGTGGAGGCCTTCGACATCTCCGGTCTGACCGACGGGGTCCATCGTCGCACGCTCGTGGTCGAGCGCCCTCCGCCACGGGTCACGTACGACGTCACCCACGCGACGGCGTCGGTGGAGATCGCGCGCAAGCTGAAGGAACGCGTGTTCAGCAAGATCCCGGTGCAGATCGTCGGGGTGGCGAGGGCGACCGCCCTACCCTCCCTGGTCGACGTTCGCGTCACGGGCGCCCCGGACTACGTCTCCGACCTACGTGTGGATCAGATCGTGCCTCGGGTCACGGTGAAGGAAGCTGATGCCACCAAGAAGCCCAGCACGCTCGCCTTGCCGATCGAGCTCGAGATCGACGGGGTCCAGGTCACCGTGATACCCAAGACCGTCGTGGTTAAGTGGTAGGGAACTTGCGAGCGGGTTTCTGGGCATTGGTTCCCACTCCGGTAGGGGGAGGTTCGCATGATGAACGTCGTGGTCGTTCCCTGTTTGTTCGACAACTACGCCTACCTGGCCATCGACGAGGGCACGTTACGCACAGCGATCGTGGACCCGTCGGAGAGCTTGCCGCTGCTGCGCAAGGTGGAAGAGCTGGGGCTGGAGCCCGTGGCGGTTCTTTGCACGCACCACCATGGCGATCACGTGGGCGGGCTGGGAGAGGTGCTCGAGGCGCACCCGGGGATCGAGGTGTGGGCGCACGAGCGCGACCGGGATCGGATCGCGGGGGTCACGGGCACGGTCCGGCATGGCGACGACGTATCGGTGGGAGGCATGGGGTTCCGTGCGCTTCATGTGCCGGGGCACACGATGGGGGCGGTCGCCTGGGTTTCGTCGGGTGTCGCGTTCACGGGAGACACGCTCTTCGTGGGCGGTTGCGGGCGCATCTTCGAGGGAACGGCGCAGATGATGTACGCGTCGCTGCAGGACGTGCTGGCGGGCCTTCCCCACGAAACGAGGGTCTACTGCGGCCATGAGTACACGCTTTCGAACCTGCGGTTCGCACAGCAAGTCGAACCGTCGAACGAGCGAGTCCACGAAGCGCTGGCCCGGGTGGAGTCCCTGCGAGCCGCGAAGGAGCCGTCGGTGCCGTCCACGATCGGGCAGGAGCTGATGACCAACCCGTTCTTGCGGAGCGCGGAGCCGGCGGTGGTGGAGTTCGCGCGCCAGCACGATGCGGGCGGAGTGGATCCGGTGTCCGTGTTCGCCGCGGTTCGTGCGGCGAAGAACCAGTTCCGGGGGTGACAGGATGCGAGTGGAGTCGATCGCGCGCGTGATGGAGAGGATCGAGGCTGTCGGGACCGATGGGGAAGCGGTCGTCACGACGGATGCGGACGGGACGTTATGGTCCGGGGACGTTGGGGTGGACGTGTTCGAGGCCTTGCTGGAGAGCAAGGGAGTGAGAGAGGAAGCGCGTGACGCGCTGGTGAGTGAGGCGCAGTGGGCGTCCATCTCCATAGAGGGGGACATCCACGAGGTGGCTGGGCGGATTTGGGAGTCGACGATCGCGGGCGCGTACCCCGAGGATCGCTGCTACGAGATGATGGCGTGGGCGTTCGCAGGCTGGAGGCTGGACGAGGCCGTCGAATTTGCGCGAGGCGTGAGGGAGCGGCGCGGGCTACGGGACAGGCTCCACCCCGAGATGCGCTCCATGGTGGGGTGGATCCGGGAGCGGGGGATCGAGCTGTGGGTGGTGTCGGCCTCGCCGCTGTTCATGGTGCAAGCGGGTGTGGAGCTGCTGGGGATCGAGGCGAACAGGGTGATCGCGGCATCGCCGGAGGTGCGAGCGGGGCGGCTGGCCCCGTGCATGGCGGCGCCGATTCCCTACGGGCAGGGCAAGGTTTGGGGGGTCGAGAGGGCGGTTGGGGACCGTGAGGTCGTGGCGGCCTTTGGGGACGAGGTGTTCGACCTGGAGATGCTCGCGCGGGCGAGAGTGCCCGTGGCGGTCCGGCCGAAGCCGCGTCTGCGGAGCCGCGCGTCGGAGTTGCCGTCGTTGGTGGAGTTGGGGCGCGAGGGCTGAGTAGAGAAACCACAGAAGGCGCAGAGGACACAGAAGGCAGAAGGCAGAAGGCAGAAGGCAGAAGGGCGAGAACCGCCCCCTGACACGAACCCTCGAAGCGGAGAGCTGCGGTTACTTGCCTTCCTTGATGCGCTTGGCGGCGCTCTTGACGAAGAACTCCGAGTCGTTCTCGTACTTGGCGGCGAAGGCCTTGCCCGCGGGGTCTTCCTTGCCCACGAACTCGAGGGCGGAGCTGCGCGAGGAGCCGTCGTTGGCCGGGTTGGCGACGAGGACCTTGGCGACCTCGATGGCGCGCTTCTTCTGCGCGTCGGTGGCCTTCTGCTGCCCGTAGAAGTACTTGAGGGCGGCGGCCATGAAGCTCGACTTCACCTGGCCGGCCTTGGCTTTGCGTTCGATCAGGGACAGCAGCGCGTCCCACTGCCCCGTGCACCCGCCGCCGGACGACGTGAACGAGCAGTGGTAAGCGGAGTGGCCGGCGAGGTCGTGGTCGGCGTCGTCCGCGAGCTCGAGCCAGAGCTTGCAGACGTCCTCGTTCTTGCCGTTGGGGGTGCCGGTCCAGAAAGCGGCGGCGGCGGCCTTGCGGACCTTGGGGTCCTTGTCGGTGCGAGCGAGCTTGACGAACAGGTCGTACATGCCGGTGGCGTCGCGGTTACGGAACAAGGTATTGCCTGAGAGCTCCTGGCGCAGCTCGGCGTTGGCGTGACTTTCGAGCATCTTCATGACGCGGGGGGCGAGGCCGGTGGCCTGCAGGTCGGCGTTGCCCGCGGCGCGAGCGAGGGCCGAGACGACCAGCTTCTCGGTGGCCTTGTCGGCGGCGTCGACGACCTTGGCCGCGAGGGCCTGGTCCTTGCGGTAGAGCTGTCCCTGACGGGATAGGGCCTCGGCACCGAGCCACTGCACCTTGAAGTCTTTGTCCTCGAGGAAGTTGACGAGGGTCTTGTCGCCCGCGCCGTTCTTCATGGCCTCGAGCTTCTTCCAGGTCTCGAGGGCAGCACACTTCGAGTCGAAGCCGTAGCTGCCCCAGGTGCACGTCAGCACGGGCTTGGCAGCGGCCACGATGGCGGGATCGTTGCTGGGGTCACCCAATCCTTTGCCGTCGGTCGACGTGGTGGCGGTCCCGGAGGGGGCCTCCTTCTTGTCTTCCTTGCAGCATCCTCCGAGCAGCAGAGCGGCAGAAGCAAGCGCGAGAATCACGATCTTTCTCATGACAGGGCCTCCCATTTTCGTACAGCTGGCGTAAAGCGTCTCCGCGAGCCCGTCAAGAAGAGAGGGACGGCTCGTCCCGGGCGGATGTAGACTCAGGCGCAGTCGCTTTCTCAGATCCGGGGGGACCGACCCCTCCTGTCGGAAGCCAGCCATGACGGTGCCCGCCGCGCTATCGATTGCCGCTGCCACGCTTGGCGTGCTCGTTGCCGGGCTCTGCTGGTGGCTGTCGCGCGCGCCCGGGTGGCAGGAGATGAAGCGCTTCGCCCTGATCTCACTGACGGCGGGACTTTACTGCCTAGCCGAGTCGATCACGACCGTCCGCGTCAGCGAGAACGTGGTGACGTGGGGCTCGCGGCTCGGCATGGTGGTGGCCGCCTTCCACGGGCCGAGTTGGGTGCTTTACATCGCCGCGCAGCAGAGACGCCGTGCGCACCTCTGGGAGCAAGGGCTTGTCGTCGCGGCGGCGGTCGTGGCGATCCTGGCAGCCATCCCGGGCGTCATCGTGTCGGGCGAAGTTCGGTATCACGAGGTGGACTGGCTCGGCGTGACCTACGCCGACGCCCAGGCAACCACGCTTGGGGCGTTGGTCTACGGTCTGTACTGCACGACGCTGTTGGTCCCGCTGCGCGTGTACATCGTGGATGCGCTGCGGGGAGGGGCGACGGCACGAGCGCATGCACTCGGGGTCGGGTTCCTGATCGCATCGGCCATCAACGACGCGCTGGTCGGCGCGCGCGTGTACGACGGTCCCTACGTGCTGGCGGTGGGGTTCCCGCTCGCGGTGGCGGCCACGGGGGGTTCGATGCTGCAGCGGTTCGTCCAGCAAGCGCATCAGCTCGAGGGGCTGTCACGCGACCTGGAGACGATGGTGGCCCAGCGATCGGACCAGCTGGCGCGGACGCAGGACGCGCTGCTGCGATCGGAGAAGCTGGCCTCCCTTGGGCGTCTCGCGGCGGGGGCGGCACACGAGATCAACAACCCTTGTTCGGTGGTGAGCACGAACCTCGCGTACCTTCGTCTCGAGCTCACGCAACAGGGCAAGCTGCCGGAGGATGCCGAGCGGAGTCTGGACGAGTCGATCGACGCGGCCGATCGGATCGCGCGCATCATCCGCCATCTGGTGGACGCGGGGAGGGCGGGAGGCGGCGCGCGGATCGACATGCACATGTTCCCGGTGCGCGAAACGCTGGACAAGGCGGTGGCGAGCGCGCGGGTCAGTCTCCGGGGGTTCGCCAGCCTGGACGTGGAGGGGGACGCGTCGATCCAGGCGCAAGGGGACCCGCCGTTGCTCCAGCAAATCATGGTCAACCTCATCATCAACGCGGGCCATGCGGTGGAGGCGCGGGAGGCTCCGGGGCGGGTCACGGTCCGTGTGAGCGAGGCGGACGGGCGCGTGATGATCGACGTGGAGGACGAAGGGGTGGGGATCGCACCGTCGGATCTTCCGCGCGTGTTCGAGCCGTTCTTCACGACGAAGCGGCCGGGTCATGGGATGGGGCTGGGACTTGCGGTCTCGCTCGGCCTGGCGCGGGCGCAGGGGGGAGACATCACGGTGCTGCAGACGAGCCCACGGGGGACGACGATGCGGGTGATGCTTCGCGACGGGGCGTCGCCACCGGCCTCGGCGAGGCGGTCGTGGCGTCCGGGGTGAGAGGTTGGGATCGAGTCGGTTTTGGCGAATGGGAGCGGATGGGGTGGATGAACGTGCGGGTCGCGCAGGACTTCCACGCGCCCGCTCTTCCCGAAGTCTTCGAGGAGCTTCTCGACGATCCTCGAGGATCCCACGCTCGACCAATTCGTCGTCAAACCAGGTCGGGCGCCTACCTGTCTGGTGTCTGGGCGGGAAATGGCTCGCGCAGTGGATCGGCAAATCGAACTGGCCCCACCTGACCCCCTTGACCCCACACCGTCTTCTGTGGTTACTCCTCGTCGTACCCATTCACCCAGACCAATCAGGGAGGGAGCTCGTGAGCCAGCACACCCCCGCAGGACGCGTGCTGGAACAACGACGTGGACCCCGGTCTGCCCGCAACCGTGTACGAATCGACCCGCTTCCTGTGGGACGGCGTGGGGACAATCCAGCGCGGCGTGGCCGCCGGCACCATCGACCCGGAGCGTGCGGCCGTGGTGCGAGGGCGGGTCCTCGACCGCTCCGGCAACGCCCTCTCCGGCGTCACGGTGTCCGTCGTCGGACAGCCGCAGTTCGGTTGGACCGAGCCACTCGGCACCGAAGGCTGGTTCGACCTCGTGGTCAACGGCGGCTCAGGGGTCGTATTGCGCTTCGAGAAGGCCGGGTACTTCTCGATCGACCGGAAGGTAGAGGTGCCTTGGAAAGACCACGTGGTGATCGAAGAGGTCGCCATGACGGCTACGGGTACCCCCTCGTCGCAGAGCATCAAGTGCAACCAGAGCAGCTGGCAGGTCGCGCAAGGGACCCTGCAGGGAAGCGGGAGCACGGCAAGGCGGGTGACCGTGATGTTCCAGCCCAACACGCTCTTCGACGCCGCGTGCCCGGACCCGTCGAAGAACCATGGGCTGCGGCTGGTGGAATACACCACGGGCGACGACGGGCCCAACGCCATGCCCGCCGAGCTCCCGCCCCAGAGCGCCTACACCTTCGCAGCCGACTTCCGTCTGGAGGACGGGTCGACGTTGCTCGCGCCGTCGTTCAACAAGCCGGTCTACGTCTACGTGGAGAACTTCCTGAACTTCCCCAACGGGGCGCAGGTTCCTTCCGGCTACTACGACGCGGACGCGGGCGCCTGGAAGCAGAGCCGCACCGGCACGGGAGCGGAGGAGAACGGTGTGGCGCTGCAGATCACGAGCATCAACGGGGGAGTGGCCGAGGTGGACGCGGGCGCGTCACCTCCCACGCTTTCGACGGGCGAACGTCAGCAACTCGCCAGCCTCTACGCCGTGGGCACGAGGCTCTGGCGCGTGCCGCTGTGGCACTTCAGCTCTTACGACTTCAACTGGCCCTTCAAGCCGCCCACGGGCGCGGTGGGCCCCGATTCGCTGCTGCCCGAGCTGGACAATCCCCAGGACGACGGTTCGTGCGTGGTGGGCTCCGAGATCATCTGCGAGAACCAGGTACGACGTCAGCAGCAACCTCACCCTCCTGCAGCGGCCGGCCGACCCGTCAGGCTTCGTCGACCATGCCTTCACGCCCAACGACGTCGACCTGCTCGCGACCTACACCGCGCCCAGCAACCCGGCCACCCAATACGCTTGGGACTTGGACCGTCGCCTCGACGCCGTGACCTGGCCGAACGGCACCGGGGTGGACCTCGT
Organism: uncultured Polyangiaceae bacterium; assembly: GCA_964488865.1. Lineage (GTDB taxonomy): Bacteria > Myxococcota_A > Polyangia > Polyangiales > Polyangiaceae > MWCO01. Next base: position 632 of record CAZAWR010000107.1, on the reverse strand, counting down.
CTACGTGCCCGCCGGCAATGCCCACGCGGGCAAGCTCCACCAGCTCAAGACCCTCACCGGCCAGGTTCTATCCACGTACGGATACAACGCCACCAGCGGCCGGCTCACCTCGGTCGAGACGTCGGGGGGGGTATCCACTTCCCTCGGATGGGACGGCCCCGCTCTGACGAGCGCAGTCACCACCTGGCCGGACGCCGTGTTCAAGACCGCCTCCTGGGTCCTGGGCAACTACCTGCTCGTCTCCGCAGAAGCAGTTACAGGCGGGAATTCGGTCACCTACGCCTACGACGCCGACCAGCTCGCCACGAGCGCTTCCACCACCGTCAACAGTGTGTCCCATACGCTTGCAACCCCTCGGCATGCACACACCGGCTGGGTCTCTTCCACCGCGCTCAAGAAGATCTCCCAGACCCTCGCCTACGACCCCGTATACGGACAGCTCTCCTCCGTGAACACGAAGTTCAACGCCGTGGACAACGTCCACACGCTGACCCTGCAGACCTACGACGGCCTCGGCCGGCTGACCACGCGCAAGGAGAAGGTCCTGACCGAAGCCGAGACGACGCGTACCTACGCCTACGACAGCGCGGGCAGGCTCTCGGGCGACGGCATCACCACCTGGGCCTACGACG
>CAZAWR010000106.1:0-32577 GCA_964488865.1 uncultured Polyangiaceae bacterium | reverse complement strand
CGAAGCTCCGAAGAATCAAGTGAAGACTGCCCCGTTCAAAGGGAGCCGCACCCGAATGAATTCCGCCAGGCGAGCAGCTGCTCATGGGTTAGGAGAGCCGAAGATGTGGGACCACATGAGTTTCGTTCTCAAGCGTCTCCATGAGCGGTTATGGATCAAGCCGCTCATCGTATGTGTGCTGTCCATTGGCGCAGTGCTTCTTGCGAATCCCATGGACATGACCGAGTTCGGCGGCTCCCTGCCGGAGGTCTCGAGGGAAGCGACCGAAACTTTGCTCAAAATCATGGCGTCGAGCATGTTGATGATGGCCACGTTCGCCGTGGCCTCGATGGTCGGCGCTTATGCGTCGGCAACGAGAACCGCGACGCCCCGCTCCTTTCCGCTGGTCATCGCCGATGGCGTTTCGCAGAATGCGCTCTCGGCGTTCATCGGCGCGTTCATCTACAGCGTGGTCGCGCTCCTTGCGCTGATGAACGGGTTCTATGGTGGAAGGGCCAGTCAGTTTTTCTTGTTCTCCCTGACCATCGTTGTGCTCGCCGTCGTCATCATCACCTTCATCTGGTGGGTCGACAACATCGCCCGGCTCGGACAACTGGGACATACGATCGACAAGGTGGAAGAGACGGCCGCGGAGGCCATTCGGAAGCGACATGCGGCGCCGCGACTTGGTGGCGTCGCAGCGTTCGGTCCCCCAGATGGGGGCCGGGCGGTCTTCGGAGAAGCCATCGGTTACTTACGGCGTGTTGACGCCGCCTCGCTGCAAGCGCGGGCTTTGGAGTCGCACCTGAGAATTGTTGTGGCGGCGTTGCCCGGCACCTTTTGCACGCCAAACCGCCCGGTCGCGTGGGTCAACCGGGAGGAGTCAGGCAGCGTGTCCGACGAGGATGCCGAAGCCATCGCTGCCTCGTTCGTGATTGGCGGCTCGAGGGTCTTTGATCAGGATCCGCGCCTCGGACTGCTGGCCCTCTCGGAGATCGCCAGCCGCGCGCTTTCGCCTGCGGTCAATGACCCGGGAACCGCCATCGTCGTCACGGGTACACTCGTCCGCCTGTTCGTCATGTGGAACAAGTGCGGCCAGGCGGGTGGCGATTCCACGGTGCCGTTCGACCGCGTTGCGGTGCCGGAATTGTCCGTGGCAGACATGTTCGACGACGCTTTTACCGGGATCGCCCGAGACGGCGCGGGCAACGTCGAAGTGGTCGTGCGGCTGCTGAAGGCCCTCGAGTCGCTCGCCGTGGCCGACGACGCTGCGATGCGCGACAGCGCTCTGCGGCACGCCCGCCTCGCGCTGGTTCGCGCCGAGAATGCGCTGAAGGTTCCCGAAGATCTCGCGGCCGTACGGGAGGTAGCCAAGTTTGCTGTGTGACGGGAGATCAGCGCCTCGGTCCCGATGCTTGCAGCAGCCCGATTGGCGTCTTCTCGATGGAGGCCCAACGGGCATATCCCAGGTAGCAATCCGACGTTCGCTTGCAGGGCCGCGTCCGCGTCGCGCATGCACATGAACCTTCAGTTCACCACGGAGGGCCTCCCGCCTACGAAGGTGGGGTGGGCGGACAACACCCGCACGCGGACGGTGGCGACGGGACAGGAGCCTCTTCCCCCGAATTGAAGGAAGGGGTCCTTCATCCTGATAGACCATGCCGCCAGCTCGGGACGGTGGTCGCGGCTTGGCTTTGCTTGGGGCTCCGCCCCTTCGGATGTCAGCGCGGCGGGGGTTCGCGGAACGGCGCAACAATTGCAGTCCGCTTCTAGGTCAAACCAAGAATGGGTCGAGGTTGCTTGGACTGCGCGTTGCAGCGCGGGCACGGCGAACCGTGGAGAAACGCAGCAAGTCACAGATCTTAGGAGAGAAGGACGTGATGCCCGAACGGACTGCAGCGATCTGCGCGACGATGATCGTCGGATTCCCGACACATCGCCGCCAACGCGCGCGATCGGGGACCCGATGAGCCTCGTATCCGATCCCTGCGAGGCTCCGGAGGACACCGAGCAGGATGTCCTGATTTCGGGTGCGGTCATTCAGGGGAAGTACCTGGTCCATCGAGTGATCGGGCGGGGCGGAATGTGCATCGTGGGATCGGCGACCCATATCGGGCTTGATTACCTGGTGGCGCTGAAAGTTCTGCGACACTCGCTATCGCTGAACCCCGAGGCCGTTCTGCGCTTCATGCGCGAAGCGCGGTCTGCGGCGCGCCTCAAGAGCGAGCATGCGGCCCATGTCTTCGACGTGAGCGTGCTCGACACCGGGGAGCCGTTCATGGTGATGGAGTACCTGGAGGGACAGGACCTCGGGGCGGCGCTCGCGAGTCGTGGACCGTTCTGCACGGTCGAGGCTGTCGAGTGCATCCTTCAGGCATGCGAGGCAATCGGCGAAGCCCACGCTTCTGGCATCGTCCACCGCGACCTCAAGCCGGCCAACCTGTTTCTGACGCTTCGCGCGGACGGCGAGCCCCAGGTGAAGGTGCTCGACTTTGGGATAGCAACTGCCGTGTCCGGACTCGATCGGGACCCCGAGGCCGAGCTTCCGCTCACCCGTGGGAGCACCACGTTCGGTACGCCGCCGTACATGGCGCCCGAACAGCTGTGCGATCCCCGGGACGTCGACGAGCGCTCGGACATCTATGCGCTCGGGGTGACGCTTTACGAGCTCATCTCAGGCCGGGTGCCGTTCGAGGGGCAATCGGGGGCGGAGGTGTACGGGGCCGCGCTCACCCAGCGCCCGGTGCCGCTGAACGAGCTTGATCCTCGAGTCCCAGCCGCGCTCGGCTCCGTCGTGGCTCGCTGCCTGGCTTGGCGCCGCATGGACCGGTACGTCAACGTATCCGACCTCGTGGCCGCTCTCATCCCGTTCGGCCCGGCACGGGCCGAGCAGTACGCGCAGCGAGTCGCGCGCATCATCGACTGCCGTCGCCCGCCGCTCACCGTCGAGCCGCGCGTCGACCCGGGGGCGGCTACGCTCAACGGCGGATCGACATCGGCGCCCCGTGCGAATCCCGCGGGAGGCAAGGCGAATCCTCCGGGTCGAAGGCAAGTGAGGCGCGCGTCAGACAGACGGAGGCCGCGCAAGCCTGGGGTCGGATCGGTCCTGGCGGCCGTCGCAGCCATGGCTTTGGTGTTGACCTCTGCCGCCGGAGGTGTGGTCGATTCCCGAGCGACCAGTGCCGTCCAATACGCTCTTGTTGCGCCCGCCGCGTCTGGCTCTGTGTCTGGCTCTGCGTCCGGCGCCGCGTCCGGCGCCGCGTCTGGCTCCGCGTCTGGCTCCGCGTCAGTCCGTGAGACGGTGGCGGAGTCTGGCCCTTCGTCCCTGAACTGCGCGGTGTTTCCTGTGCCCGCGCCGGCTCCTTCCAGCGCGAGTCCAGCGCCAGCGACGGTGCCGAAGACCCCCAGGGTTCCCCGTCCCAGGGCATTCAATCCGTACGCGGAGCGCAAGTGAACACTCGCGGTCTCCGACTCCCGCTGAGGGCTGCGAGCCTGCTGGCAGCGATGTGGGTGGCCGGCGGCGCGGGCTCACTGAGCGCGGCCGAACCAGTGACCGCGGAGACGCTTTTTGCGGAGGGTCGTGGTCTGATGGCCGAGGGGCGCGTCGCGGACGCATGCCCCAAGTTCGCTGCCAGCCTGCAACTCGACCCAGGGTTGGGCACCTTGCTGAATCTCGGTGACTGCTACGAGCGTACCGGCAAGACGGCGAGCGCGTTGGCCCTGTTCCGCGAAGCAGCGAGCGTTGCCCGGGCTTCGGGCGATGGGCGCCGCGCCGCCGAGGCAGAGAAGCGGGCGGCTGGACTCGATCGGCGCGTATCGAAGCTGACGATCCTCGCACCCGTGTCGGTCCCCGCGGGACTGGTGGTAAGGCGGGGCGCGAGCTTGATTGAACGAGGCGCTCTGGGCATTTCGACCCCGGTGGATCCCGGCCATCATCTGATCGAAGCGGAGGCGCCGGGGCACATCGCGTGGCGCACCATGATCGAAGTGCGAGAGGACGCCGCCCAGGTGACCGTGCAAATTGCAAACCTCGAACCTGCGGATACGCAGCGCGGAGACGGCCAACGCAGTGCCGCGCTGATCGTCGGCGGGCTCGGCGTGGCAGGCGTCCTGGCGGGGAGCCTATTGAGTCTGAGGGCGACTTCGAAGTGGCAAGACGTGGACAGCCGTTGCGGGGACACCCCCTGTACGAGCGGAACCAAGCAAGACATGGTGGACGAGGCGAGGACGAACTCGAAGATAGCCACGGTGACGGTCGGGGTGGGGGTGGTGGGCCTCGCAGCGGGATGCGTGCTTTGGTTGACGGCCCCGGCTCGCCGGGAGCAGTCGACCTCTACGTCGTTGTCTGTCGTGCCCGCCGTGAGTTCCGGTGTAGCAGGGCTCTCCGTGCAAGGCGGATTCTGAGACATGGAACCGAGCCGGGTAGTGAGCTGGTCCGGTTGTTGCTCGCGTCTGCAAACGTACCGAACAATGGGACATCGCTCGCTTCGCGCCGCGCACGCGGCGGCAGCAGAACGGGAAGCACCATGAGCCAACGAGGCACTGCCGAATCCACCTCCGACCCCGCCACTACCACTCCGGACAGCCCGGACAGCCCGGACAGCCCGGAGGCCTCCTGGCATGCCGAGGAAGTCTCCGCGGTGTTCACTCGGCTCGAGAGCTCGGAGCAAGGGTTGTCATCAGAGCAGGCGACGGAGCGGCTCGGAGTCCACGGCCCGAATGTCCTGCAGCACGCCCCGGGGGACGGCGTCTTAAAGATCCTATGGCGTCAGATCAACAATCCGCTCATCTGGGTGCTGCTGGGTTCAGCCGCCGTGGCTATTGCTCTCGGCAAGATGACGGACGGGCTGGTCGTGTTGGCCGTGGTGATTCTCAACAGCATCATTGGGTTCATTCAGGAATACCGCGCCAGTCGAGCCATCGAAGCGCTCCGAGAAATGGTCCCGGAATCCGCGTCGGCCCTTCGAGACGGTCACATGGCGACGATTCCCGTGGCGGACCTCGTACCTGGCGACGTGATCACCCTGGCATCCGGAGACAAGGTTCCGGCGGACGCGCGCCTCGTACTGGTGAAGAACCTGCGCGTGGACGAGGCCGCTCTGACCGGAGAGTCGCTTCCCGTCGAGAAGCGCACCGCCGCCGTACCGCTCGACTCCTCCCTGGGCGACTGCACCTCCATGGCGTACGGCGGCACGTTGATCACGTTCGGAACGTCGACGGCGGTGGTGGTTGCGACGGGATCGCGAACCGAGTTGGGTCGGATTTCCAGGCTGCTCGAGCAGGCCGCGGACCTCGTGACACCTCTCACGCGGAAGCTCGCTTGGTTAGGGAAGGTGATCACCGTTGGCATTCTCGTCGTCTCTGTCTTGATCCTCGGATTCGGGGTGTTCCGGGCGATGAGGGCCGGTGTCGAGCTCTGGGCCGCTCTGCGTGAGACGCTCATATTCGCCATTGCGCTCGCAGTCGGCGCGATCCCCGAAGGGCTCCCGGCGATCGTTACGATCGCCCTCGCGATTGGCGTGCAGCGGATGGCGGCGCGACAGGCGATCGTTCGAAAGCTCCCCGCCGTGGAGACCCTTGGTTCCACGACCGTGATTTGCTCGGACAAGACGGGCACGTTGACGCGAAACGAGATGACGGTGAAGGCCCTGTGGACGCCGGCGGAGGGGCCGGTACAGGTCGAGGGTGCCGGCCTCGATCCGACGGGGGACTTCATCGCCCAAGATGGCGAGCGTTCTCTGAAGGGCGCCGGCCAAGCCCTGGTGGAGGCTGCCGCCTTGTGCAACGACGCGACGCTGCAGCAGGAAGGGGGGACGTACTCCATCACAGGTGACCCGACCGAGGGTGCGCTGGTGGTGGTTGCCGAGAAGGCGGGGGTGCGCGTGGACGAGATGCGCGAGCGGGTGCGGCGGCTCGACGCCATCCCCTTCGAGTCCGAGCGCCAGTACATGGCAACGCTCCATCAAGACGGGGACGTGCGGCGGGTGGTGCTGAAGGGCGCGCCGGAGATCGTGCTCCAACACTGCCGCGGGGCCGAGGGTGCAGTGGACGAAGCGTTGGTGCGAACGCGGATCGAGGAGCTTGCAGGCCAGGGGATGCGCGTGCTCGGGGTGGCCACCAAGCCCTGGCCGGACGGGGACGACGCCGATCTGACCGAAGCCCACGTCGCGGAAGGAATGCAGTTCAGCGGCCTCATCGGCATGCTCGACCCTCCACGGAGCGAGGTCATCGAGGCGATTCGCGCCTGTCACGAGGCGGGGATCGAGGTGAAGATGATCACGGGCGACCACCGGGGGACCGCCCAGGCCATCGGCAAGCAACTCGGGCTGTCGAAGACGGACGACGCGATCGAGGGAAAGGCGTTGTCGCGCATGAATGAGACCGAGTTGCGCGACGTCGCCCGCGAAAACTCCGTTTTTGCGCGTGTCGCGCCGGAGCACAAGCTCCTGCTCGTGAAAGCGTTGCAAGACCAGGGTCAGATCGTCGCGATGACCGGAGACGGCGTCAATGACGCACCCGCGCTCAAGCAGGCCAACATCGGGGTTGCCATGGGAATCACCGGATCCTCGGTGTCGAAAGAAGCGGCCGACGTGGTGCTGACGGACGACAATTTCGCGACGATCGTGGCTGCCATCGAGGAGGGCAGGCGGGTGTACGACAACCTGGTGAAGAGCCTGGCATTCCTGCTGCCCACGAACCTCGGGTTGGCTTTCATCTTGATGTACGCAGTGCTTTTCCTGCCTTTCGACGCAGCCACCCAGACGTTGCTCATGCCGATTCGGCCGACCCAGCTCCTCTGGATCAACCTGGTCGCGGCGGTTGCGCTCGCGCTGCCACTGGCGTTCGAAGAAAAGGAGCCAAACGTGATGCAGCGCCGTCCTCGCCCGCCGAACGAACGCATCCTCTCCGGTCTGGTCGTGCGCCGAACCATCATCGCTTCGATCCTGATGGCGGCCGGGGCGGTGGGCCTGTTTCAATGGCAATACGGCGCCTATCTCTCCGGGGGCTCCAGTGGTGCGGATTCCCTCGCCGAGGCCCAGACCATGGCCGTGACCGCCGTCATCATGTTTCAGGTGTTCTACATGCTCAACAGCCGGTCCCTGCGCGACACCATCTTCCAGATCGGGGTGTTCAGCAATCCCTGGGTATTCGTGGGTATCGGGGTAACCCTCGCTTTGCAGGCGGCGTTCATCTACGCGCCACCGCTGCAGCGCGTGTTCGGCTCGGCGGCGTTGGGTCCAGCGGAGCTCGCCGTGGCGATGCTGGCCGGGGTGGTCACTCTGCCCGTCATTACCATCGAAAAGTGGATCGCTCGTCGATGGGGAGAGCACAAGCAGGTGCCTGGACCCACCGGCGGAGATCTCATGGACAGCGTGGGGCGACCATGACCGGAACCCAAACGGACAGCCGACTGTGACGCTGGCCAACAGCTGGTAGTCGTCTGTCGGAGAGGTTCGTGCATTTCTCCTGGACGTAGCGGCTTGCCCGTCCGATCATGTCCGCGTTCACCCCAAGGAGACGGGCATGGCAGACGATGTTCGACGGAAGATCCTGGTGCGCAGGGCGACGTTTCTGGCGGCGGCGCTGACGGGGTTGTCGGCCGGGGCCGCGGGGTGCGATCGAGGAAACGGAGGGATGGGGCAACCATGTCTGTCGATCGCGCCACCTGGGCCCGATGCCGCGGTCGAGCCCGAGGTGTGCTTGAAGGTGGCGCCGAAGGAGGACGCGCCTGGACCTGAGCCTCGGATGTGCCTGAAGGTGGCGCCGCCGGATCCGGACGAAGAGCCGGCACCCTGCTTAAGTGTCGCCCGGCCTCCGCCTAAGGGGTCTTGAGCGGCAAGCATCCGTTAAGGATTCCCGGTTCCCCGAGGTGGGATCGGGGGGACGACCCCCTACGCGCGCCGTCGACGCCGCAGGCACACCGCGGCGAGCGTCGCGAGCAGAGCCATCCCACCCATTTCGCCCGAGCGGCGGACAACGAAGCAGCCACAACCTCCCTCATCCGCGCCGCTGCCCGGAGTCGCCGCGGTCGACCCCCCCGTGCCGGAAAGCCCGCCACCCACGCCGATTCCGCCGCTCGCTCCACCCGTGCCGCCCGTACCGCCCGCGCCGCTCGCTCCGCCCGCTCCGCCCGCTCCACCGCCCCCCGTACCGCCCGTACCGCCAGCGCCGCTCGCTCCGCCCGTACCACCGCCGCCCGTTCCACCGTCCGGTGGAGGCTCGTCCGTGTATTCGTAGGCACCTACGTCCGGTGCCCCGTCACGTACAACCCCGTCTCGATCCTTGGGTACGGCGTAACCGGGAATGGTCACTCCCGTGTCTCTCGCGGCCGATCCCGCTACAAGGTGGTAGTTGGCGGCCGAGGCGTCCACGAACCCCGCGCCCGCTACGTCATCGAGCGTGAGATTACCGCCTTCGCTCCAGTCCACGGAGCCGCCCACGCTAAGGGCCGTCCCGCCCGTGGCGACGAACAAGTTGTTGAATACCACGTTCGCTTGGGTTCTCTCCCCGAACAACGTGAGTCCAGATTCGCCGCAACCAACGACCGTGTTGTGAAGGAATGCGTAGGACATGCCCTGCACGGCGTCGTCCTCCCGATCGTTCGCGTAGATGCCGTCCTCGGCGAACCCCACGATGACGTTGTTGGTCACCTCGGTGGTCCCCGCACCGAGGACGAAAACCCCGATCGTCGGGCCATCCTCGAGGTAGTTGTCGTAGATTTTGCAAGCGGATGCGCCGCCGATCTGGATGCCCCGCGTTTGCACCGTGTCGGTCGCGGTGCGCCCGACCCCCCGGATGACATTGCGATAGACCTCGCAGTCCTTCGGCGTCACACCCACTTGGAGGCCGTCCCAACCGGTCTCCTCGATCACGTTGTCGTGGAGCCACACGCCGTGGTGCTCGTGAGGATGGAGCTTGACCGTCTGCCCGCTGCATGAATAGTCGCGCCCACCATAGCCGGTGCTGCCGACGTAGAACGCCTCGCCGCCAGTATGGTGGACGTAGGTGTTATGGACGCGCGTGTTTCTTTGGACGAAGGCGCCAAGGTTGGCGGTGCCGTCGCAGCGCGGCTCGGTCTTCAGGTTGAACCCGGCGAAGCCGGTGTCGTGGACCTCGAGGTGGTCGAGCTCGTAGTCCGTGCTCAGGTCGCCGACGGCCACGCCCATCGCCGCATAGTCAGGTCCGGTCCTTCGCGCGGCGATATCGAAGCCGTAGGTGATCTGCGGATCGCCCGTCCCCGTGACGTGAAAGAAGGAAGAGCCCACGATTCGCAAGCCGTACCCCTTGTCGCTGTTGTCGATGACGACCTGTCCGCCGCAGTTCTTGATCACGATCGGCGCGGCTTCGGTCCCTACGAAGGACTCGAGGCTGAGGAACGGACGCGCGCCGGCCTCGACGCACACGACGTCACCAGGTTGGACGCCGAGATCCGTACCGTTGATGCTGTGGGTGGTGGAGGAGATGGTGTGATCGCACCCGCAGTCCTGCGCACGCGCGGCGTAGGAGAGGGAAAGGGATGCGAGCACGGCAGCGGCGAGAAGGACGTGACGAGGTGCCATCGTGCCATCGTGCCGAGCTTACGCGGGGCTCGTCAAGGATGTGGCCGGGTGAAAAGCTTGCCGCGCATGCAAGAGGACGTGCTCGATCGCCGTTTCTCACCGACGACGTCGATTCAGAAACAAAACTACGCTTGCGCGGAGAATGACCTCTACCGCGCGCCGGCATCGAACGTGGCGCCGAGCCCGTCCTCGACCCCCGGCCAGGACGTCACGTACTCCGACGCCTGTCCAGGTTCGGATACGTCCACCCAGTAGCGGCTCCCCGTGCCCGCCGGACGCACGTCCACGTGCACGAAGGCATGGTTGGGGTAGTAGCCGCACCCCACGTCTTGGAAACGTCGGCAGGTCCGATACACCCGCTCGTTGCTCTCCCCCATTATCTGCAGGTCGATCGCTCGCCCCAGGGCGTGCATTCCCTCGTCGGGGCCGGTTCTGTAGCCGCTTACGACGTAGATCCCCCGAAAGGGATAGGCCTCGGCGATTTGCTCCACGAGCCAGACCAACCTCGGGTTGAGCAAGCGCACGGAGGGGAGCCACTCGCCGTCGCGCGCATCCGAGGCGGGCTCATCTGGGAGAGGGAGGGAAGGACGTGTCACGCCCGGCGGCCGCGCCATCACGGACAGTCGGTCGATCGCGTCGGCGGACACGGAGCCGTCGCAGGACAACAGAGGGAAGCTGTCCGTCTCGCCCTGGTATCTCGTGAAGCGCACCGCTCTGTGGCTGCAGGGTTCCGAAGCCGACCCGACGCTCCACCCCTGGATCGACCAGAACGACGGGGGTGCGTTGGTTGGCCCGAAGAAGTCGGGGGAGCTCGGGCCAAAGACGCGCTGCACCGACCACGCGTTGCCCAGGTTCGGGTGGGCATGCTCGAGGCCCCACCGTGCGTGCCACCCGATCGAGTACGGGGAAAGCTCGGAGGCACCGACCGGCAGTTCGAGGCGCAAGCCGCCCGTGAGCAAGGAATCCCAGCGTGCCACCCCCCAGGGCCCCCACGCGAACCTCCAGGCCGCCGACGGGGTCTCGACCGAGGGCTGCGCGTACCCCCGGAGCATCGGCAACTCGTCGCTCAGGCTCAACCGGTACTCCGACACGGTCGCGCCTGTGGCCGCGCTGCCAGGGTGCGTCCAACCCACCACGCCCAAGGCAATTCCGGCGATGAGCAACCGACGCGTGGGGGAAGCGGTCCGATTCATGGGGTGCTGGATAGGATGCAGAGCGGGGCTCCAAAGTTCCCCGGGCGGGGATCCGTCCGGGTCGTGGCGTCAACCGCTCATGGCCCCGAGGCATTCCCGCTCGATCCCGTGCCGCGAATCAAGGGGTCTGGCAGCTACCCAACACGGCGTACGCTCCGTCCGACTTTGGGTTCGTGTACGAGCCGATGGAGAGCCCCGTATGGATGGCGCAGGCGTAGCTGAAGCCGTCCGTCGAGTCCTCGACGAGGTCGCAACACCACGCCGTCAGCGAGTCCATTTCTGCCCAGGCCGTGCATTGCGCTGCGCACAGAGCCTGGTTCGCAGGGCTGCCGTTGTCCAACCCGAAGTGGGACGGATCCCAGTGGTAGTTCGGAATGTCATTGGTCGTTCCCGCGCACCTCGAGTCCGCTTGCATCGCGGGAGGTGTCACGCAGCACGGGGCGGAATTGCACGTCTGGCTCTGCTGGGGCTTCGGGGACGGGCAGGACGCGTCGTCCGCTGCCTGGCCGTCGTCCCGCTGGCAGCGAAAGGCCTGCGACATCGTGCCTCCGCCACAACTCACCGTGCACGACGACCACGCGCCGGCGACCCACCCATAGACGTAGTCCGTACAGATGCCGTTGTCGCAATGCGCCTGGACGGCGCAGGACCCGCAATTGACACTGCGAACCTGCCCGCACACATCCGTCGTGTCCAGCGGACCGCACTGGAGCCCGGACTGGATGCACAGCTCGTCATCCCCCGGAGCCGCACACCCTTCGACCGGTGGCGTATCCGCTGACGCGTCTCCAGTGCCTGAATCCGGCATGCCTGACTCCGGTATCCCTGACTCCGGGAAGCCTGACTCCGGGAAGCCAGACTCCGGGAAGCCAGACTCCGGCATACCCGACTCCGGGACCCCTGCTTCCGCGTCTGGCGATTGCGCGTAGGCGTCGGACCCTGCCCATGGCGTGGCTTCGACCTCTTCCAGGTCGAACGCACACGACGACAGGCAAGCGGAGAACACCGCAAACGACGTCGCCCGGACCCAGCGCAGAGCCGCCATTCGTTGCACACTATCATGAGCGGACGGACCGGTCCAAGGCGTGCATCCCGGAGGGAGCTCACCTCGCGTGTCTCGCGCGGTGGCGTAACAAACGATTGCCGATCCGACCGAGGGGTGCGATTCCCAGGGCATGACGTTTCCGCTGCTTGCCGCCGACCAAACCTGGGCGCTCTGGGCCATGTTGCTGTGCGCGGGCGCCTTCGGCCTCTGGGCGGAAACCACGCGATGGGGCCGTCGCCTGTCCGGCGCCGTCATCGCCATCGGCACCACCTTCGTGCTGTCGAACCTCGGTGTGATCCCGTCCGACGCGCCCACCTACGACGCCGTGTGGTCCTACGTCGTGCCTCTCGCGATCCCGCTGCTGCTGCTTCGCGCGGACGTTCGCAGGATCGTTCGGGAGGCGGGGCCCACCCTCGGGGTGTACCTCGTCGGGGCCGCGGGCACCGTGCTCGGGACCGTCCTGGCCTTTCAAGTCGTCGACCTCGGTCCCGACGGAGCCAAGATTGCTGGCATCTTCTGCGCTACGTACGTGGGTGGCTCGATGAACTACGCGGCGGCGGCGGAGGTGCTGGGCCTGCGGTCCGGAGACCTCTTGTCCGCGGGAATCGCCGCCGACAACCTCGTGATGACCCTCTACTTCCTGGTCCTGTTCGCGCTGCCTTCGATTCCCGGGCTGCGAAAGCGTTTCGCGATTCGCCACGTCGCCGAGGAGCCTGCGGAGGACGGCAAGCGCGAGCAGGCGGACGGCGTGCCCGTCACCCACCTGGCCGCATCTCTGGCCATCGCCGCGAGCGCATGCGCCATCGGACATGCCATCGAGACCGTGACGTGGCCGAAGACCGGCGTGCTCTGGATGACTTTGCTGGTGGTCTTCGCGGCGACCACGTTTCCCTCGCACCTGTCGAAGATTCGAGGGGCCACCCGCGCCGGGACCGTGCTCATGCAGATTTTCTTCGCCACGATCGGCGCGAGCGCGAACATCGGCGTCGTGCTCCGCGTGGGGCCGGGCCTGTTCCTCTTCGCTGCCCTGATCCTGCTCGTTCACCTCGGCGTCATCCTGGTGTTCGGCAAGGTGTTGCGCCTGGACTTGGCCGAGATCGTGATCGCGTCCAACGCGAACGTGGGCGGGCCCACCACCGCGGCCGCCATGGCGGTCGGGTGCCGGTGGCAGAGGCTCGTGATGCCCGCCGTCCTGTGCGGAACGCTGGGCTACGCGATCGGCACCTTCGTGGGGGTCGCGGTCGGGCGAATCCTCGGGGCGTGAGCCTTCCTGTTCTGACCGGCGCTCCTGTCAGTTCGGCTCGACCAGCCGTTCACTCACATCCCAGGACAGGTGTTCGTATCGTAGCACGCGGCATACTTCGCCCACATGTTGCGAGCGAGCCATGAGGTGTATTGCATGGAGAACGAGCCGCAGGTCCCGCCTGGACAGTCGGTGGACTTCCGGCACGGCTCGCCCTCGGCCGCCCCCCCTTCACACGTCGGAAACGCTACCGCGTACGTCGCTGGCGGCGTGTGGTCCGGACGACAGTACGCACCGTGTTCGACCATCCTCTCGACGTACGGGATCATTCCCTCGTACGCGAGCGCTCGCGCGGCGGGAATCGCACGAACGAGGTTGGCCGTGGAGAGGGTGGGGCCGATGGTGATCCCTTGATAGGCGCCAAAACAGCTGTTCACGTCGTTGGCGTCGTTGTCCTCGTTGACCGCCAATCGACCGTTGTCCCCAAGGTGCGCCGGATCGACGTAGTTCGAGTTGGTCTGCTTCGTGTAATCACTGTATCCACCGCAGCCGGGGATGTTGTAGTAGCCGTACAGCGTCCGGTCCGTGTCGGACCAGGTCCAGAGCTCGCCGGAAACGTCGAACCCGCACTTGTCCGCGGTCCCATTGTTCACGCGCAACAAGTCCTGTTTCATCTGGTCGCCGGTAGGGCCCGTGAGCAGCGCGGCAGCCACAATCGTCGGCAAGTAGCGCCCGACCGCGTGACCGCCGTTCGGCTGGTACATCGCCCCGAACCCGCGCGCCTTCCACATGAAGTAGTAGTCGAGCCCCCACTGCACCGAACGGATCGCGAGGAGCCTCTTCTCGTCCTCATGACCGGTGGCGTCGATGGCCAGAAGCTGCATGGCTCCGAGCAGCCCCTCCATCGACCGCGGCGGATATCCGCTCGGATTGCCCGAGAAGTTGTACATGGGGGGCATGTATTGCCAGTAGGTCCAGTTGCCGCTGGCTGCCCACTCGACTTTGGGTGGCGCCATCGCGTCGAGCGCATCCTCCCATGGGCTGCCCGTGACCGTGGTCCCATCCTTCCTCACGGGGAAGGGAAGGTTTGGAAGGCCCGCGAAGTCGATCGCCGTCGTCGAGACCAGGGGCTTGTCCGGACCCGTCAGCGGCGGTCGAAGCACCGTCGACCCCGCATCCGCAGGAACCTCACCTAGAATCGTCAGCACTGCGGCATGCCAGAAGCAATGTCTCGACAGGCCCGTTGCTTCGTCCTCGCCTCCACAACTCGATTCCCCCGTCTCGAGCATGCTGTGGGACTTGACCACGGTAGTCACCGGCACGGAGCTCGTGATCACCTCGAACGGATCGGTCTCCTTGGGGTTCAAGGGAGACCCGGTGTCCGTCATGTCACCGAGCCGCCCATCCATGAAAGAGCTCGTGACGGTTGCTGACGGGTTCGACACCCATCCGTTGCGCAAGGACGCGTCGGCAGCGCCAACCGTCGCTGGCGACATGCCGACGATCGACACGGTCCCTCCCGGTGTGGGCGGAGCTACCCAATAATCGTAGTCGTTGGCAAACTTGCCGCACGCGCAGGGCCCACCGTCGCACGCGAAGGCGAACTCGATCGTGGAAGCTGGGAACGAGCCGACCGCGCGAACGTGAGAGACGCTGTTCCCCAGACAAGGCGAATCGGCCGAAGTGGAGCCGCAATCACAGCCTGAAACCACACTTCCACCCGAACCGGCTACGCCTGCTTGGCCGCCTGCTCCACCCGTGCCACCGGTGCCCGTACCTCCCGTGCCCGTGCCACCCGTGCTCGTGCCGCCGGTGCCCGTGCCGCCCGTGCTCGAACCCCCCGCGCCACCCGTCGCCGGGGCCCCGCCCGTTCCCCCGGCATCGTCGGATGAGCCGCACGACGCTGCCACGAGAAGTCCTCCCGCCACACCAAGCCATCTCCATTGGGTCATCTTGGGTTCCTCCGCGCTCCGCCACCAACAGGTCGTTGAGAGAGAACGTCCGGGACTGTCGCAGGGTCGAACTTACACTCCTGCCCGGAAGGCATGACCCAGCATACCACCCCTTGCGGTCCTCCCGAGGTTGAGCATCAAGGCACCCTGGATCGTCGCGCGCTCTTCTGTCTGCCCGTCACGACCGCTTCGGCTCAACGCGCCGTCGTGGCGTTCGTTCCCTGGTTCTGAGAGTCCTCTTCCACGATGCCATCCGTGAGCGCTTGCAGAAGATCCTGCTCGTCAGAGTTGTGCATGGACATGATCGTTTGGATGGCGGCGCGCCGGTCCGCATCGCGCAAGGGTTGCTCGTGGCGTGCGGGTCAGGGGCCTGAATTGCGCCGGCCCTCCCGTCGCACCCTGCTGCGATGACCGCGGTTGTGAACCCTTCTTCACGACGGTGTGGACGCCGGGTCGCGATCGCGGAGCGGGGAGGAAAAATCGCGAGGGGGTATCCGTGGGGCAGGGGCTGGTGCATGCTTTGCACAATGGCGACGGCCAAGGAGGACGGTATGCACACAAGATTGCTCCCTGTCACGCTGATGCTCGGCCTGCTCGCAGGCCTGACCGCGGGTTGCTCTTCGGACGACGACGACGGGGCGGGTGGGTCGGGCGGTGGCGCGTCGATCGCGCTCGAGGATGTGGGGCCGCTGCTGGCGGACGTGCAGTGCGAGGCATACAAGGAGTGCTTCGGTCCACTGTATGAGCTGTATGCGGCGGGGGAGGATTGCGAGGCCCGTGCCGCTGCTGCGTTCGAGGACGAAGTCGTTGTGATCCAGTCGGCGATTGCGGCAGGCAAGACCACCTACGACGGGACCAAGGCGCAGGCCTGCCTGGACGGCTTCAGGGCCACGAGCTGCACCGACCTGGGCGTGACGGAGCCGGAGGCGTGCAAGTTGGTGGTCGTCGGCATGGTCGAGGCAGGCGGGGAGTGCACATCCAGCCCTGAGTGCGCTAGCGATGCGTTCTGCGCCCATGAGAACGTTTGCCCGGGAACCTGCAAGGCCAAAGGCGGCGCGGGTGCGGACTGCTCGGCGGACGCCCATTGCGGTGATGGGGTGATGTGCAACGAGACCGCAGGCAAGTGCGAGAAGCCCGCGAGCCAGGGAGCCGCTTGCGGAGGGACGACGGGGGCAGAATGCAACCTGGGTCTCTTCTGCCGCGGTGAGGACGCGGAGAAGGGGACGGCGGGGACCTGCGCGTCCGTCGAAGAGGTGTTCTCGGCCAAGGACGGGGAAGCGTGCGGCTTCGACACGGTCCTGTGCGAGACGACCTTGAGCTGTGCGGTCACGGCGGTGAGCGCCGAGGGGGCCGAGTTCCAGTGCGTCGCCAAGGTAGCATCGGGAGCGGCGTGCAGGTTCGGCCTTCCCGAGTCGTGCCCCACGGGCGAGTATTGCGACGTCCCCAACATCATGACGGGTGACGTCAACGGTACTTGCAAGCCCTTGGCCGGTCAGGGGGAGCCGTGCACGAAGCCCGTGTTCGGTGACTCCCGCTGCGCCCCCAACCTTCGCTGCGACGCTGGCACGTGCCGTCCCATGCAGCAGTTGGGGGGGACCTGCACGGACAGCGTGGTCTGCTACTCCGAAAACTGCGTGAACGGCGCGTGCCGGAGCAAAGAGAGCTGCCAGTAGGCGAGCTACGCCTGCTACGGTTCCGCCCTGCTCGATGCCGGCCCGTGATGACCATCGCCTCCTGCTGGTGGAGTTCGTCCCCGTAGGGCGCATGCACAGGGCCGTGGTTTTCCCCGAGCTTGCCGGTATCGCGCAACACCTCGGCGTCCCATGGCGATGGCTACGCTTCGGGATCGAGGCTGACGCGCGGGCGCGAACCCGGGACTCCGGCCTCACCCTCTCGGACCGGGACTTCCCGACCCTCGATCGTGTCCTCCAGGACCAGGATGACCGCCCTTCGTGCATCGCGTTCAGCCATCGCCCCGCCAACGCCCTCGTCGACCGCGTTTCCCCGTGGGTTCCCACCGAAAACCTGTTCGTCCTGGGGGAACCCTTCGCGGGAACCGGACATCGCGGACGCCTTGTGTCCGTGGCCTCCGACCGATCGGCGTGGTCCCCGCTGCTTCGATGTCCCCCGACGCACCTCGTCGACCTCGGTTTCGTCCCGCCCCACTTCGGCTTCGAACCCGCCAACGACCTTGCGGCCCGCGTTCCCTTTCTGCCGCAGCTGACCCTGGGACGGCCCTGTCGCTACGAGCGTTCCGTCTCTTCCAACCCACGCTTCCGCGACGTGGACCTCCAAGGATGCCTGCGCACCACGGGATGTTCGTTCTGCAACCGGCCCGCGCAGCACGGGCGTGGGCTGACCCTCTCCCGGGATGAAGTCGAAGCCTGCGTCTGCGCCCTGCGCGACACACTTCCCCTCCCGCGCGAGCGGCTGCGTGTCCGGGTAGGCGGGGAAGGGACGCTCCGTCACCTCGAGAGTCTCGTGGATGCCATCCTCGCTTGCGCGATCGCGCCCGCGGACTGGCTCGTGGACGGGCGCGTGGACGACCTGCTGCGAGGCCGCGACGACCTGGCAAAGGCCGCTCAGCGATTCGAGAACACCGGGCACAGAATCCTCGTCATGCTCGTGGGCATCGAGAGTTTCGTGCGCGCGGACCTCGAGCGCATGAACAAGGGAGTGACCCCTCTCGATCATCTCGATGCGGCCCTGGCGCTCTTCGACGTGGAGCGCCGGCATCCGGATACGTTCTCATTTCGGGAGTCAGGTGGCTTCAGCACCATCTTCCTCACGCCCTGGACCACACTCGAGGACCTGGCCTTCAACCTCCGCGTGGTGCAGGTGTGCAGGCTCGAGGGCCTTTGTGCGAAGGTGCTTGGCGACCGGTTGCGGCTCGAGCCGGGCCTTGCCATCACTGCCCTGGCTGCGCGGGACGGGCTCCTCGTCGATGCGTACGACGACCCCATGCTCGATACGGCGGCGCGTAGCTTCTACGGGGACGAGCTGCCCTGGAGGTTCGCGGACAACCGGATGCAAGAGTTGGGTTCCGTGCTGGTCCGCATGGCGGCGGCGCGCGATGCTCGCCCCGCGGACGATGACCTCGGACGGCGCGTGGAGCGGTGGGTCGCTCGGGGCCGGTCAAGCGGCTTCTCCGTGGTGGACCTCGCCTTGCGTCGGTTCGACGGCGGGAGCGTGAGCAAGGAAGGCGTGGCTTCGGGGCCCTCTCCGACGGTTGATGGTGCGGGTGAGCACGAGCGATGTCTCGTCGCCTTGACCCGGGCCGGTCTCAAGCGCGTGGCGAAGATCGAAGCCATCCCCGAGCACCGCGTGGAGGCGCTTCTGGCCGCGCTCGACCCGCCGAACCCCACGCTGCGTCGCCTGTCGACCCGGGGGCCCACGTCCGAAGCGGAGCACGCTGCATGCGACCTGTTCTTCGGCAATGACCCGGCGGACGTTCGGGACGCCTTGACCTGGACCACGAAGAGCGAAACCTCGTGGCAGGAGGAGATACGCAACGAGGCGATGCGGCGGGTGGGAGTGCTCCTCGGCTATCCCCCATGCTGTGCGTCGCGCTTTGCGCAACACGAGACGCCTGCGTCTCGCTTGAGCTACGCGTGGTTGCACCTGGCCCGACGGATGGAAGTGTCCGAGGCGGTATCGCCGTCGCTCAACCCGTTTGCTGCCCCACCCCTCGGTGGTCACGTGCCGTGTTCTCTGCGATGCGAGGCGTCCTTAGCGTGGTGGGACGAGGCGTGGGCGGTGCTCGCGCGGGACGAGGCCTGGAAGGACAGAGTCGCGGAGTTGCAGGGGCGCGCGCGGCACCCGTGGCTGGTTGGCCTGCAGGGGCAAGGGGCTGCGCTCGAGTTGGTGCCCGAAGACGAGCCTGGCGAGCGCTTTCGCTTCCGTGCGGGAGTCATGGTGGGAAGCTCATCCGTGCTCGACCTCGCGGCTCGAGGACACGAGATCGTGATCGAGCACGAGCGGTTGATCGTGCGAGGGGCAGGGGAGTGGCTCGCGGATCTGTCTCTCCGTGCCTTCGTCTGGTGGCACGAGCGGGCGTTGCAAGCGGACCTCTGGACGCGCGTGCTGGCCCTGCGTGCGCATGCCGGCGCGGGACACTTCGATGGCGGCCGGGTCGCCCTGGACATCGACGGGGCTTTGCGGGTGAACCCGCGTTTGCGCGAGATCCAGAGGCTGCTCGAGGAAGGGTTCCGGACCCTGCGAGCGAAGGGCGCCTTACGCCACGTGCGCCTCTTGCGTTGTGAGCCCGTGGCTCTGCACCGTCTCTTGCTCGTGGTTCAGGCTGGCAAGGAGCGGGTCGAGCTGTTCGTGACGCACGCCGAGGAATCGGAGCACCCCTTGTTCTGCGTCGGGACGATGGCCTTCACGGCTCCTGCGGGGGAGCCGATCGACACCCCCTTGCGCAGAGCGGTGTTTCGGGCGATGGAGACGGAGCTGGGCGCATGGGTCCGCCACCGCCGCGTTCCCGGGTAGCGGCTTGCCCGTGCAACCCGTACCTTGCCTACGGCATCGGAGCGAGCGGCATCTCCCACGACCGGGAACCACGCCAAAGGGAAAAATCGATGAAGCACGAGGCGAAGGCACGGATCATCAAGCGGGTTCGCATTCGGATCGGTGACGTGCCTGAGTGTCTTGGGAGGTTCGCCATGCTCGTCGGCGAGCACGGCGGACGCTTCGGCCAGATCTCCACGGTTCAGATCGGCAAGAAGGTCAAGATCCGCGACGTCGACATCCATGCCCCGGACGAGATCGCGTTCGACCGTCTGTGCGACGCCATCCGCAAGATGGAAGGGGTCGACCTTCTGGGGACGACGGACGTCGTGCTCGAGACGCACCGTCACGGAAAGATCCAGGTCACGGGCCGGGTGCCCGTCGAGACCATCGACGATCTGAGCATCGTGTACACGCCCGGGGTGGCGTCGGTGTGCAACAAGATCCACGCGAACCCCGAGCTGGCGATGGAGTACACGTCCATCCAGAACAACGTGGCGATCGTGACCAACGGAACGGCGATTCTGGGGCTGGGGGACATTGGTCCCGTGGCAGGCATGCCGGTGATGGAAGGCAAGGCGCTGCTGTTTCGCGTGCTCGCGGGGATCAATGGGTACCCGATCCTGATCGACAGCAAGGACCCGGAAGTCGTCATCCAGACGGTTCGGGCGATTGCCCCCACCTTTGGGGCCATCAAGCTCGAAGACATTCGTGCCCCGGAGTGTTTCGAGATCGAGGAGCGTCTGGACGCCGCTCTCGACATCCCGGTGATGCACGACGACCAGCACGGGACCGCGGTGGTGGTGCTGGCAGCGTTGCTGAACATCGCGTCGAGCACGTACATCAACCTGAAGCGGTCTGCGGTGGGGATCGTGGGGTTGGGAGCGGCGGGCAACGGGATCTTCCGATTGCTGCGCGCGTACGGTGTGGAGGCAGTGTACGGGGCGGACATCAACGCGGCGATGACGAGCCGGTTCGAGTCCCAGGGCGGAATTCCGACGGACCTTGCAGGGGTGATGGAGAAGTCGAAGATCGTGGTCGCCACCACGGGAGTCCCCGGCCTGATCAAGCCGGAGATGGTTCGGCCCAAGCAGGTGATCCTGGCCCTGTCGAACCCGAACCCGGAAATCGACCCCGACGAGGCGGTGGAAGCAGGCGCGCTCTACGCCATGGACGGCAAGTCCGTGAACAACGCGATGGCATTCCCTGGCATCTTCAAGGGCGCGTTGCGGGCCCGTGCCACGAGGATCAACGATGCGATGAAGATCGCTGCGGCCAAGAAGATTGCCGAGTTCGCTGGCGAGAGCGACCTCGTGCCGAACATCCTCGACAAGCGCGTGCACGAGGCCGTTGCCGAAGCCGTCGAGCGCGCTGCCTTCAAGACCGGCGTGATTCGCTTCGTGGACTCCGCCGAAGTCTGACCTGCCGAAGTCGGAATTCGCGTTCCGTTGCGTCGTGACGTACACTCGGATCGTGGACGATTCTCGACCTACTTGGCCCGGCGCGTTGAAGGGGAACCCCCCGCCGGCCTCCCCAGCAAAACGCACCCTTGCCCTCTACGTCGAAGGGGAAGAGCGCCTCCTCGACGACGGCGAGTACATCCTCGGCCGAAGCCCCTCCTGCGACATCGTCATCGATGACATGCTGGCGTCGCGAGTGCACGCCAAGATCTCCGTGTCCCAGGGGGCGGTCATCCTCCGCGACATTGGCAGCTCGAACGGCGTGTACGTGAACTCGACCCGCATCGACATGCCCACGCCCTTGCGGGACGGAGACCGGATCCTCATCGGGACGAAGGAGATCTCCGTGTTCGCGGTGCGTGTCGCCATGACGCGCCGACCGTCGAGCACCCTGGCTGCGGCGGGATCGAAAGCCCCCTCTGCGACCGCAGCGCGCACGCGCACCGACGCCTCGAGGCTTGCGACCGCACCTTCCGCGCCCGCCATGCCTGCGGCGCCCGAGCCCCCCGCACCGGGGCTACGCGCCGAGAGCATCGAGCAGTCCTCTCGCGACATGCCGCGGACCGAGAAGACGGATGCGTTCGCCCAGCTCGGCCTGTTGGCGCGACGAATGATCGACGCTGGAAGGATGGACGGGGCGGTGCGCGTCCTTTCCGAGCACATGCGCAATGTACTCGAAGGGGCCCGCGACGGTCGGGTCGTCCCGCCGGACGTGCTGGTGGCCGCGTCGTCGTTTGCGATGGAGTTCGCGGAGGCCCAGCTCGAGTCCAAGTGGGTGGACTATGTGATCGAGTTGCACATGAACGTACGCAAGCCGTTGACCGCGGACCTCATTGACGCACTGTGTCGGCTTCGTCGCAAGAACGTGCGCTGTGACCGGGACATGATGCTGTTTTACAAGGCTGCGTTGCAGCGGGAGGAGCCGAACCTGCCGCTGTCCCAGCGCGTGTTGTGCGCGCGGATCTTCAGCCTGGACGAGGACGGGTAGTCCGTCGGTCTTCCCCGGCCGCAGCCTCACGTGGGCCGATCACGGTTCGCGATGCTGACCTGCTCGTTCAGCGTCCAGTAGTCGTAGAGCACGCCGAGTCCGAACACCCCGCCGGAGAGCAAGTACAGCAATCCGGAAGACCATTTGCCAAGGTAGAAGCGATGGATGCCCAGGGCGCCCAGGAAGGTCAACAGGACCCAGCTGAGGTCGAAACTGTGTGCGCCGTCGTGCAGGTATCGCTGCCGAGCCGACCGGCACAGGCTGGGCATGAGGAACAGGTCCAGGAGCCACCCAACGCCGAGGAGGCCCAGCGTGCAGAACCAGATCGTGCCGCTGATCGGCCGCCCATAGTAGAAGCGGTGCGCGCCGGTGAACCCGAAGAGCCAGAGAACATAGCCGAGCGATAGGCTGTGGGAGTGCCGATGGGTCATGACGATCCGTTCGGACTTGGGGGGCACGAAATTTCTTGGGTCCGGTCGATTCGGTCCCGTCGAGAGGGCAAAGGGTCCCCACCCATTCAAAACGACGTGAGCCATCCGTCATTGCGAACGAATTGGCTCTTGGCTCGGGAGTATCGGCGGAGGGAACGGCCACCGATTGGGCTTCAGGGCCTGCGCGGACCGAGACGGCATGGCCTTTGCGTTGGAAGCCGGAGGGCGTTCACGCACCGGAGTTCGGTGCGAAGCCGAGGAGACAACCATGACCAATCATCATAAGCAGACCAGTGCCTTGGGGGGCGTAATCGACGAGGCAGAAGCCTTCGTAGCCGCTACCGCAGAGATGGGTGAAGACAAGCTCGTGGACATTCGCAAGGGGCTCCAGAACGATCTGGAGATCGCACGCGCGCACCTCGCGCATCTCGAGTCGGGCCTCAAGGACAAGGCGGTTGACGTGGACGACTACGTTCATGCGAACCCCTGGCAGGCCATCGGTGTCGCCGCGGGCGCGGGCGTCGTGGCCGGCGTTCTGGTGGGTGCCGTGGCATTCCGGCGCTGACCGTCATGTCCGCTCGATCACCGCGTGTTCGGGGGCTGCTCGACCTGTGGGCGGCGCACCGGGAGCTGTCGACGCTCGAATGGCTGGAGTTTCACCAAACACTTCGGGCGGCGGCTGTGTGGCTCCTGTGCGCGACGATCAGCGGCGGCGTCGGTTGGCTGGCGGTCAATGCCGCGGTCGTCATCGCGTTTCGGGAGCGGCCCCTCGAGGCGGCCTTGGCCGTCGGGGCGTTCAATCTTCTCGGCGGGGCGCTCGCCGGATGGCAGGCAACCCGTCTCCTGAGGCGACCGTTCTTCGCCCTCACGAAGCGCGAGGCGGCGCGCGACGTCGACACTCTCCTCGAGGTGATCTCATGAAGAGCTCGGAGATCGCATTGCGAAAAGAGCTGGCCATCGCGCACTTGCGCATCGCGCGTACGGAGATGGCGCTCGCGCGCGTGCAAAAGCAAGACTCTCTCGCCGTCGCGAGCTGCGCCGTGGACCTGGCCTCTTCGGTGCTCGCCCAGCGCCGATACGGCGCCTGGAGCCAGTACGCTCGGATCGCACTGGGGGTTGCCCACGTTGTGCTGGGTGTGTACCGCCCGCCCGCGCTCCCCAAGCGTGGCGAGGCGGTGCGGCCGGTTCTGATCCCCTGAAGATACGATCGGCGACTTCCTCCATCTTCCCCACCTGCTCCGGAAGCCGGAGAGCGGGGCCCGGGCGAACCAGGTCGACGTAGCCGCCCGAGAGCCGTCCA
Organism: uncultured Polyangiaceae bacterium; assembly: GCA_964488865.1. Lineage (GTDB taxonomy): Bacteria > Myxococcota_A > Polyangia > Polyangiales > Polyangiaceae > MWCO01. Next base: position 8,917 of record CAZAWR010000106.1, on the reverse strand, counting down.
TACTGAATCACGTTGAGCCGTGGCGAAACCGAGGTCATCGAAACCTAGGACCTAGGAACAGGAATGCGAACACGGAGGTAGAATGGGCTCCAAACCGCAGGCGGAGTGACCACTCCGCGACACGCTGGCGTTCGCATTCGCATTCCGTGTTCCTCTTCCTAATTCCTAGTTTTCCGCACGGATCAATGATGATTCTGTTCAGGTTTTTCTAAGGGGCATTCGCAAAGCCCCCTGGCCGCTCGCCGCGGCTCACCCCAAAACGCCTCGCCTTCGGTTCGGATAGCCCCAAACCCAAGCACGTTCTTCGAACCGTGCTTGATTTGGGTCTAGGATGCCCACGCATGCCTGAGAAGCTGCAGAAGGCAAGGAAGCTCGCGCGCGACACGGCCGCGCGATGGCTGCGCTCGCCGCGGCTGCGATGGAACCTCTCCCTCGGCCTCCTCGTCGTCACCTTGCTCGGCTACTCCTGGATGTTCGGGACCATCTCCGTGCCCAACGAGCGCTCCCGCGTGTACCTCGCCGTCGCCATGGTGGACCACGGCACCCTCTCGATCGACGAGCCCATTCGTCGCTTCGGGCGGATTCACGACTGGGCTCGGCGCGACGGTCGCCACTACACGGACAAGGCGCCGGGCTCGAGCCTCCTCGGCGCCGTTCCCTACGCGGTCGTCCGGTGCTTCTCCGAGCCCGGGGACTGGAAGATCCACGAGCTCGTCAACCTGATGCGCACCTGGGTGATGCTGCCCATCGGGCTGCTCGGCTTCTTCTGGCTGCGACGATTGCTGCATCGGATGGGGCTGGACCCTCCCTCCGTGGACATCGCCGCCATCGGCTGGATCCTCGGCACTTCCGCGTTTCATTACAGCACCGCGTTCTACGGTCATCAGATCGTGGCGGTCTGCATGATCGGCGCCTTGGACCTTGGTCTGCAGGCCGAGGAGCGCCTGAAGGACGCGTTGTCGCTGCGCCGGGCCATCCTACCCATGGTGGGGGCGGGCATGCTGGCGGGGATGGCAGGCCTTACCGAGTACCAGGCGGGCATACCGGCTGCCCTCCTTGCGCTCTTCGTGGTCTCGGGTCCCGCACGCAAGCACGCGCTGCCCCTGGTCGGGTTCGTGCTCGGCGCCGTTCCCTTCGCGCTGATTCTCTTCGGATACAACACTCTCGCCTTCGGAGGGCCCTTCGAGCTCTCGTACCACTACCTCATCGATCCCGGTCTGCGGGAGGTCCATGGGCATGGCATCGGCGGCGTCGCCGTCCCTCGCTGGGAATACGCCGTGGGCGGTCTTCTCAGTGCACACCGCGGACTGCTCACTACCTCACCTCTGTTCCTGCTCGCCGTTCCAGGCATCGTCCTGATGGCCCGTCGACGAATGTGGCGCCTGACCGCCCTCGTCGGCGTCACCTTGCTCTACTTTCTGCTCTTCATCTCGAGCACGAAGATCTGGTTCGCAGGCTGGTCCTTCGGCCCCCGACTGCTGGTTCCCGTCATGGGCTGGACCATGATCCCGGTCGCCTTCTGCGTGGCTGCCCTCGGTCGCTGGCGCGCAAGCGACGGCATCCCCCGGGGCCTCGCGCTGTTCGGCCTGCTGTACCACCAGGCCGTGCATGCGGTGTTTCCTGAGCTGCCCGAGAATGCCACGCACCCGATGGTCGACGTGGTCTTGCCGGCGTTGCGCGGGGACCACGTCTCTCCCAACCTCGCAAGCTCCCTTTTCGGATGGCAAGGACGGTCGAGCCTCGTTCCGCTGGGTATTCTCGTGCTGATCGCGGGCGTTGTCTTAATGGTGCGCCCACGCGAAGGTCGGTCGCGCAAGGCACGCGCCGCGACCGTTGTCGTGACGATCGGCGTGCTGCTCCTATGCAGTATCCCGTTGGTCTTCGCGAAGCCGGGCTGGTCCGAAGGGGAAGCGCGACGGTTTACAGACTGGCTCGCGCAGCTTGCTGCAGCGGAGCGACGCCTGCCTTGAGGAGCGGCAATCCTAACGAACCGGCTGCTTCATGCGACCCGGGAACGCTCGCGAGAGCGCCTGGGTGATCTGCGTGCGCATCTCACGCCCCTTCGGGATGAACTCCCGAACCCCAAGGTGAAACAAGAGCTGCCGGTCGTCGTCCTGCGCGCCTGCGCTCATCGCGAAGATCGTCATGCTCGGTGCGAGCCCCGAACCGCGCACGTACATGCAGACCTCGACGCCGTTGACGCGCGGCATGTGCACGTCCAGGAACATCGCATCCGGCGGGTCCTCCCTGAGCAGCTTCAACGCCGTCTCCCCGTCGTTCACCGTTCGTACTTCCGCCTTCTCGACCGAAGACCGGACGAGCATCTCCACCAGCTTCGCGATGGTCGGGTCATCGTCGACCACCAACACGCGTAGCGGCCCCTTGGGAGCGGCTGGCTTGCGATTTAGCAGGTCCCGAAGCTGCCAAACGAGCGTCTCCGTGCTCTCGGGACGGTCCTCGGGACGAGGCGCCAACATCTGCGCAACCAGCAACGCGAACCCCTCGCCTACGTCGGGACGCAGGGTGCGGATGTCCGCCGCCCCCTTCGACTGCTGCGCTCGGATCTCATCGAGCGTGGGGGCATCGAACGGCAACTGTCCCGTGAGAAGTTCGAAGAGCGTCGCGCCCAGCCCGTACACGTCGAGCAGCTTGCCTGCCCCGGGCGTGAGGTCGTTGTCGATCGCCTCGGGGGCCATGTACGCAGGCGAGCCCGCGATCTCCTCCTGATCCTGCATCACCACTTCCGGCAGCATCAGTCCAAAGTCCATCAGCACTACCCTGCGGTCTGCCGTCAACATCACGTTCGACGGTTTCACGTCCCGGTGCGCGATGCCTGCCATGTGCACTACGGCGAGCCCTTCCGCGATCTTCCGGGCCAACCACAGCACCTCGTCTACGGCAAAGGGCTCGCCCCCCTGCTGTCGCTGGCGGAGGTGGTCCTCCAGACTCACCCCGTAGATCCGCTCCATCACGATGAAGTCCGTCTTCCGATGGACCCCGATCCCGTGCACCGTCGGAAGCGCTTCGTGTCGGATCGCTGCCAGCGCCCGCGCTTCCTGGTGAAGAGCCCCCGGGGGGATGCCCGGCCAGCCTGCCTTGATCGCCACCCGACGGTCCAGCGCGTGGTCGTGCGCCTCGAACACCTGAGCCATCCCCCCCGACCCGAGGACCGAACGAATCTCGTATAGCCCGGCGACGAAGTCGCCTACCTCGAAAAGGTTTGCGCGTTCCGAGTCCTCTTCCCACGCCTCACGTGAGCACGTGTCCGGGAAGGTCACCACGGGGGAATGCTTGGGTTCGATGGCGAAATCCTAGCACCGAAGGGTGGGGCCGCACGGAGCCGCGGCTGTCACGCTGCGAGAATCCGGGAGACCCCGCCCATCGCGGTGTACATCTCCCCGACGATGTCCTGCGTCGGGCGACCCACCGCACCGACCACGAGCTCTTGGTCCCCAACCCGGAACCCACGCGCCGCGACGGTTCGTGTCATCCCGGCGCCCTGCAACGTGAGCACCCGGAACTGGTGCGTGCTGACGCTCGAAAGCTGCGCGGCTACGTGCTCGGTCGCGTCGTCGTTCCACTCGCTCGAGGCGACGACCAGCCCGTTGCCGTCCGCGAGGATCATGGCATCCACGCCGGACCGCTCCGCGCAGGCCTGCAGCTGCATCGAAAGGGCAAGGCCTGTGTGGTGTGAGCGTCGAACTCTGCGTTCCATCTTCATGGCGGATCTCCCAGTGGCCGCACTGTGGTCCACCTGGTCGTACATGGCCAAGTCCTCGGCCCGCGCGGTTCGGCGATGGGGTGGAGACGCAGCAGGCCAGGCGCTACCGAAGGTGCCGGTCCAGTGCCTTGGCCGTTTCGGGGAGAGACTTTTCCATCTCGCGGCCGATGAGCTTGGCGATCTGTCCCCCGATGAGCGGAACGGATACCTCGATGTTCACGGCTTGCACAACCTGACTACCCCCCGGCGCCTGCTCCACACGCAAGGTGCCCGAGAGCCGGACACGGGACCCATCCTCTGTCCCGTACCTCCAGGTCACGACGCGTTGTCGAAGGTCCACTTCGCTGTCGGTGGTCGAATGAAGGACCCGGCTGCGGTCGATTCCCCCGGTCTTCGTCCGCCCGTGCTCCGAGGTCCGGAGGCGGAGGACGACGCGCTCAGGGGTTTTGGACACGAGCTCGAAGTGGGTCTCGATCACGCCTTCGCGATGGCGCTCCACGTCGAGGTTGTAGGCTTCGGATGCGAGGATTTCGACGACCTTGTCGGGTGTGTTCGCGTGCTGGGACGCATGGGTGACCCGCATGATTCTTGGAGCAGAGCATCACCATGCCCGGGAGTCCAGCCGGCGCCTTCGCAAAAGGCATGTAAAAGCTGGCGCGGGGGGGTGGTGCCCGGGTCAGCGAGACCAAAGCTGACAACAGCTCGAGCGTGAGCGAGTTTTGTATCTTATCGGGGGCCTGAATCATGGGAAATCAGTACCTGGTCATGTCGGACTTGCACCTGTGTGATGTCGAGGAGCATGCGGATGGGTGGAAGGCGTACAAGCAGGCACGGTACGTGATCGACGAGGAGTTTGCGTCGCTGTTGGACCACACGGCGGGGCGGTTCGAAGCGGGCGCGCGCGAGCCGGGCTCGGGGCTGACCCTGGTGCTCAACGGTGACATCGTCGACTTCGACCTGGTGGTGGCCGTGCCGGAGGAAGAGCTTTTCGAGGTGAGCCCGCACGAGCGCAAGCGGGGGATGGTGCCGACGGCGGAGAAGTCTGCGTGGAAGCTCGAGCGGGTTCTGGCGGACCATCCGGGTTTCGTGGAGGCGCTCGCGCGGTTCGCGGCGCGGGGGCACGCCATTGTGTACGTGATGGGTAACCATGATCGCGAGCTGCACTTCCCCGAAGTGCAGCGGGTGCTGGTGCGCGCGCTGCGCGCGGTCGCGGCGGAACGTGGCCTCCGTCTTCCGAGCGAGCCCATCCGCTTCGAGCCCTGGTTTCACCACGTTGCTGGCGAGATCTACGCGGAGCACGGACAGCAGTACGACCACTACGCCTCGTTCCGGTACGTCCTCTCCCCGGTGGTACAGACGCGGCGTCACGGGCCGGTGATCGCGTTGCCGATGGGAGACCTGGCGAACCGGTACCTCATCACGATGATGGGCTTCTTCAACCCGCACGCGTCGGACTTCATCCTCAACGTGTTCTGCTACGCCGCCCACTGGTTCCGGCATTACGCCTTCTCCAAGCGAGGGATCCTGTGGAACTGGTTCTGGGGCAGCGTGCTCGTCATGACGGAGCTCCTCGCCATGAAGAAGCGCATCCACACCCGGCCCCTTCGCTATGACGCTTGCCTTGCCCACGCTGCGCGGCGAGCGGGTTTGCCCTTGTCCACGATTCGTGCGCTCGGTGCCTTGCAGCCTCCCCCGATCACCACCCGCTTCTACCGAATCGCGCGGGAGTTTTGGATCGACCGGCTGCTCATCGCCGTCCTCATGCTGGTGGGGTCCGTCGTCCTCGCCCTGTCCCCCGTGCCCCTGTGGGTCAAGCTCATGGTCCCCCTGTCGAGCTTCCCTTTGCTCTACTTCGTGTACGAATGGCTCGCGCAGGGGGACACCATCTTCACCATCGAGCACGAGGTGCCTCGCTACGCGCGACGCGTGGCGGACCTCGTCGGCGTGAAGGTGGTGACCTTCGGGCACACCCATCGGCCCCGCATCATCCCGCTCCACCCGGGTACGTCCTTCGTGGACACCGGAACGTGGGCGCCCATCCTCGCGGGAAGCGAACCCGTCCCCGGGTATCGCAACTACTTGCTCGTCCGCTTCGACCGAGGAGAGCCGTCGGTGAAGCTCGACGCTTGGAAGACGCCTACGCCTCCCGCCGTCGTAGCCGCATCCGTGGTCCGGGCGGCGTGAGCGTCAATCGGTGAAGTCGATCTTCGGTCGAGGGCCGAGGTCCGTCCAGTCCACGACAAGCTGTTGCGTGCGGTCGGTCCACCGGAACCGCGTCACGTGCTTCTTGCCTTTGACCACCTGCACCACGAGGCTGGCAACACCTGTCCGCTCGTAGACGTAGGCTTGCACGCCGCCCTTCTGGACGATCGACAAACCTAGAATCTTGCCGCCGTCTTTGTTTTCGTCGCGGCAGGACACGCGAAGCCACTCGCGCACCATCTTGGTCTCGCACCCCAGGGGGGTGGATCGAGACACGGTGATCTCCCAGGGGGCCGAGTCCCATTCTGCGATCGTGGGCACGGTGGTGTTGGGAGGGGGAATGACCGCGGGAAGTCCGTCGAGACCCCGTCCCGGCCGGTTCGGGTCGGTCGCCGGCCCGGCGGGGGTAGGGGGGGCAACGGTGCCTTCTGCCACGGGCACGGGGGTGTTTGCGACGGGGGGATCCGCCAAGGGCAGGGGCGCTTCGTCCGATGTGTTCTTGCAGCACCCTGCGGATACCAGGGCGATGGCCACGACTGCGAGCGTACGAACCGGCTTCATGCGAAGAGTGTATGTCCGAACGTCACGCTGTGTCACGCGTGCCGGACCGTCTCCCCTCCAGGCGGGAGACGGATGGGAAACCCTCAGTAGAACTTCAGCTTGAGGGTCACCATCCCGTTGGTGCAAGGCGTGTAGATGGTCGCCGAGCCGTTCTCGATTTCCGACTGGAAGATGACCTCCGTCACGTCGCAGACCGTGTCGTGGAAGAACGTATCGCGATCCTTGATGACATAGCGGACCTCGGTCAACAGGTCCGAGGCCGGCACGAGGAACATGTACTCGTCGAACACGGCGGTGTGCGAGTCGTTGATCGTCGCCGTGGTGTGGGACGCCGTGCCCGTGCTGAACTCGACGAACAGGTCGGGCTTGGTCTCGTCACCGGAGCCCAGGTCCCAGTTGTAGGAAGTCTCCTCGACGGAGACCTCGACGATGTCGACGAACCAGAGGGACTCAGGGTCGAAGGCGCAGTCCTTGGAAGAGCACATCTGGTACCACTTGCAGAAGGTACAGACCTCTCCGCCGTCACCGCACATGGAGTCGGACGTGCCTGCCTCGCAGACGCCCGACTTGCAGCACCCGTTGCAGTTGCCGGCGCCGCAGGTGGTGGCGCTGTTGCAGGTGCCGTTCACGCATTGCTCGTCGCCCGCGCACGCCTCGCACGCTTGGCCGTTGGTTCCGCAGGCGGACACGGAGCTGCCGCCCTTGCATTCGTTGCCGTCGCAACAGCCGACGCAGGTGGTCGGGTCGCACGTCGAGTTGCACGCACCGTCGACGCATTTGTCTGCGCCGGAGCAGACGCTGCACTGCGCGCCGTCCTTGCCGCAGGCGGATTGCTGCGCGCCGGACATGCACTGGTCGCCCTGGCAGCACCCGGTCGGACAAGAAGCTGCGTTGCAGGTACACTCGCCGGCCTCGCACGCCCGGCCCGTGCCGCACTCGGTGCACGCTCCCCCGGTGATTCCGCACTCGTCAGCCGTGTTGCCCTTCACGCACTCGCCTTGCTCGTTGCAGCAGCCGACGCAGTTCGAGGGACCGCAATTCTGCGTCTGGGTCTCGCACGTGGCGTTGACACACGCCTGGTCGGCCGTGCACGTCGCGCATGCGGCGCCGGCTTTGCCGCACGCCGTCTGGTTGGTCCCGAGCTGACAATTGCCGTTGGCGTCGCAGCACCCCGTGCAGGTCGTCGAATCGCAATTTACCTCCACGCAGTTGCCGTCCGGACATTGCTCACCGTCCGCGCACGTCTTGCACTGGATGCCGCCCGTGCCGCACGCACCGGCACTGGTTCCGGGCATGCAAGCCCCGTTGAAGCAGCACCCGTCCGGGCAGCTCGCGGCGTCGCAGACCGAAGCCTCGCAGGCCTGATCCTCGCACTTCTCCCCGTCCGCGCACACCGTGCACTGGACCCCGCCCGCGCCGCACGCGTCGCCCTTGATCCCCGGCATGCACACGCCCTTGAAACAACACCCGTTCGCACAGCTGTCCGCATCACAGACTTCGCTCGTGACGCAGGCGCCCGACACGCAGCTCTGGCCGTCAGCACACGGCGAGCACACGATGCCGCCATTGCCGCACGCGCCCTCCGATTCCCCGGATACGCATTGCCCGTCCTGACAGCAGCCGTCGCAATTCGACACCCCGCACGAGTCATCGACGCACTTGCCGAAGCTGCAGGACTGCCCGAGGTCGCAAGACACGCACGAGGCCCCGTTGCTTCCGCAGGCCGACACCGAGGTCGGAGTGATGCATTGGTCGGTCTCGTCGCAGCAACCCGTGCAGTTCGAAGGACCACAGAGGGTCGTGTAACCGCGCGGGGCTCCTTCCTCGTCGGATGCGCAGCCCGCCGTGAACAAGGCCACTCCAGCCGCCAGCACCATTCCGTAAGAACGTAGTCGCATCATGATCTGCCTCCACCAGAAGGGAATCCCCTTGCATACCACCCCTTCCCACCGGTGATAAGGCACGTTCCTTCTCCCAGCCCGTGGTGAACCCCACCGACGGGGCTCACCTGGGCCGTCGACGGACGAACGTTGGGGAGGGCTTTTCGGGGCGTTTCCCTTGTGAACGGTTTGAATTCGCGACGAGCAAGGGAAACGGGTCGGCAGGCATGGCGCTTGGGTCCCGACGGGGCTATGAATCCACCTTGAGCGGCTGCTGCTTGGGTTTGGTCGCGTAGGCCGCGCGAGTTGAGGTCGGAACCGGTAATCTTGACGCCCCACGGGGGGGGTCCATTGGCGAGGTGGGCGAAAGCGCACCTCGGTTGGAGCAAGGCATGAGAACGAACGGTTGGCTTGTGGCAGCGGGGTGCGTGGTGGCGGTCGCCATGGTGATGGCGACGGGGTGCGGCGACGATGACGACGGGTCCAACACGAATCCGAGCACGGGCGGCACGGGCGGCACGGGCGGCACGGGCGGCACGGGCGGCACGGGCGG
>CAZAWR010000105.1:0-33590 GCA_964488865.1 uncultured Polyangiaceae bacterium | reverse complement strand
GACCGGCCCGAGGACCTGTCGCTGCTCGCGCTCCACTTCCTCGCCCTCTTCGCCGAGGAGCGCGGGCACGCGCCGCCGGTCGTCGAGCCCGCCGCGATGGAATGCCTCCTACGGCACCGGTGGCCCGGCAACGTCCGTGAGCTTCGCAACGGGGTGCAGGCCGCCGTCGTGCTCGCAGGCGATGGGCCGCTGAGAGCCGAGCACCTCCCTCCCCCGCTCCGGGGCCCGGCCCTGCGGGGGACCGCCAGCCACCCCTCGGGCGCGTCGCTCAAGGACGAAGAAGGCTTGACGATCCTGCGCGTGATGGCGGACGCAGGGGGATGCGCGAGCCTCGCGGCCCGACGCCTCGGGGTGTCGCGCTCCACTCTCTACCGGAAACTTCGCGCGCTCGAGACGGGCAGCTTGGCGGCTACGGGGTAGGGGGAGTGGTGACCCTGGCACGCCGATCGTCCCAACGCCCTCGCCGCGTCCTACGCGATCGTGTCGAGTCCCAACGGTCGCGGAGTTGTACTGGTGGGTTGAGTAAGCTGTGTCCAGCCCAGGGCAACGTCTTCATCGATCAGTAGCCCGGTCCGCATCTCGTCCGGGCGGGGTCCTTAAACGTTCACTTTCGCCCCCGACGAAGTCGGCTCACTCGCGACGTACACCCCTCCCGGCAACCCACCCAGCAGACGGCTCTGCGAAAGCCCCCTTAGAACGACCTCGCCGGGAGCATTGGCACGGACGCTGCAACTCCCCCAACAGGCGCACGAGTGTCAAGCGCTCATCGAGGCAACGAGAGGAAACCGCCCGGGTGGCGGAGTGAGGGATTCGACCATGGCACGAGCGATCTGGACCGGAACGGTGGGCTTCGGGTTGGTGCAAATCCCAGTCGGCCTGCACGCCGCCGAGGACGCGCCCGAGCTCAAAATGACCATGCTCGACAAGCGCGACTTCTCGCCGATCGGCTACGAGCGGATCAACAAGAAGACAGGCAAGGAAGTGACCTGGGAGAACATCGTGAAAGGCCACGAGCACGCCGAGGGCGAGTTCGTGATCTTGAGCGACGTCGACTTTCGCGAGGCCAACGTCGAGGCCACACGCCAAATCGACATCCTCGACTTCGTCGAATTCTCCGCCATCGATCCACGCTACATCGATCGCCCCTACTACTTGGCGCCACTGAAAGCCGGTAGGAAGTCCTACGCGCTCTTGCGGGAAGTGTTGAAGCGGACCGGCAAGGCGGGCGTCGGCAAGGTGGTCATCCGCACCCGGCAGCATCTGGCTGCGGTCGTGGCGCGCGACAATGCACTCCTTCTGGTGTTGCTGCGGTTCGCCGACGAGCTGCGGGACGCGAAGGATTTGGACCTTCCGGACACCAGCTTGAAAGCGCTGGGCATCACCCCCAAAGAGCTGGCGATGGCCGAGCGTCTCGTCTCGGGCATGGTCGACAAGTTCGAGCCCGAAAGGTACCGCGACGACTACCGGCGCGATCTACTCAAGCTCATTGGACGCAAGGTGAAGGCCGGCGAGGTCAACACGGTGCCCGAGGGCAAGCCCAAGTCGAAGTCAGCGCCAGCGGCCAAGGTCATCGACCTGGCCGAACTGCTCGCGAAGAGCGTCGCTGCCAAAAAGGCCAGCCCCCGCAAGAAGTCCGCCTAGCGGCGGCAGGCGGAACGCATCGCCATGAAAGCGCTCGCCCCCTATCGTCAGAAGCGCGACTTCGCGCGTACACAGGAGCCTTCGGGCAAAACCGTTCGCGGCAAGAAGCTGCCCCGCCCCCAGCCCGCTCTCAAGTTTGTGGTGCAAGAGCATGCCGCCCGGCAACTGCACTACGACTTTCGACTCGAGCTCGATGGCGTGCTGCTGAGCTGGGCCGTACCCAAAGGTCCCAGCCTCGATCCCCAGGTCAAGCGGCTGGCTGTCGAGGTCGAACCGCATCCTCTCGAGTATGGCAATTTCGAGGGCACGATCCCGAAAGGCGAATACGGCGCGGGTACGGTGCTGATTTGGGACAAGGGGACGTGGACCCCGGAAGACGACGCGCGCAAGGCCCTCGCCAAAGGGCACCTGCGCTTCTCGCTGCACGGCGAAAGGCTGAAGGGCGGCTGGCACTTGGTGCGAACCCGCGGCGCGAAGGCGGGCGACAGCGCCAAGAAGGACGGCAAGTCGTGGTTGCTGTTCAAGTCCCGCGACACCGCAGAGGCCACGGTCCACGGCGTCGTGACTGCAGCGCGCACGATGGGCACCGACAAGTTGCCCAGCACGAGCGCGCCGGAGCTTGCCACCTTGGCCGATGCCGCCCCCGTTGGAGACGCCTGGCTCCACGAAATCAAGCTCGACGGGTACCGCATTCTGGCTCGCATCGACGACGGCGAGGTGACCCTGCTCACCAGGAACGGCAAGGACTGGACCGCGCGCATGCCCACCTTGCGCGACGCGCTTTCCCATTGGCAGGGCAAAGTCCTGCTCGACGGCGAGCTCGTGGCGCTGAACGACCAAGGTATCAGCGACTTTCAGTTGCTGCAGGGCTCGCTCCGCGAACGCGATGACAGCCAGCTCGTCTATTTCGCCTTCGACTTGTTGCATCTGGACGGTCACGACCTCACGCGCGAGCCGCTGCTGGAGCGCAAGTCGCAGTTGCAGCAGCTGCTCGAGCGGCAGCAGGGCGCGTCGCGGGAACGAGTGCGGCTGAGCGCCCACGTCGTGGGCGACGGGGCCGAATTCTCCGAACAAGCCTGCAAGCTGGGGCTCGAAGGCATCATTTCGAAGCGCGCGAGCTCGCCCTACCGAGCTGGGCGCGGCCGGGACTGGCTCAAGGTGAAATGCGCGAAGCGCCAAGAATTCATCATCGTGGGCTACAGCGAGCCGGCCGGCAGCCGCAGCCACTTCGGGGCCCTGCTGCTCGGAACCAAGCGCGACGGCGAACTCCGCTACGCAGGCCGTGTCGGATCTGGCTTCAGCGAAGCTTCGCTCAAAGACCTGGCCAAGCGGCTGCGGCCCCTGGCGACCAGCAAGCCGCCCGTCGTCAACCCTCTGGGCGGCGCCAAGGATCGTGGGGTGCACTGGGTGAAGCCCGTGCTCGTGGCCGAGGTCCGCTACACGGAAATGACCAAGGACGGTCTGCTGCGGCACCCGACGTTCCAAGGCCTGCGCAACGACAAACCAGCACGCAAGGTGAAGATGGAAACGGCAACACAGGTCGCAACCGGCCCAGCCCACGACTACCCGCTCACGAACGCCGACAAGGTTCTGTATCCGGAGCAAGGGATCACCAAGCAAGAACTGCTCGACTACTACGAGCTGGTCGCCGAGCGCATGCTGCCGCACGTGGCCAATCGACTGTTGACTCTCGTGCGTTGCCCGAATGGGCGCAGCAAACCCTGTTTCTTTCAGAAGCATCCAAGCCGCGGCTCCCTGCCGGGGCTGCGCTCGGTGTCGGTGCGGGAGAAGGAGGGCAAGGCTCCGTACAGCGTGATTGACGACGCGGTGGGTCTTTTCAGTCTGGTCCAAATCGGCGCGCTCGAGGTCCACACGTGGGGCTCCAGGGCGGATGACTTCGAGCATCCGGACATCTTGGTTTTCGACCTCGATCCGGACCCGACGGTCGAGTACCCAGCGGTCATCGAAGGAGCGTTGGCGCTGCGCGAGGTCTTCGAGCAGGCCAAGCTCGAGAGCTTTGTCAAGACCACGGGAGGCAAGGGCCTGCACGTCTGCATCCCGATCGCACCTGACCTCGACTGGGTACAGGCCAAGGACTTCACGCGCCGCATCGCCGAAGCGATGTCGACTGACGCACCCACGCTTTATCTCGCGACGGCTTCCAAGGCCAAGCGTCGGGGCAAGACCTTCATCGACTATTTGCGCAACGGACGTGGGGCGACCTTCATCGCTCCGTACTCGACGCGGGCGCGCGAAAATGCCCCCATCGCGGTGCCGCTGGAATGGGATGAGCTCTCGCCGAAGTTGCCGCCTCACCATTTCACGGTGCGCAACGTGGCCGAACGCCTCGCGACGCTGCGCGGCGATCCGTTCGAGCGCCTGACGCAGCACAAGCAGCGCCTGCGCCCGAAAGGTGGCTAAGCCAGCGACCCGTGGCCGGTCACACCGCCGTGGCGTGGCGGTCAGCGCGACCGCCTGACACACGGAGAGCAACGTCCCCGTGTGCCAGGACGGGACCAGCGGCAAGGCCTTTTGCGATCGTCGCGCGCTTTACGCGGCTAGATCACCCGTGATCCAGGCTAGGCGCTTTGGCTGACCTGATTGCCGGTCCACGTGGTCCGACGGCACTTTCGTAGCCACCCTTCGCGGTCGCGTCGAATAGCTCCTTCATCTTTTTGGAGAGAGCGGTAGAACCATCGCCGAGCGCCTTCTCCGAGGCGGGGAACATATCTTCCTCCTCCTCTTCCACGTGGTGCTCGATGATCTCCATGAGCGTCGTGACCTTTGCTTTGAACGTTTGGTCCGACGGGCTTGTCTTCATGAGGCGCTTGAGTGCAAACCGGGCCACGGCGTGCTCCTCGTATCCCTCCAAGACAAGGTCTTCCTTCACCTTCAAGACGGCTGGATAAAAGAGCTCCTGCTCGATCGCCATGTGCGCGCTCAGGCTTGTTGCAAGCTTCTTCAAGAGCTCCTTCGATTCCCCGTTGCCCTTGAGCAGGCGTTCGAAGAGGGACCGAACCTCGGCATGTTGCTCTTTCAGTAGTTCAGTGGCTTTCATCGCTTTTCCTCCGTTGTGAGAGTGATCACGTGGCCGACGGCCGCGACCCATCAAGGCATTTTCAATGCCAAGAACAACGATCGCGCCAATGACCGCAACGAACGTTGCGGCACTCAGCCCGGTCGAGAAGTCAGTCAGAATGGTTGTGTTGCGTCGCCAACTTGAAGGACCAGTCATGGAGGCGTGCGCCGGCAGAACGCACTCCACATCCACGAGGGTCTTCCTGCACGACAAGGAACTCGAGGCCGCGCCGAAAGACTGTCTACCGTGGAATTCAGCTCAAGGGTCAACCAGCTCGTGGATGCGCTCCCAAGCGCCCACTTGGTCGTCGGCGGGTGACCCTGCCACGGGCCGCAGGTCCTCGATCGTGAGTCCTGGCCCAGTTTTGGCGTTCTCGTAGTAGTCGTTGTAGAAGAACGCGCCGGCGGGGTCTTCGTATTGCAGGGCGTGGTTGGTACCGCTCATTCCGGCGTTCGACAGGTACGTCGAGGTGACATTGTCGTTTTGCGTGCCGACGCCGTGGATGGTGACCTGCTTGTGAACGACGTACACGCCATCCTGCTCCGCGGCGAGGACCGTGTTGTTGCTGGCGACGCAGCTGGCGCAGTCCACGCTGATTCCTCGCGTGTGGCCCGTGTAGATCACGTTCTGCTCGAACAAGATGTTGGCGAACACGCCATTGCCAAAGAAGAGACCTTGGAAGGAGCTTGTGTTCATCAGAGCCACGTTGCCTCGGAACACGCTATCGGACATGTCGCCCTGGGCCTGCATGAAGTCGACGTGGGCCTCCGGGGAAGGATGCACCTCGCGCATACCGGTGTTGTTCTCGACCAGGGCGTTGGTCACTCCCCCGAACTTGTAGCCGTCCGATTGCAGCCAATCCGCGTTGTTGCCGCGTACAACAATGTCGCTCACGCCGAAGAAGACGAAGCCGCTCGAGAGGATGTCGTGCGCGTAGTTGTTCTGAATCAGCAAATGGCTCGAGCCATCGTTCGCCTGCAGTCCGTAGAGCTGTGTGACCTGCGAGTAGTGGGGATCGTTGCGATCGAACATGGCGGCGGCGTTGTAGAACTCCGAGTCGAGGACTTCGATGTAGCTGCTTCCGCCCTCAATCAGCACGCCTTCGCGTCCGCCCGTGGTCGTCACGCCGCAGATGCGCAGGTGGTGGACGTTGTGGACGCCAATCTTGGTGAAGACGGCTTGACGCGCATTCGCGGCCATGAGCGTGACGTCGTCCGCGTAATCCTTGTCGCTGATCTCGACGCTGTCATAATTGCCGTCTTCGAGCACGATCGTCTCTCCGCCTGTGGCGGCATCGAGCGCAGCCAAGAGCGAAGCGCCCTCAGCGACCCGGATCGCGTCGTTGGGGATCGTTGGGCACCCTGGCGAGACCTCCGGCGTTGTCGAGCCATCCTCCCCCGCGGAGTCTGGTGTTCCCGCGTCGGTGACTCCGCTGTCCGCGCTGCCCGCGCTGCCCGCCGCGCCCCCCGTGCCCGCACTACCCCCGGTGCCAGCGCTGCCTCCTGCATCAGCACCGCCGCCACCGCCGCTTCCTCCGATCTCACCGGTCCCACCGGTCCCACCGCTTCCTCCCGTGCCGCCCTGGGCAGTGTCGCCAGCTTCGTCCCCGCCACCGCACCCCCCAGCCAAGGCCAAGAGCAGGCCCAAGAGCCCAACGCGACCGATGCTCCCGACTGCGACGCCTCGGGTCGCTCTTCCCGCCAGGTGTGACATGAAAGTTTGCACCTTCGGGCCCGAGCGGCGGCGAGACGCAAACATCACCCCGACAACCCCGATCCACAACCAAGCCGGCCGCGAGCCCCCGACCGTCGAGCAGCCGCAACCTCCGTCGTCCTCTCCCGCGCTCATCGACGAGCCTTCGTCGTTCTTCGCTCCCGCCGCAGCACCTGCTCCGGAGGTCCCTCCCGAGCTCGAGCCACCTGAGCCGCCCGAGCCCGACGAGCCACCCGCACCCGCATCGGGAACCACGGGATCGCCCTCGTAGTACTCGTACGCACCCACGTCGATCCCGTTCCCCTGCGGTCGGGGAATCGCGTCTCGGTCCAGGTCCGGCGCCAACTCATCGGACCCCGTGTCGACGGCCAAGCTGGTCTGGAGCAGACGCAGGTCCCAATTCCCGGGGTCCACGAAGTGCTCCGCGGGGTCTTCTATGATGATGTTGCTGTCCTCTTCGACGTCCTGCCCGTCCTCGATGTTGATCTTCGTGGTCAGGTTGTTGCGGACCACACAGTCCTCGCTCTTGGTCCCGTTCTTGTGCGCGGAGATTCGAATCCAGGGCGGGCCAGGCTCGGTATCGTTGAGGTCCAGCACTGTGTTGTT
This sequence comes from uncultured Polyangiaceae bacterium, assembly GCA_964488865.1. GTDB lineage: Bacteria > Myxococcota_A > Polyangia > Polyangiales > Polyangiaceae > MWCO01. The sequence continues at coordinate 26,551 of CAZAWR010000105.1, read as the reverse complement.
GACGATGCGGCTGTTCCGCGCGCCCATCAGCGTGATTCCATGCCAGTGGTCCGTGATGATCACGTTGTTCTCCACCACCCAGTCCACGAACATGCCGTCGAAGCAGCCAATGCCCTGCAAGGTCCCCCGAAACGGCTGGTCGGGGTCCTCGTAGTTGATGATGGTATTGCCCCGCAACGTGACCCCGATCACCTCGCCGGTACCGGGCTTGCCATCCTCCCCCACGGACCACGACTGGAAGCCGTCGTCGTGATTGTCGTTCACGTCGTAGCAGTTCTTGACGACGTTGTACTGGAACACGCCGTAGTCGCCCAGGCCGCGGAGGCCGTCCCCCGCGAAGCTGTCGATGGTGTTGTGCTCGACCAAGACATGATCACCGCTGACGGTGATGCCAAAGTTCACGTTGCGGATGCGATTGCTTCGCACCGTGCAGTCGCTCCCTTTCACGCTGACGGCGTTGCCGGGAAGCTCGTTCCAGTCCGTCTTGGTCCACCCCGAGACGTCGTCCACTGAGAAGATGTCGCACCCCTCGACCACGACGTCGTGGGTCGGTCCCTGGTAGTCACTGGAGGTGAGGGACACCAGGGTGCCCGATTCGTAGGAGGGTGCGTGCTGCAGACTGATAGATAGATTCCGAATCACCCAGCCACTCGCAGCATGGACGGTGAGCGTGCGAAGCCGCGGGACGTGCCCCGTCTCCGCCGCAATCGTGATGACCCCCGTGTTGTATGCTTGCTGAATCTCGACGTCCCCGTGGTACCCGCTGCGAAGCCAGATCGTGTCGCCGGCCTTCACCGGCCCGCCGGGGTTCTTGGGCACCAGGGTCGAGTCCGGTCCGTGCGGGAGCGTGTCCCAGGTCTGGGTGTCGACGAGGTCCGCTTCCATGACCTCCCGCAACGTGCTCCAGGGATGCTGGGCACTGCCATCGTTCTGCATGCTGCCGGCGTCCGGGTCGACGTAGAAGTCGGCCGCGCTGGCGACGTTCGGGACGAGCCCCACCACGCAGAGCAGCGCGAAGGACACAAGGAGAATGGGACGCATGGGCCTGCCTTTCGAGGATCACCCGCGGGCGTTGGGGCACGGGGTGACCTGGGTCTAGGCAAACACCGGGCCGTCGCGACCCGCGGCGAAACCCCGTGTGTTTGGAGCCCCGGTGCGACGTCGCGTGTCGCACTTGACGGGAGGGTGCGACGCTGGAGGTCGCGGGTGGCCCCATGGCTGTTGCCTTGGAGAGCCCCTTACTTGGCCCCCGTGCCGCCCCCTCTGATAGGTACCACCCCGTGGCAGAAGTCGAGCTCCGAGACGTCACACGGCACTTCGAAGGAGCGCAAGCGCGCGCCGTCGACAGCCTCTCCCTTCGCGCGTCCTCCGGCGAATTCCTCGTGCTGGTGGGTCCCTCGGGGTGCGGGAAATCCACCGCCCTTCGCATGATCGCCGGTCTCGACGACCCCGACCGGGGCGAGGTCCGCATCGAGGGACGGTCCATGACGGGGGTCGCACCCCAAGACCGCGACGTCGCCATGGTCTTCCAGGGCTACGCCTTGTACCCCCACATGCGCGTCCGCGAGATCATGGGCTTTCCGTTGAAGATGCGGAAGGTCCCGCGCGAGGAGCGCGAACGTAAGGTCGCCGAGGCCGCCGAGATGCTCAGCATCGCCCGGCTCCTCGACCGACGCCCCGATGAGCTTTCGGGCGGCGAGCGACAGCGCGTGGCCATGGGACGGGCGCTGGTCCGTCACCCCAAGGTGTTCCTGTTCGACGAGCCCCTGTCCAACCTCGACGCCGCGCTGCGCGGGGAAATCCGCGTGGAGATCGGGGCCTTGGTGCGCAAGGTCGGCGCCACCACCGTGTACGTGACCCACGACCACGTGGAGGCCATGACCCTCGGCCACCGGATCGCGGTGATGCGCGCGGGCAAGCTCGAGCAGGTGGGCACGCCCCGCGAGGTCTACGAGCAGCCAGCGACGGCGTTCGTGGCGTCGTTTCTCGGGTCCCCGGCGATGAACCTGAGCCCGGCGCGGCGTGAGGACGGGCGCGTCGTGGCGGACTCCATCCGGCTGCGCTGCAAGGGCGAAGAGCCCGAAGCAAGGGAGCTTCTCATCGGGGTGCGCCCCGAGCACGTGCGGGTGGGCGGCGCGGTTCCGTCGGGGAGCGTGGAGGTGGCGGCGAAGGTCACCGCGGTCGAGCCGCTCGGGGCCGAGACGTTCGTTCACCTCGACGCGGGAGGCACGCCCCTGAGGGCGCGGCTGCCCGGGTTCGACGCGCCCTTGCTGGGAGACAACGTGACGGCGCACTTCACGCCCGAGCATGTGCATGTGTTTCGGTCCGAGGAGCCGCGGGCGCGGGTGCAGGTCGCGCTGGAGGCCGGATGACGGTGGACCGTCGGTCGGTGTTGCGAGGCCTCGCGGCGGCGGCGCTCGGAGGGACGGTGGGCTGCGGTCGCGACCCCCTGGCGCGAGGAAGGCAGTCCGTGTCGCTCTGGTTCTCCTACGGCGGGAAGAACCGTGAGGTGCTGGAGCGCATGGTCGCGCGCTACAACGCGAGCCAGCAGGCCGTGTACGTACAGGCGACGTTTCAGGGGGACTACTTCGAGGCGCTGGCGAAGCTTCGGACGGCCATCGTGGCGGGGGCGGCGCCTGCGATGAGCCACGTGGTGGGCGAGGTGGTTCCCTATCTGCACGAGGCGGGGGTGCTGGAGTCGCTAGATGGCTATCCGGGCGCGTCGGACCTCGGTCTGGTGCGGGCCCTCGCGCAGGAGGGGACGTACACCCCCATGGAGCCCAAGCCCCTGGTGGCGCTGCCCTTCAACCGGTCGACGCCGATCCTGTACTGGAACGGGTCGATGCTCGAGAAAGCCCGGCTCACGGTGCCGGACACGTGGGACGCCTTGCGCGACGCCGCCAAGGCGCTGACGAACCGGAGCGGGGATCGGGTGTCGACGTGGGGGCTGGAGTGTCCGATCTCCTGGTGGTTCTGGATCGCGCTGATGGGGCAAGCGGGCGGCGAGGTGATGCGGCAAGACGGGTACCCGCTGCTCGGCGAAGAGGCGGGAGTCGAGGCGCTGCAGCTATGGCAGCGCATGGTCCACGAGGACCGGACGATGCGTCCCCCGCCTGGGCGCGACTACAACGCATGGCAGGTGACGAACCAGGACTTCCTCGCAGGGCGTGCCGCGATGATCTACACGTCGACGGCATTCCTTCGTTACCTGGAAGACAATGCCACGTTCCCGGTGCGCGCGGCGCCGTTGCCGGGGTTTCGTCGGCGCGCGGTGCCGACGGGGGGGACGTTTTTCGTGGTGATGCGCAGGGCGCCCGAGGCGGAGAAGCGGGCCGCGTGGGACTTCCTGCGCTGGATGATGTTGCCGGACCAGACGATCGAGTGGGCGACGAGCACGGGGTACATGCCTGTGGCGACGGAGGCGGTGACGCGGCTGGAGCGGGAGGGGTTCTACGTGAAGAGCCCGAACGACCGGGTGGCGATGGATCAGCTGCAGCATGCGATGCCGTGGCCCTGGGCGGCGAGCCTGTTCCGGGTCCAGCGCGAGTGTGTGGACCCGCGGCTGGAGGAGGCGGTCCTGGCCCGCCGGGACGCTCGCGAGTTACTGGCCGAAGCGCGCAAGCAAGCCCTCGAGGACACCTGAGGCACCCATGCTTAGACCCCGCCACAGGCTCCACCCGTATCTGTTCCTCGCACCGACCCTGGCGGTGCTCGGGCTGTTCTTCCTGTTCCCCCTGGCGCTCGCGGCGTATCGCAGCCTGTTCCGGTGGGACCTGCTCACGCCCCCCCGTTACGTGGGACTCGCCCACTACGAGCGGCTCTTCGCCAGCGGGGAAATCACCCGCGCCCTCGGCACCACGGTCTCCTACGCCATCGTCGTGGTGATCGGGTCGATGGTGCTGGGGCTCCTGCTCGCGCTGGCAGTGAACCGGACAGGACGGTTCGTGGCCTTCGTCCGCAGCTGCGTGTTCAGCGCTTACGTGGTCAGCTGGGTGTCCGTCGCGCTGCTGTGGATGTGGATGCTGGACGCGGACGCGGGGCTGGTGGGCCGGGCTTGCAAGGCAATCGGGATTGGGGAGTCGGGGCTGCTGACGAGCCCGGAAACGGCGTTATACGCGCTGGCGGGGGTCACCGTGTGGAAGATCACGGGGTTCTCGATGGTGGTGTTCCTGGCGGGGCTGCAGGACATTCCTGAGGAGTTGTACGAGGCCGCGTCGCTCGACGGGGCAGGGCCGCTGTCGCGGTTCGCGCACGTGACGTGGCCTTCCTTGCGCCCCACGACGGCGTTCGTGGGGACGACGAGCCTGATCGTGTCGTTTCAGGCGTTCGACATCGTGCGGGTGATGACGCAGGGCGGGCCCACGCACTCCACGACGGTGTTCGTGTACGCGATCTACGAGCATGTGTTCATGAACCTGCGGGCGGGCCGGGCGAGCGCAATGGTGGTGGTGTTCTTCGGGGTGCTGCTGTTGTTGACGTTGATTCAACTGTGGGCGTGGCGCTTGGGGAGGAAGGCGGGATGAGGCGACGGGGTCCCGGCCGCTGGGCGTTGAACGCGGTATTGCTGGTGGTGGCGGTGCTGTGGCTCGGCCCGTACCTCTGGATGGTGCTTGGTTCGTTCAAGTCCCTGAAGGACATCATGAACGCGCCGCTGGCTCCCCTGCCCTCCTCGTTCCAGCTGGAGGCGTATGCGGAGGTGTTCCGGAGCATCCCGGTGGGGCGGTACTTGCTCAACACCACGGTGATGGCGCTGCTGATCGCGGGGATGCAGATCGCGCTGGCGTTGCCGGCGGGGTATGCGCTGGCGAAGCTGCGATTCGTGGGGCGCGGTTGGGCGTTCCTGGCGGTGATGGCGTGCTTGCTCATTCCCGCACAGGTGACCTTCGTTCCGGTGTTCCTGATGCTGGCCCAGGTCGGGTTGGTGAACACGATGACGGCGCTGGTGTTGCCCTTTGGGGCGAGCGCGCTCGGAACGTTCATGGTCCGGCAGGCGCTGCTGTCGGTGCCTGACGAGCTCATCGAGGCCGCGCGGCTGGACGGGGCGTCGGAGCTGACGATCGTGTACAGGATCCTGGGGCCGATGCTGGCGCCGACGCTCGCGTCGTTGTTCCTGCTGAGCTTCGTGTTCCACTGGAACGACTACTTCTGGCCGCTGGTGATGACGACGGACGAGACGGTTCGGACGATGCCGCTGGCGGTGGCGTTGCTGCGGGAGCAGGGGACCGGGGTTCGGTGGCACATCGTGATGGCGGGGAACGTGATCCTGAGCGGGCCGGCTTTGCTGGTGTTTGCGCTCGCCCAGAAGCACTTGCTGCGGGCTGTGGCGGCGAGGCGGTAGCAGAAGAGACTGCCGACTTGGCCAAAAAGCAAACGCACGAACCAGAGAGGAACGTGCGCTGCTCGAGGGAGGAGGCTGAGAGATGCTATCGGTCGGGAACTCCTTTCGCTGAGGGTCTGTCGTCGTTCGCCCTGTAGACACGTGGGCCGCCCGATCGATTCCCGGGCGTCGATTTTTTTGTGTGCCCTCGGACAAAACGCCAGAGCCGGTGGGTCACCCCGACGTCAGAGGGGGGTCGGGGTCGTGGCCCCCACGGTCGTCCCGTTGCCCAGCTGCCCGAAGTGGTTCCAGCCCCAGCAATGCAGCGTGCCGTCCGTCTTCTCCCCGCACGAGTGCCAGTCCCCGGCTGCGACGGATCGCCACTGCGTCCCCGGCTCCACCTGCGTGGGCACAGCGGCGTCCGCGTTGCCCCCGATCCCGAGCTGGCCGGACTCGTTGAACCCGAAGCACCACAACGAGCCGGCCTCGTCGATCCCACACGTATGCTGCTGCCCGGCTGCGACCGCTGCGAACGCCGACGTTTCCACGGCGCGAGGCGCGGGGATGTTCCCCGGCTCCTTCATCCCGCATTGCCCCTTGTCGTTGGCGCCCCAGCACCACAGCGCGCCGCCCTGCCGGAGACCGCAGGTGTGGTACTGACCCGCCGTCACGACCTCCCAGTCCGTGAAGGCGCCGATTCGTGTCGGCGTCAGGACATCGGAGCCACCACCGTTGCCGACCTGACCGGCCCCGTTCGCCCCCCAGCACCACAGAGAGCCGTCGCTGGCAACGGCGCATGCGTGGTAGTCCCCCGCAGCCACGAGGCGGAAGGTCTGTCCGACGGCCACGTGCACCGGCTCCAGGGCGTCGGTCCCCTCCCCTTGCGTCCCATGGCCGACCTCACCGAAGCTGTTCCAACCCCAGCACCACAAGCTCCCGTCCTTTCGGATGCCGCAGGTGTGGTATCCGCCCGCGGCGACCGGGCCCCAGTCAGTGTCCGTGCCGACCTGGGTCGGAGCGGTGCGATCGGTCCCGCTGCCGTCGCCGACCTGACCGGTCCCATTGAGTCCCCAGCAGAACAGCGCACCCCCGGCCTTCGTCGCGCACACGTGGAAGCCTCCGGCCGAGATCGTCTGCCAGTCCGTGTCGGTTCCCACAGGCTCCGGACGCGTCTTCTCCGTGCCCTCGCCCGTGACACCGAGCCCTAGCTCACCATGCTGGTTGCGCCCCCAGCACGCGATGCCGCCCTGCCCATCCCTGCGGCAGGACTTCTGCGCGCCCAGAGCGAGCAGCGGGGAAGGCGCCTCCTCCACGTCCGGGAAGGCGTCGACGGGAGATGCGTCGAACGGAGAGGCGATGTCGGAAAGCGCGTCCACAGGGGCGACGTCCAGCTCCGGCGCATCACTTGCGTCCGAGCTCGCGGCGTCTTCGGCGCCGGCGTCGGGCAACGCTGGCTGGGACGCGGGCTCGGACGCGTTGCCACAGGAGCAGAGCGTCCAGGGCAACAGCAGGAGGAGAGACCGCAAGACCGTCGAGCCGATGCTGAGCATGGCCGGACCCTCTACCACGAAGGCGTGCGCCGAGGCACGACGGCCCGGCTCGCCACCTCCTCGATCAACCGCACCACCCCATCCGGTCCCACAGACCGCGGAACGAACCACGTCCACGCCCGCTTCCACCGCCGGGCCTCCAGCGCGTCGTCGCCTGACGACACCACCAGGATGGGCGTCTGGGGGCACTCCTTGCGCAACCGCTGGTGCAGCGTGTCCGACACCGCACGTCCCGCCTCGAGGTCCAGCACCGCGGCGATCGGACAGCACGTGTTCGAGAGCGAAAGCGGTTCGCCCGGCTCGAAAAACTTCACGGCGTACCCGGCCTGACGGAGCGTCTTGGGCCACTCGGTTCGCACGGTCGATTGCCCCGGCGCAGCCACGAGCACCGACCGAGCAGGGGCCACTTCACGCAACGCAGGCGGCCGCTCGCGCGGTCCACCTCGCGCGACGTCCTGCGCGTTCTCCACCTGCTGCACGACCCCCACGGGCTCGCGCTGCCGGTCGGCCACGAGCCTCGCGAGGATGCGGCAGTCCCCCGGCACACGATCCACCATCGTGCGCAAGGCCTCCACCTCCCTTGGCGAAGCGGAGAACGCCCGGCGCAACACGCAAGCCTCCGTGTGGCAGCTCGGCCCACTCAAGAGGTCGTAGCACTTGCTCCCCACCACATCGTCCGCGGGCTTTCGCAACAGAACGCACATGGTCTCGTCCGCCACACGCACGACGAAGTCCGTGTCGATCACCCACGTGCCTGCCCCACAGGAAGTCAATTCCTCCACACGCGCTCGAAGCGCGTTCAGCTCCTCCACGAGCTGGGCTTTCGTCTTCCTGTGATCGTCCACGACCTTTTCCCCAGGTTGCCTCTCACGGGTAGCACTGCACCTGAGCGTCCACAAGGACGAGCGGGCATTCTCACCTTCGAGAACGACTCCCGCGCGCTTCCGCGCAAGGGTCCAAATCGCTCACCATGCTCGCTCGGTCGGCAGTCCCACCCAACGCATCGAGGCGCCCTCCCCCAACCCCGCGAGATCCCGCGTCGCCATCGGCGCGAGATCGAGCCAGCGCATGCGCAAAGACCCGTCGCGCGACACCACCACGAACCGGTCCTCCACCGCGCTTCGGCCACACGCCTGCACGGGCGAGTCGACCACCCGCTCCGTGATCACCGACTTGCTCTGCGTGTCAAACGCTACCACCGAGCCGAGCGAAGAGGCCGCGAGAACCACACGCCCCGACTGCGAAAACGCGAGGCACGTCACACTCCCACGAACCCGCCCCACCTCCTCCACATCCCGCTCTTCGCTCCCTATGCCCACCCGCCCGCGGTCCGTCGCCACCGCGAACGAGAGCCCATCGTCCGCCCAGGTGCCAGCCACCACCAGGTCCTGCGCCCCCAGCCCCTCCCACCGACGGCGCACGCCACCTCGCATCACCACGTCGTGCGCGTCCACGCGTGCAAGCCACCGACCGTCATGACGCGCCACCGCGAGCATCCGCCCGTTCGCCAGCGTCGCCTCGACTTTGCCTTCCACCACCACCTTCAGCACCGACGCGTGTTCCTTGCCCAAGACAAGCTTCCCCGCCGCCCCATGGCCGATCCACGAGACCCCCTCGCCCTCCTTGCGCCCTTCCACCCAGACATCCTTCGCCGTCGACCACGCCACCCGCTTGCCATCGCTCGTGACAGCCAGGGCCAGCACCGCGTCACGCTCGCGCCGTTCCACCGAGCGATGTGCCTCTCCCACGCTGCCGTCGATGCGCTCCACATCCACGCGGTCGTCCCATGCACAAGCCACCCTGGAGCCATCCGGGGACACCGCACAGCGCTCAGGCGCCGTCGCCGCGGGACCTCGCTCTGCCCGCCACGCAGCCTCCTCCAAGGCGAAGGCACGCGCACCGCGAAGCGTCGTCCCCACCAGCCACCGCCCGCCCGCGTCCGCGTCGAGACCCAGCACCGCACCGCCCTCGCCCGCAAGCTCCGCCAGCACTTCCCCCGTCCGCGTCGACCAGACCTCGATGTCGCCGCCGTCGAGCGCCACGACCACCGCTCCCCTGCCCGGCACCCACACAAACGCCTCCCGCACCCCCCCTGCCGCTCGCAGCGATACACCCCGCTCGGTCGTCAGCTTCGCGTTGCCATGCCCATCGAGCGAGAGCACCACCTTGCCGTCGGGAGCCAAGCGAACGCGGTGGACCGCCGCATCGTGCTGCGCGATCACCAGCGGCTTGCCCGCCTCGTTCGCGAACCACACGCGCCCCCCGCGATCACCAGCGACGACACGTCGCGTCCCCGGGTCCCCATCTGCCCACGTCAGCGGGGCTCCGTCGACACGCAGGCCCTTGGCATCCTCCCTGGAGGAACCGTCGAACCAGGCCACGCTCCCGTCCTGACGGACCAACGGGTACGGCAGTCCCCGCAACGCAGCGGGCACCAGCCCGGCCTCCACCACGGTGCCGTCGCCGCGGTGAATCGCGTACGTGCCATCCTCGCCCTGACACTGCGCCAAGACGTGGTCGCCGGACCAGGCCAGGGCGCGCGTGATGCCGTGACACACGCGCCGGCCTTCGAAGGTGCGGTCCACAATCGCGCCCGAGCCCACCCAGCCGGCGGACGTTCCCACGGCGAGGCGCTTCTCGTCCTTGGAGAAAGCGAGGGAGGACACGGTGCCGACGGACTCACCGCGCACCTCGACCGACGCACGGTTCTCGTTGGTGGTGGCGAGCAACTCGACACGACCGCTCAGCCCTCCCAGCGCGATCCACAAGCCAGGATCGGAGAAGCGCACGACGGAAGCTCCCCCCTCGGGGAACGGGACGGGACGCGCGATGCCCCGCGCATGAGCGCGGTACGCGACGGTATCCACGGCGGGGTGGGACTCGAGGTCGTAGCTCTGGGCGGCAAGGCGAAGGGCCTCTTCGGGATGGTCCCCGAGCCGCGTTTCCGCCAGCAAGCGGAGACGACTGGCCTCGGCCTTGCGGAACGCCTCCTGCGCCCGCTCACGCTCCAGGACTGCGCCCTCGAGGGTGGCTGCCATCGCACGCTCGTTGGACTTCGCCACCACCACGAAGCCGATCGCCACGATCGCGACACACACACCGATCGACCGGATGAGCAAGCGCCTGCGCGCGAGACGTCGCTGCACAGCCTCAGCGAAGGACAGCTCGCCCTGGGTCAGGGTGGACTTGGTCGAAGCGATCCAGCGAGCGAGCTGGCTGGCTTGCTCACCCGTCCACAGGGCGCCGTCGACGCGCCCCTGGGACTCCCAGACGCCCGCCGCGGCGGTGAGGCGCTCGCGCATGGCCCGGTCCTCGCCGAAGAACTCGCGTAGCGCTGCCAGGCGCGGCCAGCGCCCGATGAGCGCATCGTGCACGATCTCGAACTGATCGAAGTTCTCTTGCACGATCCGAGCTTGCAGCAACACCTCGAGGGCATCGGCCACGTGGGGAAGCCCAGATGCGGGGTCGACGAGCTCCTGTCGGGACACGCGGCGTCGGGACCCATCCTCGCGTACCAAGCGCAAGAGCGTGGCCTCGACGGCAGCACGCAGGTCCCGGTCGAGGGACGCCACGACACTCTCCGCGTTGCGCACGAGGGCGCCCGCAACGCCCCCAAGCTCGCGCCACGCGCGGGAGGGAAGGATGCGACGTGGCTCGTCGCGCATCGACCACCAGGCCTGCATGGCGAAGGAAACCAAGGGCAGCCCTGCCTCGAGCCCCTCGGCCTCCTCGAGGATCTCGTCCACCACCGCCTGGGACTCCAGCTCGAAGCCTGCGGCGCGAGCCGGCTCGATCAGCACGGAGCGCAGTTGGTCCCCGCGCAGGGGACGAATGGGGTGAAAGCCTCGCACCAGCCAGGGCCGAAGGGACTCCACGGCGAAGAGACGGTCCATGCGGTCCGCGCGCACGCTCGCCAGCAGACGAAGCTCGGGGCGAACGGGCTCGAGCACCGAGGCGATCGCATCACACGCCGCGCGGGTCTCCGCCGGGTCGACGTCGTCCCCGGCGAGCGCTTCGAGCGGGTCGACGACGACGAGGTAGCCTTCGCCCTCCTGCAGCGAGTCGCGAAGCGCCGCACCGAGCCCCTGGGGCGTGCGTTGCAGGAACGTCCGTACTTCCTGCTCCGAGGCGTTCGTGGCGGTCGCCACGGCGGCGGCGATCGCCTGCAAGGGTCGACGGCTCGGGAGCACGACGAGGGGCCGGTAGGTGAGCGAACCGCCGAGGGCGCCGTCGAGGATCGCGGGGATGACACCGGCCTCGAGCAGCGAGGACTTTCCCGCTCCCGAGGCCCCGACGACGACCACTCCCGCGTGCAGGCGGACCTTCTCGACCACCTCCGCGCTTTCTTCTTCGCGACCGAAGAACACGTCGCGCTCGTGGTGCGAGAAGGCTTGCAGCCCGCGGTACGGGCCGGAGCCGGGGACGCGGCGGGCGCGTGCGTGTCCGGCCGCGGCGAGAAGCGCGGCGATGAGGTCATCGACCGTGGCGAAGCGCTGCTCGGAAGGTTTGGCCGTGGCCTTGCGCAACACGTCGGCGAGTCGGCGCGGCAGGTCCGGACGGGCGTCGCGCGGGTCGGGGAACGGGGTAGGCTCGGCGATGGCCTGGAACGCCTCGAGCACCGTGGTGGCGTGAAACGGCAGGCAGCCCACGGCGGCGTACGTGAAGGTGAGCCCGAGGGCGAAGATGTCCGTGCGGGGTGTGGCGACCTCTCCGGTCCACAACTCGGGGGCCATGTACACAGGGGTGCCCCCGCTCAGGTCCGCGACGAGGGAGCTTCGGGGTTCCTCGCGCTGGCGCGTCTGATCGGCCGTGGCGAGGCCGAAGTCGATGAGCTTGAGGGAGGTCGGCTCGCCGTTCTTGTCCTCGAGGACGACGAGGTTGTCGGGTTTGAGGTCGCGATGCAGGAGGCCGACTTGGTGGGCGGCGGAGAGCCCTCGTGCGGCGTCGAGGAACAGGGCCAGCCACCGGTCGATCGGGAGGTGATGCTCAGGCTGCTCTCGGATGAGCTTGGCGAGCGACGATCCGTGCAGATACTCCATCGCCAGGCAGGGCCGGCCCTCCATCTGGTAGATGGCGAAGACCTGCACGACGTTCGGGTGGGACAGCTTGGCGAGCACGCGGCCTTCGCGATGGAACTGGCGGACGCGAGCGGGCTCGAGGGCGTGGTCCGAACGCAGAAACTTCAGCAACTCCCAGCGATCGAAGGCCTCGTTGAAGCCGCGGGCGACGATGCCCATCGAGCCTTGCTCACCGATGGTCTCGACGCGGGTGTAGGGACCGAAGGGTCGGAGGTCGATCTCGCCCGTGCTCTCCGGGACCCCGGACATCGCGCGGGTGGCCGAGAAGGCCGCCATGCCAGCGCTCGAGGGTGCGTCGAGCGCGACGGTCTCCGCGGAGCCCACCGCGTCGCCGTCCACGGCAACCGTGGCGCCCAGCACGTCCACGTCTTCCCGCGTACCCACCATTGTCCGCCGAGGGTATCACCGCGCCGCCGGCGCCGTCAGGATTGCGACACCTCCTGCCGTCAGCCTTTCAACAGGGCCCTTGGAGGGGGCCGCACCGAAGGCAAGGGGGCGAATGGTGGGGACGAAGCAAACAGGACCACGTTGACGGAGCGCCAGCGGCCGAACTGGTGAGCAGGACGGGGAGCCGGGAATTCTGAACGGGCGCACTCTTTCGTTCCCTGCCGCCGGCTCCGCATTCATCAGTTTGGCTTCGGCTCTGTGTGATCCTGCTGGCGACCGACCATCGTACGAATGACCCTCTGCGCCCGGCTCCTCCATGACGCATGTGCCTCACGCTCTGGCACATGTCGACACAACCAGCGATCCCCATGAGCCGGTTTCGGCGGGTGAAACCACCACGGGTACAACGGCCCGGATCTTGTACTAGCAGGAGCCAGGTCGTTCACGGCCCCCCACTCGAACCGACCGCAGGTGATGTCATGGCGAGGCGAAACCACAAAGCGAGCAAGACGAACCGAAAAGCCCGGACCTCGAAGGAAGCCCTCCGCTCTGAGCTCGTGGCAACGCCCTCCCCCGTGGCCGTCGAGCCCGTAGAAGCCCGTGCCGCAGAACCTCCCGCGCACGAGCCGCCCCCCGACCCGCCGCCCGTCAGCGTCACGCCGAACAGCGAACGTGAGAGGGTGACCGTCCCCGAAATTCCCGTCGCCCAGAAGGCTGTGCAAGGCGACCCCACGCCCCCCAAAGAAGACGTCGCGATCACAAAGCCCGCCGATGCCCCGCGGGTCTCCCTCGACGCCCTGGACGAGGCCTTCTTTCAGCAGGCGGACGCCATGGAGGAGGAAGCCAGAGCCCAAATGGAGTCCTTCCCCCCCGTCGCAGAGGACCTCTCCGCGCAAGCCAAGGTTCAGCCGCCCTCGCCTGCCGTCCTCGCACGCCGAAGCAAGTTCCGGAAGCTCGTGGCCGCCGTGGTCGCAGCGGGCGCTCTGTTCGTCGTGGGGGGAATCGGCAAGTCGCTCGTGAGCCGCTCGGCCGTCGCAGCCGAACCTGCCGCCCAGACCGCTGCGGTCGCAGCCGAAGAGCCGGTTGCAGAGCCGGCTGCAGCGCCGATTGCACAGCCGGTCGCAGCGCCGATTGCACAGCCGGTCGCAGCGCGGGTCGCAGAGCCCATCACGGCTGCAGAGCCCGTAGCGGCAGCAACACCCGAGCCGGTCGCAGCTGAGCCCAAGGCCGAACTCGAAACGCAAGAGAACCCCCGCGCCCAGGCGCTCAAGCTCCTGAACCGCGGTAAGCTCAAGGAAGCCATCCCCATGGCGTCCGCAGCCATCCAGCAGGAGCCCGACCACGCCCTCGGCTACCTCTACCTGGGCGCCGCGCTTCAGGACAGCGGCAAGCACCGCGACGCGGTCGCGGCCTATAGCGACTGCGTGCGCAACGCCAAAAAGGGTCCCGTGTGGGAATGCCGCGCCATGGGCGGCCGACCCTAGACCCCTGGGTTTGGGGCTATCCGAACCGAAGGCGAGGCGTTTTGGGGTGAGCCGCGGTGAGCGCGCTCGGCGTGTTCGTCGGGTCGTTTCGACTGTCAGTCTGCGATCCATTCCCTCTTCCCGGCTCCCAGCCCCCGGCTCACCAGTTCTCCGGCCTCGATCGAGCTCCGTAAGCCGTCGCCGTGCCGAGCCCACCCCCTCCCCCGGCGCGAACCACCCTGGTTCCGCTCATCAATTGCCGTTGCGACTCGATTGCTGCAAGCTTCTGTCATTCGCCTGCACCCGGGCCGGACCATGAAGCGAACCCCTCTCTCGTTCCTCCCCCTCGCCCTGCTCCCAGCTTTCGGCTGCTCGGACGAGGCTGCGCCCGCCCTCCCGCAAGCCGATCGCCAGGCCGCGGAAGTCCACGCTTCGCTCGCTTTGGCCTCGAGGTTCCCCCCTCGCCCCACGGAAGACGGAGCCTTCCTCCTCCAGCCGCGCCACGCCTCCAAGGACGGCGGCGCGGGAGCCTGGCTCGGCACCTCCCGGTTCCCAGGCGCAGTCCTCCCCCGCTCCGCAGACGGGGCCATGCTCCTGCAGGTTCCCTTCGGACCCGCGCTCCCCGTGCGTTGGGCACACGCCGCACCCGTCGTTGCCAAGCAAGCCCAGGGAATCCTGCACTACCGCCGCCTCCGCCCCCACGTTGACGCGCGAGTCTTCGCCACCGAACACGGCGTGGAAGACCTGTGGACCGTCCACGCTCCCACGACTGACCTGGGCTACGACCTCGAGCTACCGTCAGGCTGGTCCCTTCGCGCCAGCGAACACCTTGCCCTGGTGGAAGTTCGCGACGCCACCGACACCTCGCGATTGCGCGTCTGGGCCCGCGCGGCGTGGGCGGCAGACGGCTCCCCGCTCTCCCCCACCCTGCACGTGCAGGGGTCTCGCATCCTCGTGCACTTGCCGGACACCGCTTCCTGGCCGGTCATGGTCGACCCCGAGTGGACGGGCGCTGACACCTTGGTTCTTCCGCGACGGGCCCCGACCCTCACGCCGCTCCCCTCGGGCCAGATCTTGGTCGCCGGCGGAGACGCCACCGCCACCGGGACGTGCGAGCGGTTCGACCCAGTCACTGGCACGTTCTCAGAGGACGCAAAGCTGCTGTTTCCGCGGGAAAGCCATGTCGCCCACGTACTTCCTTCGGGCAAAGTGCTGCTGCTCGGCGGCCACCTCGACGGCGTCCCCGTGCTGCAACCCGAGGTCTACGACCCGGTGTTGGGCACGCTCTACGCCACATCGCTACCCGAGCGTTCCACCTATGCGGGCGCGAGCGCATCCCTCGCCGACGGGCGCGTGCTGGTCGCGGGTGGCTCCGTGCAGGTCGCGCACGCCGGGGTGCAGGTCTACGATCCCAAGACCCGGGGCTTCGCCATGGTCGGGAGCCTCGCGACAGCCCGCGCGCAGGCCACCGCGAGCTTGCTGGCCACCGGTCAAGTGCTGGTCGCGGGGGGACGCGGCACCGACGGCAATCCCCTCGCTTCCACCGAGCTCTGCAGCCCGGAAGGCGCCTGCGTGGCGGGCCCGGAAATGGGCGTCGCGCGCTACGGACACACGGCCTCGGTTCTCCCGTCTGGGAGGGTCGCCGTGATCGGAGGGGTCAGCCCAACGGGCGTCCCGCCGCCCGTGGAGGTCCTCGATACCGCGACCTCGCTATCGAAGAAGCTCGCGGTCGCGCCCGACCGGATCGGCCACCAGACCCTGCGCCTGCCCGACGGCCGGTTGCTGATCACAGGGGGACGAGCCCTCGACGGCAGCGTTCCGGAGCAAGCAGACCTCATCGACCCCGCGTCGGGGACCGCCGCATCCGACGGGTCGATCGGGGCCGGTCGCGAAAAGAGCGCCGCCGCTCTGCTGTTCGACGGCAGGGTGCTCGTGCTTGGAGGCGATCCTGCGGGGCAGACGGCCTACCTGCGGTCCCTGCCGACGTATGGGGAGGTGTTGGACGCGAGCGCGACGGTACGCGCGGGCCACACGGCCACTCTCCTGCCGAACGGCGACGTCCTCTTGGCCGGCGGGGGCGAAGGGGCAGTCTCGGTGGACCTGTGGGACCGCAAGACAGGCTCGCTCACCGCGACCGCGCCGATGACGACACCGCGCACGCACCACGCAGCGGTTTTGCTTCGCTCAGGACGAACCCTCGTGACGGGGGGAACGTTCGGGGGGATACCGACCCGAGCCGCCGAAGGTTACGACTGGCGTCAAGGCACGTTCGAACCAGTGCAGGAGATGCAAATCGCGAGGGTAGACCACGCCCTTACTTTGCTCGGCTCGGGGAGAGTTCTCCTCACGGGAGGAAGCGGCGACGGGACCATTGAAGAGTTCGACCCGGTCGAGGCCCGATTCGAGGCCGTGGGGCGCCTGCTCACGCCCCGGCATTCTCACGTGGCGCTGCTGCTTCCCACGGGCCGGGTCCTCGTTGCGGGAGGGCTCAGAACCGACGGAACCCCAGCCGACGAGGCGGAAGTGTGGGACCCCGCCAGGCGAATGAGTGAACCGGTGCCGAGCACCGCGGTGGGAGGGGGCATCGCCGCAGGGTCGATGAGCGCGGTGGGCGACGCAGTCATCGCGACCGATCGGAGCGCGTTCCGCTTCTCGGCCCTGGATGGCCTGGTAGCGCCTCGCCCTGCCCGGGTGCGCTTGCCCTTCGCGGCGATTCCCAGCTTCTTCGAAGGCGTTCTGCTCTGCGGGCATCGACTGTCCGACGCGTCCCTCGGCGGTTGCGTCGTCTCCGGAACGCTCGCGGACGGGACCTCGAGCATCACCACCTACCCGGGGACCTTCGTCCACGCGACAGCCACGCGCCTGACGGACGGGGACCTGCTCATCCGGGGCGCCTCGGCAGGTGGGCCTCACACGTCCCGCGTTCAGCGGGTGCCTCCCGCAGCGGTGCGCCCGGCCATCGAGAAGGGACCCCTCGAGATTCGCGTCGGAGCGGACGTGCTCATCCAAGGCAGGCGGTTTGCCAGCCCAACAGCGGTAGGGAGCGAGAGCCTTGGTCCCGTACCGTCGCTCGTGCCGGGCGTGGTTTTCGTCCCGGCGTACGGTCCGCCCCTTCTCCTACCGGTGCTCTCGTGGGCCGACGACGCGCTCACCTTCCGGGTGCCCCCCACGACCTACCACGGGCGTGGCTGGCTGCACGTGATGGTGGCAGGCGTTCCGAGCGTGGGGTGGTTTCTGCAGATGGATCCGAGGGCCCTGGGCGAGGCGTGCGTGACGGACGGCGAATGCGCTGGCGGGGTCTGCGCGGCGGGAACGTGCTGCGACACGCGTTGTGACCAGGGTTGCACGTCCTGTGTGGGGCGATGGACCGGAGGCCTGGACGGACGGTGTGCGCCCGTGCTCGCGGGCCAGGACCCGAACGACGCATGCGAGCAACGCGTATGCGACACGACCGGGACATGCGACGGCAAGGGAGCGTGTGAGTTGTTCGAGGAGCGCCTTCCGTGCGACGAGGACAAGCTTTGTCGCAAGCGGTCGTGCGTGAGCACGCTGGGGGAGCTTTGCACGTCCAAGCACGATTGTGCGGGCGGCCAGGTCTGCGGCGCGCGCGGCGTGTGTGAGGCTCTGACCCCGCGGGAACCGGAGCCGGACCCCGGGTCGTGCGCTCTTGGTCACGCGCCCCGGCGCGGGACTGGCCTGCTCTGGGCCGGCGTGTGGCTGGCTCTCGCCTTGGGCGGGCGTGGCCTCACAGCTTGGCGTCGCGACAGGCCTGTTCGACCACGTGGTTGACGTTGCCTTGCACGCGGGCGATGCGCCGGGCCCGTTCGCACTCCCAGCGGTCCACCGGGTCCTGCTCGTTCCACGCCTCGAACAGCTTGCGGTTCTTGCGCGACACGACCCCGCGTCCCGGGTAGGCCTGGTCCATGTACAGGTAGGTGCGCGCGATGTCCCCGCGGACCGAGGGCCTGGGCTCCACCTTCCCGTCCGCGACCTCGAAGTCACAGGTGCCGAACGGGCGGTTCTCACCCGGAATCATCGCCGGAGTCGCGGTCCCTCGCCGCTCGTTGACCTCTCCGACGGCCGGCTGCAAGTTGTACATGTCCGCTTCCATGTACCGGAAGGCCTCGGACACCTTTCGGGCGCATGGACGACCGCGAAACGCCTTGCCGCGACGGTCGACACACTCCGGGTGCCCGTCCCTCCACGCAGGAAAGGCTTGCCCGAACGCCTGGGCGGGAACCACGTGTTCCCACTCCACACGCCGAGATCGGGCTCCCTCGGACAGGGGAACGTAGCCGCAGCTTGCAAGCTCCACGACGCCAGCGTCGTCGAAGGAGCAGCCGCAGTACAAGGTGGAACGGTGGTCCGCGTGGATCTCGGAGAGGTGCTTCTTGGCCTTGCCGAAGGACGCCATCCTCGTGTTCGGGGAGACCTTCGGGGGAATCGTCGCGGGGGAGGGGGCCGCCGTCACGTCAGGAGTTGCAGGCGCGGCCGTGCGCACCTCCTGGGTGGTCGACGACGGCTGGTGCTCGGGACTTCGGCAGGCAACGAGGCCTCCAGCGAGCACCAGCATGAGGGCAGGCCAACGCATCGGCCGACTGTAGCACGGAGAGAAACCGCCTCCGGCAGGGCGCGGGCGGGTTCTCCCGAATTTCGCCTCGGACACCGACAGATCGCCGCGATATACTGACTTCGTATGCCTTCCCTGCGCGGAGACCGATGATGCCGACGCCGTTCCGAGCCTTGGGCCCGATCTTGGTCGTGGCTGCCTTCCTTCCGCTCGCCTGTTCTTCGTCCGAGAGCGGGTCGGGAGCCCGCCCAGACGCGGGCGCGAGCGCGGATGTTCAGCAGGACGCCACGTCCGACGCGCTCGGCGACCCAGCGACGGAGGGACCCCACCCCGACGGCTGCATCGCGAAGACTTGCCTTCAGCTCGGGGCCTCCTGCGGCGATGTGGACGACGGCTGCGGCGGCACCCTGGAATGCGGGATGTGCACCCCGCCCCTCACGTGCGGAGGCAGCGGCGAGCCATACCAGTGTGGTTGCACGGCCCGGTCCTGTGCGCAGCTGGGGGTCAACTGTGGCGAGTTCGACACAGGGTGCGGAGCGGTCGCCTGCGGGGAGTGCACGGCGCCCGAAACTTGCGGAGGGGCCGGGGTCGACAGCCAGTGCGGATGCGTGTGCTCGTTGCCCCATGGCGTCACGTCCTGCAGCGCCGGGGCTTGCTACCTCGATGCGTGTGCAGACGGCTGGGCCAACTGCGACGGAGACATGACCAACGGGTGCGAGACCAACACGAGCGAGAGCCTCTCGAACTGCGGGGCCTGTGGCGAGACCTGCTCGTTTCCGCACGCCGCGGACGTGAAGTGCTCGGACGGCACCTGCGCGATGAGCGGGTGCGAGCCGGGCTTCGACGACTGCGACGGGAGCCAGGAAAACGGCTGCGAGGCGAACCTCGCGGTGAACCCGAGCCACTGTGGGGTCTGCGACAAGCAGTGTCCGGCCAACGGAGGAACCCCCGCGTGCGTATTCGGTGCGTGCACCGTCTCGAATTGCTCCCCGGGGCTCGGGGACTGCACAAGCGCCCCGGGGTGCGAGACGAACCTCACCTCGTCGACCTCTCACTGCGGCTTCTGCGGCAACGCTTGCGGCTTCGCCCAGGCCAGCCCCACTTGCGTCCAGGGCACGTGCCGCCTGGACGCCTGCAACGACGGCTATGGCGACTGCGACCAGAACGAAGCGAACGGGTGCGAGACCAACACGCTGTCCAGCGCGACGCACTGTGGTTCGTGCGGCTCGATGTGCAAGTCCGTCCTCAACGCCTCCACCGCGTGCGTCGGCGGCGGTTGCGTGTACACGTGCCTCTCACCGTGGTTGAACTGCGACGGGGTCCCGGGCTGTGAGGTCCACGGCGGCGCGGATCCCCTGCACTGCGGAGGGTGTAACCTCGCTTGCAGCACGTTCCACGTGATCGATGTGAGCTGCGGCAAAGCCGCTTGTGTGGGCGATTGCGAGTTCGGCTGGGGCGACTGCAACAACGACCTACGCGCCGACGGTTGCGAGACTTCCCTCATGAACGACCCGCTGCAATGCGGCGGGTGCGGCATGGCCTGCAGCATGAACAACGTCGCGAACAGTCTCTGCAAGAACGGGATCTGCGGCGGCTTATGCCAGGCAGGCTGGGGCAACTGCGACTACGACATGCGCACCAACGGATGCGAGACCAACCTGCTGACCAGCAAGCAGCACTGCGGCGCGTGCGGACAAGCGTGCGGCGACTGTCAGGGCTGCAGCAACGGCATCTGCGTGGGCATTCCCTGCGAGTGACCCGCCCTACTCGATGCGCTGGATGATGTGGAAGCCGAACTGCGTCTCCACCACGTCGCTGATCTCGCCGGGTTGCAGGGCGAATGCGGCCTCGGAGAAGGCCTTGACCATGCGCTCGCGGGTGAACTCCCCAAGGTCGCCGCCACGGCCGGGCCCACCGGGTTCGTCCGAGTACTCGCCGACCAACCCCTCGAAGTCGTCCCCCGCGCGGGCGCGTCGCAGCGCCTCCTGCGCACGAAGAAACGCTTCGTCCCGGCTCCGCCCGATGGTCGCCGCCGCGTGCGCTGCGCCGTGATACATGACCAGGACGTGACGCGCGCGGATCTTCTTGGGACCAGGCTCCGCGGCCTGCACGTCCTCATCGTCGAAGGGCAGTTGCGGCTCCACCTCGATCCATGTCGGGGCGGGAACCCCCGTCCCCACGCGAGGGTGCACGGTCTCCGCGCAGGCTCCGAGCAGGGGCAAGAGAAGAAGGAGGGGCAGGCGCTGAAGCATCGCGCAACGCTATGCTCGACCCCGCGGCCGCGGTCAACCTCCCTTGTGGTAGGCGGCGCTTGATTCGGGGGCGGGACACGGGGGAGTCGCACGGTCGCCGCATTCGAGGAGGCCGGCGCGACTGCAACTTGCCATGCCCTCTTTCCGGCTCCCCCTTTGCCCCGCTACACTTCGCCCATGCCCCGCCTCCACGCACCCTTCTGCCCACGCTGCCGCGACGCGCTCACCCCAGGCAAAGCGCGCAACGTCACCCTGCACGCATGCGGACACTGCGGCGGAGTCTGGGTCGACCCCGTTTGTGCCGACCGCATGTTGGATGCCTACGAGGCCGACGCCCTCTTGCTCGCAGACCGCATCTCCCAAAGCGCCGCAAAACGCACTGACACGTCCCACAAAAGGATCCCGTGCGCCGTGTGTGACACCCCGATGCGGGTCCGCCATCTGCACGGTGTGGACATCGATCACTGCGACGACCACGGGACCTGGTTCGACGCCGATGAACTGCGCAGCGTCGCGGATGCCCAGGCACAGGTGCGTCGCGAGCGATTCCAGCAGCCCGCCCCCGCCTTCCCCGCTCCGGAGGTGGCTGTCACCGCTGCGACTGCTGCCACCCTGGCGGCCGCCGTGCCCCCCAACCACCAGAGAAACCACGATGTTTCCCTCGTCGACGTGGGCGACGCCGTGGAGATCGGCTTGGACGTCGCGGACGCAGGCCTCGGTGTAAGCTCGGACGCGGTGGACATCGCCGGGGCGGCCGTCGAGATCGTGGGGGGAATCCTCGGCGGGCTGTTCGAGCTCTGAAACAGCGGAAGCCCTTCACCGCGACGCGAGGCGAAGCACCCGCACCGCGTTGCGACGGTAGATCTTGTCGAGCACGTCCGGCGGCAGGCCCACCCCCGCGATCGTCCATCCGCCCTGGATCGGGGTCGGTGACGGGATCTGCGGGTCCGACGTCTCCAGGTAGCGATAGGACGACGCGAAGAACAGGTCGACATCGTCGACGGAGGGAAGCTCGTTGCCGGTCGATCCGGGCACGATGTCGAGAGGGTCCACGCCGACGCCGAGGTCGGTGCCGTAGAGGATCCGGTCCTGGAACTCGACGAACAGCTCGCGCATCTTGCCGGCGGGGTGGCGCCCGAATTCGGGGAAGCGCGCCGCGGTGTCGATGACGAGATTCGGATAGCTTCGAAGCATGCGGGCCACCCGGTCGGGGTCTTCCGCCGCGCAGCCGAAGTGCACTGCGATAAACGTGGTGTCCGGGTGGCGGTCGATCCGTCGCTCGAGCTCGTCGAGCAGCTCACGCCACGAAGGGATGGGCTGCCCATGCAAGGACCATTCGGGGTGGGCCAGCAGCTCGAGGTGACGTTCGTTGGCCGGCCCTGGGGGCTCCCAGAACGCGCGGGGGTCCGCCGTGTGGATGGCGACGGGCAGGTGCAACCGGCCGGCAGCGTCGAAGACGGGATCGAGCCGGGGGTCGTCGACGGGGACACGCAGACCGTCCTGATCGAGGTAGCCGAGGCCCAAGCCCTTGTACACCTTGAGGCCCCGTGCCCCCATGTCGTGCGCTCGCGCAAGCATGGAGGCGATCCGCTCACCGAAGCCGGGCCGACGCAGCTCCACACCGGGCAGGGTCATGAAGACGGTGATCGCGCCGTTCGATGCGGCAGCCTGCTCGAGGTGCGCGGCGAGGTTCGTGTCCGGGGTGCCGCCCGACAGGTCCACGATGTGTTCGAAGCCGTAGCGGCTCATGAGCTTCTGCACCTGAGGCAGGGAGCCCACCGAAAGGTGCGCGTGGCTATCGATGCGCCGATGCGTCGCGACGGGAAAGGGGGTTGTTTCGGCTGTGAACAGCTCCCGCTTCCGGTTCTGCCGCAAGACCAGAACCAACGCGATCGACAGCGCTAGGCAGACCGCCAAGACGAGGGCGAAGACCCTCTTGCGCCGGGGCGACGGGACCTCCTTGCGGGAGTTTGTTTCCTCAGACACGTCCTCAGACGCCAAGCAATCGCTTGTGGTCGGGGAAGATCTCCCAGTCGCCGACGGGGCGTTCCTTGCGCACGCGCGCCACGCACAGGGCGTCGGCAGCGATGAGCAAGGAGACGAGATACCCGACGCCGCAGCTCAGAATCGTGGCAGCGAGGATGGCGATGCCCTTGACGGTTTGACCGAGCAGCATGTGCCCGACGCCGGGGACGAACACGCTCAGAACGATGGCGACGATGTCATTGGTCTCGAGCGTGGCGAGCGGTCCACTCTGTTCGGTCATGGCGGGGTCCTTCCTTGACGGGTACGGACCTCGACTTAAGCGCTGTCGACGGTCGGCGCAAGGGGGTAGCTCGAGGGGGGGGACGCAGGGCGGGTCTAGGTCAGTAGTCGTAGCAGCCCGAGTAGGAGGAATTCATCGGGGCACTGAGGGCGAGGGATGCCACCGGGGTGGTGAGGTCATCGATGTGGTTGACCACCACGCCGCCGTAGGAGATCGAGTAGACGAAGTCCTCGAGGAACAGCCCGCGGCGCACTTCCATGCCGTAGTAGCCTCCGCAGTATCCGTAGGGATCGGGGGCTTCGCCGAACAGAGCCGTGTGGTCGACCGAACCACGACGCTGGATGCCCAGGTCCTTGTCGATGTCGAACAGCTCGAGGGAGCTGCGCATGGTGCCGTCGTAGTTGCCCCATCCGACGAAGGGGAAAGCGAGCAGTCCGTGGGAGGCGTAGTAGGTGAATGCCTTGTGGTTGCTCTGGGCCTCGGAGTACCCGTACGCGTCCTGGTTGGAGAAGACGTACTTGTGCTTCTGCACCGGATTGACGGGGTCGGAGACGTCGAAGATCTGCAGTGCGAGGCCTTCGTCCTGCCCGATGGTCAGGAGGTGGTCGTCCCCGAGGGGGTGCATGTACTCGCTGAAGCCGGGGATCTTGAGCTCGCCGAGAACCTTGGGGGCGGCGGGGTTGGCGAGGTCGAGGACGAACAGGGGGTCGACCTGGCGGAAGGTGACGAGGTAGCCACGATCGCCCATGAAGCGCGCGGAATAGATGCGCTCGCTGGGCGCGAGGTCACGCACGCTCCCCACCACCTGCAGGTCCTCGCCCTGGGCGCCGAGGACGAAGACGTGGTTGACTTGGCTGTTGTCCCAGTCCGTGTTGACGCGCGTGTCGGTGGTGGCGATGCGCAAATGCCCGTTGTGCACGTCGAGGGAGAACTGGTTCAAGACGGTGCCCGGCACGGTGCCGGAGGCGGTGTACTGGGGCTGGGCCGGGTTGGCGGCGAGGTCGAACGTGTGAAGGTGGGTGTAGCTCGTGCTGATCGGGTTGGTGGTGAGCGCCTGGCGCGAAGTCCCGATCCCGTCGAGGCCCATGGGGGCGGCGGGGGCAGGCACAGCAACGTCATCTCCACCGCCGGAGCCCCACGTTCCCACCTGCCACACGCCCGGGTCGACCCATGCCTGGGCGGCGAGCACGAACGTGTCGAGGTTGGAGTACACCGTGTCCACGGCGCCCACGATGCTGGTTCCCACAGGCACGCGCTCCGGCGCCGTCAGGTCGATCGACTGGATCTGCGTCATGCCGTAGGTGGTGCTCCCAGCGGTGGGGACGTAGAACTCGTCGCAACGCGCGAGGTTCGCCTGCACGCCGGCTTCGGTGCGAATCATGTAGTAGGGCAGCCAGTCCATGAGGGTCGAGCCCATGATGATCGCGGTGTTCTCCGCGCGAAGCTGCTCGTAGGCGGCCGTCCACTGGGTCTGGGACTCGGGATAGCTGTCCGGCCAGTACTTGAGCTGCGGCCCATAGGCGGCTCCCTGGATGACGGTACGGACGTGCTGTCCCACGCGGCGTGACGACGCGTAGGAGCCCTCGAAGTACATCTCGCTGACGACGGAAGGTTGGGCGTCTTGCAGTTGAAGGACGGTGACCTTGGTCAGGGGGTTGGCGAAGTAGCCCGGGTAACCGGGATAGGCGGGCTCGGCCATGCCCGCGCCGCCGGAGTAACCGTAGTAGTCGCTATAGGTGTTGCGGGGCTCGATGCCGGCCGCGGCATACACGGTCGCGCCGTCCACGGTCGAGTAGACCACGACCTTGCCGGCGTCCGTCACGTACATCTCGGAGGGCGTGCCCTCGATGGCGAAGGAAGAAGACTGGGCCAACTCGGTGGCGGGCCAGGCGTGAAGGACAAGCAAGCTCTCGCCATGGAGGAGGTAGACGTACTTGCCGTCGGTCTTGACGATGTCGGCTTCGTCGACGCCTTCGACTTGGGTGTTGGTGCCAGAGAACTCCTTGGCGGACTCGGACTCGGGGGCCGTGTTGGTCGATCCGCCGCCCGAACCGCCGGTGGACGTGCCACCGCCCGTGCCCGACCCGTCCGCCATGCCGGGCGCGGATTCGTCGTAGCCCCATCCTTGGCTCCACATGGCGATCTCGGCGTCGATGCGGGCGTTCATCTTGGCGAGCGCATCGGCCTTGATCATGCCCTCGAGGTCGTTGCAATCGGCGGCCTTGGTGAGGGAGGCCCGGATGACGCCGTAGGTCGGCTCGTTCTTGTCGGAATCACTGCAACCGGTGGCGAACAGGCCGAGGGAAGCGAGGGCGATCAGGCTGATGCGGAGCTTGTGGGTCATGTTGTCACCTCTTGGCCGAACCTTTATGCATGGTTCGTGCCCACGCGAGACGCTTCAAAATGAGCGTAAGAATCGAGGTTAAATTGGGGCACAAGGACATCGGCGTCAAGTGTGCCAGGTAGCCTGGCACAGGGGCGCCGCACGAGCACGAGCACGAGCACGAGCACGAGCACGAGCACGAGCACGAGCACGAGCACCAGAGGAGGCTAGGACCCCTCGGGCGGCACGGGAACCATCTCGTCCCACCCATACTCCTCCAAGTACCTCGCATAGACCCCAGGACAGACCGGACGATACCGGCAGGTCCCGCACCCCGGACCGAACGTTCGAAAGGCCGCGTCCAGACTGTCCGTGCGAATCGAACGCAGACCCTCGGCGCCTTCGCAGGGGGTGGCCCCCGGCGGACGAACCCCTTCGACCTCCACCTCGTAGTGCACGTGGCTCTCCACGAAGCCACGGTTGCGGTCCGGCAACCCGGCCGTGACGCAAGGCGGCACGTCGACGAGAAACGCCCGGACGCCCCCGTCGTGCGCCCCAACAAGGAGACGCTCGAACTGCGCTCGTACGTCCCGATAGCGTGGAACCATTCGGCCGAAGTGCGTGTCCGCCCCGCCTTGCACCTGCAGCGCATTGAACACCACCTGCCGGACGCCCAGGTCGACCAGCACCTCGTAGACCTCGAGCATCGCCTCGACGTTCCTACGCGTCACCACGGTGGAAGTGTGGACGTCGAGAGAGCCGAGAGATGCTGCGACGCGCAGTCCGTCCATCGTCTGCGCGAAGCTGCCGGGGGTGCGCGTGAGACCGTCGTGCATCGCGGCCGTATGGCCGTGGATCGAGACGTAGATGCGATGCAGACCCGCGCGCGCGAGCGCCTGAGCGTAAGGGGCGTACGCTAGCCTGCGCCCGTTGGTCATGAGGCTCACGCACCGGCATCCTGCGGCACGGGCCCAGCGGACGAACGTGGGAAGCTGCGGGTGGAGGGTCGGCTCGCCGGAGGTGAAGCAAAGCTCCTCGGCGTCCCTGTGCGTGTCGATGATCCAACGCACCCGCTCCGGGGTCAGCGATCCGTTCACGCGAGACCGTGCCTCCCGGTCTTCTTCCATACAGAAGAGGCAGCGATTGTTGCAAGTCGCCCCAAGCGGAACGTGCACGCGCCGTCCTTGCCGGCGAACACGCTCGACGAACCCGTCGCTGGGCGGAGGTTCGGGGTCACGGAACACGTGGGGAGCATAGCCCGAATGGCGGGCCGCGACGAGGCGGTCAGCGGGGCTGGGGTGCATTGCGCAAGTCCGGGTTCTGATCCCCCGCCCCTACCCCTGCC
>CAZAWR010000104.1:0-34230 GCA_964488865.1 uncultured Polyangiaceae bacterium | reverse complement strand
TTCGCAAGGCCAGCCCCAGCAGCCGTACCCCACGGCCCCTTCGCAAGGCCAGCCCCAGCAGCCGTACCCCACGGCCCCTTCGCAAGGCCAGCCCCAGCAGCCGTACCCCACGGCCCCTTCGCAAGGCCAGCCCCAGCAGCCGTACCCCACGGCCCCTTCGCAAGGCCAGCCCGAGCCCCAGCCTCATGCGCCCTCCGCGCAGCACAAGACGATGCTGGGCGTTGCCATGCCGGGCATCGCGCCCACGCACGACCCCAAAGCGGCGCCAGCCCCCGCCGCCACGAAGCCGCAAGCTCCGTCTCCCCAGCACAAAACGATGCTGGGCGTCGCCATGCCGGGCATCGCGCCCACGCACGACCCCAAAGCGGCGCCAGCCCCCGCCGTCACGAAGCCGCAAGCACCGCCTTCTCAGCACAAAACGATGCTGGGCGTCGCCATGCCAGGCATTGCCCCAAGCCGTGAGCCCGGCCAGGCCCCGCAACCCATCGCGCCGCCTTACCCGGTTCCGGACGCTCCACCCCCGCCTGCCGCCTACGGCTCGGAGCCCAGCCCGAAGCGAAAGCAGCGCGCGGCTCAGGCGTCCCCCGTGTACCGGCGTCTCGCGTTCGTGCTCGCGTTGCTGGGCGTTTCGGTCATCGTGGTGGTGGGGCTGTTCGCGCTGTTGTGGCCCACAAAGCCACCGATCTCGTCGCAGGCCCTCGTGAACGAAGAGGGCAAGGACGTCTTGCGTTTGACCTGTGTGACGTGTCCGGATGGCACGGTGATGACGGTGGAGGCCGTGACGGCGACGGTGACCGCGACGGTGGCGGACGTGGCGTTGCCGCGACCGCTTGCGGTGGGGGACAATCGCTTCCAGGTGAAGATCGATCGTCCGGGCTCTGGGCGAGACGAGAGCGTGGAGTTGAGCATGCCGGTGGCGTTTCGCGTGCGGCCGGATCTGACGGGGCTCACGGGCAGCCCGCCGACGTTCCACGTGGAGGTGGAGGCGATGGCGGAGACGAGCATTCTCGTGGACGGCGTGGCGGTGCAAACGGATGCGGGGGGCAAGGCTCGGTATCCCGTGGACGTGTCGGAGGCCTGTTCGGGAGCGAACGCGGAAGTGGCGACGATCGATCGGAAGCTTTCGTACACGATCCAGCCCAAGGGCAGTGCGCCGAGTAGCGGGACGGTGGCGGTGAAGGTGGGGGTGACCCCGCTGACCTTGCAGGCGCCCCGTCCGCACATGGTGGTGGACACGGAGAGCTTCCTGGTGGCGGGGCGTGCGCCGCGGGGTGCGGTCGTGGAGATCGAGGGCTCGCGGTTCGACGTGGGCGGGGACGGCTCGTTCTCGCGCAGGATGCAGATCAAACGTGTGGGCGAGACCACCGTGCGCGTGCGAGCGGTTGTGGCCGAGCATGCGCCTCGCACGATCTCCTTCACGGTCAAGCGAGTCGAGAATCTCGAAGAGGAGGGCAAGGCCTTCGAGGCGAGAGCGGGCCTGGACGCGGGCGCGGTGATGGAGGACGCGCAAGCGCACCAGGGCAAGGAGGTCGTGCTACGCGGAGAGGTGGTCGAGGCGAGGTCTCAGGGGTTCGTGCGCGTGATCTTGCTCGATGCCTCGGGGACGTGCTCGGCGCCGCCCTGTCTTGCGCGGCTCGTGTACGCAGGGCCCGAGTCGCTCGCGAAGGGAAACCCCATCCGGGTGTTCGGGCGCGTCGCGGGCGCACAGGCGGCCGGAGGCAAGTCGGTACCCGAGGTCGACGTCGACTTCTTGCTGAAGGGCCGTTGACGATGGCAGACGAGCCTTCCTTCAAGGTGGTTGCGTGTCCGCGCTGCGGGTCCCAGCACGAGGACATGGGCCCGCACTGTCCCGCCTGCGGGTTGCACCTCGAGTTTTCGGGGGCAGGAGACCGCCCGACGCTTCCCTCCGATGCGCGCGTGAAGGCGTTGATCGAATTGTCCCCCGCCGCTTCTGCGGGAGAGGAGGTCGCGGAGGTTCCTGCGTCTGTGGATCCTCCGGGTGAGGCTTCGGTTTCCGCGCATGCATCCCTTGACTATTCCGCCCAACCGACGCCCACGAGCGACATGTCGATGGCGAAGGGGGAGTGGAAGATGGAGGACGACGAAACGGGAGCGGCCGCTCCGGACCCATTGATCGGGATCGTCGTGGCGGGCCGTTATCGGATCACGGAGTGCGTTGGCCGCGGGGGGATGGGGGTGGTCTACCGTGTCGAGCACACGGAGATCGGAAAGCTACTGGCTCTCAAGCTGCTCGCGGGGGAGCTGAGCCGTCAGAAGGAAGTGGTTCGTCGTTTCAAGCGCGAGGCGTTGCTTGCGTCGCGTCTGACGCATCCCAACAGCGTGCAGGTGTTCGACTTCGGTGTGTCGGAGGGGTTGACGTTTCTGGTGATGGAGCTGGTGGTGGGCAGGGATCTGTCGCGTGTGCTGCGGTCGGAGCCGATGCATTCGGCGCGGCTGGCGAGGGTGATGGCGCAAGTGTGCGGGTCGCTCGCGGAGGCGCACGCCATGGGGATCGTGCATCGGGACCTCAAGCCCGAGAACATCATGATCGCGAAGACGCGGGATGGTGCGGACTTCGCCAAGGTGCTCGACTTCGGCCTGGCGAAGCTGAGGGAGGCTCCGGAACTCAACCAGGTGACGGGGACAGGGCAAGTGGTGGGGACGCCGTACTACATGGCGCCGGAGCAGATCCATGGGCACGCGGTGGACGGGCGTGCGGACGTGTACAGTTTGGGCGCCGTCATGTACGAGGCGCTGACGGGGGAGCCGGTGTTTCGAGGGTCGTCCCCGATGGCCGTGTTCACCAAGCACCTGACGCAGAAGCCCATGCCGCTGCAGGACAGGGCGCCCGGTCGCGTGATTCCCCCTGGGATGGAAGCGATCGTGACGCGGTGTCTCGAGAAGTCTCCCGAAGACCGGTACCAGCGCGTGGAAGACTTGCAGGCGGCGCTGATCGAGCACCTGGCCGAGCTTGGCCATTCGGGGGTGGACTCGCTCGTGAACGCGCGCATGCCTTCGCTGCAGGACCTTTCCGGCGCGCGGGCGGAAGGGATGTCGCGCACGCTTCTGCACGAGGTCGCCACGCGCGACGAAGTGGCGGCGTTTCAGCGCAAGCTTGCGCGCCAGCGGTGGCTGTCGCTCGGCGTGGCGGGGTTGCTGCTGGCGGGCCTGGGCTTCGGAGGCCTTCGCGCCTACGGGCGCGCCACGGCCAAGCCTGCCTTCGCGGGGTGGGAAATGGAGCCGAACAGCCAGGCCTCGGAGGCGACCGAGGTACCGTTCGGCAAGACCGTGCACGGCATGCTCGGCAAGCGCATCGACCTGGAGCGAAGCGACCGGGACTTCTATCGCATCGAGGTGCCGCAGGACGCGGGGCTCGTGTCCGTGTCGTGCTCCGGCCTGCCCAACATGGCGCTCTGCCTGTGGCTCTACCGTCAGGGAGAGGTCGACCCTCGCGGGCGCTACTGCACAGGTCGCCCGGGACAACCCCTGTCCATCCCGTCCTTGCGGATGGAGCCGGGGACCTACCTGTTCGCCGTCATGCAGGACCGCGCCTCTTACGACGGCCGGGAGCCCACGTTCGTGCAGGAAAACGTGTCGGACGCGTACGCGCTGACGGTGTCAGGGGTGACGATGGACAAGGGGGCGGAGGCGGAACCCAACGATGCGGAGTCGGTGGCGACGCCGGTCCCGGTCGGGGGTGTCGTGGTGGGCCGGTTCGACTGGGTGGGGGACGTGGACTGGGTTTGTGCGTGGCCCGAGGATGCCCGCGTGAGCAGGCGCGCACGGTGGGTGGTGTCGGACGCGGAGGACCGGCCCCGGGATCGCGGGGCGGTGCTCGAGGTCACCCAGTCGTTCGAGGATGGGGGCAAGTCGTCGTTTCGGTTGCATCGCGCGGGCTCGGAGGGGCAAGTGTCCGAGCGTGACGTGCTGTCCCCTTGGACGAGCGAGCCGTTCGACGTGACCTCGTCGGGGAGCCGGTGTTTGCAATTGCGGTTGTCGAGCGATCCTTGGGCCGAGAGCCATGCCCCGTTGACGCCGCCAGTCAGCGCAGAGCCATGGAAGGTCCGCGTGGAGGAAGTGAAGCCGTGAGGCGGATCGGGTACGAGCATGAGCATGCGTGAGAGACATGAGAACGACCTCTCCTGGCGGATGGCGCGCTGGCTCGTGGCCGGGGCGGCCGTGGCCTCGGTCGTCGGCCTCGGGCTGATGCTGTCCACACCGAAGGCCAGTGCGGACAGCGTGTCCGTGAGCCTTCCGGCCCACCTCACGGTCGGTCCCGCTCCCGGGCCGTGCCCGATGGCGCGCGTCGACGGCCGACGCAGCGGGAGGGTGGCGGAGTTACCTTCGGCGCCGAGGGAAATCTGGCACCGTCGCGTTCGCGGAGGGACGACCCTTCCCGTGGCGGTCGATGATACGGGAGCGATCGTCGTGGCGGCTGCGGTCGCCGAGTTGGTGCAGGTGGACGCGGACGGGCGCGAGCAGTGGCACCAGCGTCTGGGGATGAGCGTGGCGTCCACGGAGCCCGTCATCTTGTCGGACGGGACACGCGTGGTGCTCACCACGCTCGGTCAAGCTTGGGGCTTCGACGCGCGGGGCGGCGAGCGTTTCCGCACGGACCTTGCTGGGTTGGGAACGGACCCTCGTACGAGCCCGCTGCCTCGGGACGATGGGTCCGTGGTGGTGGCGGTCGGCACGCACCTGGTCGTGCTCGACCGGGACGGCTCGGTGATGCTGCAGGCTGACGTGGGCCAGCGTGTGGTGGGCAGCGTGGTGAGCGACGGACGGTCCGTGCTGGTGACGACCGAGACGGGCGACGTGGTTCGATGGGCGTCGCCTTTGCCGCCGCGTCGTGTCGGCACCTTCCGGGGCATCGTGCGGGAGGGTGTTGCGCGGACGACCGACGGGATGCTTTTCGCGGTGGTCGACATGCAGCGGTTGGTGTCGATGGACCTGGCGACGGGTGCGACGGCGACGCGTCTGAGCTCGTATGGGCTCGAGGGGCCGCCTGCGCTGGGGGACAAGGGGATGTCCCACGTCGCGACCAACGCGGGGGTGCTGCATTCGGTGTCGTCCGCGGGGCAAGAGCGAGGTGTTCGGCTGGACCCGGCGCCCGAGGAACCGCCGGACCCGGACGGCGGTGTGGTGGTGCCGTCGTACGCGCCGCCGAGCCCCTCGGTCGTGGTGGACGAAGCTGGGCGGGTGGCGTTCGCGAGGTCGGACGGGCGGGTGGGCGTGGTGTCGCCGGACGGGCGGGTGAGCTACGTGTCGAAGAGGTCCTGCGGCACTCCAATCAGCGTGACGCCGGCCGGGCGACGGAAGTTCGTGGTGGCATGTCGCACGGGGGACTTGTACCTGTACGGTCCGTGAGGCCTGCCGCGCACGGCGGGGGGCCGATCCACCGCGCCCGCCACAGCGGCGCGAGCCTTCGCACGATGCGTGCGTGCACGTCGGGGCGCACCGGGTGCAGCGCCTTCGTCGTCGGAGACGAGCCGTCCGCGGGACGCAACACGGCGTCGTCGATCAGCACGTGATCGAAGCCGGACACGTCCGTCTCGACGTAGATGCCGACGGACTCGTCCATGGGGTTTCGCAGGGTGTGGAAGCGGCACCAGCCGGAGGCATCGGGCTGATCGGACGCGGGGTTGACCTGGTTGAACATGGTGATGTTCATGGTCATGCCGGAGAACAGGTAGACGGACACGGCGTTGCAAGAGGCTGGGACTTTGGCCCAGAGCCAGAACTCGAGCGGCAGGTTGCGCGCGGCCACCCCCACGCCCAGCGCCGCATTCGCCTCCGAGGATAGCGCGATGCACCGCAAGCCCGAGCGGCACTTGCCCCCGGTCTCGAGAGGGACGCTCACCTGGCTCGAAGTCCCCAGCACTCTCCACGGTGTCTGGCCGGCCCCGGTGCTCATCTCCATGTCGCCGTCGAGCAGCAGGTTGTCCGTGCGGGCGAGGTTGCCGAAGGGGCTTCGGGTCATGACGGTTCGTCGCAGGGGTCCGGCCTCGGTGGGGGTAGGCCCGGCGGCGTCCGTAGACGGTTCGAACGTGTCGGTGGCGGCATCGACGGCCGGTGCGGGAGCGGGAGCGGGGTTGGGTTGCATGTCCTGGCCGCACGCCGGCAAGCCGAGGGCCGCGAGAAGGAGGACTCGCTTCATGGCTCGAGCTCCGATCGAAGCCACGCGAGGGCTCGAAGGTAGATGGTGTCTCGTCCGTGAATCAGGTCGGACTGCAGCGGAAGAACGATCTCGTCGGGCTCGACGCCGTGGCCGATGAGCGGCTGGCCTTCGTAGGTGATCGTGTCGCCCGTGGCGAGGCTCATGCGCATGCTGCCCCCAAGCGACAGTTGGAAGAAGGATGAGAACGCGCCCGCGGTCGGCTGTGGCCCGAAGATGCGGACCCGCGGAGCCCCTTTCATGCCGAACGGCAGGTAGTCGCTGGCGGAGCCGTCGCGGTGCAGGAGCAAGGCCACGGGTAGGTCGAGCTTGGCGTCGCTGCTGCCCACGGAGTACGTCAGATCGGGGTAGTCGTCGAAGTACTTGTAGCGGTTGAAGATGGCGAGGCCTTCCTCGGGGGTGGTCGCGCCCTCGTAGTCGGCCCAGGGCCTGTCGTGAATGAAGATGGCGATGTCGAGCGGTGTTCGCACCAACTGGGTGATCGCCTCGGGGGCGTCGATGGTGCCACCGTTGCCTGCCCTGTGGTCGAGGATGACGCCGCGCGCTTGCGCCTTGAAGGTCTCGTTCGCTTTCAGGAACTGCGGGGTGGTGGTCTCGCCCCACAGCGAGTCCCAGGTCATGCCGTACAGGTTTTCCCCGGGCTGCGAGTCCTTCAGAAGGCTCACGAACACGCTCCAGTGGACCATGTGGGTGGCGGGGTCGGGCCCGTCGACCAAGTGGTACGCAGGGCGGTTGTCACAGGCCACCAACGGATCTGCTTGCTCGTCGAGCAACGGCAGCGACGTCACCTCGATCACGTCGGGCGTGTCGCCGCACGTGCCCGTCGACGCATCGCATCGGAGCACGGAGAAGTTGCGAGCGTGTCTGGGAATGAGGCTTCTCATCCGCTCGGCGAACTCCGCGTTGACCCGATCGTCGTCGGCCTGCCACCAGTCCCAGGACACGTCGATGAGCGAACGGGCCCAAGCGATCGGGTGCATGCCGTCGATGGCGACGAGGCGGTCTCCGGGCTTGAGATCCGCGGTCCGATCGGCACCGACGTGGGAGACGAGCAGGTCGAGGTAGTGGGGGTCGGCGGGCCATTGCGGCTGCGACAGGTCGGCCTTGCCCTCGATGAAGCAGGCGTTCAGGACGCGTCGTGTACGGATGTAGCTGATGACCCCGGACGCCGAGGTGTGCCAGTCGTGCAGCTTGCGCACGGCGGTGGCGAAGCGGTGCCAGAACTCCCATGCGGTGGTGGCCTTGCGCATGGCGTCGACTTCGGCGAGGGCATCGGGCAGGTTGTCGCGCCTCGTCTTGTGACCGCCAAAGAAGTACTGCAGGCGTGTGCGCAGCAGGTCGACCACGCGGGATCGATCGGCGGGGGGAGGCAGGTGAGGGACGAGCAGGGCTCCGGTTCGGCACACGCCGTCGATACAAACCGCGTCCTGCCCGCACCCGGCGTCTCGCGCGCCCTGGCAGGTCACGGTGGGCTGGAACACGCCGTCCGGCACGATCTCGACGCCGTCGATCTGCGCATCGCCGAGCATGTAGAGAGAAGCCGAGGCCACGTTGGCTCCGTGGACGGAGACGGGCGCGCTGGTCATCTCGACCCAACCGTCGCTGGTGCAGCGCCCTGTCGCGGACAGGTCGGCGATGGTGCGGCCCGCGGGGTCGGCGAGGGTATCGATGACGAGGGTGGCGGTGAGCCATCCGGAGCGAGTCCACACGCGAGCGCGGTACGAAGCCGAGTCGGGAGGCAGGTGGACGGGCAAGGAGACGCCTTCGCGCGATGATGTGGGCATCACGGCGCCGACGCGGTTGCCGTCGAGGGCATCGGCTTGGTTGAGGACGTACAGGTCCTTGACGGCGCCGGGGGCGGGTTGAGCGGGGTCCCAGGAGGGGAGGGTTTCGAAGCTCTCGGTGTACGAGGCGCGCGGATCGAATGTGAAGTTACCCTGAGGGTCGAAGCTGGCGAGCGCAGGGGATGGGCATAGCAGCAGGGTGAGCGCCAGCGCGGAGCAAACCCATGAGGGGCGGTGGTTCATGCGGCCTCGATTGGCGGTGGCGGGTGCGAGGTGCCGGTGGCTCGCGCCAGGTCCGAGGCGAGACCTTGGGGGCAAAGCAGGCGGAGCGTCAAGGCGGTGATTTCGTGCTGCGGCCCTGTGCGGCCGCGGCTCGCGTCGTGACCGAGATGCCTGATTTCCGAAGCTCACATAGCTCGCTTGCGTGGTGTCTTTGTTGGGCGATCGGCTCGGCGGAAGTGCCCGCGAAAAGGGCCCTAGTCGGGCGGAACCCAAGCCGTCTCGGCCGCGGTCCGCGGTGATGTAACCTATGGATATTGAGATAAATTTTGTCGAATTCCCCTGTCCGAACCAAGACTCTTTCTTTTCGTTCAGCGATTTGTGTAGCGTTCCGCTCGTGCTCCATTGTAGATGGGGTGCACTTGAGTGTGCGCGGGGCATCAAGCACGCGCGTGTTTCGCCCGCCGTGACGGGCACCCGAGTCTGGCTGCCAGTTGATGGAGATATAGTGATGCTGAAGCTACGTACGCTTGGAATTGCGATGGCACTGGTGCTGGGCGCCTCTGGCGTCGTGCTGACCACTGGTTGCGGGGAGACCGTGTTGCAGGTGGGGACCACCCCTCCGCCTGAGCCGCCTCCTGCGCCTCCGCCCCCTCCTGCGCCCGAGCCCGAGCCCGTGGCCGCCCCTGAGGCTCCTCCGGAGCCCCCGCCCCTGGTCGAGGTCAAGGGCGACGAGATCAAGATCAACGACAAGATCAACTTCGCGAAGAACTCGTCGGACATCGAGGCTTCCTCGAACAACCTGATCGAGAACATCGCGAACGTGATGAAGAAGCACGCGGACATCGACTACGTCGAGGTTGCCGGCCATGCTTCGAACGAAGGCGACGAGTTCTACAACAAGAACCTGACGCAGCGCCGGTCCAAGGCCGTCATGGACGCGCTGGTTGCCTTGGGCGTCGAGAAGAACCGCATGCGCGCGGTGGGCTACGGTTACTACTGCGAGCTGCAGCCGGACAACCACGAGGTCAACCGCCGCGTGGAGTTCAAGATCCTTCGTCGTGCGGGCAAGGACACCGCCGTCAAGGGCGGCGGCTGCGAAGCGGCCGACAAGAAGGGCCTGACCGCGAAGCCGATCCCGGCGGATGCCAAGGGCGGAGCTTCCGCGCCGGCCAAGCCTGCGACGCCGAAGGCTCCTGCCCCCGCGAAGTAGTCCGAGCGAACCCAATCCCACCGAACCCTGCGGTCAACCCCGCGGGGTTTGTGTGTTTTCTTCGCCCTGCAGCCTCCTCAGAACCGACCATCCACGCGAAGGCCCGCCCAGCCGCCCTGCGACGGCGGCTCGACGCGGACGGAGAGCCCAGGCTGGTCCGGTTGCTTGAGCGTCTCGCCCTCGCTCGACCCTCCGCCTGACCCTCCGCCTGACGTCAAGAACAACACCACGCCCGTGGCGACGCCGACCACGCCCACGCCGAGCGCGACGTTGGCGAACATCGTGTCGCGCTTGCCGTCGTCGTAAGTGGTCTGCATGGAGGTGGGACACGCGTTGCGGTTGCCGGCACAGGCGTCGTCGAGGTCCGACATCGCCTTGGATCGTTGCATCAGGAAGTAGCCCGAGGCGCCGAGACCGACCACGCCGATACCGGTCGCGACCCACGCGAGGGTGTTCGACCCGCCCTCCGTGTCGAGGGCGGTCGAGGCGGGCGAGGAGGGCGAAGCCCCGTCGTCTTTCGGGTCGGTGGGTCCGGGTGTGGGGGCCACGACCGCGCCAGGCGAGCGTTTCACCATCTTCACTTCGATGGATGCTTTCTCCCCTTCGGCAAGCCTCACCTCCTGACGGAAGGGCAAGAAGCCCGAGGCCTGGGCCACGATCACGCGCGTTCCAGGATCGAACGGCATGGGTTGGCCGATGGCAGGGTCCCCGAGCGGTTTGCCGTCCACGGAGATGGAAGCGGTGTCGGCGTATTCCCCGCGGTGAAGGGTCAAGCGCGGGATGCGGGGTTCGACTCGAGCGATGGCTTCCTGCGCCTCGGCGACCACGTCGCTGGCTCCCGCGGCCTGGGCATCGGCCAGGGCGATGCGGTACTCGCCGAGGGCCATGACCAGCTTGCCCATCTTCTCGTGGCAGAAGCCGATGTAGAAGCCGACCTGAGGCGTGCGCTTGAACGCGGCCACGCGCTCGAGCTTGCCGAGGGCCGTGGCGTGGTCTCCCGCGGCCACGTGCGCGAGCGCTTCCTGGAAGAGGGTCCGCGCCTCCTGCTTGGTGGGCGTGTCGGCCCGGGCCGTTCCCCCATACGCCGGAACGGCGAGAGCGACGCAGAAGCACAGCAGCCACGGGCAGCTTCGAGGGCGCAACATGGGGGGAGGATAGCGCGGCCCATCGGCTCTGGGGAGACCATGCGAGCAGGAAAGGCGGGGATCGCATCCGCCGCTGGATCTTTGGGGCCCAGGCACTACACTGCTCCCCGCCCCCGGTCATGAAGCTCGCCCCTGTTCTTCCGCTGAAGAAGAAGTCGCGCACCCGTCAGCGCGTCGAGGGCTTGTTGCGCCTCTTCGGCGGCAAAAAGAAGAGCAAGAAGCCCACAACCGAGGGTGCGGGATCCTCGGTCCGGCCACCGTCGCTCCGTCCTTCGCCTTCCGCACGCCCCGCACCCAGGTCCACGATCCCGGCTTCGCCGTCGCTGATCGACGCGCAGGCCGCGCTCATGGGCGACGCCGACGGGGCCGTGACGCTCGCGCCCGTCGCGAGCAAGAAGCGCCGCAAGCCGAAGAAGAACCCATTTCTGTCGACTCCCGTGCCGGACACGTTTCGTCCGCCGGCGCCGATGGGACCGCTGCCGTCGGTGCACCCTCCGCCGCTTCGCGCGGACTCGTTTCCCGACGTGGAGCGAAACCGGCTGCCGGCCCCCGCGCCGCTTCCCGCGTTCGCAAAGGAGGTCGCGCTCCCGGCCGACACGCGGGGCCTCGTCGCTCCTGCGGTTCCCAAACCTCTCGCGCCGCAGGCCCCGGCGTCGAGCCCGAGGGCCGAGATGCCCCCGCCTCGTCGTGCCCCGAGCGCGCCGGTGCGTGAGGTGACCGCAGCCCCACGCACAAGAGCCGCGATCTCCCATGCTCCGGCGCATCGTGTCGCGGCCGATGTGTTCTTGCATCGCCAGGCGCTGAGCACCGCCCCCGTCCGTGCGGTCGCGGTCGCTCACGAGAAGAGCAACGCCGTGGGCACGGTCGAGCTGTCCTGCACGGCTGCCGGACTGATGATCCAATTCGTCCGCATCAGCAGCTACACCGAAGGCTACGTCCCATATCCGGCCACCTCGTCGGAGCGGATCACGGTGCCTTACGAGCAGGTCGCACGCGTCGACGTCGATGGCGACGGGTTGGTGCACCTCACGTTGGACCCCTCGTGCACGCCGTACCATCGAATGGTCTTGGCGGGGCTCGCACGGGACCCGGCGTTCGATCATGTCGCGAGCCATCGCCGCAGGGCGCGCATCGAGCGCAACGTCACGCTCGCCGCGCTGGTGGTTTGGGTTCCCGTGGCGTTGCTGTTGCGAGCGGTCTTGCCGGACCTGTCCGCCGCGATCGTGATGGGCATGGCGGCCAGCACGGGTCTCGTCTTGCACCTGACCCGTCGTGACATCGCGTCGAAGCTGGTGCTGTTCAACCGCGACACGGAGCAGGTTCGTGACGAGCTAATCGGCGAGCTTCGGTATCGTCTGGCGCCGGGGCGGGTGCGGTCGACCCTTGGAGCGTCCGAGGTGCCTGCGCCCGAGGCTGCGCCCGCGGAGCTTGGCGAGCCGCAAGAGGCCGACGTGGGGAGTCTGCGAGGTCTGTTCGCCACGGCGGGGGTGGTGGCCGTGGTGGCTGCTGTGGCCATCCTGATCGGAAAGAACCTGCTGTTCTCGTCGCCGCCGGACCCGGAGGCCATGTGGGGTGAGGCTCGCAACGAGCAGGAGGAGCCGAGGCCGGCCGCCGACCCACTGACGAG
The DNA here is from genome assembly GCA_964488865.1 of uncultured Polyangiaceae bacterium. Taxonomy (GTDB): domain Bacteria; phylum Myxococcota_A; class Polyangia; order Polyangiales; family Polyangiaceae; genus MWCO01. The sequence goes on along the minus strand of CAZAWR010000104.1, from coordinate 22,067 downwards.
TGCGGGCCCCGTGATCGCGGCGGACCCCACGCCTGTCATCCCCCCGCCACCGCCTTGCTCGTGCGACCGCGCCGATTCGCCGCTCTGGTCCGACGGTGTGCCGCGCATGTCGGTGCTCGCGCACAACCGACCGGGGACGACATCCGTCGAGCGCCCGTCGATGTACCCGGAGATCGCGGTGGTGAACAACTCCGCGGAGGATCTGAAGGACATCGTGATGGTGGTGGACTTCCTGCTCGGCCCGCGGGATGGCCGCAAGGCGCGCGTGGTGGACAAGCAGGACTTGTTCTGGGAAGGGCGGCTCGGCCCGGGCAGGGCCGTGAAGTGGCGTGTTCGAGGGCGCGGCGACGACTTCGCGGTGACGTCGTTCGTCAGCGGGATGATCGGGCAAGAGGCGAAGCCTGCGCCGGCGGACGAGTTCTACAAGCTGTCGATGACGGCCAACACGCCGAGCGTGCGTCTGCACGGCACCAAGATGCTGGCTTATCTCGGGGACGAGCGTGTGGTCGAAGGGCTCGAGAAGTTGAGGCAAGAGGGACGGGAGGAGATGGCGGACACGGTCGAGCAGATCGCGGCGGCGTCACGGCCGCTTCGGGTTTGCTCGGTGCAGTCGAACCCCGACCCCGCGGACAAGGGCCGTCTGATCGTCAAGGCCTGCGTGTACAACGCGAGCCCGGTGCAGGTGCCGCGGCCGTGGGTCACGGCCACCGCGAAGCTCGTCGAGTCTGCGACCGAAGCCCGCTGGTCGTTGCCGGAAGACGTGCCGTCGAAGACGGGTCTGATCACGATGGGAACGGTGCCGATTCCGACGGCGGAGGACGAGGTGGATCCGAAGTCGACGATCGTGCAGGTGGTGGCGGAGCGGTAGGGCCTTCGCTAGTGCGTGAACGAGCAGACCATGACCACCGAGAAGCCAGCGATGCCGCCCGGGTTCGGTGAGAGGAAAGGTCCAGCGAATCGCAGCGCCATCGGGGCGACGGCCCTCGTGTCCGCGGTCGTCGCTGCGATGGTATCGGCGGTGGTCGCGTTCGGCGTGGGGCGGGCCTGGGGGCCGAAGCCCGAGGCGAGCCTGGCCGCCCAGCCAGGAGCGGACCCTTCGCGTCTCGGCGTGCTCGAGGAGAAACAAGCGAAGTTGGACGCGCGGCTGAGGGAGGTCGAGTCCAGACTCCCATCGTCGTCGTCCACCTCGCTGGAACCCGAGCCCGTGGAAAAGGCGATGGAGATGCTCGAGGCGCGCATGGCCGAAGGCAACGCGACCTCCGAGGAATTGAGAATGCTTCGGGCGATCTGCCGGCAACGAGGCGATACGGCCTGCGCCGATCGAGTGAGTGAGCGGATGCGAGAGGCGGATGGCGGCACATTCCCAACCGACGGGGGCACTTCGTTCAACCGTGCGGCTGCGGTCCGGGCATTGCAGGCTGCGGCGAAACAAGCGAAAGCTTGCAGCCGTCACGAGGGACGCAAGGTGCGTACGCGCGTCACGGTCACGTTCGAGCCGTCCGGTGAGGTTTCCGTGGTGGAGATCGGCCGTGAGGAGCCGCACAACGAGGACGCGCGTGCGTGTTTGCTGTCTGTGTTTCGCAAGGCCAGCACACCGCCCTTCGAGGGGCGCCCCATGAAGGTGGCGAAGACTGTCGAGCTCGATGGTCCCGGGCCGGAGCAACCCAAGAGTCGCGATCTGGAGTTCTAAACAGAATTGCGCTGACGAGGGGCCAATGGACCAGAACTGGTGAGCCGGGCATGGGGAGCCGGGAAGTGAAAACCTATGCACTTTCCCATTCCCTGTCCCCGGTCCCGCATTCACCAGTTCGGTCACGGCTCCGTGTGATCCTGCTTAATTCATCGGTTTGCTGACCACGTCCTTCACATCACGCCGGGGATCCCGTCCGCGATTTCCTCCGCGAGCGGCCCACCACGACCCTTTCGTTGCTCCAGCCACGCCTCCACCGCCGCCGACGTCACATGAAGCCCCGCCAGGGCTGCCACGCTCGCCTCGCTCCAGCACGCCATTCGCCCCATCACGCCGCACGCCACCGCACGAACCCCGTCGGCATCGAGAGGGGCTCACCACGATGGCCCCATCGAAGGACTTTCGCGCCTGCTGTCCCCGTGAACCTTCTGACGGCTCTCACGGGGCTGCAGAACACCAGGTCGGCTTCGGACGGTCTTGCATGGACGTATGAATAGGACATATTCGGATCATGCCCACCACGGTCCACATTCCCGACGTTCTGCTCGAGCGTGCCCAGGCTCGAGCCAAAGCACTCGGAATCAGCCGGAATCGATTGATCATCGAGGCCCTCGAGGCACACCTCGCCGCCCAGGACACGTGGCCCCCTGCGCTCGTGCGAGCCTTGAAAGCTCCCATCCGCAAGGAATTGAGCACCGCAACCGACGAATTGGAGCAAGTCATCCAACACAACCGTCGCAACCGAACGTCACCTCCAGAGTTCTGATGTACGTTCTCGACACCAATATGCTCACCGCGCTGTTGCGCGGAGAAGCCGGTCCCGTACGCCGCCTGTTGGCCTTGCCGCGAAGTCAGGTCCTGCTGCCCCAACCCGTTGTCGCAGAAGTGCTCCATGGCCTTGCCCGGCTTCCCAAGTCACGTCGTCGCACCGCCCTGTCGGAGCGGTGCGAAACATTGCTGACATCGATGCTGCGAGTCGATTGGACGGATGAGGTCAGCGAGATTTTCGCCAGCGTGAAAGCAACCCTCGAGCGCAAGGGAGAACGTCTCGACGACTTCGACGTCGCCATCGCCGCCCACGCGCTCGCGCGGGATGCGGTGCTCGTCTCGCGCAACCGGAACCACATGCAACGCATCCCCGGGCTCCGTTGCGAGGAGTGGAACGACTGAACGACGGGCGCTGGGGAAGCCCTTTGTTGGCGGTGAGGGTGGGGTTTTTGCTGCTGGGTCGGTCTCTGGAATGAGCAGCGGTCGTGCTCGCTGCGGCTTGCAGGGCCGCAGGTCAGGTCGTCACATCACGCCGGGGATTCCCTCCGCGATCTCCTCGGCGAGCGGACCGCCACGACCCTTTCGCTGATCCAGCCACGCCTCCACCGCCGCCGACGTCACGTGAAGCCCCGCCAGCGCCGCCACGCTCGCCTCGCTCCAGCACGCCATCCGCCCCATCACCCCGCACGCCACCACACGAACGCCGTCGGCATCGAGCGCCTCCACCCGCTTGCCCAGAATCCCCAGCGACGTTCCAGGGATGCCGATCACCGGTTGGGTGTCAGCCAGGACCACGGCGGCATCGCACGCCTTCATGGCCGAGCGCACGGACCCGAAGCGGTCCGCGTCCACGGACTCGCCGTCGGCGTCGAGCAGGGCCCCGAGTTCTTCCAGACCCACGACCATCACCGTGTCCCCTCCCTTGGAGCGAAGCTGTTTCGACTTCTTGCCCAGCGAGAGAGAGGGCCTTACCACGATGGACCCGTCGAAGGACTTTCGTGCTTGCTTGAGCCACGGCAGGTCCGCCTCGGATGCCGAGGGGAAGACGACCGAGTCGCAGTCCTCAAGGGCTCGCTCGAAGGCCTTGGCGCCGCCTTTGGGGTCAAGCTCCACGAACCGTGCGTTCGAGGCGAGGTCCCGCACGCCCCACAGCACGCGGGAGGGGGCGATCAGCTTCACGCGGCAGGGGGCGGTACGCAGCGCGCCCAGCATGGCGAGGCGCAGAGCCCAGGCTTCTTCCTCCGACGACACCACGATGCCCACGGCGCCGTCTTGCAGGATGCCGGCCTGCGCACGGATGCGCTGCACCATGTCGCGGATCCGTGCGCCCACCAGAACCTCCGCCTCGTGCCCTGTCTGCTCGAGGATCGACGACGGGACCCCGAGGGACGCGAGGTGAACCTCGCCCGCGAGGCGCGCGCCCATGGGGGTCAGCAGGCCGAGCTTCAGCGCCCCGAAGGTGATCGTCACGTCTGCCACCACCACGGTACCGAGCACGGTCCCGGTGTTCGCGTCGAGCCCGCTCGGCAGGTCGAGGGCCACACGGGTTGCGGGGGTTGCGTTGATCCGGTCGATCACCTCGGCGTAGCGTCCTTCGATCTCGCGGTCGAGCCCGGTGCCGAACAACGCATCGACGACGAGTCCTGCCCGCATCAACTCCGTTTCGAGAACGAGCAAGCCGGGCTCGTCCTCGACGAGGGTCACCTCTCCCCCCAGGCCGACGAACGCGTCGTGGTTGAGCAGGGCGTCGCCGCGAAGCTTCGCGGGGTCGGTCAGCAGGCACACGGTGACGCTCACGCCCGAGGACAGAAGGTGACGTGCCACGACGAACCCGTCGCCGCCGTTGTTGCCCGAGCCGCAGACGACGAGCACGTGGTCGACGTCGTCGAGCAGGGAGCGGATGACCTCGAAGGCGCCGCGACCGGCGTTCTCCATGAGGACGACGCCGGGGACGTGGCAGGTTTCGATGGCGATGCGGTCGAAGGCGCGGATTTGGTCACGGGAAAGGACGCGGTGCATGGTGGACCTCATGGGGGGGATTCGAAAAGGGGGTACGCGAACGAGCAGGAGGGGCTTCGTGATCATCCTCCGCGAAGAGCGATGCCGCGCTGGACGGCTTCGCGCATGGCTCGGACGGCGTCGCCGAGCCCCATGAACAAGGAGTCTGCGATGATGGCATGGCCGATGTTGAGCTCTTCGATCTCGGAGATGGCGGCCACCGGGGGGACGTTGAACCGGGTGAGGCCGTGGCCGGCGGCGATGCAGAGACCAAGACCGCGGCCGAAGCGCGCCGCGTGGCGCAACCGCTCCAGCTCGTGGTCCTGCTGTGCTCCCGAGAGGTTGCAGTACTCGCCGGTGTGAAGCTCGATCTGCTCGGCCCCAAGCTCGTGCGACGCCTTCAGCTGCGCCTCTTCCGGCGCGATGAAGAAGCTGACGCGAATGCCCGCCCGGCGTGCACGCTCCGCCACCTTCTCCATCTGCTTGCGCTGGCCTACCACGTCGAGACCGCCTTCGGTCGTCCGCTCTTCGCGCCGCTCGGGAACCAGGGTGATGCAGTCCGGGCGCACCCGCTCCGCGATCCCGATCATCTCGTCGGTACCGGCCATCTCCAGGTTCAGGAGGGTCGTCACGCTCTCGCGCAGCCGGTCGATGTCGCGGTCCGTCATGTGCCGACGGTCTTCGCGAAGGTGGGCGGTGATCCCATCGGCACCTGCGTCCTCGCAAGCGAAGGCGGCGTGCACGGGATCGGGGTAGCGGGTACCGCGCGCGTTACGCACGGTTGCGACGTGATCGATGTTGATGTGAAGTCGTATCGCCATGGCGCGGGCAGTCTAGACCCATATCAAGCCCGGCCCGAGCCCGGAAAACCACAGAGGACGCAGAAGGCACAGGAGGGGTTGTCGCGGAGATCGGCAGCCCGAGTGAGGGTCGGTACAAATCCGCCGACGTAGGGACTCGACACTGTCGAGTCCAGCGTTGTGCGCGGCACCGCCGCGCCTGTGGGCGTGGGTGCGGAGAGCGGCATGCCCCGACCGGTACAAATCCGCCGACGCAGGGACTCGCCTGCAAAACCTGATGCCTGAAGAAGGCTCGGGTACGCACTGGCAGAACCTGTACTAAGCTTGCGGCATGCGTTGCGACTCGCTCCTGCCTTTCACGTCTCTGGTGTTCTGCCTCACCGTGGCCGCTTGTCAGCCCAGCAGCGGGGACACCCCTGACGTGCCGCCTTCGGCGTCGACCGCAGGGGGAGCCACGTCGATCGCGACGCGCGAGCAGCCTCCCACGACGGCGCAGCCCGTACTCGTCCCACCTCCCAAGGACGGGCAGAGTCGATGCGTCACGGCTTGCGTGCAGGCTCGTCAGATGGAAGCCACCGCCATCGAGGTCATCGAGTCCAGCTGTCGCGAGGACTGCTCCAAGAATCCCAACGCATACCCTCGGTAGGCTCCCCTGGCGCGATGGGATCGATCGTGCGATCAGATCGATCGCGGTCTCCACGACGGGATCGCTCGCGCTTTCGTGTCCTTTCCTCGCAAAGGCTCGTGGCTCCGCTCTTGCAGACTCCCCATGCCATGAGACGCAATCGACTCACCGCTGCCGGAATCACCTTGCTGACCGCCCTGCTCGCCACGGCATGCTCGAGCGGAGACGAAGGGGAAGAGCCTTCAGCCACCAGCGAAGGCGGAACAGGAGGCGTCGGGGGTTCGGGCGGACAGCCAGGCACGACCGGTGGCTCCGCCGGAAGTATCGCAAGCGGCGGCTCGGCCGGCTCGACCGGAGGAACCGGGGGCAGCGGCGGAGTGGGTGGAAGCATCGGCGGATCCGGGGGAAGCGCGGGAACGGGCGGCTCAGCGGGGAGTGGAGGGAGTGGAGGGAGTGCAGGCAGTGCAGGTAGTGCAGGCGGCGCAGCCGGGAGCGCAGGCTCGGGCGGAACCCCCGCCATCCAACACCCCTTTCCCCAGCAGCTCTCCTTCCCCAACACCATCAAGCCCACCCACCTCTCCCAGTCGGACTTGGACCAGACCGTCGCCTCCTACTTCGACGCCTGGAAAGCCACCTACGTGAAACCCTCGAACGGCAACACCCCTGGCGGAGGCTACTACGTCGCCATGAAGGGAACCGGGGGGTCCGGGAGCGAGAAGACCACGTCCGAGGCGCACGGCTACGGCATGATCCTCTTTGCCCTCATGGCGGGCCACGACCCCGCCGCACGGGACATCTTCGACGGCTTCTTCAACATGTACGACAAGCATCGGAGCACCATCGACGACGACCTGATGTCCTGGGTCATCGACGAATCCGAAAGTACGAGCGAGGACCAGGCTTCCGCGACCGACGGGGACATGGATATCGCGTATGCGCTGCTGTTGGCGGACGCGCAGTGGGGGTCCGCCGGGCCCGTCGACTATCGGGCGGAGGCGGTGCGCATGATCGGGGACGGCATCAAGGCGAGCGAAATGGGCGCTTCCAGCCACCGAACCTTGTTGGGGGATTGGTCGAGCGACGAGTGGGCCACGCGTTCGTCGGACTGGATGACGGGGCACTTCCACGCTTACGGGGCTGTGACAGGGGACGCTTTCTGGGCCACGGCGGCCACGACCGCGTACGACATGATCGGGCACATCAGGACGAATCACGCTTCTTCGACCGGGTTGATGCCCGACTTCGTGGTGGGGACCACGCCGCATCCTGCGTCGCCCTACTTCCTCGAGGCGGAGACGGACGGCGCTTACAGCTGGAATGCTTGCCGTTTCCCGCTACGCATGGCGGTGGACTACGCGCACCACGGCAGCCCGGCGGCCCGGGAGGCCCTGCTGGCGATCCTCGCGTGGTTGGTCCCCAAGACGGGGAACGACCCGGAGCAGATTGTCGCGGGGTACTCGCTCGGGGGCCAGAAGCTGGTGAGCTACACGTCGGCGGCGTTCACGGGTCCTCTGGTGGCGGCGTGCGTGGCGGACACCTCCCGGCAGGACTATCTGAACCAGGGTTTTTCGCTGCTGGCGCAGGACAAGAGCGGATACTACGAGGACACCCTGGCCCTGCTTTCGATGCTTTTGGTCACAGGAAACTGGTGGAGCCCATGAACAAGACCTTCGTACGGACGCTTCCTGCTGCGCTTCTCTTGTCCGTCCCCTTGATGGCGGGGTGTGGCTCTTCGGAGGGTGAAGCTTCGGCATTTGCCCCGGATGCGGGGGCCGAGGACGGGAGTGGGGGCTCAGGCGGGTCAGCAGGCTCTGGGGGTTCCGCAGGCTCCGGGGGTTCCGCAGGTTCGGGGGGTTCCGGAGGCACGAGCCTGGCGGGCGGTTCCGGGGGCACCGCAGGCGCGGGGGCCGGAGGAGTCGGCGGTGCGGCCGGTGAGGGGGAGACCGATGGGGGGATAGCCGGTGCGGGCGGCGACGACGACGACGCGGGCGGGGACGGCGCTTCCTGTCCTGGGACGCTGTCATCCTGTGGGAGTGATTGTGTCGATGTGCAGTCGGACCCGGACCACTGCGGTGGCTGTGACAACGCCTGTGGCGAGGGTGAGAGTTGCTGTCAGGGGGCATGCCTGGCGGCGGTCGTGGGAGACGCCCCGCCCCTGGCGACGCTCGATGCGTGTGGCCGGCTGGCGTACGGGCGTTATGCCAACCAGGGGCAGAGCAACCGGGTTCACGTCTTACCGGACTACTCCTTTGCGGGGTACGAGGGAGGGGGCGTGGCGATCCCCGATGTCTCCGTGGCGGTGACCGTGAACCCCGGTTCGGGGGACGACGGGGCCCGGATTCAGGCTGCGATCGACGAGGTGGCCGACCTGCCCCTGGTCAGCGGGTTTCGGGGCGCCGTGCTGCTGACGAAGGGCGCCTACCAGATCTCCGCGCCCTTGCGGGTCCGCAAGACAGGAGTCGTGTTGCGGGGCGAGGGGCAGGGGACGAACGGGACGGTCATCACCGCGGGCGGCACGAGCCAGTACGTGGCAATCGAGGTGGCGGGCACCGGCAGCGGGCTGGGCGAGGTGTCCGGCTCTCGCACGCCCATCACCACCAGCTACGTGGCAGTCGGCTCCCGACGCTTCGAGGTCGAGTCCGCCGCCCACTTCTCCCCGGGCGACACCATCGCCGTGCTGCGAACCCCGAACCAGGCCTGGATCGATGCCCTCGGCATGGATACCTTCGGTTGGACCCCCGGAGGCTATGCCATCGCCCACGAGCGGCGTATCGACTCCATCCAGGGCAATACTCTCACCATCGACATCCCGATCGTCGATGCGATGGAGTCGGGGTACGGCGGTGGCGCCGTCTTTCAAACCGACGTGCAGGGGCGAATCCGGCACTGCGGGGTCGAAGACCTCCGGCTCGAGTCCACGTATGCCTCCGACACGGACGAGAACCACGCCTGGACGGCGATCGAGCTCAAACGTGCGACGAACTCCTGGGTGCGTCGGGTCACGGTCCGGTACTTCGGCTACAGCGCTGTTCACATCGACGCGGAGTCGAACTTCAATACGGTGCAGGACACCGCGATGCTGGACCCCAAGTCCCAGATCACGGGGGGCCGCCGTTACCCGTTCAACGTCTCTGACGGGGTGGGGAACCTTTTCCAGCGCTGCTACGTGCGTCACGGGCGGCACAACTTCGTGACGGGGGCGCGGGTCACGGGGCCCAACGTCTGGCTGGACTGCCTCGCGGAGGACAACCACGCTGACGACGGCCCCCACCACCGCTGGGCGACGGGGCTTCTGTTCGACAACACGAGGTCGGAGGAGCTTCGCGTGCAGAACCGTCAGGAGTCCGGCACGGGTCACGGGTGGGCCGGGGCGCAGGTGATGTTCTGGAACGCACGGGCCGAGTCGGTCGTCTGCGACGCCCCGAAGGGAGCTATGAACTATGCCGTTGGGGCGGTGGGGCAGAAGGACCAGGGGTCTTGGGCGCCCGAGGAGCCGTTCGGTTTGTGGGAGTCCGAGGGGGCGATGGTCGAGCCGAGGAGCTTGTATTTGAGGCAGCTCGAGGACCGGTTGGGTCCCGGGGCGGTCGTGGCCGTCACCGTTCCAGCGCAGCGACAGGGGCGTATATGGGCAGCGCTTGGGGACTGGGCCGGGGAGGGTCGACTCGAGGACCACCTTTGAAAGGGATCACACGGAGCCGAGGCCAAACCGGTGAATGCGGAGCCGGCAGCAGGGAATGGTAAAGTGCTTCGGATTCCACTTCCCGGTGCACTTCGCCTTCGGCTTCGTGGTCCTCCGTGGACTCCAGCCAGCAGAGCTAGCAGAGCTGGCCTCCGTCCACTCCGGGTCCCCGTGCCCGGGTCGCCAGCTCAGCCGTTGGCGCGCTCTCAAGGTGCGCCCGCCCATTGTTTGGCCCATGTAGGGAAAAGGAATACCTTCCCCGGAATGTCCCGCCGGGTCCTCTGTTCTCGCCTCTTTCTAAGCGCTGCCATGGCGTCCGGCTGTGCGCCCGACCGCGACACTCCCCCGCAGTCCGTTCACGCTCCCAACGAACCCCTGGCCTCCGTCGCTCCCCCCGAGCACGTGCCCAGCGCTGCGGACCTCGAGACCGTCGTCGAGGTCGACGCGGACGATCGTGTCTATCTGCACGCTCTGCACCGCCATGTGTGGATTCGCTCCGGCCCGTCCACCAAGGCGCCCTGGCTGGGCTTTCTGGGGCTGGGCAGCAGCGTTCCCCTCCGAGACCCCGAGCCCATCCCGGGCCCCGGCTGCGACGCCTTCTACGCTATCGAGCCCAGGGGCTACGTGTGTCTCGACAACCGTGCCACGCTCGACCCGGACAACCCTGCCCTGCTCGCGATTCGGGCCATCGCGCCCCGTCGGGACCGGCCCTGGCCCCATCACTACGCCGAGTCACGACAGGCCCCCCGGTACGAGCAGCTTCCCACGCTCGAGCAGCAACGGCAGCGCGAGTTCCAGCTCGACCAGCACCTCGCAACCGTGGCAGCTCTCCGGAGCGGGGACCCGGTCGGGGAGATCCCCTTTCTGCTCCAGGATGTGGACGTGGCATTGACCGGTGAGCCGGCGCCGTCGTTCCTGGCTTCGCTTCCTACGGTCCACGAGCACGTGACCACGGTGAAGGCGGGGTCGACGTTGAGCTACGCGCACGCCTTCGATGCGGGGGGCCGCGCGTGGTTGGTGACGGGCGACGGGGTGCTGATTCCGCGCGATCGTGTGGCGCCGTATCCTCGGTCGCTGTTTGGGGGCACCGCCCTCGGGGAGTCCCAGGTTCTGCCGATGGGGTTCCTGAAAGAGCAATCTAGACCGCAGTACGTGCGTGGCAGTGACGGCACGATCGTGCCCCGCGGCGTGGACTGGCCAAGGCTCGCTTCTTTTGGGTTGACCGGCCAGCGAGCGGAGCAAGGGGGGGTGACGTACCTCGAGACCCGCGACGGCTTGTGGGTGAATGCGAGCGAGGTGACGGAGGTGAGGGCGTCGCCGGTGACCCCGTGGGGTGAGGCGGTGCAGGGGCCTGGGTTGCACGACGAGGTTCGCTGGTCGCGAACGGGCCAAGTCCCACCGGCAGGTCCGCGCCGCACCTGGGTGGAAGTGAGCGTCCACGAGGGGTGGATGATTGCGTACGAGGGAACCCGGCCGGTGCATGCCACGCTGGTCGCGACGGGGCGCGGGGAGCCCGTGGAGCCGGGGTCGAAGAAGCTCCAGACGTCCACGCCGCCAGGGGTGTTCTCGGTGCTCGGCAAGTACTGGACGTCGACGATGGCGGTCAACAGCACGGCCCACTTCGACGTGCCGTTTGCCATGCCGTACTTCGGGGCCTACGCTCTGCACGCCGCGTACTGGCATGACAAGTGGGGAGAGAAGGTCAGCCTGGGGTGCGTGAATCTCGCGCCCATCGATGCCAGGTGGTTGTTCCTGTGGGCGGAGCCGTCGATCCCCGAGGGCTGGCAGGGCATGCGGGTGACCTCGGAGACGGGTGCGGCCACGGTGGTCGTGGTGCACGCCTGAAGGGTGGGCATCGGTCCCGCGGCACAAACTTCACCCGGTTTCTTGGCCCGGTCGTCCGCTTCCCTTTAAGCTCACGCCCCGCACGCTTCCTTCCTTCACCTCCATCTCCCGTGGCCACCGTGTGCGTTGCCGGCGACCCATGCGCTCGATAGCCCCGTTCGTCGTCTGTCTGATCGGCCTGGCCGTCCCTGCCTGCGCGTCGCGATCGTGTGCCTCTTCCCCCGATGCCGGCGCGTCGCCTGCGGCGGATGCCTCCGCGAGCGTCGCTTCGGTCGACCGGGCCGAGCCGGCCGAGCCCCACGCATCCGCCCCCCCTCCCGCCCCTCGCGGCCCCTGCCCCGAGGAAATGGCCCTCATCGGCAGCAAGCTGTGCGTAGACCGCTGGGAGGCGTCGCTCGTGGACGAGAAGGGTGACCCCGTCAGTCCCTACGAGCCGATCAAGACACAGAAGGTCGTGGCGGTGAGCCGATCGGGGGTGGTTCCCCAGGCCCACGTCTCGCTCTACCAGGCCACCCGCGCCTGCAAGGCGGCGGGAAAGCGCATGTGCAACACCCAGGAGTGGCTCGACGCCTGCCAGGGAGCCGAGCGGCCGAAACGCACGTATCCTTATGGGGCAAAGCATCGCAAGGGGGCCTGCAACGACAAGACGCGCATCCACCCCGCGAGTCTGGTCTTCCCGGGACAGCGTCGTCACGACTCCGTGACGCTGAACGACCCGCGGCTCAACCAGCAGCCGGATACCCTCGCAAAGACAGGCGCGTTCTCCGCGTGTGCGACCCCCGAAGGCATTCACGACCTGGTGGGCAACCTGCTGGAGTGGACCAAGGGGCACACCCGCCCGCTGCTCATGGGGGGCCACTACGTGGACTCCGTGGTGAACGGAGACGGGTGTCACTACGTCACGCCGGACCACAAGGAGCACTACCACGACTTCACCACCGGGTTCCGGTGCTGCAAGACCGTAGACGCGACGACCCCGCTTCCGCCTCCTGCCCCGGCCCCTGCACTGGCCCCCGCGCCAAGCACGTCCGATGCGGCTGCGCCTGCCGCGACCGCTGGCTCCTCGTCGCTCCCGGCGCCTCTTCCCACGTCGACCAGTCGCAACGAGCCACGGGCCTTCCACAACGCGTTTGGCTACCTCCCGAAGGTCATCCCACCGTCCTACGACCCGAAGGATGCGCCCTGTCCGGTGGACATGGTCCTCGTGGAGGGGGAGCGGTGCGGGCTCGTGGAGCAAGTGTGCAAGGGATTCCTGGACCCGCCGGGCATGCCGGAGCGGTCGTGCCGGGAGTTCGAGAAGCCCACGGCGTGCAAGGGGGCGAGGCGCTCAATGCGATACTGCATCGACCGCTACGAGTTCACCTCGCCGGGGGAGAAGCTCCCCCTCGTGAACGTCGCGTTCCCGGAGGCGGAGCATCTCTGTCGCAAGATGGACAAGCGGATGTGCTTCGAGCAGGAGTGGGAGTTCGCCTGCGAAGGGCCGGAGGCCTGGCCCTATCCGTACGGATTCACCCGCGACGGCGCCCGCTGCAACCACGACAAGAGCATTCTGTTCGTGCAGGGCAACGAGCTGTACGACCAGCGGGTGCCCGCCGATTCCCTGCCCGGGTGCAAGAGCCCGTTCGGTGTGTTCAACCTCGTGGGCAACGTGGACGAGTGGACGCACCGTCCGGGGATGAAGCCACCGAACCGATCCATTTTGCGTGGCGGATGGTGGCTCATGGGCAGGAGCCGGTGCCGCGCGGCGACGTCGTCGCACAACGAGACGTACGCGGGGGCGCAGACGGGGTTCCGGTGCTGCAAGCAAGCGCGGTGATCGGGGCGCGGGGACACAGAAGGGGAGAGGGAAGCGAGAGCCACGACCATCGGGGGGTTGGGCACGGCGTGCTCAAAGCTGGGCGCGACGATGTCGCGCCGCCACGGACGCGGATGTGTACCGTCACCAGCTACCCATCGAGCGTTCCATTCGAGTGAACATCGCTGTTAGTAGGTTGGCGTGCAGTCGGACCTTCGGTGGCCTCTGTGGTTGCTTCGGACGGCTACGCTGTCAACTCCCCGATAGGAGCTTCCTCGCCTCGTGCACCAGAGACTGCACGTCTTCTTGCACGGCAGTCCCCAGCTCCGCCGCTCGCCCCTCGGCTTTGCGTGGCTCACCAATGCAGACCGCCACGCGGGTCTTCCTTCGCGCCGCCGATCGCTGCAAGTGCTGCAGGAACGTCTCGTCCAAGAACTCCGCCCCCGGCTCGTACGCAATCCCCACCGGCACGGCCTCCAGGTCGAGGCGCTGCGCCCCCACGAACGCCCCCATCCGGAAGGGGCGCACTTCGTCCCCCTCGAACGTCGTACCCTCGGGAAACACCGTGATGGTCGCCCCCTGCTGCAAGCACCGGCGGATCTGGCGGATCGCGCTCGCGCCACTGGCGCTCTGGTCCCGGTCGACGAAGATCGTGCCGGCCTTGCGCGCCGCCGTGCCCAGGATCGGCCACCCGGAGAGGTCTCCGCGGCTCAAGACCTGGCCCCCGAAGATCGAGAGCAGCACGGCGATGTCGACCGGGGACCGGTGATTGGACACGACCAGCCTGGCCTTCGCCCGCTTGGGGGGGACCTCCTCCGGATGCCTGATGACCTGTACGCCAAACAGCCGAAGCAGCGTCCGCACCCACACGCGCATGTGGCGGTCGAAGACGGCGTCGCGACGCTCCGGCGGGGAGAGGCGCTGGTGCGCTTCCACGGCGCCAAGCTGCGCGAGCGTGAGCAAGGCGAGACCCGAAGCGCGATAGGACACGCGGGCGTGGCTGACGAGACGACCGGCCATGGCGTCCCTTGGTACCGCCATCGATGGCACCGCACAAGCCCCGATCCGGAAGCGCAGATCCGGAGCCACCCACCACAAGCCCGTTGCGCCCCCGCCCCATCCGTGCGATGAATCCCACCGATGTCACGCGACCTGCACTCCTTCCGTCACCACCCCGATCATCATCGTGGGTGGCCGGCAGTCGTGTAGGTTCCACAACGAGCAAACACGACGCTGGCCGGCACGCCGGCGTTGCTCTTGGGGCGTCGCCGGCGGGTTGGCTCCGAAGCCGAAAGAACCCATGCCCGACCAACCCGCTCCCATCCGCATCGCCCTGCCCAAGGGACGCATGTACCAAGGCGTCGTCGACCTGCTCGCCCAGGCCGGCATCCACGTCCGCGCCGGCGCCCGCGAGTACCGCCCGACCCTCTCGCTCCCCGGCTACGAGGTCAAGCTCCTCAAGCCCCACAACATCGTGGAAATGCTCCAACTCGGCTCTCGCGACGTCGGCTTCGCAGGCGCCGACTGGGCCGCCGAGCTCGAAGTCAACGTCGTCGAGCTCCTCGACACCGGCCTCGACCCCGTCCGACTCGTCGCCGCCGCCCCAGGGGACCTGCTCGTCGACGGCAAGCTGCCCCCTCGCTCTCTCGTCTTCGCCTCCGAGTACGAGCGCCTGACCCGCAACTGGATCGCCCGTCGTGGGCACGACGACATCTTCGTCCGCTCCTACGGCGCCACGGAGGTCTTCCCCCCCGAAGACGCCGACTGCATCGTCGACAACACCGCCACAGGCTCCACCCTCAAGGCCAACGGGCTTCACATCGTCGACGAGCTCATGTGCTCCTCGACGCGGGTCTTTGCCAACCCCCGCGCCATGGACGACCCGGACCGTCGGTCGCGCATCGAGGACCTCATGCTCGTGCTGCGATCGGTGCTCGAAGCCCGTCGCCGGGTGCTCGTGGAGATCAACGTGAGCGCCGCAGATCTCGAAGGGTTGATCGCGGTGCTGCCGTGCATGCGAGAGCCCACCATCTCGCCCCTGCACGGGCAAGCCGGCTACGCCGTGAAGGCCGCCGTGCGTCGCGAGCAGCTTCCTGCCCTGATTCCGCTTCTCAAGGCACGAGGAGGAACCGATGTGCTGGTCACGGCGCCATCGCAAATCGTCCCTTGAACGAGCCGTCGGAAGCGGTTCTTCCTCCGGCCAAGGAGTGCGAACGTGAGCTCGCCCAACAAGCCGCAACCCGTTCCCGTCTTGCAGGGACAGTCCGCCTATCACGTACCGCGGCACCCGGCGCCCGTGGACCTGCGCCTCGACGGCAACGAAGGTCCCGCCCCCGATCCTGCTCTGCTGTCCTGGCTGACCACGAACGACCCGGAGCTCGCGCGCCGGTACCCGCTCGCCCAAGCCCTGACCGAGAAAATCGCGGCGCGCTACCAGGTATCTCCAGCGCAGGTGATCGTCACGGCCGGGGCCGACGACGCGATCGATCGGTGCTGTCGCGCATTCCTGTGTGAAGGGCGCGAGCTCGTGATGCCCACGCCCACCTTCGAGATGATTTCTCGTTATGCGCGCCTCGCGGGGGCGACGATCCGTCCGGTTTCCTGGCTGGGTGGCCCCTTCCCTCTCGAGGACGTGCTCGCGCAAATTGGGCCAGAAACCGCCGTCATTTCGTTCGTGAGCCCGAACAACCCGACCGGTGCGGTGGGCACGGCGTCGGACCTGCGACGCCTGTCCGAGAAGGCCCCGCACGCGCTTCTGCTCGTGGACCTCGCCTATGGCGAGTTCGCGGACGACGATCTCACGGACGTGGCGTTGTCCCTTCCCAACGCGGTGGTGCTGCGTACGATGTCGAAGGCGTGGGGGCTCGCTGGACTTCGCGTGGGGTTCGCGATGGGCCCCCCGGACCTGATCGATTGCCTGCGGGTCGCGGGGCAGCCCTACGCCGTATCGGGACCGTCGTTGGTCCTTGCCGCCGCGCGCCTCGAGCACGGACAGCCCGACGTGGACCGCTACGTCGAGCGGGTTCGTAGGGAGCGTCGGGAGCTCGGGACCCTGCTTGCGCGCTATGGTGTGAAGCCCCACCCCTCCCAGGGCAACTTCGTCTTGGGGCGCAGCTCGAGGACCCTGTGGGTTCGGGATGCGCTGGCGGGGCTTGGCATTGCCGTGCGCGTGTGGCCGGGCCACCCGGAGCTCGACGAGACCGTCCGGATCAGCTGTCCTGGTGAGGCGGGTTCGTTTGCGCGGCTGTCGCACGCGGTCTCCACGGCCTTTGCCCCGCAAGCCTTGCTCCTCGACATGGACGGGGTCCTGGCCGATGTGTCCCGTTCCTATCGTCGGGCCATCGTGGAGACCGCCGCCCATTGGCGGGTGGACGTCACCTCGCGAACGATCGCGGAAGCCAAGGCGCGCGGCAACGCGAACAACGACTGGATCCTCTCGCACGAGTTGCTTCGGGCCAACGATGTGGACGTCACCTTCGAAGAGGTGAAGGAGCACTTCGAGCACGTGTATCAGGGCACGCGGGAGCAGCCAGGGCTGCGGCGCATGGAGACGCTCATTCCGCCCCGCGAGCTTCTGGAGCGCCTCGCAGAGCGCTTGCCGCTGGGGATCGTGACGGGCCGTCCGCGCGAGGACGCCGAGCGATTCCTGCACGCCCACCGTCTCGAACGGCTCTTCCGCGTGATGGTTTGCATGCACGACGCGACACCCAAGCCGGACCCGGCTCCCGTGCGGCTCGCGCTGGCGCGGCTCGGGGTCGAGCGGGCGTGGATGGTCGGAGACACGGCAGATGACCAACGCGCGGCGCGCGCGGCGGAGGTCATTCCCCTCGCGGTCGTGGCCCCGGGCGACGACCTCGAGGTCACCGGGCCCGGACTCCTGCAAGCCGGGGCCGCTCGCGTGATCGAACACCTGGGGCTCGTGGAGGAGATGCTCTCATGACCACAACCGCACATCGCGTGGCGCACGTCACGAGAAGAACCAGCGAAACGGAGATCGACCTGACCCTCGATCTCGATGGCACCGGTGTCTCCCATGTAACGACCGGCCTTGGCTTCCTCGACCACATGCTGGCCAGCCTGGCGAAGCACGGCCGGCTCGACCTGGATCTGCGATGCAAGGGCGACTTGCACGTAGACGACCACCACACCGCAGAAGACTGCGCGCTCGCGCTCGGGGCCGCGTTCGACGAAGCCCTCGGGCCGCGTCGAGGCATCGTCCGGTTCGGCAGCGCCTATGCCCCCCTGGACGAAGCCCTCGCCAGGGCCGTCGTCGACCTGTCCGGCCGACCTTGGCCCGAGGTGCACCTGGCCCTGCAACGCGACCGGGTGGGCGACCTCGCATGCGAGAATGCCGTGCACTTCTTCCGGTCCCTCGCCATGTCCGGCAAGATGGCCCTGCACGTCGACGTGCTCCGCGGCGACAATGACCACCATCGCATCGAGGCCGCGTTCAAGGCATGCGCCTTGGCCCTGCGCGCCGCGGTCGCTCCCGACGGGACCGCTCAGGTGCCGAGCACCAAGGGGACGCTGGTATGAGTCTCGTCGTGGTGCGGACCGGCATGGCGAATTTGGCCTCGGTGCTTGCGGCGTTTCGCAGGCTCGGGGTCGAGCCCGAGGTGTCGACGGACCCGCACGTGGTGGGTCATGCCGACCGTCTGGTGCTTCCGGGGGTAGGCGCGTTCGGCGCTGCGATGCAGGTGCTGCGCGACACGGGGCTGGTCGAGCCGATTGCCGCGCACGTGGCCTCGGGGCGGCCCTTGTTCGCCGTCTGTCTTGGCCTGCAGGTGCTCTGCGAAGGAAGCGAGGAGAGTCCCGGCGTCCCCGGCCTAGGGATCGTCGAGGGCTTGGTTCAGCGCTTCCCCAACAATGTTCTCGTTCCGCAGCTTGGATGGAATCTCATCCGGCCGACCGAGGGTTCTCGCTACCTCGTCCCGGGCCATGCCTACTACGCGAACTCGTTTCGACTGCCACGTTTGCCGGAGGGGTGGGAGGGTGCGACGAGCGATCATGGGGGCAGCTTCGTGGCGGCCCTGGAGCGAGGCAACCTGCTTGCGTGCCAGTTCCATCCGGAGCTGAGCGGCGTGTGGGGACGGCGAGTCATCGCGCGGTGGCTGGAAGCGGAGCCGGTTTGCGAACCAGCAGGTGTGCCATGTTGACCTCTCGGATCATTCCCTGTCTCGACGTGCGTGACGGTCGCGTGGTGAAGGGCGTCCGGTTCCAAGGATTGCGGGATGCGGGGGATCCTGCGGAGCGAGCGTCTGCCTACGAGCAGCAGGGCGCGGACGAGTTGGTCGTGCTCGACGTGTCGGCCACCCCCGAGGGGCGCGGCAATGCGCTCGACACGGTGCGGCGGGTCCGGGCGGTGCTCTCGATTCCGCTGACCGTCGGTGGGGGTGTGAAGGAAGTGCAGGACGGGGTTGCGTTGCTGGAGGCCGGCGCGGACAAGGTATCGATCAATACGGCGGCGGTGCAGGACCCCTCGATTCTGGGCCGGCTGGCGGAGCGATTCGGGGCGCAATGCGTGGTCCTGGCGCTCGACGCGGCGGCGAGGGAGACGGGAGGCTGGGAGGTGGTCGTGCGATCGGGCACCCACCGGACCGGGATCGATGCGGTGCAGTGGGCGAAGGAGGCAGTCCATCGCGGGGCCGGGGAAATCTTGCTCACCAGCTGGGACCGCGACGGCACCCGCTCGGGCTACGATGTCCCCTTGCTTCAGGCGGTTTGCAGCGCAGTGACCGTACCGGTCATTGCGTCCGGGGGGGCTGCCACGGCCGGCCACCTGGCGGTCGCCCTGCGCGCCGGGGCCTCCGCGGTCCTGGCCGCGTCCATCTTCCACGACGGGGACACGACCGTAGCTCAGGTCAAGCGAGAGTTGACGGCCGAGGGGCTATCGATTCGGCCTAGTGCTGCGTGCCCGAAGTCCCTACCGGGTTGAGCCCCGGCTACGACTATGGACGGATGATGCACATCAACTAGGAGCTGAGAACACGGAATGCGAATTCGAACCAGGAATGGGCGGAGCCAGAGGCAACACGCACCACCCAACTCCGTACACACCCTTCTGTGCCTTCTGCGTCCTCTGTGGTTCTCCGGAGTCCGATCCCCGTACTCACTTCGGGCACAGGGGACTAGCTGGGAACCGAACAAGGGAGAAGCAGCATGATCGTTCCTTCGATCGATGTGATGGACGGGCACGCGGTGCAGCTGATCGGTGGCAAGGAGAAGGCGATCGACGCGGGCGATCCGCGCCCCATCGCCCGTCGGTTCCGGACCGCCGGGGAGGTGGCTGTCATCGACCTGGACGCCGCGCTGGGCCGGGGGAACAACCGGCAGGTCATCGAGGATTTATGCCAGATAGGCCCGTGTCGGGTGGGCGGGGGTATCCGGGACGTGGAGACGGCCCGTCGCTGGCTGGATGCGGGAGCCGAGAAGATCATCCTGGGGACGGCGGCCCGTCCCGAGATTCTGGGCCAGCTTCCGCGAGAGCGGTTGATTGCGGCGCTGGACGCGGTGGATGGGGAGGTGGTGGTCGAAGGGTGGCAGACGAAGACGGGGCGAGGGATTGTCGAGCGGATGGGGGAGCTTCGGGACCTGGTGGGCGGGTTCCTGGTGACCTTCGTGGAGCGGGAGGGGCGATTGGGCGGAACGCGCATGGACCAAGTGGCGCGCCTGGTCGAGCAGGCGGGACGTGCCAGGTTGACCATTGCCGGTGGGGTCTCGACGCTGGAGGAGATTGCCGAGCTGGACCGGCTCGGTGCGGACGCTCAGGTGGGGATGGCGATCTACAGCGGGAGGCTCGACCTGGGGGATTGCATTACAGCGCCCCTGGTGTCCGACCGCGTGGACGGGTTGTGGGTCACCGCGGTGGTCGACGAGCACGGCCGTGCCCTCGGGGTTGCCTATTCGGATGCCGAGAGCGTGCGTGAGGCGGTGCGCAGGGGCGTGGGTGCCTACCGTTCGCGTCGTCGCGGGCTGTGGGTGAAGGGCGAGACCAGCGGTGCGACGCAACAGCTCATGCGCATTGACGCGGACTGTGATCGGGATGCGCTGCGTTTCACAGTGCGGCAGTCCGAGCCGGGATTCTGCCACAACGACACGTGGACCTGCTGGGGGTCTGACCGCGGGTTGCCCGCCCTGGCCCGGGTGCTGGCCGAGCGGGTGAAGCACGCCCCGGAAGGCTCGTACACGCGACGGCTGCTCGACGATCCCGGACTGCTGCGGAGCAAGCTTCGGGAGGAGGCGGGGGAGTTGGCGGATGCCACGGAGCGGGCGGACGTGGCGAATGAAGTGGCGGACGTGATGTACTTCGCCTTGGTGGCGATGGTCCGGGCGGGCGTGCCCCTCGCGGACGTGGAGACGATTTTGGACCGCAGATCGCTGCGAACGACGCGTCGTGCGGGCGACGCGAAGGACGGTGTGTGATGCTTCGGGTGATCGGGCCGGAGGCGTTGCCGGAGGCGCGGCGCGACCCGGTGGATGCGGAGACGCTTGCGCAAGCGGCAGCGATTGTGAGCGACGTGCGGGCGCGGGGCGAAGCGGCCGTACGGGAGCATGCCGAGCGGCTCGGGGACCTTGTGCCTGGGGCTCCGCTGCTGCTGGGACCCGAGGACCTGGCGAAGGCGAAGGACGCCCTGGCTCCGGAGCACGTGGCCACGCTCGAGCGCACGGCGAATCGGATCCGGGTGTTTGCCGAGCTGCAGCGGAGCGCGCTGCGAGACGCGAGGATGCGCATCGAGGGCGGGGAGGCCGGGCACACGGTCGCCCCTGTCGATCGGGCGGGCTGCTATGCGCCGGGCGGGAGGTTTCCCCTGCCTTCCAGCGTGCTGATGACGGTGGTGACGGCGCGTGCGGCGGGGGTGCAACAGGTGTGGGTCGCGAGCCCGCGGCCGGCGCCGGTGACGATGGCGGCGGCCTGCGTGGCGGGGGCCGACGGTCTAATCACGGTCGGGGGGGCGCAGGCGATTGCCGCGCTCGCGTTCGGTGCGGGACCGATCTTGCCGGTGGACGTGATTGTCGGTCCCGGAAACCGATGGGTGACGGCGGCAAAACAGCTGGTGTTCGGGCGGGTGGGGATCGACATGCTCGCGGGACCGAGCGAGCTGCTCGTGCTGGCCGATGACAGCGCGGATGCGGCCGTGGTCGCGGCCGACTTGCTGGCGCAAGCGGAGCACGACGTGGACGCGAGGCCTCTTCTGGTGACCACGAGCGCTGGTTTGGTGGAGCGCGTGAACGAGGAGCTGGCGAGACAGCTTGCGGACTTGCCGACGGCGTCGACGGCGCGGGAGGCGGTTCGGGGAGGCTTTGCGGTGCTTTGCGCGGACGAGGACCAGGCGGTGGACGTGTGCAATCGTCTTGCGCCCGAGCATCTCGAGGTGATGACGTGCAACCCGGAGCGGGATGCACGGCACTTGCGACACTACGGGGCGTTGTTCCTCGGTGCGGGTGCGGCGGAGGTGTTGGGGGACTACGGGGCAGGGCCCAACCACGTATTGCCGACGGGGTCCTCCGCGCGGTGCAAGGGAGGACTCTCGGTCTTCGACTTCCTTCGGGTGCGGACGTGGATGCGTATGGATCGGATGGGGGAGGCGGGCGGGCTGGTGGACGATGCGGTATCTCTCGCGCGGCTCGAAGGGTTGGAGGGGCATGCGCGGTCCGCGCTGCGGCGGCGCTCTTGAGTTTGCGCTTCCCCACGCTTCTGTGCCTTCTGCGTCCTCTGTGGTTCTCCGGAGTGTGATGGGTGCAGACACCACTTTGCACAGGTACCCTTGGGGGAACTGGTGAGCCGACTATGAGGTGGGACGGACGTCAAGGTCTTTGGGTGCGGCTCCCTTTGAACGGGGCAGTCTTCACTTGATTCTTCGGAGCTT
>CAZAWR010000103.1:0-34524 GCA_964488865.1 uncultured Polyangiaceae bacterium | reverse complement strand
TTCCGTGTTCCGTGTTCTCAGCTCCTAGTTGATGTCCGTCATCCGTCCATTGTCGGCGCTCCGCCTCAACCCGGTAGGGACGCCTGCCACCGGATCGCCACAACCACTCCTCCCCCTCTCCACGGTCCTCCCCCATCGCTGCCACCTCCCGCGGGCAGGATGAATCCCGAAGCACGAATCCACGTGCCCCGGAGGTCACCATGGAGCTCAAAGCACCGACATTCCCCTTGCCCGATCCCGTCGCACCGACGCCCCTCGCCCCCGCTGCCCCACCCAGCGATGCGAGCGCCGGACGGGAAGCCACAACCCTTGGCAGCCTGGCCCTTGCCTTGGCCGGCCCCTTCGTGATGGGCGCCGTCTTGGGGCTGCCCGGGGGGCCTTCCCAGGTCGTGCGCGAAGGACTCCTCCTGCCCGCGGTGTTCTACGGCGTCACGGCCTTGATGGCCCCCGCCCTGTACATCGGAATGTCCCTCATCGGCTCGTCCCCACCGGCCTCCTACGTCGCCAAAGCGATGACACGAGGACTTCGCGCTTGCGGGTTGGTGCTCGCCGGCCTCGCTCCCGCCGCCGCCTTCCTGCTCGCCACCGCCGACGGCGACTGGGCCGTGTGGGTCTTCGGCACCGCAGCCGTGGCGGCCGCCGCGCTGCTCGGCGTGAGACGCCTGTTCCAGGAGTTGCGGCACGAGGAGGTGCGCCTGGGACGAGCACTCGCCCTGTATACCGTGTGGTCGCTGGTCTCCCTCGGACTCGGTGCCCACTTCTTCCTGCAAACCCTGCGCCTGTGAGGAGGCCCCATGTCCACTCTCGTCTATCCCGTATCCTCCCCGTCTCCTGTATGGCAGTCCATCGATCAGCTCCTGCGCGACGTGCCCGGCGTGCTCGACCGCATCCGTGACGGCCGAGATCTCGCCACCCTCGCCAGGGCCATGATGATCACCATCGCCTGCGGCGCCGGCGTATTCGGAGCCGCCATGGGCACCTACCGCGGAGAGGTCCAGATCCTCTACGCAGCCGTCAAGCTCCCCTGCGTGCTCCTTCTGACCCTCGCGGTCTGCGCTCCCGCCCTCACCGCCCTCAACCGCGCCATCGGCCGGTCCGGCTGCCTGCGCCGAGACATCGCCCTCGTGCTCTCCGCCCTCGCACGCTCCAGCCTGGTGCTCGCCGCCCAAGCACCCATCGTCCTCCTGGCCGTGCAGACCGGCGCAACCTACCACCAGGTCGTGCTCGTCGTCGTGGGTTGCTGTGCGCTCGCCGGAGCCGTGGGCCTCGGTATGTTCCTGCGCGGCCTGCGAGCCCGAGAACTCGGCGGCCTGTGGACCGTCGCGCCCGCCCTGTTCGTGGTCTTCGTGCTCGTCGGCGCCCAAATGTCCTGGACTCTGCGCCCCTTCCTGCTCCGCCCACGCACCCCCGAAGTACCCGTCCTGCGCTCCGTCGAAGGCAGCTTCTTCGAAGCCGTCGCCCGATCCACCCTCTCCGCTCGCGGCATCTACCTCCGCGACGAAGCCCCCCTACCCACCCGATCCGTGGGGGAGCCATGAAGCTCATGGACCTCGGTCTGCTCTACGGCTTGCTCGGCTTCGGCTGCGCCTGCGTGCTGCTGTGGCGTCGCAACGACGTGGGCGGGACGTGGCTCGACGCCGTGCTGCTCGCCGGGTTCTGGCCAGTGTACGGACCCTTTCTGCTCGCCAAGCTGCAAGGGTCGGACGACGGCCCGGAAGACAGCGAGGTGGCATTCCTCGCCGCACTGCGCAGGGCTCGTGGAACCCCGCTCGCCGCCTTGCTGCCCGACCCACAAACCGCCTCCGCCCTCGCCCGAAGGCTCCGCGTCGCCTCCGGCAAGGTCCAGGAGATCGACGCGATCCTCGCCCGCCCCGAGTTCCAGGCAAAGGAAGCCGTGGACCGACACAAGGACCTCGTCGACCGAGCCGCCTCGGAATGCGCCGTCTCGACCGCAGCCATCCGCATCCAGAACATCCGCCGCCTCCAGGCGCTGCGCGACCGGTTCTCCCGCGAACTCGACGAGGTCGAGGAGCTGCTCAACCAGCTTCGCACGCAAGCAGAGGTCGTCCGACTCGCCGGCGTGGCGGGCGACGAGACCCGGGACCTGGTACAGGAGCTCGTATCTCGCGTGGAAGGACTCGATCGGATGCTGGATGACGACCCCCACCTCTGCGGGGCAGACGACGCGCGGCGTGTGTTCGACGACAAGCTCGCGCGGTCCGAGAACCTACGCGGGGGCTAGCGATGGATCGAGGCGGTTCTGACGAAAGCGAGGACGGATGGGGTGGATGAACTAGGAGCTGAGAACATGAATTCGAACACGGAATGATGAATGGCCTGAGCAGGAAGCAAGCATGCTCTGGCCGGTACACGTCCGCACCCGTGGCGGCACTCGCTTGATAGGAAGAAGTCAGTCCGTGAGAGACACGGACTGCACACCAAAGGAACCAAGGGAGCAGATGGCCTGGTCCCCGTGCACCGTCACGTCGTACAGATAGCCAGCGAGCTCTTCGGACTTGACGAGGGTGGGAGCGGCGAGGGTGTCCGTGGTGTCGAACACGGCCACGGACCCAGGGTAGCTGCCGAGAGCCACCACACGCTTGCCGTGAGGCACGAGCGTCGACCAGGAGTAGTAGGAGTTCGCCAGGGGGGCCGGCACCGAGAGCACCAGCTCGCCCCCACCCATCCCGCTCAGGGTCATCAGCTTGTCGCGAGGATCACCCTGCTCGTAGCCGTAGTAGGCATCGCTGTAGCGAACCAGGAAGATGCGCTCGTCACCGAGAGCGACCTGCCCGTAGTTGCCATCGTCCAGGGGCACGCTGTCTCGCAGGGTCGCCTGAGCGCCCTGCACGTCGACCAACTTCAGGGTCCTGTGCATGAGCACGCAGGTATCGTTCTCCCAGTTCCACCGCGCGCCGCTCCCGTATGCCTCGTAGCATGCGCCGGAGTCCGTCACGGGCAGGACTTCTCGCGTGTAGTCGACCGTGGTGATGCGACCCGAAGATGGGTGCCGCGCGAGCAAGGAGCCGGGGACGTTGATGGGCGCCAAAATCTGCGGTGCAGACGGGTTGGTAACGTCGATCCGATCGACGAAGAACCGCACCTTGCCGGGGTTGTTCGGGACGGGCTCCCAGTGGGAGGTGAGAACCACGTTGCCCTGGCCCTGCAAGGGAGTGTGTCCGAGCGCGTCGGGGAGGTCCACCGTAGCCGCGAGCGAGGGATTCTTCGGGTCCGACAGGTCCAGGACATGAAGCTTGTGGGGCTTCGTGGTGGCTTCGTCGTCGTAGTAGCTGTACGGGGGGCGCTCCTGCAGCACGACCGTGCTGCCCATCTGGACGTACTCGGCGCCCGGGCTCATCACGGCCGAGTCGTAGCCGTACCCGCCGTAGTAGTAGCCGCCCCAGCCGCCGAACTCGAAGTCGAAGGTCTTGTGGGACACGAGCTTGGGGTTCGTGGGGTCCGCAAGGTCGATGACGGCCACCCCGGTCATGCCGTTGCCACCGCCGTACCCGTAGTAGTACGAGTTGTTCCAGAGAAGGACCGCGTAGGAGTCGATCGCAAGGACGGTGGAGCCGTAGACGAATCCCCAGTAGGACCAGTAACACTCGCCAACGGAGTCGGACAGCGCAGACAGGTCCAGGGTGCCCAGGGGTTGATCGCGCTCCGGGTCCGCAACGGGGACGACCGAGAGCAGGCCTGAGTTCGTCCACCAGTCGCCCTCGATGCGGACAAGGTAGTCACCGACCACCTGCGCCTTCACCGCGTTGTGGGACAAGGCGAGGCGCGCCTTGGGGGCAGGCGCGTCCCTGTCGGCGATGTCGAAGGTCGAGACCGTCGCATCCGAGATCGCGAACAGGCGCTGGTCATGGAGGAAGGCGCGACGCGCCGTGCCGTGTTGGGCCGCGACCCCGCGCTTGGTGAGCGAGTCGTTGGTGAAGTCCACGAGCTGGATGCCGCTATGGTATCGGCCACAGTAGTACTCGTTGCCGCTCGAGTAGGACCAGCCCGAGTAGGGCACCAGGATCAACCCCTCGTCGTCGAGGATGTTGAACGCCTTGTGGATACGGTCCTGGTCCTCGGCCATGGAGGCCCAGTCTCCACCGAAGTTCACGCGGTCGATCATGGTCGGCTTGGTGAGATCCGAGATGTCGAACAGCGAGACCGCCATGGCCCCCTCTGCAGCACCTTGGTCGAAGCCAAGCGCGAGGAGCCGATCCCCACGCGGGACCATGTGGTAGAGCCAGCCCGGCATCTCCAGCTCACCCACCTGCGCGGGGTTCGCAGGGTCGGTCAGGTCGATGATGAACAAGGGATCGGTCTGCTCGAAAGTCACCGCAAACGCACGCTCGCCGTCGAAGCGGACGCTTCGCAGGTTCTCGGGACGAGGCAGCACCATCTCCAGGCGACCGAGAGGGTTGATCTCGTGCGAGGACACGACCTCGAACGTCTCCACCGCAGGCACGATGCCCGATCCCCATGCGCTCCCCTCCTGGCTGATCACACGCAAGGTGCCCTCGAACTCGTCCATCTGCCAGCGACTCTCGATCTGGCCTTCCACCTCCACCTTCGCGCCGAGCTCCATCGCACCCGCGGGGTCCGAAATATCGACGACCTGAATCGACGAGTGTCCCTGGTTGGATTCCCAGTTCCACTCGACCCCGGCGACCAGGATGCGGTCTTGGTTGACGGCAATGCTGCGCCGACCCCACCCGTAGGAGGAGCTTTCCTCGGTGAAGGCTTCCCGGTCGACTTGCTTGATGTGGGCCGGGTCGGCCACGTTGAGCGAAAGGATGGTGGTGGTAGGCGTGTTCTCGCACTGGTAGCAGTACCCGTTCTCGTAGGAGACCACGTAGAAGATGTCGCCCACGACGCGGGAGTCAGAGATCTCCCCGGGGATGTCGAAGGCGCCAATCTCTGTGATGGCGGCCGGGTTGCTGGTGTCGAGCACCACGATGCGACTGGTCTGGTCAGAGCCGTAGCTGCCCGTGGCCGGGTCGTAGGTCCAGACAGGGTACGACGAGAACATGGCGATGACCGTGGTGCCGCGGAGGATCATCTCGAAGGGCATGGCGGTGGAGCGGAACCGGCCGAGCATGCGAAGCTGGTCGCGCACCGACACGTCGATGACGGACAAGCCGCTGTACTGCGAGAGGGCATAGAGTCGGCCGTTGGACATCTGGATGATGTCGGCCTCCTCGATGGCCCGCTCGGCCTCACCGTCTTCGCCCGCGTTGGAGCCAGCGGACCCGCCGCTCCCGCCGGTGGCGGACCCCGCATCCGCCGAGGAGGCGCCGCCGGAGCCGGCGCTGGAACCTGCTTGGTAGGACGGGTCGTCGGACTCGAACCCCCCCGAAGGATGGGATGGGTCGTCGGTCCCGGCGCTTTCCCCGCCGGAGCCGCATCCCAAGACAAGGGTCGCGGCAAGGGCGGCGACCAGAGCGAGGCCTAGCAGCCGGCCCGAGTCAGCCAGTTGGCACAAATTGGCTCGATTGGAGTGCATGAGCCACGATAGAGCAACCCGTATGCCAAGGCCGATTGTCGTTCATTCTAGGCCGAGTGCGAACTTCAGAGCGCTGTCGAGTTGAGCCATCTTGGCACCGGACAGGGATCCCGCCCGCTCGAGAAGGTCCGCCTTGGGGAGGGTGACGAGCCAGTCGCAGTTGACGACCGCGGCACGCGGAAGACCCTCCTTGCGCCCCACACGGACTTCAACCGAAAAACCCCGGTTGGTCGTGGTCACCGGAGCCACGATCACCATCGCCCGAACCGCATAGGCTTCCTGCCGAGAGAGCAGAACGACGGGCCGTCGCTTGTCGACGGTGGCCCACCAAACTTCTCCGCGCTTCATTCGTCCCACGCCAGCGTGGTGAGGCTTCGCCGCGCCACGTCCCGCGCCACACCCACCTCGGCAGGCCCCTCCGGCTTGCGACGGTACGCGTCCACGTACTCCGCAATCCGCGCCTCCTCATCTTGCTCATCCACCAGGCGGACGAGCGCTCGAGCCACGAGCGCGCTCCTGGTTTCTCCCGTCGATCGCCGGAGAGACTCGGCCCTTCGCAGCAACTCCGGATCTAAACTGACCGCGATTTTCGCAACCGAGGACATGGTATGAACCTGTCATACCAGCCTGCCTCGGTCAAGACGCCAAGGGTCGGACCGATAGCTACTTCGTCCCGCCGGATTGCTCCGCGAGCCAGGCAACCTGCGCCTTCGCCATCTCCTCCTCGGAGACGTCGCGCACGTGCGTGGCCATGGACCACCGGTGACCGAACGGGTCGATCAGCGTGCCATAGCGGTCGCCCCAGAACATGTCCTCGGGCGGCATCTCGACCCGCGCCCCGGCCTGGACCGCGCGATCGAACGCCGCATCCACGTCATCGCAATAGATCAGAAGCCCACTCGCCGATCCTCCCAGTGACTCGGGTGACTTGACCCCCATCTCCGGCATCTCGTCGCCCATCATCACGATCGAATCGCCGATCTGAATCTCCGCGTGCATCAACCTGCCGTCCGGCCATTCCATGCGCTGGAGCACTTCCGCGCCGAATGCTTCCCTGTAAAAATCGATGGCCTGCGCCCCGTGACGCTGGGTCAAGTACGGCGTTACCGTGTGATACCCCTCCGGAACTGGTTTGACCGTTCGTGTTGCCATGGTGCCCTCCTGTTTGACCGAATGGCGAGATGACGTTGTCGGGCCGCGGCCCGGGCGCGTCAAGCCCTACACACGTGCATGGCGCTGGACCACCCGTGGCCGAACGGGCGTGCCGCGTGGGCACCTCGCAGAAATCTACGCTGGCCTCGAGGATCGGCGCTGGTCCTTGCGAGGCAAACGCGGTACGCGTCTTCTCGCAAACGCTCACGGAGCAAGCATGTCGGAGACCGACACCACCCAACCCGCGCCAAACCTACGTCGCCGTTTGCGTGCTTTCGCAACCGACCTCGCGCCCGACTTGGGTCTCATCACTGCCTGCTTGCTGCTGATCGCTTTCGGCGTTTTTCTTCGGTTCAACGACGTAAACCGACCCGCCACGTTCATCTTCGACGAACACCACTTCGTGGTGAACGCCCGGAACTACATCGCGGGCCTCCCGGACACCAACGATCACCCGCCCTTCGGCAAGCTTCCGGTCGCCGTTTCCATTCTTCTTCTGGGCGACAACGCTTTCGCGTGGCGCCTCACTTCGTTGGCGGCGGGCATCCTCTCCATCGTCCTCGCCCATCGCCTCGCTTCCCACCTCTTCCGCGATCACCGAGCGGGATGGATCGCCGCCGCGTTCGTCGCCGCCGATGGGTTCTTCCTTTCCTACTCCCGCATCGCGCTACTCGACGGCACGCTCGCCATGCTGATGCTGGCAAGTGCACTCGCCATCGTGAAGGCCACCCGCGTCTGGCACGTGGCGATCGCCAGCGTCCTCGTCGGCCTAGCGGTAGGCGTCAAGTTCTCTGGGATCGTCATGGTCCCGGCACTTGCCTGGGTCATCGTGGCACGACACCGCACCCTTCGATGGAGCCTCCCGGCCCTTCTGCTCGTGCCCTTGACCTATGTGGCTCAGTTCTCACTCGGCCTCCACCTCAGCGGGCGCCCCGCAGGTCCACTTGCCGTCCTCAACGCGACCCAGGCTCTCGTCGAACACCACCAAGCCCTCACGGCCATGACCCATCCCTATACATCCGAGTGGTTCACCTGGCTCGTGCCCACTCAGCCCATTCCGATGATCGCTCATGCCATCGAGGGAGGGGTTCGCATGATGACGTCGCTGGGTCACCCGCTCTTGTGGTGGTGCGTGAACCTCACCCTTCTCGTCCTTCTCGTCCGCATGCCGCAACGGCTCGTCGCAACCCTCGCCCATCGAGCCGGTGTGTCAGGCCCCAGTACGCCGTCAGCGTTCCTCGGCCCTTCGACTCCGTGGGCGTGGCTCGCCCTCTTCTGGTTCCTTCCGATCTTTCCGTGGATGGTTTCCCACCGCGATTCCTACATCTATCATTACCTGCCAGCCTACGGCTTTGGCCTCGTCCTCGCCGCAGGCCTGCTGTTCTCCCTCTACCGCCGAAAGCCCGTCACAGCTCTCGTCGCCCTTGCCGCGATCGCCATCGTCGCGGCCTTCTACGCCCCAATCTGGACTCATCTACCCCTGACCCGCCAAGCTTACCTGCTACGCGTACCCTTCGAGATGTGGCAATGACTCGGCGACTCCACCTCGTCACGCAAGCAGTCATCGTCGCGATCGCTACCAGCGCCAGCATCGCTCTGTACGTGTTCAGGCAAGCTCCCGAACGCGACGTCTGGAAACTTGGCAGCAAGGTGGGAACG
This sequence comes from uncultured Polyangiaceae bacterium, assembly GCA_964488865.1. GTDB lineage: Bacteria > Myxococcota_A > Polyangia > Polyangiales > Polyangiaceae > MWCO01. The sequence goes on along the minus strand of CAZAWR010000103.1, from coordinate 26,213 downwards.
TCCATCACGCTCCTGACCAGCGACCGACACGACCTCGATTGTGTGTTTCCCACCCCCTTGCCCACGGGGTCCTGCGCATACCGAACGCCCACGGAAAAAGCCCAGGACAGCGATTCCCCCTCGCTCGCCCCGTACGTCACCGTCGATCACGTCATGCTCCTGCTCCCCGACCTGTTCGAGCTCCCAGACGTCCGTCGCCGGTACGACGACGAGCCTCCGGGCACGCGCCCTCGCAAACAGTTGAAGCGCTTCACCGTTCGGTGCGTGGTCGAACTCGTCGACCGACCGAAGGACGTGCGCGTGCGCTTCGGAAAGAAGGACCCGTTCAGCAAGCCCATGGAAGCCTGGGTAGGCAAGATCCAAACCTGCAAGGTCGAGGGGTGACCCTCGCTCACCCCTGCCCCACCTTGCCCAACAACTCCATCGCACTTCGCTCGATCAAGTGACTGTGACACTCGCGCGCGAGAATCCGCGCACGCTCTAGCTCCTCCCGCGCCACCTTCGCATCCCCCAGCCGGTACGCGAGCGCCCCCAGCAAGAAACGCCCGTCCAACGCGTCCCACGTGAGCCCCGCCTCATCCGCTTCCCGCACCAGCACACGCAACGTGCCCAGCGCCCCCTCCGCCCCCTGACGCCCCTCCAGGTAAAGCAGATACATGCGGTTGTGCCGCGCCAGCCGCTCGTACCCGTACTGCTCCGCAATCGCCAAGGACTGCCGAAACGCCGCATGCGACCGCGCGAAGTCCTCCACCCACAGCCACGAATCCCCAAGGTTGTGCAGCCCAAGCGCCGTCTCGTACGAAAGCCCGATCGATTGCGCCAGATCCGCCCCTCGCGCCGACGCCATCGCCGCCTCCGGGAAGTCCCCCGAAAAATGGAAGATCAGCGCCCGCAGCTTCTCGCGCTCCACCGCCCCTCCCACGTCCCCCGTCTCCGATACCGCCGTCGCTCGCTCCAGGTGCTCGAGCGCCCGCTGCTTCTCCCCCGTCGCGCCGTACGCCTGCGCCAACCCCAACGCATGCCGGTACGCATCCTTGCCCTCGAAGGACACCGCCCCCATCCCCTCGTACACCCCGATCGCCGCCCCAAACTCCCCGCGAATCCCGTGGATCGACGCCTGCGCCAGCATCGCCAGCTGCCTCAGATCCTGCCGCTCCCCCGCCAACTCGAGCGCCGCGTCCACCAGCGCCGTCGCCGCATCGAACAGGTGCACGAACGTCAGCATCCCCGCCCCATCCACCCGCGCGATCACGCGCTGCCGCACCGTGCCCGCCTTGTCCACCCGCGCGATCACGCGCTCCAGCAACTCCGGCAACGACGTCGCCGATCGCACCCGCTGCACCACGTCGCGCAGGTCTGACAGCCACTCCATCAGGGTGTCCACCGGACAGTCCGCCAGGTCCACGTAGCTGAGCGCGCGAAGGTAATCCAGCACCGCTCCTTCCAACTGTCCCGACCGCACCCGACGCTTCGCCGACAGCGCGAACAACCGCGCCGCCCTGTGTCGCTCCCCCGCCTCCACCAGGTGCATCCCGATCCGCTCGGCCACAGCCTCGAGCTGATCGCCCAGCACCATCTCGTACGCTGCCGCCGCCGCCCCGTGCAGCTCCCGCCTGGACTCCGGCGCAATCGACTCGAGCACCACCTCGCGCAGCAACGGCGAGCCCATGTTCGAGGTCGACGGCCCCGCTCGCCTCATCATCCCCCGCTCTTCGAGCACCGCAATGGCCAACTCCACTTGCTTGAGCCCCATGCCCAGCATCCCCGACAAGACCTCCACGTGCGCGGGCGCCCCCAGCACCGCCGCAGCGTGCAACACCGCCTTGCTCGACACATCCAAACGCGTCATGCGCGCGGCCAACAGCGACTTGAGCGGCCGAGGCGCCGCCACCTCCCCCGTCAAACGCAGGCTCTCCACACGCCCTTCCTGCACCACCAGCGCCCCAGTCTCCATCAGCTCCTTGACCAATTCCTCCACGAACAGCGGATGTCCCCCCGCTCGCTGCTGGCAAAACGTCACGAGCTCCTGCGGCGCCTGCACAACCCCCGCTCGCGCCGCCACCAGCGCCGCCACCTCGCCGTCCGCCAGCTCCCCAAGATCCAGGTACGTGTGATCGGCATGTCCACTCAACGGGTGCGCCTCGAACGACCGCGTGCACAACACCAGCACCGCCCGCGCCGTCGACAGACGCTTCGACGCCGCCACCAACACGTCGTACGTCTCCTCGTCCAACGCCTGCGCGTCGTCCCACACGAACGCGTGGACCCGATCCTCGCTCAACCGCTGCAGCATCCGAGCGAAGGCCGAACGCAGCGGCGGCACACACGGCCCCACCACCTCGATCGATGACGCCCCCAGCTGCCCCAGCACCGCCCCCCGCTCTTCGTCCGTCAACCCAAGCGCTCGCAACCGCGGCTCCACCGCCGCAATCCGCTCCGGACCGTCGCCCTCCTCCACCCCGCACAGCACACGCAGCATCGACGACATCCCCGACAGCGGCATCTCCCTGCCGAGCGGAGGACACGTCGCAAGATACACCCCGATGTTGTACGCCCCGCGCTTCAAGCGACGCTCTAGCGCGTGCACAAACCTCGTCTTGCCGATCCCTTGGTCACCGCGCACCGTCACGACCTTGAGCTTGCGTCGCGCCGCACCCGCCAGGACCTTGCCCATCCGGCGGTACTCCTCCTCACGACCTACGAACCGTCGCAATGCATCGTCCGGCGTGCGAGGCTCCCCCACGACCCACCCCGCACCCGCAAGGCTCGCAGGCTCACGCAAGACCGCCTGCTCGAGCTCGAACACGTTGCGCACGTGCCGCGCCGCCGTCCGCGACACCACGCACCGCCCATCCGCCACCGTCGCCAGCTTCGACGCCACCTCGACCACACCCGTGTACGTCTCGTCCCTCGCCGGCTCCCCCGAATCGTGCAGCTGCACACGCCCCGCATGCACCCCCGCGCTCGCTCGCCACCGCCCCGACGATAGCTGCCGCAACACCACCAGCGCACACCTCACCGCCGTCTCCGTGTCACGCCCGTCCGCATCCCCCAACCCCAGAAGACTGACCAGACTCTCCCTCGTCTCATCGGTCAGCCGCGCTCCGTACCGCGCCAGCGTGTCCTTCACCCGCTGCCGTTGCGCATCCGGCAACGCCACACCCGTCGTCCTGATCACCACCGCCGTCACCTCGCGCCGCTCCCCAATCGTCGACGCATAGCTGACCATCGGCAGGCACGTGGTCACGCGCACCGAAGGCGTGCAAGCCCGCAACTCAGGCACCTCCGCGGGCGTCACGTCGCCACGGTCCGACGTCGACCCCTCGATCAGCATGTCCGACATCTCGAGCTCGTCCCCCGCGCCAGTGCGAAGCGGATCGAGGAAATCGATCAGGTCGTTGCCGGAAAAGCGCGTGCCCGAGGCGTACATGAACGCGAGCAACTCGTCGTGAAGGGCGCCCGCCGTGCCGAACCGGTCTCGCGGGTCCGGCGCCATCGCCCTGGCGACGATGGCGGACAGCGCCGGGTCAACGTCCTCTCGATGGGTGTGCACCGATTGCGCCTGCCCACGCTGCACACGCGCAAGCGTGTCTCCAGGGGTGTCCGCGCGAAACGGGTTCACACCCGTGATCATCTCGTACAGCAGCGTCCCCAGAGAGAAGATGTCACTGCGCGCGTCCACGCCGTCCGAACGCGCCTGCTCCGGGCTCATGTACGCGGCCTTGCCCGCGAGTCGCCCATCGCGAACCGCGTCGGGACGCTCCCCGTGCAGGTCCCTCGCCTTCGCAATCCCAAAGTCCGTGATCTTGACGTCGCCCTCCCAGGACAGCAGCACGTTCTGGGGAGAGACGTCTCGATGCACGATGCCGAGCGGCTCCCGCTGATCGTCGCAGCGACGGTGTGCATGGTCCAGCCCCTTGCAGACCTCGCTCGCAACGAACAAACAAAGCCCCACCGGCAGCTGGAGGTTCTGGCGTCGTGTTCTGCCGATCAGGCCAGCCAGGTCGAGCCCCGCCACGTACTCCATCGCGATGAAGTACGAGGGGGAACCCTTGCCATCGGGAGGGTTGACCATGCCCAGGTCGAAGGCCTGCACGATGTTGGCGTGGGAAAGCCGCACGGACAGCTTGGCCTCGTGGACGAACATCTCGACGAAGCGAGCGTTGCGCGCCAACTCCGGCAGGATTCGCTTCACGACCAGGACCTTCTCGAACCCCTCGACCCCGAAGCTCTTGGCCTTGAATACCTCGGCCATCCCACCTTTGCCGAGGCGCTCGAGCAGCCGATAGCGTCCAAACGTCTGGTCCATGCCGCGATCCCACCGAGAGCACGGGAGTCTACCACCCCCGTTTGGGATCGCGAACGACGATCAGAGACGGCCGAGATGCCCCGATCGATTCATCGCCAGCAGCGACGCCGCGGCTTGCACCCGAATCTGCAAAGAGGCCTCGTCAGCAGACACATGCACCAGCTCACCAGCCAGCCGCCGCACGCTCCGCGCGTCCAGCCTCCCCGCGATCTGTCGCATCAACGGCACCGCCCCAGGCGATGGCTCCAGCTGCAGCACCGACACCACCGCCTCCCGAACAGCCGTCGGCCATCGGTTCACCACGGACCGTGATCCCATCGAGCTCTCCGATGCCGGAACACCTCGAAGCACGGGCCTCAACTCCGTGCGCAAATCTTCCTCCCCGAGGCGCGCGATGATGCGCTCGTACACCTCAGGGTCATCGCGCAACGCCACCGCCGCCGCGCGCACCTCCCTCTCGAGGTCAACCACCGAACGGGTCGCCAGGTCCAACGGAAGCCGCGGCGCATCCTTCGCCGGTTCCGACGACGCAACATGCTCGAAAAGGTCGTCGAGCGTCGCATAGCCCTCGATGATGCTCTCGAGACAGAAGGGCACCGTGGCCACAAGCACGGGATCGAAGGACGGCGCATACACGGTGACGATCCACGCGAGACGAAAGGCCAGAGGGACGACCGCCGGCTCGACAGGGGTGACCCCATCGATGATGTCCTCTACTGCAGTCGCGATCTGCGACGGAGAGACACCTTGTTCCTCGAGGCCCAGGGCTTGCCGACGCAGGTCCTCGAACACGGGCAGGAGCGCGGCGCGCACCGACGAGCCGGAAGCTCGCGCGACCCCTGTGGCCCCGGAAGGTCGCATCGCATTCATACGTCGTCCGTTCATGGAGACCCGTGCGTCAAGACACCGGCAGCGGCACCCGCAACCGTGTCCACAAATCCACACCCCTGGAAGCGAAGGAGGAGGACTTAGCCCTGCCTTCACGCCAAGAAACTTAACTCTCTCGTCCTGGTACGCCGGCAACCGGGCAACCTTCCCCACGTCCGGAACCGTGACGGCGCGACAACGCCGTGCCCAAGGGCGAAGAGACACGTTTGAAGGCGAGAAGACTGTCGCGCCCAGCCTTGCGCACGGCAACGCCGTGCCACCTGCCAACATCCCTTCGCAAGAGGACCTTGGGGAGGGCCTTGATCAACTGCGGAGGACCTTGGGTAGGTAGCGCCTTGGGCACGGCCTTGCCGTGCCACTGGTGGAGCTTGCTTGGCACGGCCTTGCCGCACCGTAGGCTTTGCTAATTCCCCGTCAAGGGGTGAGGTCGGCATCCACCTGCGGCAAGAGCTCTCGCGCACCGCTGTAGATGCCCGAGAAGCCGCGCACGCTGGCGAAGTTCTGTCCCGCGCCCGGGAAGGCGCCGCCAGCCCAGATGAAGTTGCTCGCCCGGATCTGCGAGCCGTTCTGCGAGAAACCCACACCCGTGCCCATCGTCACCGTCGACACCGTCTGGATCTCGACCCGGCAGGACTCGTATCCCTCGGCGTCCGCGCCGATGAGGTCCGCCACAGTCACCGCCATCGGCGCAATCGGTGCACCAGGCGTGGTGCTCGAGATGGAGAAGCCGCTCGACAGCTGATTCAAACCGTTGAACTCCGCCAGCTCTCCCTGAATGTTGAGCCGATCCCCCACCGCCACCGACGGGGCCGCGCTGCCCGTATGCACGAAGATGCATCCCCACGGCATCGGGTTCGCGTCCGAAAGGTAGAACCCGTTCGACGACCCCACCGGCTTGCGCACGCCCGTCACCACCGCACCCTCGAACATCACCTCGTCCCCGAGGTCGAAGGTCTTGCGAGCTTGCTCGATCGTGATCGCCGCAGCAGGACACTTCGCCCCGCCAGGATTCGCCACCGTCGGGCACTTGTCACACGCATCACCCTTGCCGTCCGCGTCCTGATCCTCCTGTCCCGCGTTCGCATCGTCCGGGCAGTTGTCCGACCCGTTCTTGATCCCGTCGCAGTCCACGTCGTTCGCGGCCCAGTTGTACTCGCACGACGAGTTGTTCGCGTCGAACGGACACTCGTCGCACTCGTCGCCGATGTTGTCACCGTCAAAGTCCCCTTGCTTGCCATCGTCCAAGGTGCGGATCGCGTTAAAGACCGTCGGGCAGTTGTCGTTGGCGTCTTCCACGCCGTCGCCGTCCTGATCGTTCGCGGTGGGAATGCCACCGTACGGGTTCGGACTCGTACGCATCGGCACGCAGCTGGGCTCGTTCTCCGGCACCCCGCAGAAGTACAGCGGGTAGATGGGATCGAGGGCCGAAACCACACCTTGGAGGGTGACGGTCGCACTCGGGTCGTCGTCCACACAGGCCTTCTTCGCCACGCCGCACACGCCCGTTTGCCACGCGGCATTGCTCGCTGCGTCCGCGGCCTTCGGCACGTCCTCGCACCCACCCTTGCCAAGCGAGCTCAGCAAGGAAGCGTCACCGTACATCGGGCGACCACCCCGCAGCACCAGCACCGTGTCCGCCAACCCCGCGCGCGTCACGGCCGCGTGCTTGTCGTTCTGCGCACCGTTGAAGATCGCGATGTCCGCAAGATACGACTTCTTCAGCATGCCAATCACGTTGTGCGTGCCCGTGGCAAGCGCACCGTTGGTCGTCGCCATGCGCCAGAAGTCCTCGTCCGAGAAGTACCCACCGAAGTTGTTGTCGTTCAACCCCCGCACGCACTCGAATGTGCGCACCAGGCTCATCGAACCACTCGCCACCCAGTCCGTGCCCAGCGCGATGATCGCTCCCGCCTTGTGGAAAAGCGTCACACGGTTCGTGTCCCCGTACAGCGACACGTTCGTTCGCGGCGACCAAATCAGCTTCGTGCCCGTGCGCGAGAAGTACTTCACGTCGTCAGCCACGAGCCCCACACCGTGAATCCACGCGGACTTGCTGAACAGCAGGTTGTTGTTCCCCTGGCTCAAGCACACGAACTCGTTGCGCGCCTCCTTGTTGATCCCCTCGGACACGTGGGGAACGTAAAACGCATGCCCCTGCGCCCAGCTCGTCGAGTCCAGCTGCGGGTAGTCGCAACCACTCGCAATCATCTGCCCGTCATTGTCCCCGAGCGGGAACGTCTGGTACTCGAGCGCGCTCTGCACCAACCCCTCGTCCTTCTCGTCCTTGTCCAGGTTCCGCAGCAGGCCGCTTCCACCATTCGACCCGTTGATCGACGTCGCCCCGCTCATCATGAAGCGAAGCTCGACGCCCACCTGCACCGCCTCGCTCGCCCCGCTGTTCACCGGGATCTTGGGCAGACCGTTCTTGCCCTTGCGCCACTCGTGGCGGTGTTGATAGCGCACGTCCTTGAGCACGGCGGGATCACCCGTCCCGAAGGGCCGGTTGTTGCCAAACGTCACGTGGTCGTGCGCGTTGATCAACCCGGGGCTGATCACGCCCTTCGGACAAACAACCTTCGTCGCGGCCACATAAGACGCCTCACCCGAGCAGTCGCAGCCCACACACTGAATGACGCCCTGCGCGTCCACTACCACCTCGCCCCCTTCGTACACGTCGTCCGGGGCCAGCACGACCCCACGGTAGACGGTGCTTCCGGTCCCCGCGGTCACCGTGCACGTGCCGGACGCAGGCGGGTTGCCGAGCGAGCCGCAGCTATGAACCGTGCTGTCGTCACCGGGGTTGGCAATGTTGCATTCACCGGGAGCACCTCCCGAACCACCGCCACCCGTTCCACCCGTTCCACCCGTTGCGCCCCCGGTTCCACCGGTTGCGCCGCCGGTTCCGCCTCCGCCCGTGCCCGCCTCACCAGCCACGCCACCCGTGCCCGCCTCACCAGCCACGCCACCCGTGCCCCCAGGCCCTCCACCCGAACCACCAGGGTTCGACGAGCTTGGGTCATCACTTCCACAAGCACCTACGAGAAGAACGAACGCCGCGCCAACCGACGCAGCCAGCCATGTGAACTGTTGCCTACGTTGCATCAAGACCTCCAAGCATCCGCACGGGGGTTGCAGAACCACGGCAGCAAGAGCACGTGCCATCATGCGCCCGTGCACAGGGTCTCCGGGGCCTGCGGGGACATCTCCTCGAAGGAAAGGGCCGGGGATGTCGATGCAGCGTAGCGCGTTTGACCGGACCTTGCCGTCGGAAAGGGTGGGCCCGGGCGGTTTGCGACGAGATCGTGACATGCGGCCCCAAGCCACCTCGCACGTCGCTATTCCGGTGGCCCGAGCGATTCCGTGACCGGAAGCCGGGAAGGCACGGGTAACCGATGGGCAACCCGCACGTCGAGCCCCGGCACATTGAACGCGCCTTGCCCTATCCTTCCCCCATGCATCGTTTCGCATGGTTGGCTGTTGGTCTGCTCTCGGGTTGTCAGGGGGGCAAATCCGAGCCGGTCACATCGATCGCCGACTCCGACCGCAATGCGCCCATCACCTCAGCGAACCCCTCGGCCCAACCGAAGGCGTCGGAAACCCCGGCAGCCCCCTTGGACAAGACCGAAGGGGCGACACCCACGACGTCCGCCCCCACCAACACCCCACCAAGTCCTCAGGTCGACAGCATCGGCGCAGCCACCATGGCCTCCGACGGCACGATCACGCTCCACCTCCGCGCGACCGGCGGAGGCGCCGTGGGCGACGGCATGATCGTGTATCGCCCGTCGGACCCGAAGTACCGCGATGTGCTCGAGCACCTGGGTGGGTTGAAGCCGGGGGAAACGAAGCCGGTTCCGCCGTGGAAATGACCCACGAGGAACCGGCCGTGGGGACGCGTTCTACGCGGTGCTGGCGACCTTGCCGCCCTTGTCAGCGAGCGCAGCCTGAGCCGCCGCGAGACGCGCTATCGGAACGCGGAACGGAGAGCAGGACACGTAGGCCAGGCCGACCTTGTGGCAGAAGTGGATCGACGCCGGGTCGCCACCATGCTCGCCGCAGATGCCGAGCTTGATGTCGGGACGGGTCGCCTTGCCCCTCTCCACCGCCATCGTCACAAGCTGTCCCACGCCTTCGACGTCGAGGGACTGGAAGGGATCCTTCGCGAAGATGGCAGCGTTCACGTAGTCCGGCAGGAACCGGCCAGCGTCGTCGCGGGACAGGCCCATCGTGGTCTGGGTCAGGTCGTTGGTGCCGAACGAGAAGAACTCGGCCGTCTTCGCCAACTCGTTGGCGCACAACGCCGCCCGCGGCAGCTCGATCATCGTCCCGAACATGATGTGGAGCGGCTTCTTCGCCTTGGGAAGGACTTCCTTCGCAATGGCGTCGAACTCCGCCTTCATCTTGTCGAGCTCCATCTTGGTCATCGCGAGGGGAATCATCACCTCGGGCTGAACGTCCACGCCCTCGTTCGCGCAAGCCACAGCCGCCTCGAAGATCGCTCGCATCTGCATGGTCGCGATCTCAGGGTAGGTGATGGCAAGGCGCACGCCGCGGTGGCCGAGCATCGGGTTGAACTCGTGGAGCTCTTCCGTCTTCTGGACCAGCTTCGCCACGGTAACGCCCATCGTCTTCGCAAGATCCTCGATCTGCCCGTGCTCGTTGGGGAGGAACTCGTGCAGCGGCGGGTCGAGCGTGCGGATGGTCACGGGCAGCCCGTCCATCGCCTTGAAGATGCCGATGAAGTCCTCGCGCTGGAACGGCAGAAGCTTGTCCAACGCCTTCTTGCGCTGCTCCACCGTGTCGCTCAGGATCATCTCGCGCACGGCGGCAATGCGATCCTCACCGAAGAACATGTGCTCCGTGCGGCACAGGCCAATGCCCTGCGCCCCGAACTTGCGCGCCACCTCGGAGTCGTGCGGCGTGTCCGCGTTCGTGCGCACCTTGAGCCGGCGAACCTCGTCGGCCCACACCATCAACTCGCCGAAGTAACCTGTGAGCTGCGCTTCGATGGTCGGGATCTGGCCCAGGTAGACCTTGCCCGCCGAACCGTCGAGCGTGATCGACTCCCCAGCCTTGATGGTCACAGTCTCGACGGCCTTCTTGCCCTCGTAGACAGTGATATCCATCTTCTGCGCCTTGTAGTCGATGTTGAGAGCGGACACGCCAGCCACGCAGCACTTGCCCATGCCACGAGCGACCACGGCCGCATGGCTGGTCATGCCGCCACGCGCCGTCAGGATGCCCTGCGCCGCCTGCATCCCGTGGATGTCCTCGGGCGACGTCTCGATGCGGACGAGCAAGACCTTCTTGCCCTCGGAAGCAAGCTTCTCAGCATCGTCCGCGCTGAAGACCACGATGCCGCTGGCCGCGCCGGGGCTCGCCGGCAGGCCGGTCGCCAGGGTCTTCTTCACGGCCTTCGGGTCGAGCATGGGATGCAGGAGCTGATCGATGGAAGCCGGGTCCACGCGCAGGATCGCCTCCTCCTTCGTGATGAGGCCCTCCTTCGCCATCTCGACCGCCATGCGCACCGCGGCCGCGGCCGTCCGCTTGCCAACGCGGCACTGCAGCATGAACAGCGTGCCTTCCTCGATGGTGAACTCGATGTCCATCATGTCGCGGTAGTGCTTCTCGAGCTTGAGATAGATGTCCTCGAGGACCTTGTAGGACTTCGACATCTTCTCCTCGAGCGAGGAGCCCGGGTTGCCTCCCTTGATCGCCGACGCCTTCGTGACGTTGAACGGGGTGCGAATGCCCGCCACCACGTCCTCACCCTGCGCGTTGGGAAGCCACTCGCCGTAGAACACGTTCTCGCCGGTGGACGGGTCACGCGTGAAGGCCACGCCCGTGGCGCTCGCGTCGCTCAGGTTGCCGAACACCATCGACTGCACGTTGCACGCCGTACCCCACGCCTCGGGGATGTCGTGCATCTTGCGGTACGTCTTCGCACGCTGGTTGTTCCAGCTGCCAAACACCGCACCGATCGCCCCCCAAAGCTGCTCCTTCGGGTCCGTGGGGAACGGGTTGCCCGTGTGCTTCTTGACGATCTCCTTGAAGACACCCACCAGCTTGCGGAAATCCTCGGCGCCGAGCTCCGAGTCCGGAACCATCGTCTTGAGCTCCTCCGCGTTGTGCTTCGCGATGTCGATGCCCTTGCCCTTCGCCACCTCACGACGCGTCGCCTCGAGATCCCCCTCGAAGTGCTCCTTGCTCACCTCGAGAACGATGTCCGAGTACATCGTGATGAACCGACGATACGCGTCCCACACGAACTTCTCGTTGCCAGTCTTCTTCGCAAGACCAGCCGCGATCTCGTCGTTGAGTCCGAGGTTCAAGACCGTGTCCATCATGCCCGGCATCGACGCCCGGGCGCCGCTGCGTACGCTGAAGAGCAGCGGGTTGGTGGGATCACCGAACTTCTTGCCGAGCAGCTTCTCGGTCATCGCCAGCGCTTCGTCGACCTGGGCCGAGAGCTCCGCCGGGAACTTCCCGCCGTTCTTGAAGAAGTCCGTGCAGACCTCGGTGGTCAACGTGAACCCCGGAGGCACCGGGATCCCGATGTTCACCATCTCCGCCAGGTTGGCACCCTTGCCACCCAGCAGGTTTTTCTGCGCAGCCTTGCCGTCGGCTTTGCCGCCGCCGAAGAAGTAGACGTACTTGGACATAATCGACCTCACGTGAGCATGTTGAAGTGAGCGACACCCGAGCAGCGCTCGGAAATGGATCTCATCAGTCGTAGCCGGTTCTCTCGAAGCACCCGGTCCTCGTCCATGACGAGAACGTGGATGAAGAAGTCGCCAAGAAGGGGCGCAAAGGCGGCAATCGCCGCGAAGGCCGCAGGGAAGTCCCGCGTGTTCTGCGCACTCCGCAGCCTGCCGTCAAGGTCCCCAAGCCCGCGATAGGTCGCAATCTCCGCCTCGTGAACCCCTGCACCGATCGACACAGGATCCACCGGCTCCCCCGAAGGCGCATCCTTCGCGATGTTCGTCGCCCGCTTGAAGACCTCCCCCGCCTTCGAACGCACCGACGGCTCCAACCCCGCCAACGCCACCACCCGCGCCCGCACGTCCGTGGGAACGTCGTGCCCCGACGCCAAACACGCATCCACCACGTCGTGCGGGTGATGCTCGATCAAGAGCCCACGCAGACGGTCCCGGAAAAAGTCCCCGAGCTTCGCACGCGTCTCTTGCATCGTCGCGTCCAGCTTGACCCCCTCGAACCCCGCATACGCAGCCTCGAATGCCGCGGAAAGCGACAGGTCATACCCCCGGTCCAGCACCGTGCGCAACACGCCAAGACAGGCGCGACGCAACGCGTAAGGGTCCGCCGCACCCGTGGGGATCAGCCCCACCGAAAAGCACCCCACCAGCGTGTCCAGCCGATCCGCAAGCGCCACGAGCGCCGCCGGGTCATCGTCCGCCGTCGCGTCCGACGCGCCCTTGGGCTGGTAATGCATGGCGATGACCCGCGCGACGGCCTCGGGCTCACCTTGCCCCAACGCATAGGCCGCTCCCATCTCGCCCTGCAGCTCCGGGAACTCCCCCACCATCAGCGACGCCAGGTCGCACTTGCAAAGATGCGCGCCTCGCTTGGCCACCTCGACCGTCCCCGACTTCATGCCCAGCGACGCGCCAAGCACATCCACCAGACGCTCCATGCGCTCGACCTTGTCACGCACGCTGCCGAGTCGCTTCTGGAACACGATCCCCTTGAGCTGGTCGAAACGCGACGCCAGCCGCACCTTCATGTCCTCCCCGTAGAAGAACCGAGCGTCCGAAAGCCGCGCACGCATGACCCGGTCGTTACCCACCCGCACCACGTCGGGCTTCAAGGCCGTGCCCGCCACCGACAGGTACATCGGCGCCAACTCCCCGTCCGACCTGCGCGCGCAGAAGTACCGCTGGTGACCCTTCGCCACCGCGATGATCACGTCCTCGGGCAACGCCAGAAACACCTCGTCGAAGGAACCCGCGATCACCTGCGGCTCCTCCACCAGGTTCAAGTTCTCCCGCCGGAGAAAATCGTCCTCCACAAGCGTCGTCCCCGCTTCCTCGCACACCTCCCGGAGTCGCTCCATCATCATCTCGCCGCGCTCGCCAGGATCCACGATCACATGGGCCTCCCGCAACAGCTCGACGTAATCCTCCGGGTCCGGGATCTCGATGGGATCGGGCGACAGAAACCGGTGACCCATCGTCAAACGGCCACTGCGCACCCCCGCGAACGCCATGTCCACCACCTGCCCGCCCAACAGCGCCACCAACCAGCGCACCGGACGGCCAAAGGCCGTGTCCCCGTCGCTCCACCGCATCGACTTCCGAAACGGGATCGCCGCGCATACGTCCGCGAGCATCGCGCCCAGCAGATCCATCGTGGGCTTGCCTGCCTCCTGCCGCGTGCCCACCAGGTACACTCCCTTGCCCGAATCCACACGCTCCAGGTCGTCGACCTCACACCCGATCTTCCGCGCGAACGCAAGGGCCGCCTTCGTCGGCTTGCCCTCCTTGTCGAACGCGATCTGCACCGGCGGCCCCTGCACCGCCTCGCTCAGGTCGGGCTGCCGCAGCGCCAGATCGTAGACGAAGACCGCCAAGCGACGGGGCGTGCCGAACGCTCTCACCCCAGCGTGCGTCAGCCGCGCTTGCAGCAAACGCTTCTCGAACAGGTCGGGAAGCACCACCAATGCCTTTTCGACATAGGATGCAGGAAGCTCTTCGACACCAATCTCGAAGAGCAGGTTCTCCGTTTCTGACATGCGGTCTCGCCTCCGGCCTAAGGTGCGGGGGGCGCCAACCTAGCAAATCACCGCCCCGGTGGGCAGAACCGTTTGCGCGTTCCTTCGGAAACCTTGACACAGCGCGCCATGCTCGCGAAAGCATCGACGCGAAGCGTTGACGCACTAGGCCGAAAGCAAACACTGTTCGAAGAACGTGCTTGGGTTTGGAGATCTCCGGTCCGAAGGTGAGGCGCTTTCCGCGTGAGCGCGGCGAGGAGGCTTTGCGAAAGCTCCCTTAGAAAAACCCCTAAGGCAAGCCCAACACCGAAATCCGCTCCGTCGTCACCGCACGGTCCTCCAAGAGCCGCATCAACTTCGGACGAAGCTCCGCCACCGCCCGCGCCCGGTGACTCACCCGGTTCTTCTCCCCATCCGATAGCTCCGCCATCGTCCGATCCCCCCCGTCCACCACGAAGAGCGGGTCGTAGCCAAACCCACCAAACCCCCGCGGAGACCGCGCAATTGCCCCCTCACACGTCCCCTGCGCCACCACCAACCCCTCCGCCGCTGACCACGGGTCGATGACGCACAACACACAACGAAACCGCGCCCGACGGTCCTCCTGCGGCACGTCGCGCAAGGCCTGGAGCAAGGCCTGGTTGTTCTCCGCGTCCGTCGCCCGCTCCCCTGCAAAACGCGCACTGCGGACCCCAGGCGCCCCCTGCAACACGTCCACCTCGAGCCCCGAATCGTCCGCCAGCGTCAGCATCAACGCGTCCTCCGCGATCGCTCGCGCCTTCTTGATCGCGTTGGCCTCGAACGTCTCCCCGTCCTCGAGCACCGATGGCATCTCCCCGAGCACCTCCGCCGCGCTCACCAACTCGATCGGAATGCCCTGGAGCAAGACCTTGAACTCGGCCAGCTTGCCGGGGTTCGACGTGGCGAGCACGACCGTGGTGTCGAAGCCGTTCATGAGGGGTGTCCCTGGACCATCAAAGGACCCACCTCAACGCCCACGTCGCGAAGGGCCTTGCGCTGCAGCTCGAGCAGCGAACCGATCCCCTCGAGAGCGAGGTCGACCAGCGCGTCCATGTCCGCACGTGGGATCGCCTCCCCCTCGGCCGTGCCCTGGATCTCCACGATGCCGCCCCGCCCCGTGGCGACGAGGTTGAGGTCCACCCTCGCACTGCTGTCCTCCGCATAGCAAAGGTCGAGCGCCAGCCCTCCGTCCACGTGACCGACGCTCACCGCCGCCACCTGATCCCGAAGCACCGGCTGGGTCAACAGCCCTCGGTCGCGCAGCTTCGACAGCGCCAGAACCAGCGCCACCCACGCGCCCGTGATCGACGCCGTCCGCGTCCCACCGTCGGCCTCCAGCACGTCGCAGTCGATCGCGATGGTGCGCTCACCGAGTTGATCGAGAAGGATCGCAGCCCGAAGCGACCGACCAATGAGCCGCTGGATCTCCTGGCTGCGACCTGAAATCGGTCGCCCACGCCCATCGCGCTTCTCACGTCGCGTCGGGTTGGCGCGCGGGTGCATCTGGTACTCCGCCGTCGCCCATCCGGTCCCCCGACCGCGCATGAAGTCCGGCACGCTCTCGTCCACCGACGCCGTCACCAGCACCACAGTCCCGCCCGCCTTGTACAGAACAGACCCCTCCGCGAGGCGATGAAACCCGGGGATGATCTCCACCGGTCGGATCGTCCTGGGGTCCCTTCCTCCTCGCTTGTCACTGCCAACCATGTGTCCTCGCTCTCGTCATGAATCGATACGGCCCGCTTGCGAATCCTCGGCTTGCCGATTCACCTCGCCCGCCCTGCGCAGCCGGATCCGAAATCGCGTTCCGTGCGGCTCCACCGGCTCACAGGCAATCGAACCACCGTGGCTGTCCATGACCTGCCGCGTGATCGCAAGCCCGAGCCCCGTACCACGATTCTTGGTCGTGAAGAACGGGTCGAAGATGTTCGCCCGCACATCGTCCGGAATGCCCGACCCCGTGTCCTCCACCACAAGCTCGACCCAGTCTCCCAATTCCCGAAGCGAAATCAACAGCCTCCCCCCCTTGCCCATCGCCTCCCGCGCGTTGCGGATCAGGTTGACCAACGCCTGCCGAATCTGTTGCTCGTCGAGCAGCACGTCCGACGCATGCTCCGGCATGTCCAGCACCAGCTCGATCCCCGCACGCTCCAACTCCGGGCGCACAAAGCTCGAAACCTCCCGGATCATCTCCGGCAAACCCTCCGCCTCCAACCGCGGATGCTGCGGACGCGCAAGACGCAGGTACTCTTCCGACAACGAGCTGAGATGGTCCACCTCCCGCCGTATCGCCTTGAACAGCTGCCTCGGCTCCTCCGATACCTCCCCCTGCACCAGCTCTTCCTCCAACAGCTCCAAGTTCAACCCGATCGACGACAACGGGTTGCGGATCTCGTGCGTCACGTGCGCCGCCATCCGCCCCACCGCCGCAAGACGCTCCGCCTGCAACCGCGCATCGTTCGCCTTCGCGATCGCTGCCACCATCGATTCGAACGTCGCCGCCAGTTCACCGATCTCGTCCCGCGCCGCCACCACCGGCCGCGGCGTCATGTCCCCCGCCGCCACCGCCTGCGCCCGCTCCGTCACCGCAGCCAGCGGCCGCAATACGCGCCGCGCGTACAACGTCATCCCAATGCCCACCAGCAACGTCAACCCCGCCAGGACCAGCAAACTGTGCAGCGCACGCCGCTCCCGCTCTCTCGCCGCCCCTATCAGCCGGTCCATCTCCGACTCGACCTGCTCCTTGAGCGACCGCACCCGCCGCGCCGCCGCGATCTCGTGCGCCAACACCCCGTCCCGCAACTCCTTCGCCTTCTCCCCATCCCCTCGCTCCAGCGCCTCGAACAGCGACGCCAGCATCACCCGATCCTCCGCCAGAAACGTCTCCAACTCCCTCGACGACTCGACGATCCCCTCCCCCACCTGCCGCGCCCTCGGGTCCGTCGACGGCACCACCCCCGCCGACGCGGATAGGCGAATGCGCTCGTAGATGCGCGGACGAAGTCGCCGCGCCGTCTCGATCCACTGGCGCGCATCCGCCGGATTCTTCGCCTCCGTGATGTGATTGAGCTGCGCACTCACCAGGTTCTGGTTCTCCAGCGCAGCCTCCACCGACAACACCAACGGCAAGTACCCGCTCCGAAGAAGCTCACTGTCCCGCGCCGTCCGACGCTGGGCCACGACGCCCCACCCGACCGTGAGCGCGAACGCCAGCATCACCGCCAGAAACGAGCTGAGAAGACGCCGCGCAACCGCTCCGCTTCGCCGACGGCGGGCTGCGCTGGGAGCTGAAGTCGAGGTAAGGCTCATGACGGAGAGCAGCACCCGGAAGGGCTTGCCAAGGCTACACACATCGGACGCCTTTGGATTAACTATCCCCCCGCAATGCCGGGGGTTTCGCGCTCAGGCCCCTACGGACAGGCGCCATCCGACGAATCCTCGAAGCCGCAGGTCTCCCGGCCACAGCGGGCCCGAAGCTACGCAAACCATGGGGTGACTTGCACTCTGCGTATTCTGTGGCTACAGAATATTAGAAACTAAAGCGAGGCCCACCATGGCAACCGCACAGGCTCCCTCCTCACCCTGCGCAGCCACGTCGATCGACGTGCCCGTGCAGTCGCTGGTCCCGCGTCACGAAACCGCTCCCACGTGCCTGTCCCACCGGGAACGAGCCATCGTGGCCGCCATCGCAGAGGCCGCCATCCCCCAAGGCAAGCTGTTCGAAGCCGGCGGCGACGGGACCGCGCGACGCCTCCTCGGGATGCTCGAGAATCTGCCCCCCATGTACCTGAACGGCTACCGCGCCCTGCTCTGGACCGCCGAACTGTCCACCTTGCCATCCCACCGCCAAACCTTCTCGGCCTTGCCCCTGAAGCCTCGCGCCGAGCACTTCGCCCGATGGAAGTACTCGTCCCTCCGACCGCTCTCCCACCTCGCTCGCGCTGTTCTCCTCCCCATGCGCTTCGCGCACTACGACAGCCCCGACTTCTACGAAAAGGTCAACGTGCCCTTCCAGTTCGATCCCCCCTCGGCCTCCGAGGTCGCCCGCTGGCATCAGCAAGTCAGCGACGGCGCCGAGATCGAGGAAGACCTCGAGCTCGAGTGCGAGGTGGTCGTGGTCGGGACAGGGGCGGGCGGAGCGCCCTGCGCCTACGAGCTCGCATCCCGCGGTCGCGCCGTCCTGCTGCTCGAGGAAGGCCCCTACTTCGACCGACGGCACTTCGACGGACGCCCCTTCGAGGCGTTCAAGAAAATGTACCGCGGCGCAGGCCTCACCCTCGCCTTGGGCAACGTGGGCATGCCCGTGTGGGCCGGAAGAGCCGTGGGCGGCAGCACCGCCGTCAACTCCGGAACCTGCTACCGCGCCCCCGAACGCACCTTCGCTCGCTGGCGTCGCGCCTACGGCCTGCACGAGTTCTCCAGCTCGTCGCTCGACCCGTACTACTCCCGCGTCGAAACCATGCTCGGCGTCGAGACCCCCGAGAACCGGTTCCTCGGGGGAGTGGCTCGCGTCGTCGCACGCGGGGCCGATCGCCTCGGCTTCTCCCACGGCCCCGTCCAGCGCAATGCGCCAGGCTGCGACGGCGCCGGGGTGTGCGTGTTCGGTTGCCCCAGAGGAGCCAAGCGATCCACCGACGTCAGCTACGTTCCCGCCGCCCTCGAGCGCGGAGCGCAGCTCATCACGCAAGCTCACGTCCACACGATCCTCCAAGAACACGGCCGTGCAACAGGCGTCCTCGCCCGCCTTCCCTCCGGCCGAACCCTCCGCGTCAAGGCCGATGCCGTCGTCGTGTCGGGGGGCGCCCTCATGACCCCCCTGCTCCTGCGCGCCAACGGTATCGGCTCCCGAAACAGGTGGCTCGGACGCAACCTGTCCATTCACCCAGCCTCCAAGGTCATGGCCGTCTTCGACGAGAACATCGACATGGTCACCGGGGCGATTCCCCAGAGCTATGCCGTGGACGAGTTCGCGGACGAAGGCCTCATGCTCGAAGGAGCAAGCGTGCCTCCCTCCACCGCTGCCGTCGGCATCTGGTCCATCGGCAAGGAATTCGTCGATCTGATGGAGAGCTACCGTCGCATGGCCCTGTTCGGATTCATGATCCAAGACCACAGCCGTGGACGGGTCCTGCAAGGACGCAACGGTTCGCCCCTCATCGTGTACGACATGAGCCGCGAAGACGCCCTGCGCATGCAGCGGGGCATCGAAATCGCGAGCGAAATCTTCCTCGCCGCGGGTGCGAAGCGGGTCTACCCCTTCGTGACCGGACAGCACGCCATCGACTCACAAAAAGATCTCGACACCCTCCGCGCGCGACGACTCAGACCCGGTGACTTCGAAGTCACTTCCTACCACCCTCTCGGCACCTGCCGCATCGGCACCGACCCCGCTCGCTCCGTGCTCACCCCCGATCATCAAACCCGTGACGTTCGCCACCTGTACGTGGTGGACGGCAGCGCGATCCCTTCGTCCCTCGGCGTCAATCCCCAGATGACCATCATGGCCATGGCCCTGCGCGCCGCCGAGATCATCCACGACCGCCTCGGGTGAGCCGCCGCCACACCTCAGGGCGACGCGACCTCCGCAGCCGGAATCGCCCGCCGCGCGTCCTTCTCCACAAACCCGTCGCGCAACCGAATGATGCGAGGCATGCGCTCGGCAAACGCCACGTTGTGCGTCACCACCACGATGGTCGTCCCACGATCCCGGTTCACCTGCAAGAATAGCTCGTGAATCGCGTCGCTCGTGGCCGTGTCCAGGTTGCCCGTCGGCTCGTCCGCGAGAAGCACCGGGGGGTCCATGAACAGCGCCCGGGCAAGCGCCACCCGTTGCTGCTCCCCGCCCGACAGCTCACCAGGACGGTGCGTGGAACGCGCGCCAAGCCCAACGTCGTCGAGCAACTGCTTCGCCCGGGGCGCAGTCTCCGAACGGCTCCTGCCATGAATGAGCCCTGGCATCTGCACGTTCTCCAACGCCGTGAACTCGGGCAGCAGGTGGTGAAACTGGAACACGAACCCGATCGTCCGGTTGCGCAAGGCCGAGAGCCGCGCCCCAGGAAGCGTCGTCACGTCCTGCCCTTCGAGCAGGATCTGTCCCGACGTCGGCAGATCCAGCGTCCCTAGACAGTGCAGCAGCGTGCTCTTGCCAGCGCCCGAAGGACCGACGATCGCGGCAAGCTCACCTCGGTGCAGCTGCAGGTCGATCCCCTTGAGCACGTCCAGAGGACGGCCTAGGTGGTGGAAGGTCTTCTTGACTTGACGCAGTTCGACGAGCGGTTGGGTCACGGCTGGGCCTACTCGTGTCGGAGGGATTCGACGGGTCGGAGCCTCGACGCGGCGTGCGCCGGGTAAATCGTGGCGAGGGTGCAGATGGCGAGCGCGCTCAGAGCCACCAGAACCCAGTCGACCCAGTCCACCTTGATGGGCAAACGGTCGATGTAATAGACCTCGGGGTCGAGCCGCAGCCCGTACAGGGACAGCCCGACCGTGAGCGCGATCCCGGTCACCACACCGAAGATCGTGCCGATCGCGCCGATCACCACGCCTTCGAGCATGAACACCTGCATGATGGACCGGCTCGACGCCCCCAGGGACTTGAGCACGGCGATCTCCTTGCCCTTCTCGGTCACCATGAGCAAAAGGGTGCAGATGATGCAGAAGCTCGCCACCGCAATGGCGAGCGACAGGATGATGAACGTCGCGATGCGCTCGAGCTTCAACGCGCTGAAAAGGTTCCGGTTCAGCTCCTTCCAGTCCCGCACCCGTAGGTCCTCCCGCTGCACCACCTCCTGCACCGCGGGACGCAGGTCGCTCGCTCGCTCACCGTTCGCCGCCCGCACGTCGATCGAGGACACGTTCGTGCCCATCGAGAACAGGTCCTGGGCCACGTCAATCAGCACGTATGCGTGGCTGGCGTCGTACTCGTACATGCCGCTGTAAAAGATCGCGGCGACGCGGAACTTCCGTACACGGGGCATCACGCCCATGGGACCGAGGTCGCCCATGGGAGAAATCAAGGTGACCTCGTCGCCCACGTAAACGTGCAAGGTCTTGGCGAGCTCCCGTCCCATGATCACACCCGGGTGGATCGCCGGAGCGCGCAGCACGTCCTTGACCGATGGGTCGATGGGGGTACCCGAGCCCCGGAAGAACGACCCTCCGAAATCCGGCCCCTTGCGGAAAGGCTCCCCGCCCGGCCCCAGTCCGACAATCTCCCCAGCTGGCAGCCTCGTGAGCTGCTCGGGATCCGTCAAGTACTCGAACTTGCCAACCTCGATGTTCTGCAACAGGTCGATCACGTTGCCGATCGATTCCGGATCAACCCCCCGCACCATCGTTCCCGACGTGTTGGTGTGGGACGACCCCATGGCCTCGCCCGCAATCACAGGCGTGGCTGCGGCCACCCCAGGCACCAGACGAACCCGCTGCAACACCGGCTCCCACTCGTCGAATCCACCCTGGTCCTGCACGTCGATGGTGATGTGCGGGTTGTTGCCGAGAATCTTGCGCTGCAAGTCGGCGCCGAACCCACCCATGATCGAGCTCACCGACACCAACGCGCAAGAGCTCACCGCCACGCCCGAGATCGACAACAAAGAGATGACCGTCAGAAAGCCGCTCTTGGCCGCCCGCACGTGCCGCGCGCCAACGAAGGACACGAAGCTGCGCCCCTCGAGCACGTTGAGGACCATGGGCAGAAGCAAGGCGAGCACGCCCAGCAAGAACAGTACACTCGACAGCAACGCGGCCATCCGCAGCAGCTCGTGATGGATCACGAACTGCGTGCCCCGCGGCTTGGGAAGACGAACCGCGATGGCCGTCAACACCCCAAACGCCGTGCCCATCAGCACCGTGCCCGAGAGCAAGAGCGTCCTGGAGTTGCGCTTGACCCAGGGCCCCACGCGCGCCTCGGAGTCGCTCGGACGCCACTGCTGCCCCGCCGCGAACACCCACACGCCACGGACGAAGGCGGCCACCCCCAGCAGCAGCACCCCGAGATCGAACACCAGCAGATAGCGACGGAAAAACCCCGCACCGTCGACGGCCGGCTGTACGTAGTCGAAGATCGCCACTCCGACCGCCACAAGCAGCAGCAGAATGCCGAAAATGATGTTGCGACGTGGGCTGGGCTTCAGCATCGGTCAGCGCTCGGGCCGCAAAAGCGGGAAGAGGATCACCTCTCGAATCGACTCCTGCGCGGTCAGGGCCATGGTCAGGCGATCCACGCCCACACCAAACCCGGCCGTCGGAGGCATCCCGTGCTCCAAGGCACGAATGTAGTCCTCATCGTAGTCCATCGTCTCGTCCGCTCCACGCTCCTTCTTCCGAACCTGCTCAGCAAAGCGCTCGGCCTGATCCTCCGGGTCGTTCAACTCGCTGAACGCGTTGCACAGCTCGCGACCATGCACGAACAGCTCGAAACGGTCCACCAGGTTCGGGTTCCCCCCCTCCCGCGTCTGACGCCGCGCCAGCGGAGACACCTCCACCGGATGGTCCGTCACGAACACCGGAATACTCTTGCCGTCCTTGTGGAACAGCCGCGTGAGGTTGGGCTCGACCATGAGCTCGTACAACACGAACACGCGCTCCCCATGGTTGTCACAGCCCCGAAGCTGCTTGACCACCACCTTCTCCAGCTCCCCCGCAGCACACGCGCGCTCCACCACCTCCTGCAATCGCACCGGGTCGCGCAACGACGCCTCGTCCAGCCCCGCCGCCTTCATCTTCCCCAGCGTCTTGCCTGTGTCCTCCTCGAGCATCGCTTGCACGTCGGGCCGCAAACGCCTCACCAACAGGTCCAGCATCGTCTCGCGACAAAAGACCTCGTCGAGCGTGAACGGGCGGGCCGCGCTCCACACGGCATGCTCCTTCGGCATCGCCGTCTTCAGGTACGCGTCCACATAGCGGAACATCTCCTCCGTCATGTCCATCAACGTCTCGTACGTGGCATACGCCATGTAGAACTCGAGCATCGTGAACTCGGGGTTGTGCCGCGTCGACAGCCCCTCGTTGCGGTAGCACCGTGCCACCTCGTACACCCGCTCGAACCCTCCCACCACCAGACGCTTGAGATACAGCTCCGGAGCGATGCGCAAGAACAGCTCGAGCCCCAGCGCGTTGTGATGCGTGACGAACGGCTTCGCCGCCGCACCTCCCACCAGCGAGTTCATCGTCGGCGTCTCCACCTCGAGGAATCCTCGCTCGTCCAGGAAGCTTCGCAACGCCCGCAACACGTACGTACGCGCCCGAAAGACCGACCGCGCCTGCTCGTTCGCCACCAAATCTACGTACCGGCGACGGTACCGCAGCTCCACATCCGATAGCCCCGCCCACTTGTCCGGAAGAGGTCGGTACGCCTTGGTCAGAAGCCGCAGATCCGTCGCTTCCAGCGATAGCTCCCCGGTCTTCGTCACCATCACTCGTCCCGTCGCCGTGACGTGATCCGCCACGTCGATGTCGTCGAGCCGCGCGAAGGCATCACCGAGCACGTTCTTTCGGCAGAACAGCTGAATCTCCCCCGACCAGTCGCGCACACGCAGGAATTGAACCTTCCCGAACGAACGGGACGCCACCACGCGACCCGCCACCGTGACGGTCTCTCCCCAAGGAGCCGAGGCAGAAAGCGACGCGACCCTCTCCGGATCGTACTTGTCGTCCTCGATGAGCGCAGGCGCCTGGTGATCCCGCACCTCCCCCAGCGGGGTGATCCGCTTGGGGTCGATGTCGTTGGTGAACGGATCCTCCCCCCGCTCGCGCATCCGCTGGGCCTTCGCCTTGCGGGTCGCAATCAGCGCCGACTCCGGCACGGCCGCCGCGACCGGGGTCACTTCTTTCGGGCTGTCCTCTTGCTTCGACATGGGCTGAGGGGCTCTAGCGTGGTAGCTACGGGTTGTCCACGGAGGCGTTGGCCTTGACGACGATCGATCACGAAACCTGGATGCGATGGGCTTTGCAGGAAGCGGATCAGGCGGCCCATCGTGGCGACGTGCCCGTGGGCTGCGTCATCGTGGACGGGCGTGGAACCCTAGTCGCTTGCGGCCGAAACCGTCGCGAACAGGACCAGGACCCGACGGCTCACGCAGAGATGGTCGCCCTGCGCCTGGCGGCCGCTGCGCGAGGCCACTGGCGTCTGTCCGACTGCACCCTGTACGTGACGCTCGAGCCCTGCCCGATGTGCGCAGGAGCGATCGTCAACGCCAGGGTGCCCCGCCTGGTCTACGGATGCCACGATCCCAAGGCGGGCGCCGTGCGGACCCTCATGCGAATCACCGACGATGACCGGCTCAACCATCGGGCCGAAGTGATCGAAGGCGTCCTCGCCGACGACTGCGCCCAGCGCTTGAAGGACTTCTTCGCCCGGCTGCGTCGAGCCGGAAAGAAGTGACGAATCCTCAGTAGGCCGGTGCTTGCTCGGGCTTCCACCCGAAGGGTTCGCCCTCCTGGGGCTCGAGATCCTTTTCCTCACCCGGCTGCTGCTCCGCCTCCTCAGGCCCCGGCGTCACTCGGATCGGGTCCGGACTGCCATACACCACCCACTCCCCGAGCCCGTAGTCGAGCTCGACCTCGCTCACCCATCGCATCTTCGCGGCAATGCGCATGAGCTTGTAAAGATACCGCATCCACCCGTCCGTCACCTTGCCATCCTTGCCAAAGTGCTGACGGCTCGGCGCGGGCAGGATCGACGCGAGGTACATCGACTGCCCAAGGGAAAGCGACGCCGGGTGCTTGTTGAAGTACCGTGAGGATGCGTTGCCGATCCCAAACGTCATCGGCCCGAACTCGACCACGTTGAGATACAGCTCCATGATCTGGTCCTTCGTAAGGGCCTGCTCCAAGTACGTCGTGAGGATCAGTTCCTGCAGCTTGCGGGAAATGGTCTTCTCGCGGCCGAGGTAGAGGTTCTTGGCAAGCTGCATGGAGATCGTGCTCGCCCCCCGCAGGAACTTGCGGGCCCGGAGGTTCTCGCGCACCGAGTTGTGAATCGCCTCGTGGTCGAACCCCCGATGGCGTCTGAACCTCCCGTCCTCACACGTCATCACCGCCGCCTCGATGAAGTGGCTGATCCCGTCGCGCCCCACCCAACCCGGTGTCCCAGGCCCGCTCTCCACCTCCACGGGATTGCCCTTCGCGTCGTACGCCCGCCTCTTGAACATCGATCGAAACGTGCGAACGTCCACCGAAGGGGGCACCGACGTGATGCGGCAATCGTTGCCCGCCGCGTACTCGAAGTGAAAATCCTTCTCGCTCGCCTCGTCCCAGCGCAGGTGCCCCGCCAACGAGAGCGTCCCTGCCGCCGTCATCCCGTGCACCACCGGCACCAGCGAAGACGGCAAGGCGTCGAGGAACGACTGGCAGGCCACCAGCGGAATCCCAAAGTGCACGTCGACACGCGCCTTGTCGTGACTCCTGTCTACGGTGCCCCGAAGCTGAAGCTGCACCTTGCCCACGTCGACCTGCCCCTCGTCGAGCCGAAGGACCCTGCCGTCGAGCGACACCTGCCCGCGGAGCTTGGCCGCCAGCTCCAGACCCAACACAGGACCAGGAGCCACCCGAGGGTGACTCACCCCCACGTTCTTCGCGAGAAAAGTCCCGTCGAAGGAAAGGTTCTTGCCGTCGGGGTGAAGCTTGAGATGGGCGTCCGAGGTCAGCACGACGCCCTGGACGTTGACCAAACCCAGGTTTCCTTCTTGGACCCCGAGGGTGGCGAGCGAAATGGGCCCTCCCACGACGTCGAGAATCACCGGGCCCTCCGCCATCGGAACGGATCCTCGGAAGGTGATACCCGTGGCGCCAGCTTCGACCCGGGGAGCGAGGTCGAGCAGGATGGCCCCTTCGCTGTGCTGGACGGCGAGGATGCCGGGGCCGATGTTGATTTGCTCGCCGTCGTGGTGCACCAGGACTTCGAAGGCATCGACCTCGACCTTGCCGTCCGGCGTCATCGGAGCCCACGCGATCGATGCCAGCCGGGCCACGGTGCGTCGAAGGTCCATGGGCGGCGACGCCTTCTCGGGAGCAGGTCCGGCACCGGAAGCACCGGAGGCACCGAGCCGGACCTCGGCACGGATGTGCCGGCCGGTCAGCGACTGGATTCGAGGAGACTCACCCGCCGACCACGCAAGGCGAACCGCTTCTCCGTGGACCGAAGCGGTCACATGACGCAACTCGACGCGCCCCGCGGAAACCGCGCGGGCACCGAACAGGTCGTCCACACGGACGTCGCCGAGAGACAAGCTGGAGCCAGCGCCGTCGAGGTTAGGCCACGAC
>CAZAWR010000102.1:0-36518 GCA_964488865.1 uncultured Polyangiaceae bacterium | reverse complement strand
TGGTCTCAGGGACGGGTGATGGTCCGACGCCCTGGCCCGCTCGCAGAGGCGGAGCGGAGAGCTTTTCAGGAGGAAGCGGTCGCGCTCATTGCAGTGAGCTGTGCGCCGTGAGCTAGCTCAAGGCTCATGGCTCAACACCACCGCCCCCTTCGGGGGGATGGCGATTTGCACGTTTCCAGCCGCGACCGTCACGTCCGGCCCTCCCATCTGGTCATGCAGGAGCGTGCCCGACGACAAGCCGAGCTTCGTCGTCACCTCGGTCGCGACGTTCTGCACGGTCGAGGCTCTCGTGAGGGCGACGATGGCAGCGCTTCCCGAAGCAGGCTTCCTTCCGAACACGAGCGTGTCCTCCGTGACGTGCAGCGACACGTAGTCGCCGCGCCGCAAGGCAGGGACGTTCTTTCGCGCCATGCCGAGCTTCCGAACGAAAGCGAGGGTCGCCTGCTCGTCCGCCGTCAGGGCCGACGGCTCCCGCCACATCATGCGGTTGTTGGGGTCCGCCCCGCCCCACTGCCCATACTCGTCCCCGTAGTAAAGGAGCGGGGCGCCCGGCAGGTTGAGCAACCACGCGAACCCCACCCGCGCTCGTTCGTAGGGCAGCGACTCGGAGGGCGCACCCGCGATGTCGCTCCACTGGTTCCCCGCCTTCGCCGCGTTGGCCGGGTCTGCGAGCGTCACGAAACGCGGCGTGTCGTGGCTGCCGATGTACGGCGTCATGATCGCGTCCGCGGGGTACTTGCTCATCCCGTGCTGGAACCAGTAGTCGGCATGCAGCATCCCCTTGCTGTCCGTGGCAAAGGTCCGGTACGAAACCCCGTGGTACAGCACGAAATCGAACTGCCCATCGAGACCGTGGGGGCCGACGTAGCGAGAGATCGTGCCGTAGTTCTCGTCGTTGCAGGGGTCCGGGCAGTCGCTCCACCCCATGGCCGTCTCCCCCATCAGGAAGTTGCGCGTGCCCGCCGCCTCGAACGTCTCACGCACCTCCGCCGCCAAGTTGCGCGTGGCCGATTCTTCCACGTGCTTGACGGCATCGACGCGCAACCCGTCGAGGTCGAACTCGTCCATCCACCACACGGCATCGGCCACGAAGGCGGCATTCGCCTCCGGCACCCGGTGGTCAATGTCCGGCATGTAGCTCGCGAACATGCAATCGAGGGCGTTCGTGGTCCAGTCACAGCCCGGCGTGCCGCAGACGCAGCCGGTGCGGAACCACCCGGGGTGCGCGGTCACGTACTCGTGGTCCTCGTGCACGTGATTGAGCACGAAGTCCTGCAGGATGCGTATGCCATGGGCGTGGGCCTCGTTCACCAGGTCCTGGAGCGCCGCCTGCCCGCCGATCCGCGCGTCGACCTCCCGCGCCTTGATGGGCCAGTAACCGTGGTACCCCGTCACCTTGTGGACGCCATCCGCGGCGAGGTACGCCCCCACCGGGTTGGTCTGGAACGGCGTGAGCCAGATGGCCCGCACCCCGAGCGCGTCGAGGGTGCCGTCGGCGATCGCCGCCCTCACGCCTTGCAGATCGCCGCCCTGCCAGTCGCCCCGCGGGTCCGCGCCGGGAGTGGCGTCCGCGTTGTTCGATGCGTCCCCGTCTCGGTACCGGTCCGTGAGGACCATGTAAACGAGCGCGTCCTTCCAAGAGAACGCCTCTTGCTCGATCCAGAAGACGAGTCGCAAGGGCGCGCCCTCTCTGCCGTTGGCTGACCGAGGCGTGGCGACGAGCCGGTACTTTCCGTCCTGCAGCCCGGTCAGGGACACGGTCACGTCCCCCGAAGCATCGGGGGTCACGGACACAGGCATCGAGCTGCCGTTGCGCTGGAGCTCGAAGGCAAAGCCCGCGGCGTCGGGCCCCGCCGCTTCGATTCCGTCCTCGTACCGAAGGACCGCACTGTAAGTGCCCGCCCCCGCTGAAGGACGCGCAGCCACGCTCGACTCGACCTTCCACGACGGCAAACGACAGTCCGGCACCTTGATCGCGGAGTTCTCCACGGGCGGCGACCCGACATACTTGCGACGCGGCTGTGCGGGGTCGAGCCGCCATTGCCCGTCGGCCACGAACTTGTAGGCGTGGAGACCGGGCTCGAGGTTCACGGTGGCGACGTAGGACCCGGTACCGTCCGGCGTCATGGTGGGTGCCGTGGTCGGATCGAAGCCCTGCCACTCCCCTGCGACCACGAGCTGGTTGGCAGGCACGCTGGGGCTGTAGCGGAAGGTCACGGGGCAGGTCAGGGGTCCACCGTCCGGCCCGTCGGGAGTGGCGTCGGCAGGACCATCTTGCACGACGTCGGAGGCGACATCTTCGACGGAGCCATCGCCGGGGCCAGCGTCGCCTGCAACGCCCGCCTCGCCCGCGACGCCTCCGGAGCCGGCCGTCCCGCCGGACCCGCCGGACCCTCCGGTCGCCCCGGAGCCTCCGGTTGCTCCGCTGTAGGGGCGGTCCTCCTCCTTGTCTCCGCAACCCTGGACAGCGAGGACGACACCGAGCGCGATCAGCAGCCGTACGTGAGCGAAGCGCATGGCGCGAGCATACCGCGTTACCTCGGGGATCGCAGCTCGAACCGGCGGGCTCGGGCGTCCCTCCCTGCGCAGAAACAGCAGCAAGAGGCGCGCGGCCGTCGAGCGCGGGTCACGACGGGGCGATGAGCTGGTCGCGGCCCAGGGTAGGCAGCGGAAGGAGGCCGTCGAGCGCTGTTTGCAGGCCCGGGGCCGTCATCAACGCCATGACGACCATGACGGCGCCCAAGACGAGGGCAGGCGCCACGTTGCCGTTGCGGATCTCGGCGATTTCGTCGATGCCGCGGGTGAGCCTGGCGAAGATCGCGGTGCCGATGGCGATGACGCCGGCGCCGACGGCGAGCGAGAAGGAGACGTGCACGAGGGCGTAGATCGCGAACCGCAGAAGCACGGGACCGGTGATGGCCGCGCCGCGGTACAGCAAGTCCATGGCGCTGAAGGTCGCGGTGGCGGCATGCTGCACGAGCAACCCCAGGGCGATGAGGCTGGAGGCGTAGAGCACCCCCGCGGCGACGTTCCCGCGCTTCTGCTCTTCGTCTGCCTCCCCGGATCGCAGAAGGCGATGGAGGACGCGCGAGGCGAGGAAGATGCCGAGGGCGCCGACGGCGATGCCGAACCCGACTTTCGCCAGGCCGGTGAGGAACAGCACGAGGTTCATGGGGTTCGCTTTCGTCAGAAGGAGCGCTGGATCCAACGCTGGAACAGGTCCGTGCTCGCCGTCAAGGAGACGAACATCTGGGTCGTCACACCCTCGCGCGTCAAAGGCGCGGCCGGCTTCCCCTCCATGTCCGTGGCCGCGATCTGCCCCTCCTCCGGCGAGACCAGGCTCGTGGTGGTGTAGGCACGGGCGCCGAACGAGATGTCGAGAAATTGCACCGGGTCGATCTGCAGCCCCACGTACAACGAAGAGAACGGCTGCTGCATGGACAGCCCGATCATCGGTCGCGGTGCGAGCTGCTTCACGTCGAAGATGCCATCGTCGAGGTAACGGTAGCCCCAAACGTACATGCTCATGGACAGGACGACGTCGACATTGGCGTTGTCCTCGGTCCTTCGGACGTTGGGGAGTTGGTCGGAGTTGGCCTGCCCGAGGCCGTAGTCCTCGGTGTTGCGAAGGGTCAAAGCGGGTCCCAGGCCGACATCGAACAGGATGGGCGGGAGGGATTCGTAGGCCTCGCTGACGACGGAGATGGTGTCGAGGGAGGCGTCGGGCTGACCACGATCCAGGCGACTGCGCTGCACTTCGACGAGGACCTTGCGATTGGCAGCGACGTGACGGGTGGTGGAGGCGGGGGCGCTCGCCAGGCGTGTTTGGGCGCGCTGCAAGTCTTCTTGAAGGCGGTGCACGAGGGCGAGGGTGGCGGTCACATAGCGCTCGAGGCCCGAAGCGGAAGCGCGGACGTTGCGTCGGAGGGTCTCCGCGTTGTTGCTCGTTTCGTTCTGCGAGGGCAAGGAGTCGACCTGTTTTCGAACGGAGGCAAGGGTGTCGATGGCTCCGACGAGGATGCGGGTCCATGCGCCGTTGTCGCCGAGGCGGGTGCGGAGCATGGAATCCACTTCGGAGATGCGCTTGCGCTGGAGGGGCATGACGCGAGAAGGCGGGTCAGCCCAGAGGCACGCCTCCCACACGGGGTCCAGGGAGGCTTGGGAAGCGGCTTCCGTGCTCAAGGTCCCGAGGTCCTGCAGGCGGGCACGGAGGGCCGCCAAGGCGTCCTCCAGGGAGCCGAGCTTGACCGTTCCCTCCGCTGCCGAGATCATGTCGTTCCACGCGGGAGATGCGACGGCGCGTGCGTCCTCCGGGAGGGGTCTGCCGTCGACGGTGTAGGCGAAGCACAGTGGGTTGGTGTTGACGAACCGGATCTCCAGCTGGAACTCACCGTGGACGAACCGGTCCCCGGACGGCTGGATTCGGGGCACAGCGCCGTCCTGGAAGACGACCACCCTGTGTTCTTCCGGCCGCATAGCGGAAGCAGGGACAGACAAGGACAGCACCGCGACCGCAACGCCCACCGCGAGCGAGATGCGCGCTCGTGGCCGACCGAGCGGGGACCGCGAGGGGCCGACCGCACTGGCAAATCGTCTCATTCCCGTCCTCCACCACGACCGAAGGGCGTGGGAGGACCGTCCACCCACGCCGCGCGATTGTACGGGATTGCGTCGCTGGGGTCACGACAAGCGAAGGGTGCGTGCTGCGATGCATCGAGACAGGTGTGACGAAGGCGAGCGGATGGGGTGGATGAACTAGGAGCCGAGAACAGGAATTCGAACACGGAATGGGGAATGCCGGAGCAGAGACGAGGCGCAGAGACGAGGCGCAGAGACGAGGCGCAGAGAGGGGGTCCAGGTCAAAGTTCACGTCAACGGGATCGACACGTCCGGCGGGCGCACCTAGTATCCGGATCGATGGTGGACGCTCGGGAGGCCCTGGATACCCTGCTGGAGCTGACGCGCGCCTTGCGCGGCGAGCGGCCGCTCGAGGAGGCGCTGGGAGACGTCACCCGTGCTGCCGTCCGCCTGCTGCATGCCAACCACTCATCGCTTCGCCTGCTGGACGAGACGGGGGAGAACTTGCTGGCGGCCGTGCGGTTCGGTGCGGGCGCGGACCTACCCCCCCTGCGGTTCCTCAGGGGAGAAGGCATCATCGGGTGGGTCGTGGAGCACGGAGAACCCGTGCTGCTCGGCGACGCACGCAACGACGTCCGGTTCAAGCGCAAGCTGGTGCGACAAGGTTTCGTCGTTGGGTCCCTGGTCGCGGTCCCGATGCTTGCGGGGGGACGTGTGTTCGGGGTGCTGTCCGCTTCCTCCGAGCGCACGGAGGCGTTCTCCGAAGAGGACTCGCACCTGCTGCAGCTGCTCGCCAACTGCTCGGTGCCACCCATCGAGAAGGCACGGCTGGAGCGCCTCGCGGTCATCGACCCCCACACGCTCGCCTTCAGGCAAACCTACCTGCTTCCCCGGCTCGAGGAGGAAATGGGGCGCTCCACCCGGTACGCCGCGTCGCTGAGCATCCTGTTCATGGACCTCGACCACTTCAAGAACGTCAACGACTCCCATGGGCACGCCGTCGGCGACCGAGTGCTTCGCGCCTTCGCCGACCGCGTGCGGCAGAGCGTGCGCCTCTCCGACTTGCTGGTGCGCCGCGGCGGAGAAGAGTTCGTGCTCGTCTTGCCCAACATGCCTCTCGACGGCGCCACCGCCGCGGCAGAGCGCATCCGTGCCTCCATCGAAAACGAGCCCTTCGTCACGGGTCCTGACATGACCGTGAGCCAGACCGTATCCATCGGGGTCGCGGAGTGGGACGGGACCGAATCCGCGGCCAAGCTCGAAGAACGCGCGGACAGCGCGATGTACGCCGCCAAGGAGCAGGGACGCAACAGCGTCTGCGTCTCCACCCCTCGGCCCATCCGGTGACCTTGCTCGTGCCACCTCGCCGCGATGGGTGCATGCTCTCCCGCCATGCTCGTCGAGGACCTGATCGGTAACGAAATCCGCTGCGCGTACGAGGGCCGCCTCCCCTCGATCCCCAAACACTTCTTCCTGTCCGAAGACGCGCCACTTCACCTGGCCCAGGCTCTCGCAAGCGAGCTGGGCCCACGACGTGCCTGCGTTCTTTTCGATGAGCGGACCCGCCGCGCCGCCGGCGCCCCTTGCCTACACGCCCTCGCCGCGGAAGGGTTCGAGGCACGCGAGATGCTGGTTCCCGATCGCGATGGGGCAAGCCCCGTTTGTGACGATCACACGCTCCGCTGGCTCCTTGCGAGAATGCCCAGCACAGACGTGATCGTGGCCGTCGGAAGTGGCGTCATCAACGACCTCGCCAAGTGGGCGGCGGCGACCTTGGACGTGCCCTATGCCGTGCTGGCCACGGCTTCCTCCATGAACGGGTACACGTCGGCCAACGTGGCGCCGACGGTGGAGGGCGTGAAGAGCCTGGTGCCCGGCAAGGCAGCGCGAGCCGTGGCAGCCGCTCCGTCGGTTCTCGGCGCTGCGCCGTACCGGATGACGACCGCGGGTTTCGGCGACCTGATCGCCAAGCCGGTCAGCACCGCCGACTGGG
Organism: uncultured Polyangiaceae bacterium; assembly: GCA_964488865.1. Lineage (GTDB taxonomy): Bacteria > Myxococcota_A > Polyangia > Polyangiales > Polyangiaceae > MWCO01. The sequence continues at coordinate 29,947 of CAZAWR010000102.1, read as the reverse complement.
TCGTGAGCCAGCACCTGACCGACGAACCCTTCTCCGCCGCGCTGGCGGCCCTCGCGGATCGCCCCGACGGCACGCTGTTCGCGCGGCCTGAAGGGTTGGCCCAGGGGGATCCTGCCTCGGTCCGCGCACTGTTCGAAGCGCTGGTGCTGTCGGGCTGCGCCATGACGTTGCACGGCTCGAGCCTTCCCGCGTCGGGGGGCGAGCACGTGATCAGCCACACCCTGGACATGATGAGCGCGGCAGACGGCACGCCGCACGACCTGCACGGACGCCAGGTGGGCGTGGCAACGATCGTGGTGGCGGCCTTGTGGCAGCGGTTGATGGAGATGCAGGCCCCAGTGTTCGAACCCGTTCTTCCGCCTCTCGAGGCATCGATCTGGGGTGCCGCGGCGCCCGCGGTGCAGAGACAGCACGAGGCCAAGGAGGTGGTCCTTCGGATGGCATGCGAGAGACTATCCCTATCGGGATACTGGGATGGGGTCCGGGAGGCCGTGCGGCCCCACCTCAGGCCGCCCGCCTGGGTCAAGGACCGCCTTCACCGCGCGAACGGTGCAACCCGCCTGTCTCACATCGGCTGCTCTCGCGCCCGCTTCCTGACCGCCCTCCGGCACGGGAGCGCGATGCGCACGCGACTGACGTGCCTCGATCTCGTGCGCATGGCGGGGCTCCCGCCAGAGCAAGAGGAGTCGATCGTCGACACCTGGGTGACGTGAGTAGCTACCCGTCGCTCTCGAAGGCGGTGGCCTTGCCGCGCTCCTTCATGATCTGGTCGTACTCCTCGAACAGCGTGATGCCGTTGCTGGCTCGAGGCAGCTGGATGCTGAGGACCTGGGCGGCGAGCAAGCCCGACAGAGCGACAACCCGATCCCGCTCGGTGTAGCGCCGGGCACTGCGCAGGTCGTTGAGGCAACGGCGCACCGTGGTGACGAGCCGATCCTCGATGCGACCGGGGACGTTCGGCATGGCGAAGCACGCGGGCAGGTCCTCCAGGTGGGTGGCCAAGGCGGGCTGGTAGTCGACGCCTCCGCGGACGGAGGAGATGCGCTCCCGCTCTCGGCTCGCCTCGAGCCACGCGTCAAGCACGTCGAGGATGTCCTCGACCCGGAACGGCTTGGCCAGGAACCGGAGGGACAAGTCCCGACTGCGACGCTCGACGCGCTCGTCACAGTCACCCGTCACGATCACGATCGTCATGTCGGGGTTGTTGCGGCGGAGGTACTCCCCGAGGACGATGCCGTCCATGCCGGGCAGGTGCTGGTCGATGAACGCCACCTGGAACGTCCAGAAGGGGAGCAACTCGAGACCCTGCTCGGCAGAGGCTGCCGGGACCGCCTGGTGCTCTTCCCTGGAGACGATGTCCACGAGCAGGGTGCGCACAGCCTCGTCGTCGTCGATGACGAGGACGTTGAGCACTTCGTGATCGCCGCGCGCCATGGCTGCCCTCCCGGTGAATTCGGTGGAGCTGAGCCTACCGCAAGGGCGGTGAGGGAGGAACTGGGAATGGGGGGTCGAGATCCGGAGCCATGCCCCCATCCCAGCCTTCCCCCGAACAGTCGGGGGAAGGAGCCCTCTCGCGCACCGCCCACCTTCTTGGTGGCAGGCCGCCTTGCCATTCGCAGGACAAGATCCATAGGTTGCTCTCCCACCTGTCGCTTCGGTCTGAATCAGGGGGGGTCGAGATCCGGAGCCATCGGAGTTGGCCGCAGATTCCGCAGAGAACCGCAGATGGGTTCGTTGCTTGTGCGGATGTGGGTAGCTGCGTGGCGACCGGGTTGTACGTCCGAAGCGACCCATGCTGACCCGCCCCGGGAAGGAGGGAGGCGGAGCCTATTGCTGGCCCTGAGGGACGAAGATCTTGGCAGCGCGAGGGGGTAGCTTGAAGCGGAGTGTCCCGTCGCCGGCCACGGTGACCTCGTCCGTGGAGTCGGCGTCCGGAAGCACGTTCACCAGGACCGTCCCCGCCGGGAAGCCGACCTGCATGGGCAGCGTTTCTTCCAGCTGCGTGTCCGGGTTGACGACGACCCGCACCGTTTCCTTCTCTTCGGCGTCGTGGGTGTTGATGACCACGAGCACGCGCTGCCCGTCGGTGTGCCGCTCGAAGGCGAGGATTCCCGCTCCAGCGGTGTCTTCCCACGCCTCTTTGGTTTCGTCGCCGGTCCACAACACGAAGGTGAATTCCCCTCGGCGCAACGGCTCGTACCGCTTCCTGATCCCGTTCAGACCGGCGATGAAGCGGAAGGTCTCGTTGCCCCTGTCGTAGCCGGAGGTCCAGAGGTCCTCGCGGTTGTTCGGGTCGTTGCCGCCTTCGAACTGCTGCTCGGTGCCGTAGTACAGACACGGGATGCCATCCTGCGTGTGCAGGAAGACAAGGGCGGTGTGCAAAGCAGCAATGCCCCCCTCCGAGATCTTCTTGTCGTACAGGAAGCGAGCGACGTCGTGGTTGTCGAGGAAGTTGACGAGCAGCTTGGTGGGGGGGTGCTCCGCGCCCATGTCGTGAGCTTCGGTGCTGTAGCTCTCGTCACGCCTGTCGAAGAGCCTCTTGAGCTCCACGGTGCGACCGCCGTGCTTGAAGACGCCGTCGAAGACGTACTTCTGCGAGAAGTAGAAGAGGCTGTCAACTTCGTTGTTGTAGGTATAGCTGCCGTTGAGTTTGTCGTCGCCGCCGAAGGACTCGCCGAACATGAAGAACCGCTGCTTGCCGAGGCTCGCGGCGTGCTGTCGGATGCGCGGACAGAAGTCCTGCCAGAAGCCGTGCTCCACGTGCTTGAGGGTGTCGATGCGGAAGCCATCGAAGTCCACGAGCGAGAGCCACCGCCCGTAGGCGTAGAACATGGCGTTGCGGACTTCCTGCCACTCGGTGTTGACGTCTTTCAGACCACCGGGGAAGTCGCCGTACAGCACCTGATTGCACTTGAAGTTGCCGACCTTGTCCGCGCAGTCCGCGGGGACTTCCTTGTTGTTGAGCCAGAAATAGCAGCAACGGTCCTCGCCCCAATCCCAGACGCGGCCGCGACGGTTGAAGGCCTGGGGCAGCTGAAGGATGTCGTAGCCGGCGTTCGGTGGGTAGCCGGAGACGGGGGGCATGCGGTTGGTGGCGGCGTCGCGGAAGAAGATGATGTTGGCGGGTCCAGCCTCACCGAGGGACGTGCGGGCCATGACAACGGGCTCTTCGTACTCGGGGTCGTACTCGGTGATGTGCTGGATCGGGGTGCCGGGCCGTCCTCCGATGAGATCGCCGCCGCCCCAGACGGCCTCGTCGGGTTGGCCGTTGCCATTGATGTCGTAGAAGAAGACCTGACCCAGGTGGTTGGTCACGATGTCGAGGATGACCTTGAGGCCCTTCGCATGCGCCGCGTCGACCATCGATCGGAGCGCCGCCAGGTCTCCGAAGTGGGGGTTGACCTTGGTCAAGTCCTGCGCCCAATACCCGTGGTACCCATCGATGCCCGCGTCGCTCTCCACGTTCTTGACGACGGGCGAGATCCACAAGGTGGTGACGCCGAGGGCCTTGATGTAATCGAGTTTGTCCTCGATGCCCTTCCAGTCGCCGCCGTGATACTTGGCGGGGTCGTAGGCCACGACGTTGTAGTCGTTGGACGGGTCCCCGTTGGCGAAGCGGTCGACGAGGATCTGGTAGATGACCTCGTCACGCCAGTCCTGGACGTAGGTTTTGTGCTGGATCTGGCCTTCCACGGCGTCGAGGTTGAAGCAAGCGCCGGCGGCGACGGCGATCAGGGCGAGTGCGAACGGGCTCACGTGCGACGGCTTGGGGCTCGAACTGGGGCGGTTCATCGGGATTCTCCTCGGGCACAGGTGCATTGCATCGGCGGCTTTCCTGTCGTGGCTCATGGGTAGGAGCTCGAGTTGAACCACCACTCGGCGTGCAGTCCGAGGTAGTGCTCTGTGCTTCGGTCCGATCGCGGGTCTTCGACGGGGTAGCTTTCCCTGGCGGCATCGTTGCGGAAGGTGGCGGTGTACACGCCGTAGATGACGGGGCGCTTGTAGCTTCCCCACCCTGCGGGGGTGAGCATGGGGAGAAGAGAAAGCCTCCAGGCCGAAGGCACGCGATGGCGTCCGGTGTCATCGAGGATCTTGCGGTTCTTGAATTGGTAGCTGAGCTCGGTGCCGATGCCCGTGTGCTCCGTGAGGTACACCTGGGGGCGCGTGATGACGGTGCCCTCCCAGTACTTGTTGGCGGAGTACTCCGCCCCCATCGAGCCGTCGAACAAGCGAGCGTAGGCGCCCATCAGGATGCCGAAGCGGTCGAACTCGAAGTTGCCCGCGGTGGCCACCACGAACTCGGAGGCCTTCGCCTTGCGCTCGGCGTCGAGGATCGACGGGGCCGCGAGCTCGCCGTAGGCCGCCACACCCCGCGCGTAGCGAAGGAACAGATGCGCATGCCCGTCGCGATCCCCGAACCCGTAGCCGGTGGCCTGGGCCCCGACGACGAAGCCCGTGTCCGACGGCAACTCCTGGGGCGGTCTCACGGTGTTGCCGGAGGTCTCTCGGGTTCCTTCGGGCAGGTAGTGGCCTTCCGCGTAGAGCGAAGCCTTGACCCCTTGCGTGGCGTTGAACCCGTGGAAGAACTGCGTGACCTTCGTGGAGGCGATCGTGCGAGGGCGGTCGAGGGTCACCGCGAGGTCCGTTCCGAAGTCGTCGCGCGAGGGCACCAGCCGCGCCTGGTACTGGAAGTCCGAGTCGTGCAGACGGTTGGTCCCCACGTGGGCTTGCACGCGTGTGCCGGTGCCCACGTCGAGGATCGCGCCACCGCCCACCGTGTTCAGGTTGTCGAGGGGCCAGAAGTCGAGCAGGTAGATGTCATCACCGCGGTACATGCGCGCGCCGGTCCACAGGGTGAGCCCCTTGTCGCCCACGCCCTGGATGTCGACGAACATGTTGCGCAAGGCCATGTGGGTTTCCCACTGACCGGTGTAGTGGAACGGGTCACCCGCGACGGCGAGGGTGCTGACCACGCGAACGCGCAGGTCCTTGTTCTTCTCGTCGGGGAACTGGACCTGCCGGAACTCGAGCTCGAGGTAGGGGGCGTTGTCGAGCCGGCTGCCGTGGGATGCGATGTTGCTGTACTGCGGCCCCCCCCCGCGCAGGTCGGTGGCTGCGCGCACCCGACCATAGGAACCGAAGTGGAAGCCCTCGGCTTCTTCCGCGGAGGCGGAAGGGGCCAACAGCGAGACACAGAGGGAGGCGCAGCCGCAAGCGCAGGCCAGCGCGTGACGGGAGGGAGGCATGGGGGCACATGGTACCAGAGCCGAACAAAACGTCACGCACAGATGCGTTCCTCCTGGTCGATCCTTGCCTTCTTGGCTGCGGGGAAGCTCGCCCCTGGGGGCTATTTGACCATGCCGGGGCGTCAGGTATTTCGTACGGGCTTGTTCCGAAGAACCCGAGCGGCTCTGCCCGCGAGCTTCACCCGCTCGGCCAAGGCCGGCCCCACGTCCACCGGTCCCGTGACCACCAACTGCGCCCCCACACTCACGGCCATGTCCGTAAGCTCCTCGGGCGTCAACCCCGACCGCTCCTCGGCCACGATCACGAGCGGACGCACCGTGGTCACGACCTTCGACGCGTTTTCCCACGACGCTTGAATGGGGCGCACGCCGAGCTCGAGTGCGGCATCAAGGCAGGCGATGCGCGTCATCGCGGTGGGACCGATCATGACGATCGCGTCATCATGGTCGATATAAGGCGTCGGCACGCTAGGGCGCGTGACAGGGGTCCGAGGCTTGCTGTCACCCATCGAGGGCATGCTAGCACAACCGCGTGTTCGAGCGTGGGAGGGGTTGTTCCCGTCGGACGTCACACACTTGTTCGTTGTCGGACCCCGCCCTGGGGCGCTATGGCGCCACCCATGGGTTCCTTGATCACCTCGAACCTGCGTGCCGGCCACCCCGACTTCCTGGACCTGCCCTGGGGTCAGCCCCTCGACCAGTGGGAAGGTCTCACGGACCGCCTCGTCGACTTGCCTCGCGGCCCCTCCCGACACCCGGTCGCCTTCGTCGCGTACGACATCGCCGTCTACGCCCTCAAGCAGCTCGCCCCCGGCGCCGCCGAAAGAGAATACGCCGCCCTCCGGCAGATGGAAGACCTGCACTTGCCCGTCGTCCTGCCCATCGGCCACTCCTCGGCACTCCTTGACGACGGCGAAGTCAGCGTCCTCATCACCCGCTACCTCGAGCACGCCCTGCCCTATCACTCGCTGTTCATGCGCAGCAGTCTCACCCGCTATCGCGACCACCTGCTCGACGCCATGGCCCTGCTGCTGGTTCAACTCCACCTCGCCGGCGTCTTCTGGGGCGACTGCTCCCTGAACAACACACTGTTCCGTCGCGACGCCGGCAAGCTCACGGCTTACCTGGTGGACGCCGAGACCACGGAGGTACGACCGAGCGTGTCCGACGGCATGCGGCTGCACGACATCGACATCATGGAGGAGAACGTGCAAGGGGGGCTGCTGGACCTCGACGCCCTGGGCGCCCTGCCCGAAGGCGTGGACATCCGCGGCGTGGGACCCCACATCCGAAAGACCTACGACGAGCTGTGGCAGCAGGTCACCTCCGAGCAGCTCATTCCCGCCGGAGAGCGGTTCCGGATCCAGGAGCGGGTCCGTCGCCTCAACGAACTCGGGTTCTCCGTCGACGAGATCGTGCTCGAGCCTTCGGACGCGGGCGCGAGCCTTCGCTTGCGCGCACAGGTCACGGACCGCCACTTCCACCGCAACATGCTGCACTCCCTCACGGGGCTCGACCCGGAGGAGATGCAGGCGCGCGCCATGATCAACGAAATCCAGGAGCTCAAGGCTGCGCTGGCCTCCAAGCAGCAGCACAGCTTGACCCTCTCCGCCGTCGCCCACCGGTGGCTCCGCGAGGTCTACCTTCCTTCCGTGGATCGGCTTCGTCCCCTGGTTGAGCGTGGGGGCGAGCCCGCGGAGCTGTACTGCCAACTGCTCGAGCACAAGTGGTACCTGTCCGAGCGCGCGAGCAGTGACGTCGGCCACGCGGCGGCCGCAGACGACCTGCTCGCAGGCTCGTTGAACCGCCGAAGCGGCGTGGGGAGCTCAGGGCAAACACCGGGCACCCCGTAGGTGCCGGGCTACGCGTTGCTTCGGTGTTTGCCCGCGGGTGAAACCTCACCCCGTGAACAGCTCGAAACCAAGGCTGGACGCGCTTCGACGCCTCTCTGCCCAAGCACGCAATCCCGTGATTGTTCTAGACCTTTCGCGCGTCGCCTTCTCGCACCTCGAGGACCACGGCCTCGGTGGCGATTGAGCCGCCGGACTGCACCACCACTTCTACCTGATAAAGCCCCGGACGCTCAGGCAACGTCCAGAGGGCATCCGCGCCCTGTGTGGAGATCGAGCCGTCGGTGACATCGAAGGAGATCGTCGCATCTCTGGGTGCGCCGCTCGCCTGGACTCGCGCCCACAGATCACCGGTCTCCACGACAGTAAGGGCGACGCGGGGACGGAGCTGGAGCGGCGACTGCGGTGCTTGCCGTCGAGAGATCTTCGGAACTCCACCGTCGGGGAGCTCGACGTGGAAGGAGCGGCGGACATCGCACAGCTCTCCCGATCCGCTGTAGCATTCGTCTCGCAGGACCCCGTCGAACACCAGGTCGCCACCGGTGGTCCCGGGAGCGAGTTCGATCTCGATGGTCACGTCGTATCCTGTGGTCTCGGTGGACAGGAGCGTGCCGAGGGCCGGATCTACGGTGATCTCGACGGAGCCGTCAAAGGAGCCTTCGCTGTAGTAGGTCTGGATCACGACGCGGAGGGTCGACCCATCGAGAGTGGCCTCGGGATACATGAACGACCCGTCCTCCACCGACGGGCAGTAGATGGGGAAACAAGCGGGGTCTCCTTGCATGCCCCCCGTTCCCCCAATGCCAGCAGCGCCTCCCGATCCCGCCGTGCCACCACTGCCGCCCGAGCCTGCGGTGCCTCCGGAGCCCGCCGTGCCACCACTGCCGCCCGAACCTGCGGTGCCTCCGGAGCCCGCCGTGCCACCACTGCCGCCCGAACCTGCGGTGCCTCCGGAGCCGCCGCTCTCGCCCGCGGCTCCACCGTCGCCGGGCCCTGTTCCCTCGGCCTTCCCGCCGCACGCCATCAACCCAGCTGTCGCCAGCGCAATGGTCAGTCCTCTTCCCGTGGTCGCCATGATTGTCCTCCAACCCGAGACGCAAGCTCCCCATTGAGCGCCCGCATCTTCCCAAAAAGCAAGAAGTCTTCCCGATGAATCGCCCGCGCGGTGTCCACCGTGTACGCGCGAATCGAGCCGTGATCCCGTAGGTCGATGCGACGGGCGAACGCATGGATGTCTCGCAGGTACCGCACCGAGGATCGTCCGACTTCGCGAGACATCTCCACCGCACGCCGGTGAAACGCGGGATCCCAGCTATTCGAGTAGAAGCGTCGAAGAATCTCGATGGCGAACCGCATATCGAGGTTGAGCATGGCGAGGCCGTCTTGCGCGAAGTTGCGCCGGTTGAACGCGGTGGAGACGATTCTGAACATCAGTTCGGCCCGCGGGTCGTTCATCTCGTAAGACCGCGCAAAGTAAGTACCTGCGAGTCGACCCTCGCGCATGAGCCTCTTTTCAAGCGGAGTCTCGACGTAGACCTCCGCGCGGCAGAAGTTGAAAGGCACATCTGCATAGTGCTCGAGGAGTTCCAGGTTCGGAACGATCGAGTCGAGCGTGGTGTCGGGGTCGAACAGAAGCATGTTGAAAGCGTGAAAGATGGATCGCTCGCGTAGCTCTTCAATCGCTACCTCGATCTGATCGCTTCGCACACCGCGGCCAAGCGCTTCAACTCCCTCCGGGCTCGCCGTCTCGATCCCCACGTAAGCCCGAAGAACCCGCAACGTCTCCAGCCTGTCGAGGATGGGTCCGTCGATGTCGTTGGGGCGACACTTAATCACGACGGCCGCATCAGCCATTCCCGCGTTTCGAAGCGCTGCGATGAGCGCGTCGAGCCTGGCGACGTTGTTATCGCGTGAGGGTACGAAGAAGTTGTCGTCGTGGAAGTTGAAGATGCGCACGCCTCGTTCGTAGAGAGAACGCATTTCCGAGACGATGTCATCGATCGAACGCTGCCGGTAGCGCGGCCCTGACGCCGCCCGGTACCAGGCCTGAATGCTGCAATAGGTGCAGGAGCCGTAGCACCCTCGGCTTCCCACCAACGTTGCGTGTCCAATCCCCAGATGCTGCGGGGCCGGATCGGCGCGAACGGGAGGCGCAAGGTCATCCAGGGGGCCCAGCGCGCGGGGCGCCGTCACAACGATGCTTCCGCCACCGTCGCGAACGGCCAGTCCTCGAACGCTCTGCAGCGTTTGGGCTTTGGGATCGAGGAGCCGCTGCGTCAACTCCACCAGCGTCGCCTCTCCCTCATGCATTACGATCGAGTCGAGCGCAGGTGCGTCTCGGAGCAAGCGCTCCGCCGCGAGGGTGGCGAAGTGCCCTCCGGCCGTGAGGTGGCCGTCGAAGCCATTCGCGCGAAGCCGCGCGGCCAAGCGCAGGAATGAGCGCGCGTAGCACTGGAAGGTCATGGCAAGTCCGACCACGCGGGGGCATTGCGCGACGATGTTTGCCACGAGGTGTTCGAGCTCCCCGTGCTCTCGGGCGGTAACGAGCGTGGTTCGCAGGCCCGCGCGTTCGCATGCCGCGGCGAGGTAGCGAATCGCAAGGTTCTCTTCCGTCTCGATTCCGACGAGAACCACATCGGTCATGGCGGGAGCCTAGCTCCGGCCTGGCTCGGTTGCTACGGCGCAAGGCTCTTTTCGGAAATGGCAGCCGGGGAGAATCGCGTGGCGGCGAGAGGGGAGTGTGGGCTACGCGTTGTTACGGTGCTTGCCCGCGCGGTGACTCACCCCGCGTGCCCCGCCGCGCGCAGCAGCGGGGTCGTCTCGGCGGAAAGCCCCCATAGCGCCAGGTCCCGCAGCACCGAATGGCCGAACAACGTTGCAGCGACCCGATCCGACGGAATCCCCGAGAGGTCCCGGCTGGAGCGCCACGCGTGGTGCAACGTGGCAGTCCAGTCCGCTGTCAAGGCGTACGCGCAGCGCCACGTCGCCAGGTGCATGGCGTGCCGCCAGGCGACGGGGTCCATGTCCAGCCGCGCCTCCTCGGCGATCTCGTCAAGCTTATTGCGGCCTTTTCGGCTGATGGCTTTCTGGATGATCGGCCGCCAGGTGGATGCGGGCCCGTCCTTCGAAGGGTGCAGTCCGCCCCCGTCCCAGCCGGGGCGCCCGGCCGACAGGGCGCCAAACACCCAACCGGTCAGGTCCTCGTTGCTGACCTCGTCGACCCATGGGACGCCGAGGGCGACGGCGGCCAGCAGCCGAGCGAGTCCGACGGCTTGCTCCGTGACGGTGAGGTTGTCGAAGCCCGGCGGTAGCAAGAGGGCAGTTGGCGAGCCGGGGATCACCCGTGGGACGGTCAGTGCGGGGACATCCACGTACAGGTCGAAGGCCATCGTGCCGAAGGCGCGGGCGATGCGGTCCGCCATCGCGCGGCGAGGGTGGTTGGCGCGCGCGGACAGGCGCATGGCGGAGGTGGCGCCGAGCCCTGCCGGGTCCAGGCGCAGCAACTTGGGCGCAATCTCCTCGAGGGTGGCGGCGATGCGGAGCAAGACTCCTTGTCCTACCGGAGGCACGACGGCACGCTCCAGCGTGACGCGGTCGAAGGCCATGGGCTGGGGGATGGAATCCGGAAGGGGCCGGGTACGGAAGACGCGGAGCCGCTCCGGCGAGCCATACCCGAGGAACGCCAGAATCTCTTCCGCCACGAGGGACTGCGGACGCCGTCCCAAGGCCGTCAGCTCTCGCTGCATCATCGCGATCAGCTTGGCGACCTTCTCGGACGTGAGCGTCGATGGGTCGATGGAGCCAAGGGAGGCACGAAGGCCGGTCGCGGCTTCTTCGTGGGCGCCGAGGGTGGCGAGGGCGTCTGTGAGGGCGAGCGCAGTTTCCACGCGGGACGGGTCCAAGGCCACGGCTTCCCTCAGCTTGGCGAGTCCTTCTCGCGGGCGTGACAACCGAAGGGCCTCGAGGCGGCCAAGCTCCACGAGCCAGGAAGGCTGCGGGGGCACGCCAAGCACCTCACCCATCGCGATGACGCGGTTGAGCTGCTGCACGTAAGCGATACAGCCTTCGACCCCGGTGGTGTCGTACCGTGCTGCCAGCTCGCGCAACGGGGTCGCGTCCGGTCCCGCGAGCGCTGCCTGCAAGCAGAGCAATCGGTCCTGTTCCGGCTTGTCCCCCAGCGCCTCGTACACACGCGCCAGGCGCAAGATGATCGCACGACGCGGCTCGTGGTCGAGGGACTCGGCGGCCAGCTCGGCATCGGTGGCTTCGCGCCGCGCGTCCGTCCACTTTGCCTGCACGTGCGCGTGGGCTTCGGCAAGGATGACGAGGGCTTGAAGGTGGTCCGCGTGGTCGTTGCTGATGCCCAGCACGCTCTGGGCAACTTCCCCGGCCTCGTACCAGAGGCGCAGGGCGACGCAGGCTTCCGCGAGCTCGAGCAAGGAGGGGACGTGCCCCGGTGCGCGGTCGCGGACCTTGCGGAACGCTTCCACTGCGCCATTCGGGTCCCGCAACACATCGCGCGCAAGCCTTCCTAGCGCCGCGCCGATCAGCACGACCTGATCCTTTTCGCGAGCGCCGTCGAGAGCCACGCGCAGGGTATCGGCCACGTGACCCGGGTCAGCGCCCCGGTCCAGCAGCGCGACGATACCGCGCGCGGCGGGCTGGCAGTCCGGGTCGTCCTGCAGCGCCTTGCCGAACAGCTCGAAGGCGCGGCCGAGAGGCTCCCCGGTGTCGGCCAGGGCCTCGGCAGCCGCAGCGTTGTGGGCGGCTCGGGTTCGCGCCTCGGACTCGATCCTGCCGAGCGCGGCGTGCGCTTCGACCTCGGACGCTTTGTCGCCCAAGGTCTGTCCGATCCGGAGCAATCCTCGAGCCGCGGTGAGGGAGTGGGGCCAGTGCGACAGGCATGCCCTGTAGTGGCCGAGGGCTTCGCGCGTGGCGGTGGCGTCTTCTTCCTCGCCGATTGCCTCGAGCCGCCATGCCGCGCCCAGGTGCAAGACCGCGGACAGGAAGGAGTCGGGCTCGTGCGCCGAGGCCATTTGTGCAAGGGCCTGGGCAAGCTGGCGGGCGGAGGGCCCTCGCCCCGAGAGCCCGACGGATCGGATGATCGCTTCGTGGACGAAGGGGTCTTGCGGCGAAATCGCGCGAATCTGGTCGAGCGTCGCCAGGGCATTGTCCGAGGCGCCTGTCGTGGAGTCTTCGTGGTAGTGCGCTTCGAACAGCGCGCCGAGCCTCGCGGCGGGATCGGCAAACACGCTCGCTTCGTGATGCAGCAAGCCGGCGAGGTCGTCCCACCGCTCGAGCCGCCGCAAGGCTTGCTCGTACATTCTAAGCGCCGCCATGTTGCGTGAGTCGGCATCGACGATCTCGCGCAGCACGGTGGCGGCCTTGGCGTGATCGCGTTCCCTGGAGAGCAGGTCGGCGAGCTGGATCTGCAAGGCGAGCTTCGCGGCCCCCGCGGACGCCGCGATCCGCTTGTCCAGCAACGGAATCAGCTCCGCCGGCTTGCCCCGTCGCTCCTGCACGCGCACGAGCCGTTCGAAGACGGCCGCGTCCGACGGGACGAGGGCCTGGGCTTGGGTCAGCGCGATCATGGCGGCATCGAGGTCGTCGAGCCGGTCGTCGAAGACTTCGGCAGCCTGCACGAGCAGGCGGGCCCTCGCGTACGGGTTGGACACCTGGGAAGCGAGATCCACGAGCTGTTCGGCGGCCTTGCGATGCTCCCCGAGGCTCAGCAGGATGCGCGGAATCTCGAGGGGCGGGGCGGGGTGCTCCGGGTCATGACCGGCCGCCTCGCGATAGGCCTGCACCGCTTCGACGGGACGACGGAGCTGGTCCTCGAGCAGGGTGGCCATTTCCATGCATAGCGCGAAGGCCGCGGGCCCCCGGCGGGTATGCTTGAGGAGCAGACGAAGCTGCTCCAGGGCTTGCTCGTTGCGGCCCGTCTGCCGGTTGACGTGCCACGCCGCCCGAAGGGCGAGCGGGTCCCCCGGGCTGCGCGAGAGCACACGCCCGATCCAACCCATCGCGGCATCCGCGTCGCCCAACTCCTCGGCCGCCAGGCCCGCGGCACGCAGCAGCAGCGTCCGCTGCAACGACGGGTCCTGCACGCTATCCGCCTCCCGCACGAGGGACTGCACCAACAAGTCGTATTCCCCCGCGAGCCCTGCACACCGCTGCAACCCGAGGATCGTGGAGCGCCTGCGATCGTCGAGGTCCGAGAGACGACGGTACACGTCCAGGGCTCGGGTCGGCTGATGGAGCTCGTCCTCCCAGATGTGCGCGACCTTTTCGAGACAAGCGATCCGACGTTCCTTGTCGGTGGCTTGCATGGCGGCTTGCTCGTACAGGTCGATCCTTGCGCGAGCGTGGGGGGGGTCGATGTCTCCGGAGGGGCTGCCGGGCCGGACGAGGAGGCGCGAGAGGCCATCGAAGGCATCGACACTGGCGGGGTCGGAGGCCCAGGCTGCGCGGTAGAGGGACTCGGCCCGGGCTTGGTCGCGCAGCTTGCCCTCGGCGATGCGCGCGGCGCGCACGAGCGCTTCGGCGCGGTCCTTCTCGCTGGTGAGACGAGCACTCTCCGCGGACCACAGGGCGATTCGCTCCTCGTGCCGGTGGAGGGCCTGCAACGCACGGTCGAGGCGATCGCGCGACGAACGGTCCCCCGCATCGAAGGTGAGAATCTGGTGGCAGTGCCGGACCACGTTCTCGTGCTCACCGAGCAGCTCGTAGCTCTCGGCCAGACGCCGGTGTTCATGGCATCGACGGACCGGGTCTTCGACGAGCGCGAGGTGTCGCTCGCGAGCCTCGGAGGCGGCGCGCGGGTTGCCTAGCTCCGCGTGCAGCCGGGCAAGCTCCCGCAGTGCGCTGCGGCGGACGTCCACGTTCGCCTCCACGCGCGCGGCGGCGCGGGTGTGCAGCTCGATGGCAAGGTTCGCGTCGTCCAGCCGTTCGGAGGCCAAACGCCCTGCCGCGTACTCGTAGCGGGCGCCACGCGGCCCGTCGGGCTCGCTCTCGGCATGCTGGGACCACGCGGCAACCAGTGCGTCCGTAGCCCGGCGCAGCAGAAGGTGACGAGTGTAGGCCGCGCGCACGGATGGGGAAGAGCCGTCGAGCTTCATGGCGAGCTCGAGGGCGGCCCGCGCTGCATCGTGCTTGCGGTCCGCGTCGAGCAAGGCGGCGCGCTCGACGTGAATCCAGGCAGAGAAGCTGGGTTCCGCAGCGAGGGCGGAGGCCATGTCCTCGAGGTGGGCCCCGAGAGCCTGCGCCGCGCTTCCGGCACCGGCGCGGAGCTGCGCCTGCAGCACACCTTCCTGACCTCGCAAGGCAGCCGGCAGGGTCGGCTTCATGGACAGCGCTTGTCGATAGGCAGCTCGGGCGTCGTCGAGATGGCTTGCGCTTCTGTGCAATTCGGCGAGTTGCACAGCGCGTTCCGCCCGCTGGGCATCGTCCCGGGCGATGCGCGCGTGCGCTTGCGCGAGCTTGAGCGCGGGACCCAGAGGACGCGAAGGGGTCAGCCAGCGCGCGGCCAGCAAGGGCGCCTCCGCGTCCGGCGCCGCCTCGTGCGCTCGCTGATACTGCACCAACGCCTCGTCCCTGTCCCCCACGAGCAGCTCGAGCGCCATGCCCAGCTCCACCCTCGCACGCGACAACGCCACCGGAGTGTCGCGCCCCTCCAGTTCCTGCCCACGACGCGCCAGCTCTGCAATCAGGTCATCCTGATGCCCAAGCAGCCCGACGGCATCAGGCCGCTTGCTGGCGGGTGGCGCGGGCCTCCGCGCGGAAGGCGGTGGAGGCTGCGGCGACGGTCGTGGGGACGCCACGATCGCGGGATCCGTGACCTCGAGCAGCGCTTCATCGTCGAGCTCGATGACCGACTCCATGGGAAACCGGACCGTGGGCGTGGTGGGACCGCTGCGAGCTCCCTTTCTTTCGTACACCACCGGAGCTTTCTCCAGGGCCAACGGAGGCTTGGGCGTCCCTACGGGCAGCGTCTGCACGGTCTGCACGGGTGTCTTCGGTTTCTCGTCGAGCGCCTCTTCCCAGCCATCTTCGGTGGGAGCACTGGACGGTCGGTTGGGATCGCTTGGTCGTGTAGTCATGGCCCCTGATCGCTCAACCCAACGTACCATGTTCTGGCATGGGGGGTGCGGCCCGGGTCTCCGGAAAGTCGGGATGCTCCTTGACACAGCGCGACCGGGTGATACGCGATCGGCGCGCCAGCCCACCGTCATGAAGCACCCCCTCTACCCGTTCACGTCCATTGTCGGCCAGGAGCCGATGCGATTGGCCCTGCTGCTCCACGCGGTGGACCCGAGCCTGGGAGGCGTGCTCATCGCCGGACAGAAGGGCACCGGCAAGACGACCGCCGCACGCGCCCTCGCGGCGCTCTTGCCCTTATCCCGCACAATCTCCGGGTGCACCTTCGGATGTGACCCGGACACCCCCTCCGCCTGGTGCGAGGAATGCGTCGATCGATTCGGCAGCGACGGCCAGCCTCCAAGCAAGCAGCGGCGTCCTCCTTTCGTCGAGCTCCCGCTGGGCGCCACGGAGGATCGCGTGGCGGGCACCCTGCACATCGAGGAAGCTCTTCGATCCGGACGACGCTCGTTCGACCCCGGGCTGCTTGCCCGGGCCCATCGAGGCGTGCTGTTCGTGGACGAGGTGAACTTGCTGGACGACCACCTGGTGGATCTGCTGCTCGACGCCGCCGCCTCGGGCATCCACCACGTGGAGCGCGAGGGGATCTCCCTGTCGCACCCGTCGCGGTTCGTGCTGATCGGGACGATGAACCCGGAAGAAGGCGACGTGCGACCGCAGTTGCTGGATCGCTTCGGCCTGAGCGTGATGGTGCAGGGGCTTCCCGCGGTCGAGGACCGTGAGGAGATCGTGCGCCGACGGCTGCTCTTCGAGACGGACCCGGCCGGATTCTCCGCGCATTGGCAGCGGGCGGAGCGAAGCCTGGGGGAGCACCTCGCGCGGGCTGCACGCCGGGTCGGCACCGTGCAAATGCCGGGTTCGATCCTGCGCCTGGCGGTGCGTCTCGCCACGGAGGCCAAGGTGCACGGGCATCGTGCGGACGTGGCGATCCTGAAGGCGAGCCGGGCCCACGCCGCCCTGCTCGGACGCGACGTGGTGACCGAGAGGGACGTGTCGGAGTGCATGCGCTTCGTGTTGAGGCACCGGTTGCCAGACGTCCCCATGAGCGCCACCGACCGTGTGGAATCGGAGCTGGACCGCATCGAGCGGACGGTCCTGTCGAACGACCCCGCCCCTGCCGCCCAGGACCCGGAGGAAGATTTCGCGTCGTTGCTGGAAGCGATGCAGATCCCGGGCTCGTTCGCCGCCGGAAGTATCCTCTTCACCGTGGAAAAAAAAACACCGGAGCCGAGACCCTCGACTCCGATCCTCTGAGCGAGCTGGACGCGATCGACCTACCCGCCCTGCGCTTGGCCGCACGCCTGCGGGCACGTGGCTCCCAAGAGCACGAGCACCCCACAGGCCGGTACCGTCGGGCTGCCCCCGTGAAGGACGACCAACACATCGAGCTAGCCGCTGATGCCACCTTGCGTGCGATGGCCCTGCGGTGCGCGTCCACCGGCTCGGAGGACCGGCGCCCGACGAGGGCGGACCTGCGAACCAAAGTCCGCCTGCGCACCTCCGGGTCCCTGATCGTCTTCGTCATCGACGCCTCCGACTCGATGAGCGTGGAGCGTCGCATGGCTGTAGCGAAGGGGGCAGTGATGGCGCTGCTGGTCACGGCGGAGGTCAGCGGGGATCGGGTGGCTCTGGTGTCCTTCGCGGGGGAGAGCGCGGAGCTGGCATTGCCACCCACGGCAAGCCTGGTGCGGGCGCGGGCGAGACTCCGCCGCTTGCCCACCGGGGGCGCGACACCGCTGGCAGCCGGGCTGTCGAGGGCGCTGGAGCTGGTACGCACGGAGCGACGGAGAGACCCGCTCGTGCGGCCTTGTCTGGTGCTGTCGAGCGACGGAGAGGCGAATGTTCCGCGGCGAGCCGGGGTGGACGTGGCGGCAGATGTGGACGCCGTGGCGGACGAGATTCGCATGGAGGGAATCGCTGCGGTGGTGCTGGACACCAACGCACGATTCTCGTGCTCCACGTCGTTGCAGCGGCTGGCCCAGCGACTCGGGGCGGAGTATCGGGCGGTACACGACCTGAATGCCGCCGAGGTGGTGGGGTTGGTGCGGGGGCTCACCCCCCTCCCATCGCGGTGAGCTTCGTGCAATACGGACCCTAACGGGACGATTGCAGAACGCCGAACGCGACACTTTCGAAGCTTGCGGCAGCCCTCAGCCCCGCTGTAGGCTCTTTCCGAACAAGTTCGTAAGGGGTCTTCCGGCAATCCGGGACATCGACGCTTCGACCGATCCGCGACCCCGAGGGCTCGGTCCGAGCGAGGGGAGGACGCAGAGGCATGGAACCAGGGTTCACGCTCGCGCAAGCGGTCGCGGAGGCGTCGCGGTGCTTGCTCTGCCACGACGCCCCCTGTTCGACCGGTTGTCCCGCGAACACGGAGCCTGACGTGTTCATCCGCAAGCTCCGGTTTCGAAACCTCCAGGGCGCCGCCCGCGCCATCAAGGAACGCAACGCGCTCGGAGGTGTTTGCGCCGTCGTCTGCCCCACGGACGGTTTGTGTGAGATGCGCTGCGTGGCGAGCGGGATCGGGGAGCCCATTCGCATCGGCAAGATCCAACGTTTCCTGGTCGAGTGGGCCTGGGACACGCACGTTCGGCCTCTTCGCGCAGCGAAGCCCAACGGCTGGAAGGTGGCTATCGTGGGCGCGGGCCCCGCCGGCCTCACGTGCGCCGCCCAGCTCGCGAAGGGGGGAGTCCACGCCGTGGTCTTCGACAAGCGGCCCGAGCCTGGAGGCATGCTCGTGTTCGCCCTGCCCGAGCACCGGCTCTCGCGCGCCTTTGTGCGACGTGAGATCGAAGACATCCGGTCCCTTGGGGTGGAGTTCCGCTGCTCGTCCCCGGTCTGTGGGGAGGAAGATCTGAAGCGGTTGTTCGAGGAAGGTTTCCGGGCGGTGTACC
Source organism: uncultured Polyangiaceae bacterium (assembly GCA_964488865.1). Lineage (GTDB taxonomy): Bacteria > Myxococcota_A > Polyangia > Polyangiales > Polyangiaceae > MWCO01. Next base: position 11,800 of record CAZAWR010000102.1, on the reverse strand, counting down.
TCGCGACCGGGACGTGGCGATCGGCGCGCCTGGGTCTTCCCAGCCACGGGTCGCCGGACGTCATCGAAGCCCTCGCCTGGCTCGAGCAGCTCAAGCGCGAGGAGCAAGGGTCGAGGGCCCGCGTGAGAAACCGCACGGTCATCGTGGTGGGCGGCGGAGACACCGCGATCGACGCGGCCGTGTGCGCCAAGCGAGCCGGCGCCCGCGAGGTGTCCCTCCTTTACCGCAGGTCGTTCCTCGAGATGCCCGCTTCCCGCAAGGAGATCCTCTCTGCCCTCGACGAGGGCATCCACCTGCTGCTCCTCACCCAGCCAATCGAATACGTCGTACGCGACGGCGCGCTCGAGGCCGTGCGCGTGGTCCGCACCACGCTGCGACCGGCGGACGACGGGGCTCGTCCCCGCCCCGTCCCCCTGCAGGGAACGGAGCACACGATACCGGCGGACGTGGTGATCGAAGCCCCCGGCCTGCTGCCCGGGGACGATGTGACGAAGTTCTCCGAGGTCGCGCTCGACCACAACCAGCGCATCATCGTGCGCGACGCCAGTGGAGCCACCTCCCGCCTGCACGTGTTCGCAGGAGGCGACGCCGTGCGTGGCGCGTCCATCGTCGCCAAGGCCGTGGGAGACGGTCAGCGCGCGGCGCGCGCGATCCTGGACCAGCTCGCCGCAGAGGGGAGACAGCCATGACCACGGCGAAAAACCTTGGGATCTCGTTCTGCGGGATCGAGTTCGAGAATCCGGTGATGCTCTCCTCGTCCCCGGTCTCGAACACCGCCGAGATGGTGAGCCGAGCGTTCGAGGCCGGCTTCGGCGGCGTCGTGTACAAGTCCATCGGCTCGGACGACGTGAAGATCGTCCACCCTTCGCCGCGGATGGCGTCCTACGATCAGGGGCCGCACAGGCTCGTCGGGTTGCAGAACGTCGAGCAGACCTCGGACCGACCGATCCGGGACAACTTCGAGGACCTTCGGTACTTGAAGCGGACCTGGCCGAACAAGGTCGTGGTGTCGAGCATCATGGGGTTCTCGAAGAGCGAGTGGCGAACGCTGGCGCTTGCCTCCGAAGACGCCGGGGTGGACATGCTCGAGCTGAACTTCTCCTGTCCCCACATGACGGTAGAGGGGGCCGGCATGAAGGTGTCCCACGCGCACGCCCTCGTGGGGGAATTCACGAACATCGTGCGCAACGCGGTGAAGATACCCATCCTCGCAAAGCTCACCCCGAACATCACGGACATCACCGAGCCCGCCATGCACGCGAAGAACGGCGGGGCCGACGGCATCTCCACCATCAACACGGTGGCTGCGCTGAGCGGGGTGGGGCTCGAAGACCACGTCCCGTTGCTCAACGTGTACGGCAAGGGCGCGATGAGCGGATACTCTGGTCCGGCGGTCAAGCCCATCGGACTGCGATGCATCGCACAACTCGGGCTCCACCGTGAGCTCGGCTTGCCCCTGTCCGGGATCGGCGGGATCGAGACCTGGGTCGACGTGCTCGAGTACATGCTGTGCGGCGCGTCCACGGTGCAGATCACGACCGGAGTCATCCACTACGGCTATCGCATCGTCGAGGACATCCTCGAGGGGCTCGCGTACTACGCGGAAGCGCGAGGGCTCGGGTCGCTGTCGGAAATCGTCGGAAGCGCGCTGCCGAACATCGTCCCCACCGATCGGTTCGACCTGAGCCGGCAGGGCGTGGCCTGCTACGACCTGGAGCGCTGCGTGGGCTGCGGACAGTGCTACATCGTATGCCACGACGCGGGAGGGCAGTGCCTGAGGTGGGACGGACACGCGCGACGCCCGGTGGTCGACAAGCACAACTGCTTGTCGTGCATGGTGTGCTCTTTCGTGTGCCCGATCAGCGCACCTCCGCTGATCACGTACAAGGAAGTACCGAACAAGCCTCCCGTGATCCCACCCGCGTCCGTGTGATGCGTCGGGCGCCTTGGCTCGGTTCAGGTCACCTTCACAGGCACGAGAAGCCGCATCGAAGCGATTCTCGACTGCCCGCCCGGAAAGATCTTCGTGAGCTGCATGGGCCGCGCGTAGCTGACTGTCCGCACGCTCGTCTTCGTCACGTAGTTGCAGACCACGGTGCCGTTTTCCTGGAGATAGAACTCCCAGTCCGTGCCCGTGCGCACGCCAAACACGCAGCCCCAGGGGTTCACCATCGTGACCGTGAACGAGCCCTTCTTGTCGAGACGTGACTTGAGCTCGCGCTCGTAGAGGTCGGCCGTCGGCGTGGTGGAGTTTCCGACCGTGCCCGGTGTCTTGACGTAGTCGGTCTTGTTGATCTCGCCCTGGACCTTGCCGCGGCCTTGCGCGGTTCTCGACGCTTTGACGTGGTTCACCAAAGCGTGACGCCAGAACCGAGCGGCGTCGTTGTGGTCGCTCCGGCCCGTGTATCCGCCTGCGTGGTAGACGGTCGGCGAGGCAGCGGTCCCCTGCACGAACACGCTGCATCCATTGATCGCAGCCGTGAAGAAGACATCGGGGTCAGGGTTGTTGGTTCCCTTGGCAGGGATCCGCAGCTTGACGATGGCGCCGCTCTCGTCCCAGGGGAGAAAGTACACGGGGCGGGCCTCGCCGAACGTTCCAAACGCAGACCTGAGCCTAATCACGCCGGCTCCTTCGTCATTGCGATCCTCCACACGAGCTCCACCAGGCCGCACGTCGTTGAAGAGCTCGATGTAGCCCACCTTCTTGGATCTCATGACGCGTGCGTACTTGATCGATCCCACTGCGTGTTCAGGGTCCGGCCCGATGCCCTTGTAACCGGAAGTATCCAGCGTCTTGGCAAGCTTCCCCTTGTAGCCGTCGATGTTGTTCGGAGGACAGATCGAGTTGGCCTTGGCAAACGCAAGGGGATCGTCGAAAAAGTCGGAGGTGAGCGTCATGTCATCCGCATCAAACGGACCGGACCGCGTGTCAAGCCCGACCCACTCACGATGCGGGACATGCATGTACCGACCGTGCAAGCAGGGCGGCCTTCCCCCCCCGACCCACCGGACCTGGGCGCGGCGGTGTCACCCGTACCGGCAACGACGTATCCTTGCGGCTCGACGAGTCACTTCATGGTGTCATCAACTCGTACGTCGCCACGTCGTGCCACTGACGGAATCGGCTCTGTCGCTCGTGCTCCCGGAACACCTTGATGCGCTGCAAGAACGTGGTGGACCAGTGCCCCTCCAGCTGCAACGGGTGCGTCCTTCCCGCGCGCGCCAGGTAGGACCGGATGAACACGCTGCGGTCGTCGATCTCGAACGCGTCGATGTTGCGGATCCACTTGTCCCACTTGTTGTCCTGCAGCAGGTACTCCTCCACGTTCGACGTGTAGAACGTCGCGAGAGGCACCTTATGGGCTTTCAAGAACTCCGCGATGCCGAGCAAGGCCTTGTCGCCGCCGAAGTCGCCGACCACCGGGATGATGCGGTTCTCCCCCTGCATCTTCTGCACGAGCCGAAACGCCTTCTCGCTCGCCAGGAAGCTGGTCTGCTGGCCCGACGGGTCGCGCATGGTGAGCAGCGTGCGCAGCGTCGGGTACTTGCGCGCGGACTTCATGTGCAGCTCGAACGCGATCTCCAGCTGTTTGTCGTGGAACTCGCCGTGGGCTTGCCGCAGCCCGCTCCGGTCGGGTAGGTCCAACGTGAAGCCGTAGTCCTTCATGATGCGGTCCATCAAGCGCTGGTGGATGGCCCGGAAGGACTCGCGGGACTTCGGGACCTTGACCGCGTGATCGAGGACCTGCTCGATGGTCGCCTTGTCTCCCGGGTCGCCCTGCGCCTCATGGTCGCACCCGAGCAGCAACGCGAGAAAGTGGGACCGAGACGTCGCCTCCTGGAAGATTGCCTTGTACAGCAGGTGCAACAGCATGTTGCGACGGCGAATGTCGATGACGAAGGCGACGTCGGGCCGGGTGAGGGCGATGTAGCTGAAGTTCTGCTCGGGTCCCACGCCGATGAAGGCGCCGCCTGAGGCGACGGCCTGGGGCAGCTGGGGGGCTACCTGCAGGAAGGCGGTCTCGTTGGAGACGTAGTTGTCGGAAAAGTAGTAGGCGTCCTTTTCGGAGATGCCGTCGACGAGCTGCCGGAAGGGGATGTCGAGGGGACGCAGGGTGGGCTCGGCGGGAGGGGCTGGTTCGGTGGTCGCTGGCGGCGACACTTCGGCCTGCGGGGCCGGGGACGGGACCGGGGCCTGCGGGGCCAGGACCTGGGACGGCGGGGCCGCCGGGGTCCCGGGCTGGGGCGAGTCTGCCCCACCGCAACCGAAGGCCACCACCAAGACGAAAAGGGGAGCTCGCGAGATCTTCGTAGGCATGCTGGGGCGGGATGGTACGAGCCCTGCGGGAAAGGGGAAAAAAAGCGCGCCCGAGCGGGGCGCAAGCCCTCGCGATCCGGACGCTTTCGCCTATGTTCGCTCCCAGCATCCCGAAAGGACTCACCATGACCGTGCCCCCCTGGAAGCTCGTCGCATCCTCGTCCACCCTCGAGACCCGCATCTTCTCCCTGCAGCAGCATGTAGCCCGCTCCCCGACCACCCAACGAGAAGCCACCTTCCAGGTGCTCGACGCGCCCGACTGGGTCAACGTGATCGCCCTCACCCACGACGGCAACGTGCTGCTCATCCGACAGTTTCGGCACGGGACACGGGACGTGACCGTGGAAATCCCGGGCGGCACGGTCGACCCGGGCGAGTCCCCCCTCGAAGCCGCACGGCGCGAGCTGCAAGAGGAGACCGGATTCGAGGCCACCCGCTGGGAACCCCTCGGCGTCGTCGAGCCCAATCCCGCGTTCCTCACCAACCGCACGCACACGTTCGTAGCCCATGACGCTCGCCGGACCGGCCCGCAGCGCCCCGACGACAACGAAGAGATCGAGGTGGAGATGTCTCCTCTCGAACGCATCCCCGAGCTGCTCCGGGACGGCACGATCCGCCACGCGCTCGTGATGTGCGCCTTCGCCCACTTCGCGCTGCGCGGGGGAATGACCTTCGCCCCCGTCCGTCAGGACGGGGCGAGTCCCTTGGATGCGAGCCACGCCTCGTTGAACAACCGGGACTGATACCGCGCTCCCCCGTCGCAAAGCACGGTCACGATCGTATGGCCCGGTCCCATCTGCTTCGCGAGCGCCACCGCCGCTGCCACGTTGATCCCCGACGACCCCCCGAGGAACAACCCGTCCCTGTGGAGCAGCTGGTACACGGTCCGCACGCAGGTCGCGTCGTCCACTCGCACGGCGTCGTCGATCGGGGCCCCGTCCAGGTTCGCCGTGATACGGCTGTTGCCGATTCCCTCGGTGATGGAGCTGCCTTCCACACGGATCTCTCCGCCCTTGACCCAGTGATAGAGTCCGGACCCCATCGGGTCCGCAAGCACCGTGCGCACCTTCTCGCTCCGCTCCTTGAGGAACATCGCCACGCCCGCGTAGGTGCCGCCGGTTCCGGTCGCAGCCACCCACCCGTCGACCTTTCCCCCGGTCTGCTCCCAGATCTCGGGGCCGGTGGACGCGAAGTGGGCTTGGCGGTTGGCAAGGTTGTCGAACTGGTTGGCCCAGATGGCGTTGTCCAGCTCGGTGGCGATACGCCCGGAGACTTTGACGTAGTTGCCCGGGTCCCGGTACGGCACGGCCTTGACCGTGCGAACCTCGGCGCCGAGGGTGCGCAGCAGGTCGATCTTCTCCTGGGACTGCGTCTCGGGAATGACGATGACGCATCGGTAGCCGCGCGCCTTGCACAGGTGGGCCAAGCCGATCCCGGTGTTGCCCGCCGTCCCTTCCACCACGGTGCCACCGGGACGCAAGCGCCCCTGCTGCTCCGCCTGCCGGATGATGAAGAGCGCCGCCCGATCCTTGACCGAGCCGCCGGGGTTCAGAAACTCCGCCTTGCCAAGGATCTCGCAGCCTGTCTCCTCGCTGAAGCTCCGAATCCGAATCAGGGGCGTGTGGCCTACCGCTCCGATGAATCCATCGCGTATGTTCATGGTCCAGTGGGAAGATGACCGCGCGACCCGATCCGTTGCACAAGGGCCGGCGTCCTCGACTGCGAACACAATCTCGACGAGACACCCGATGAGACCCGAACCAAGCCACCGCATCGACCCGCGCGCCATTCGCCTCTGGCAGATTCATGGCCTGGTTCAGCTCGTGCTGTTGACCGTCATGGTCGCCAGCGTGCTGGGCACCCTCCTGTTGTCGTCGACCCTCCCCGTCTGGACCGCAGCGCTCGCGATCATCCCGCTGCTCGCTTTTGGCATCGTCGCCGTCGGCGTGGTCCCCACAGTCCGGTGGAAGGTGTGGCGCTACGAACTCGACGAGCACGAGCTCGACCTGCAGCATGGCTTATGGGTGGTCCACCGCACCCTCGTCCCGCTGGTACGCGTGCAGCACGTCGATACCACGCAGGGCCCCATCGCAAAGCTATTCCGGCTGTCGGCGGTCACGGTGTCCACGGCCGCGGGTACGCATGAGATCCCGTCGCTCTCGGACGACGTGGCAGATCAGCTTCGAGACAGGATCTCCGCCATGGCGAGGCAAGCCCGTGAGCAGCTCTGAGCCGGAGAAGCGACGGCTCCACGTTGCGGCCGCGGTGGTGTCCGGGCTCAAGGCGTTGCCGCAGCTGGTGCCGGTTCTCGTGGTGGCGGTGTTGTCGGGACGGGGGGAGGAGAGCGGGCTGCTGCTCGCGGTGGTGGCGGTGGGCTTGCTTCCTTTCTCCCTCGCGCTCGGCGTCCTGGGCTGGTGGCGGTTTCAATACTGGGTCGAGAACGGCGAATTGCGCATCGAACAGGGCATTCTTGTTCGGCGGCGGGTCTTTCTTCCGCGGGAGCGAGTCCAGGCGATCGACGTGAGCGCGGGGGTCATCCAGCGCGTGTTCGGGCTGGTGCGCGTGCAGGTGAAGAGCGCTGCGGCGGGGTCGCAGGCGGAGCTTGCCGCGGTGACTCGGGCGGAAGCTGAACGGCTTCGCGCCGAGCTCGGCCATGCGTCACACGCCCCTGGACCCGAGACGCAAGCGCGTCGCCACGCGATGACGCCCGGACAGCTCTTGCTTGCGGCATCCACATCCGGACAGATCGGGGTCATCCTCTCGGGGGTGGCCTGGCTCTACACGCAGGTCGACGATCTCGTTCAGCGACGCGTGGTGGAGTATCTCGAGAAGAACGACCTCGGCCAAACGGCCAGCGGCACGGACCCGCTGTTCATGGCGGGCCTGCTCGCCGCAGGCCTCGCGGTGGCGTGGGTGCTATCCGTCATCGGCGCGGTGGTCCGGTATGGGGGGTTCTCGGTGGAACGCCAAGGCAACGAGCTCGTGGTGCGACGGGGCTTGCTCGAGCGCAAGGAGGTGGTGATTCCGGTGGGGCGCGTGCAAGCCGTGCGCATCGTCGAGAGCCTGGCTCGCCAACCCTTGGGTTACGCCGCCCTGTACGTGGAGAGCGCGGGCCACGCGGAGGAGCGGGGCAAGTCCACGTTCCTGCACCCGTGTCTCCATCGCTCGTCCTGGATGCCGCTGCTGCGAGACGTGCTCCCGGAGTTCGCCGTCGAGCCCCCGCTGGAGCGGCCCCCGCGACGCGCCCTCCCCCGCTTCCTGCTTCGCCCGGTGGTGACGACGGCGATCGTTGCCACGGTGATCGCGGTGCTCGTGCCCTATGGCTGGGTCGCGTTCGCGCTGCCGGTGGTGGAGGTCTTGACGGGGCTGCTGGCGTACCGTGACACGGGGCTGGGGACGACGTCGCTCGTGGCGGTGCTGCGGACTCGTGGGTTCTCGCGGTCGACCGCGATCGTTCCGCGTCGTGCCGTCCAGTTCGTGCAAACATCGCGCAGCTTCCTGCAGAGGCGGCGTCGGGTGGCGAACGTGGAGGTAGGGGCGGCGGCCGGCGCTTCGGGGCGACGGTTCGATGCGAACGAGGTGGACGAGCAGACTGCCGCGCAATTTCTTACGTGGTGCTCGCCGCGGACGGCGGGCGAGTGTCACGCCGAGGTGCCTATCCAGCACACCTGATCGCGCCCCGCCTTCTTGGCGTTGTACATGCGCCAGTCGGCCATCCGCAGGAGGTCGGCGCATGAGCGCGAGGGGACCTCGAACAGCGAGGCGACGCCGATGCTTGCGGTGGCGTTCACGGCGCCGTTGCCGACCTCCACATGCAGTTTCGAGATGGCATCCCGGACGTCCTGGGCAAGCTCGACGGCATCGGGGAGGGGGCAATCGACCAGTACCAGCAAGAACTCCTCGCCTCCGAGGCGTCCGACGACGCCCAGGGGGGGAAGGTGCGAGCGGACGCAATCCGCGAGAGCGCGGAGGACCTGGTCGCCGGCCTTGTGACCGAACGCGTCGTTGATCCGCTTGAAGTGGTCGAGGTCGACCATCAAGACGCTCAGGGGTTCGCCGGAGTCGCGAGCGTTCGAGGTCTCGATTTCGAAGCGCCGCAGCAGCGCAGCCCGGGTGAGCACGCCAGTGAGGGCGTCCCAGGTGGAGGTTCGGTAGAGCCTGTCCTGCAAGTCGACCTCGTCCTTGGTTACGAGGCCGAAGCGGACGGCGGTCAGGGGGCCTATGTTCAGGCGGTCTCCAGAGAACAGACGGGCCCGCGTGACAGGCCGGCCGGCGAGGAAGGTCCCGTTCTTCGAGGCCAGGTCCTCCACGTAGTATTCTCCGGGGGCGGTGCGAACGATCCGGGCGTGGATGCGGCTGATTTTGAGGTCGTCAATCTGGACGTGGGCGAGGAGAGATCGGCCGATGGTGATGGTTTCCGCCTGCAGAGGGTAGACGCGTCCCGCGGCGGGGCCACCGATCACGGTCAAAGAAGCCACGAGGGTGCTCGGTCGGTCGGGGAGCGTGAACGAGTAAGGGGTGATAGGGGCTGCTTCGTCGCTCTCGGAGGGAGCCACCAGAAGGTCGCGGTCGAGAGGTGTGGGCTCGTCGAGCAAGTCCGGGGGGAGTTCGCGCCATCGTGGGAGCGGACCGAGATGGGTGTCCGTATCGGGGTCGAAGCGGTTGGTTGAGCGCATGCCGCTCTCGCGTTCTCTGCGCTCGTCGGTCATGTCCCCGGGTTCCGGCGGGTCGGCCGGTGGGTCATGTGCTTGCTGCACGTGCTCGAGGTGCGAGTCGCTGGTCCGCTTCCCCATGGGCCCCCCCAGGTTCAGGTCCTGGCATAGCACGGTCTTCGGGTTCGGGGAAGCATCGGGGAAGCATCGGGGAGTGCGGGCAGGCGGCGGAGACACGAACGTATCAACTCGGCCCGATTCGTTACAGTTAATTACACTGCCGTGCCGCTCCCGAGCGCACGTTCGTGCTCGCCCGGCCGAGGAATCGCCGCTCCCCAGCGCCCTGGCGCGTCCATTGCTTCGCTCTCCTCCCGTTCCCCCTCCGCGACCAGGAGACTCGCCATGGCCCGACGCCAGAAGAAGCACGTTCGAACCCGCGACGCTCGGCAGCGGTCCGCGAAGGTGAGCGCCCCGGTGCGGCGTTCCGGTCCTCCTCTGGCGAGCGTGCCGGGGAGCCAATCCGCCGCTCAGCAGGGGGATTCACAGTCCCCGCAGGACGAGAATCCTGCGGGGCTGCGCGTCGTGCTCGCTCCCCAAGACGTCGCAGAGGATTGGGACTGCCATGCCTCGGGGAGGGCGAGTCTTGCCCAGTTCGACGCGACGTTCTTCAGCCGCGAGCCGGACTATGGGACACGAGACCTCGACTCGTGGCCGCCGACGGCCGAGGACGCCGGGGATGCCCCCCCGGTCGTCGCGCCACCGTACGTGCTCGCGCGTCGATCCGTGTACCGGCGAGTCGTGGGCGTAGTGCTCGCGGCGGCCATCCTCGTGCTGATCACAGGCTTGGGGCTGCAGGTCGCGTCCCGAGTCCCAGCGCAGGGGAGTGTGGCGCGGGCGGTCCCTGGCGCCCGCTAGCCCAGAGCAAGCGCTCCGCTCTGTTCTTCCAAGGGGGCTTTCGCAAAGCCCCCTCGCCGCGCTCAACGCGACTCACCCCAAAACGCCTCATGCTCTGGCCGGTACCCGTCCGCACCCGTGGCGGCGCGACAGCGTCGCGCCTAGCCTCGAACACGGCAACGCCGTGCCAACAGAGGAACTCTTGCTTGGCACGGGCTTGCGAGCTTGACTCGACCCGAGCCCATGCAACCGGCCGTGCAGATCGAGCACGAGCACGAGCACGAGATACCTATCGATGCGATTGAAACATAGCTCAAGGTGGGATTGTCGTCGGTCCCGTAGAGGCAAGGATGTCGAAGCTTCCACCCTGCAATCACCTTCGCACAAACCGCTCACACCATCCCTGAAGGCACCGTCGTCTGTTGGGATTCTCAACAGAAGGGCCCTAGAGCTTCGTCGTTCTTGCTACGAGATGAGCATTGGATTCTTTCGTCCCTTCGGCTACACTCTTATCCACAATCCTCAGCCGCTCGTTGCCGGAGGCACGATGTCGCTCGGAATGCTGAATGATCTCACCCGGTGTATTGGGTGCGGTGCCTGCACGCTCGCATGCAAACAAGTCAACGGACTGCCCCCCTCGGAAGTGGACCGGCTGAACGACGAGACCTGGTGCGCGCTGCGACGCGAAAGTGACGTATGGGTCAAACGGCAGTGCATGCACTGCCTCGAACCCACGTGCGCCTCCGTTTGTCCCGTGGGGGCACTACAAGCTACGGACTCCGGCGCTGTGGCCTACGACCCCAACAAGTGTATGGGGTGCCGGTACTGCATCATGGCCTGCCCCTTCGACATTCCAAAGTACCAGTGGGACGAGACACTCCCGGTCGTGACGAAGTGCATCCTCTGCAGTGAAAAGCGCCTTGCCAAGGGCCAGCCTCCCGCCTGTACCGAAGTCTGTCCCGTCGGGGCCACGGTGTTCGGCGAGCGGGGAACCCTGATCAAGGTCGCCCAGGACCGATTGCGCAAGGAACCCGGCCGGTACGTTCAGCACATCTACGGGCTGACGGAGGCGGGAGGAACGTCGGTTCTGTACCTCTCCGGGGTGGACTTCGAGCGGGTCGGACTGCCCACGAACGTACTCGACCGTCCCTACCCTCCCTTGACCTGGCAGGTGCTGAGCAAGATTCCCTATGTCGCCAGCATTGGAGGGCTGTCCCTCTTTGGGGTCTGGTGGACGATCGAGCGGAGAATGAAGCTCGCGAAGGAACAGGCCGAAGCGTCTCGAGCGGACCAAAACGAAGACTCGGACCGGAACGGGACGTCGCGATGAACACCGACCGACTCCCCCGCCTGTTCACGCTCTGGAAGCTCGTCTTTGCCGCCGTGATTGCCGCGGGCCTGTACGCCACGTGGGTGCGCGTGTTCAAGGGCCTGGGGGCCTCCACCGGCCTCAACGACGACTTCCCCTGGGGCATCTGGATCGGTTTCGACGTGATGTGTGGCGTGGCGCTCGCTGCTGGCGGGTTCACCATCGCCGCCACGGTCTACGTGCTCCACCTGGAGCGATTCCGCCCCATCCTTCGCCCTACCATCCTCACGGCCTTCCTCGGCTATCTCATGGTCGTCGTCTCCTTGATGTTCGACCTCGGACAGCCCCACCGGATCTGGCACCCCATGGTCATGTGGAACTCCAGGTCCGTCATGTTCGAAGTGGCCTGGTGCGTCGTGTTCTACAACACCGTTCTCGCCCTCGAGTTCAGCCCCGCCTTGCTCGAGCGATTCCGCTTCAAGCGCACGCTGCGCGTCCTGCACTACGTGACTCCCCTTCTCGTCATTGCAGGGGTGGTGCTCTCCACCCTTCACCAGTCCTCGCTGGGAACGCTTTGGGTGCGGCTCCCTTTGAACGGGGCAGTCTTCACTTGATTCTTCGGAGCTT
>CAZAWR010000101.1:0-38011 GCA_964488865.1 uncultured Polyangiaceae bacterium | reverse complement strand
GGTATCCAACGCCTCCCTTGTAATGGGGCATGGCCTGCTGCTTGTGGCTTTCCTGGATGGCCAGGTCGCCGGCTTCAAGTTTCGCCGTCAGCACGTCATCGCCGGCTGGACTGCGCTCGGCTTCGCCGTGCTCGTCGACCTCCCTGGACTTCGCTTCGCTCTGTCCACTCCGGTTCATCGTGGACTTCTATTGCCCATCCCTACAACTCGCCGTCGAAGTCGATGGTCCCATCCATCGATACCGAAGGCGACAGGACGAACGGCGAACACGCATTCTTGAAGACTACGGCGTGAAGATCATCCGCTTTGCGTCCGAAGACATCCTTGATGACGTCGAGCAGGTCATCCGGGCGTTGCGGAGAGTGCTACCCGAGCGACAATCCCCTTGCTGTCTCGGCTAAGGCCCCCATCCCAGCCTTCCCCCGCCTCGGCCGCCTCGGGGGGAGGAGCCCTCTCACGCGCCGCCCACCTTGTTGGTGGCAGGTCGCCTTGCCATTCGTCTAGCAAGATCCAGAGGATACCCCCTCGGTCCGTCGCTTCGCTCCGGATCAGGGCGGGGGGCCCCCGCAAAGCAAGAGCCGGGCGAGGGACGGACTACTTGCGCACCTCGCGAGCGAAGTGTCTGGCGGTCAGCTCCTCCCCGGTGGCGGCTCGGACGAACTCGGGCGCCTTCATGCGCATGCCGGGCTTGAAGACCTTTTCGGTGAGGAAGGTTCCGAACTCCTTGCGGCCGTTGAACGAGAGTGTGGTGGGGGGGCCCTCGTGCCGGGCCATCATCGCCAGCGTGGCCCGCAGCTGGGAAGCGAACAGCTCGCCCAGCATGTAGTTGTGGTAGTAGACCGGCGCGATCGTGAAGTGCGGCTTGGAAGCCCAATCTGCCACGTTGCGCTCCTGGGGCCGGCGCAAGAGCTGGTACTTCTCGACCGTGTCCCACCAGGCCTTGTTCAGATCCTGGTCGGGGTTGTCGTACAGCGCCTTTTCGAAGTGAAGCATGACGAGGGCCCAGCGCGTGAAGATGAGCTGCTCGCGCCGCCGCTGCTCGAGGATGTCCGCCTCGGCGGCCTTGACCTTCTTCTCGTCCGCCCCCGCGTAATGCACCATCCACGTGGGGTTCTTGGCGAGAGCGCCGAACATCATCGCGATCGCCTCGGTGGTGAAGATGTGCGCCGCCTCCCGCAGGTTGTAGGGCAGGCCGTAGTCGAGCAACCGGTAGTACACGGCGTGCCCCTGCTCGTGCAGCATCGTGTCCATCCACTCCGCCTTCGGCTTGATGTTCAGCAGGGTGCGGACGTCGCCCTCTCGGTCGATCGCGATGCAGAACGCGTGCTGGTCCTTGCCCTCGCGCTCGTACAGGTCGCTCTTCCCCAGGATGGGGGCGATGTCGATCCCGATGTCACTGTAGAAGCGCTGAGAGATGGTGACGATGTCTTCCTTCTTCTTGCCCTGGAAGAAGTCGTCGAGGTCGACCTTGGAGGAGGGCGGGGCGTCCTGGAAGAACGGGTTGTCGTAGTGCCAGGGCATCATCTCTTCGGGCTTGACCTTGAACCGCTTGGCGAGTTCGGCGTCCATCTCCCCCTTCATCTTGGCGAACGGCTCGTTGGTGAGGGTCTCGAGCTCCTGGAAGAGAGCCAGCAGACGGTCCGGGTCGTGCTCCTGCAGGCGCACCTGCATCTCCCAGTAGCTCGCGTAGCCGAGCTTCTTCGCGGCCTCGTTGCGAACCTTCGCGAGGGCGACGATCTTGGCGCCGACCTGGTCGCCTACCTGCTTGAGCCCCTCCCAGATCGCCTGGCGTTTCTTCGTGTCCTTCTCCTTGGCGAGCTTCTCGAGCAGCTCGTTGTTCGAGTACTTCTTGCCGTCGAGCTCGGCGCGGAAGGTGTTGAAGGTCTTCTCGATCTCGCTGCTGGCGCGCACCATCTTCTCCAGCAGGTCGGGCGGGAGCTGGTTGCCCTTGAACGCGAGCTCGGCGACCTCGAGCGTTCGCACCGTGAGCGGGTCGAGCTCGCTGCGTCGTTCGAGCAAGGCCCCGATCTGCTTGAAGCGGTCCGCGCTGGAGTGGAACTTCTTGAGCTCCAGCTCCGCCTTCGCCGTCGCGTCGAAGTCCTCCTTCTTGCCCGAGTTGGCCGCCGTCCAGTACGCCGAGGTGTGCGCCTTCTCGAGCTTCGCGAACTCGAGCAAGTAGGCGTCCAGCAACCCCTTCGCTTCTTTGTTGGCGTCGGCCTTCGGGAGCTTGGCGGCTGCGCTGGCCGCGGTGGAGGCGACGGTCGGCGCGGGGGTGGGCTTGGGCTGATCGCACGCGCCCAAGGCGAGAGCGAGGGCGGCGGCAACGGCCAGATGCGTGGTGGAACGAACGATCCTGTTCATGATCGACTCCTGCTCGCGGGGTGGACCGCCAGCGCCTTTCGCTTCTCGCGAGCGTGTGCGGAAGTCAAGGCAAGGGGAACCGTGAAGTCAGTCCCTCAGAAGGAACCAGAGAAGCCTGCGGAGCCGATGCCCACCCAGGGGCGAAGCGTCGACGACGACGTGTCCTTCGAGTCGTCTCCGGATGGGGCGACCAACAAGAGCGTGACCCCTCCCGCGATCGCGACCGCTCCCGCGGCGAACGAGATGAGCGAGTTTCTGCCGTTGGAGTTGGCGTCGTCATCGATTCCGTCGATGCGGGTGCGTTCCTCCTGGGTGCAGACGCGCGGGTTGCAGGTGTTGAAGAACGAGTCGGCTTCTTCTTCCCGGTCCCCTTTCTGCTTGTTGAAGTAGACGCCCAGGCCAAGGCCGATCACGCCCACCCCGATCGCGCCGTACCCGATGACGGGAAGTGCGCTCGCCGATCCTGTGTCTGCGGAGCCTTGCCCCACGGGGACAGGGTCAGGCGCAGGAGCGGCATCGGCCTCGAGCTCGAGGTTGACGGTCTCGCGCTCTCCCTCGGCGATCACGAGCTTCACGGAACGGGCGCGGGACTTGTCGGAGCTGGCGCGAAAGAGGTAGGTGCCCGGGTCCACGCGACGCGCGATGCCCACCATCTCCGCGGGAACCGCCTCGTCGTTCATCGTGATCTGGGCGGACTCGTCGCCCGGGCCCGTGAGCTCGACGGTGACACGGGGGATGCGCGCTTCGACGGCCTTGAGCTCCATGCGTGCGTCCTGCTGCGCTTGCACGAAGGGCGGCGGCGCGTTGGCGTCGAGCTGCTGGCCATCGATCTCGGCATACAGCTCGCGGGCCTTGAGGAGGCGGCCTTGCACGGCGTGCGCGCGTGCAAGGTACAGCGTGTGGGTGGGGGCGCGGATGATCTCGTTGGCCCGTTCGAATTGCTCGATGGCTCGCGCGTAGTCACCGGCTTCGAAGGCCTGCAACCCCTCGTTGGCAGCGGTTCGCGCTGCGGCTCTGTCGTCGTCGGGGGTCTGAGCCTGACCGAGAGGCGCGATCCCGAGCACGGACAACACGAGGGTTCCTGTGAGAATGGAACGTTTCATGGAGACGATCTGCATGCCACCCGCATGCTAGCAGGCTGCTCCGATGCTTCCCATCTTCCAGCCCATCGACCGGTTTGAGCGGGGAAAGGAGGGGGATGGTCGAGGTGCGCGAGCGGGGCACGCCTTGCCGCACCCCGGCGCGAGTGATACAAGCGAACGAAGAATGGTGCCTTGATGGCCGTGCGTATCGGTCAACTACTCGACGGGAAGTACCGTGTCGTCCGTGTGCTCGGCAAGGGGGGCATGGGAGCGGTGTACGAGGGCGAGAACACCCTCATCTCTCGTCGCGTGGCCATCAAGGTCTTGCACCCGGACCTGATGTTGAAGCGGGACATCGTCACCCGTTTTGAGCTCGAGGCGCAGGCGGCGGGACGAATCCAGAACGACCACATCAACGAGGTCCTCGACCTCGGGACGCTGGAAGATGGGTCGCGCTTCATCGTGCTGGAGTTCCTCGAGGGGGAGACGCTCAAGGATCGGGTCAAGCGCGCGGGGCGGCTGACGCCGATGCAGGCCGTCCACGTGGTGAGGCAAGTGCTCGTGGGGCTGTCGGCGGCGCACCGGGCGGGGATCGTTCATCGCGACCTGAAGCCGGGGAACGTCTTCATTCTGTGGGAAAAGCTGGGCCAGCGGGACTTCGTCAAGATCATCGACTTCGGCGTGTCGAAGTTCCTCCTGAGCCCGGAGAGCGAAGAGCTGGACGCGGCGCACGCGACCACGGTGCTCGGCACGCCGCACTACATGGCGCCCGAGCAACTCCGTCGCAGCGGCGGCGTGGATGCCCGCGCGGACCTGTATTCGGTCGGGATCATTCTCTACAAGGCCGTCACGGGCCGCGTTCCCTACCACGCGCATTCGGTGCGCGAGCTTCTGGTGAAGCTGACGACCACGGCTCCGGTGCCTGCCGCGCATTGGGTGGCAGGGCTCGAACCCGCCTTCCTGCGGATCCTCGACAAGGCGATCCAACGCGACGTGGACAAGCGGTTCCAGTCCTCGGACGAGTTCCTCGCCGAGCTCGAGCAGTGGCGCATGGAGATGACCGCGAGCGAGCTCCCGTACTTCACGGAAGACGGGCTCATGTCCACCATGCACAACGTGTCGCTCAAGCGTGGAAGCAGCTCGGAAGTGTCCGTGCCTCCCGTCCACATGTCCGCCCCAGGCACGGGCACGGACTCGGTCTCCGTCCAAGAGTTGTCCGAGATCTCCCTCGCGTCGATGCCCTCCGCCAACTCAGGCCCCGCACAAGTCCAGTCGACGGGTGATGCCGATCGGTCCCTCCAGCGTCCGCCTTCTTGGGGACCCAGGGTCGCTGCCGTCGTGCTCGTGCTCGCTGCCATGGGGGGTGTCGCCGCGGGCGGCTGGTACCTTTCCAGAACGCTGCGCCCACCGGTATCGACCGCGGAGGCCCTCGTGGAACCGAGTGACTCTTCCGTGGCACCGACCGACGCCGTTCCGCTGGCGTCTTCGGCCATCGTGGAGCCACCGCCGACAGCGGTCGAGCCGAGCCCCGCGGATGGTGAGCCCAAGCAGGACGAGCCGGTGATCTCAGTGACCGAGTTGCCCACCGAGCCCGGAGCCCCTCCAGTACGGGTCGACCCAGGCGCGACGCGAACGAACGGACCGATACGTCCCGGGGGCAAGAAGGAAGGGCCCAAGGACGCGCCCGCATCGGAATGGGGTTACTGACACGGTCGTCGTTCTTGTCGAAGTCTGTCCGAGGGGATCGTTCGCGACGGCGCTGCCTGCGTCCTCTCGTTTCGCGAGAACGCGGCGTTCCGGACGGTGGCGCATCGCGTGCACGTCGTGAACGAAATCGCTGTAACTAGCGGGGCTGAACGCCGAGGGCCGTCCGCAACGAAACGCGAAGTCATGATTTGTTCAGCTATGCAAGGGCCGTCGACGCGCGCAGTATCGATGACCTCGGGAGGGCGACCGCCGGGGGCTGGAGCGGAAAGGGAGTCGAGGTCCGGAACCGCCGAGCTGTTCTCAAGAATGGCTCAAAGGTTCCGACACAGGGGGCCGGCAACTGGGCTCCAGCCTCCAGCGGTCGTTCTCGCGGGGCCTCCGCGGAGCAAGCGATGAACCAGGGGGTTCGGTCGGCCCGCGGCAGGAAAACGGCGGTGGCGGCCGCCCTGCTCACCGCAGGCTTGCTCTCGGTCGTTCAGGGCAAGGTAGAGCGCCCGATGCTGCTCGCGGAGCGCTTCGTGTCCGGCGCCGGATGGATCGAAGTCGCCCTCCTCGCCCTGTACGCGGGATGGGTCACCCACCACGTGCTCGACCCGCGAAGATCTGCGCTCTGGCGTCGCCGCATCTGGGGACTGTTCTCCATCGTGTTCTTCCTGCAACTCGCCCTCGGCCTGGCAGGCTTGGAAGACTTTCTCATGACGGGTGCGCTGCACATCCCCGTGCCGGCGATGATCGTCGCGGGGCCCCTGTACCGCGGGGCCGGCTTCTTCATGCCGATCCTCTTCACGGTGACCGTCCTGCTCGTCGGACCCGCCTGGTGCAGCTATCTCTGCTACATCGGCGCGTGGGACAGCGGCTTGGCCCACCTCCGAAAGCGACCCACCGCACTGCCTCGATGGCGACGCCCCCTGCGAGCAGCCATCCTCGTCCTCGTGGTCCTCTCCGCCCTAGCCCTGCGATGGGCCGGTGTGAACGGTACCGTCGCCGCCGCCTGCGGTATCGGTTTCGGCCTCGCAGGCGTGGCCATCATGGCTACCTGGTCTCGTCGCAGCGGCTCGATGGCGCACTGCCTCTCCTACTGTCCCATTGGGTGGGCCGCCACGGTGCTGGGCAAGCTTTCTCCCTTCCGCGTGCGCATCGTCAGCGCATGCAACGAGTGCGGCGCATGCTCCCACTTCTGCCGGTACGATGCGCTCTCCATGGAAGACATCCGACGTCGGCGTCCCGGGTGGTCCTGCACGCTCTGCGGTGACTGCCTGCGTGCCTGTCACGACCGCTTCCTCGAGTACCGCGTGCTCGGCCTGCGTGGCGACGCCGCTCGTGCCGTCTTCCTCACGCTCGCGGTGTCCCTGCACGCCACCTTCTTGGGCGTTGCGCGCCTATGAGGACCGTCGCAGACTCCCATCCCATGGCTCCGACCCGGCATCACGCGCGATGGACCGCCACGGCTCGCGTCGTGATCGTCGCAGGCTCACTGTCGTTGTTCGTCACCTGTGGCAGGGTCAGCGTGCAGCCGGGAGACGCGAACTCCGCGCGGCCGATCCCGCCGTCCCCACGTCCCGTCGCCTCTTCCGTCCCCACGTTCGAGCCGGATGCCTCCCCCCCACAAGATGCCTCCGATCGGGAAGGGAGTGCCGAAGCGGCGGAGGAGACACTCGTGGTGCAGGGCGAGACGTGGACCGACGCCCACCAAGGCGTGGCGTCTTGCGATGACTACCGGACGTCGCGATGGGCGGAGGTGTACGCGGACCCGCACGGTCCCGGACGCGCCCACGGCTACGACGGGTACCTGTTTCAACGAGTCGCGATCCGCCGCACGATCGAAGGTGTGGAGCGCGTGCACTGCCTTCGCGTGTACCACCCGAAGGATCGGTCCGCGGCGGGCAAGCCTGTCCGCATCTCCGAGTGGATCGGCGCGTCTTGGTATCGGCTGATCGAGAACTCGCTGGCGCGTTTGCCCTGGCTTCACTTGCAGGTGGTGCAGGCCGTGGTGATCGACGACCGACCGATCTTGCATGGGGTGGCGTCGTTCAGTCGCGAGGACCTGTCGAAGGACGCGCGGGACGGGCACACGATCTGGTTGAACAAGAGGCTGTTCCTCGAAGTGAACGGGTGGGGGCCGGGCAATTATGGCAAGTACTGGGCGTACCGGGTGAACCGGGACGGCGTTCGAGCGCACGGGCAGGCGCCGGATCACGATTTGTTCAGTCCCGTGTTGGTGCACGAGGTGGGGCATTTGGTGAACTACACGGTGGTGAACGGGTCCGCGGCGGACCCGACGTGCCCGCCCTGCGCGTGGATGTGTGGGGACCACAAGAACTGTGAGGACCTGCAGCCGGCCGATCGGGAAGCCTACTGTGTCACGTCGTACTGCACGGGGTTCGGGTACGCGTCGGGGACGGAGAACTTCGCGGAGATGTACCGGTGGTACTACCAGGGGCGGGAAACGCGGGCGCTGCTCAAGCAGCACTTCGAGGCTTGCTTTCGGGTGATCGACGCGTCGAACGGCCCGTGGGCGGCTCCCTGGGACGAGGGGTTGGGGGAGGTGGGGTCGTATCGCAAGACCCAGTGGGAGAGCTGTGGGGGACGAGCGTGCCGGGCGTGGTGAGGTGCGTGTTACATCCTTCCCCTTGCATTTGGCGCGGCGGGTGACCAAATGGTGGCTCGACCCTGGAAGGAGAGCTGATGGCACAGGCGTTGACGGAATCGATCCCGCTGGTGGATGAGCACAACTTCGAGCAGGAGGTGCTCACGAGCGAGCTGCCGGTGATGGTGGACTTCATGGCCGCCTGGTGCGGGCCGTGCAAGACGATGGCGCCCGAGTTCGAGGCGCTGGCACGAGAGCTCGCTGGCAAAGCGAAGCTGGTCAAGGTGGACATCGATCGGTCGCGCGCGCTCGCGCAGCAGCTTCGGATCCAGTCCGTGCCCACCACGATGGTGTTCTTCGGCGGACGCCTGGTGAACGCGAAGGTGGGTGCGCTGCGCAAGGCGCAGCTCCATCAGCTCATCGAGCCGTTTCTTGCCCGCGCCGAGGGAGCCATCACCGCTATCGAGGCGGCGCAGTTCATTCAGCAGGGCCAGATCGTCCTGGTCGACACGCGTGAAGCGCCTGTCTACGGCCGAGCCCACCTTCCCGGTGCGGTCAGCATGCCGCTCGAGGAGATCCGAGGCCGGCTCGCGGAGCTGCACATGCTGCCCGGAGCGCCGGTGCTGTACTGCCGTTCGGGCGACAAGTCCAAAGCCCTGGCCGAAGAGCTCGCCAAGGACGGCATTGGCGTGGCGTACCTCGAGGGAGGCGTCCTGGGTTGGGAGGCGGAAGGGTTGCCCGTGGAGCGTCCGGACTGAGGTGAACCGACCTTGCCCTTTCGGGGTTCCAGCGCGATCCGCTGCTTCACCGTGCTCGGCTCGCGGCGACGGTGCCCCGCGCGGGCAATTTTGCTAGGCTCCCTTGCTGTGCGCTCCGCCGATCCGAGCCTGCCCCTCACGCGTTTCTCTCCGCGAGCGATTGTCGTGTGCGCCTTGCTCGTGGTCCTCGTATCCCTCTCGGGACAGGCGTGGGCGCAGCGCAAGACCTTGAGCGGCACGTGGAGCGCCACCTCCATGGTCGAGCGCTACAACGTCGGCGAGTGGGGCACGAAGTGCGGCCCACGTCCCGGCGGGCAGGGCGCCCCGGGAGGCTCTGTCACCATCAGTCAGGTCGGCAACGAGCTGGACATCCGAGGCGCCGGCCGATCCTACAGCACCACGAACTGCTGGGAGCAAACACCCGGGCTTCAGCGCGTGTCGCACTCGGCGTCCGCTCGCGGCTGGTCCAATCGCTGCACCACCGCCGCGGGCGACCCCAGGCGCGCGACCGTCATCACCACCATCTCCGCCACGGACGACGCCATCCACTTCGACGAGACCGGCTCGTATCAGTTCGTGCTCGAAGGGCAGAACTGCACCGCGTCGGTGCGGCGCACGCGATCGTTTCGTCTGGTGCAGAGGCAGGGGGAAGCTCCCGTTGCGGCCAGCGCACGCCCTGCGGCCACGCCAGCGCCCACGCCAACCGCTTCGTCCCCGCCCCCCAAGCCAACGAAGGACCCGCAGGACGAGCTGAAGACCTGCACGGACCCCGGCGAGCCCGCTCGTCTGGAGGTCCGTCCCGCCCGCAAGCTCATTCGCGCCGGCGAGTCTTTCTCCTTCCGGGCCAGGATCGTCGATGAACAGGGCTGTCCCCTGTCCGTCGCTCCGACCTGGCGCGTGGTCCAAGGGGAGGCCAAGGTTTCCGTCACCACGGCGGGCAAGGTCACCGTCGAGGAGGGGTCCCCGGAGGGAACGGCAGACATCCAGGTGAGCGTCGGGGACAAGAGCGTGCGCGTGTCGGTCGAGGTCGCGTCGCGCGAGCGTTACGAGTCGCTGCTCGAGGCGCGCGGGCTCAACGAGCTAGGGGAGGCGGACGAAGCCGCGATCGCCGTCATCGCTACGGGGAGCTTGGGCAGTGGGGCTGCCGTCGCCGAGGACACGGCGAAGAAGCGCAAGACGATCTTTGCGGTGGTGGTGGGCGGTGCGGCCTTCGTGGTCGCGCTGGTCGGGTTCATCCTTCTGCGCAGGGGGGCGCGTGCTCGCAAGAAGGATGACGACGAAGACGAGGACGTGGTGGTTCCCCAGCGCGTGCAGGTCCCGGAGCGCGCCCACGGGTTCGCCCCCGGGGTTGCCGACGCGAGTCGTCCGCGACAGCGCCACGAGGTGTACGAGGTCGAGCGCGGGGCCGAGACCCCTTCGCAGCCTCGCATGCTCTGCCCGGTGTGCAAGGAGGAGTTCGTCACGGGGAGTCTGTTCTGCCCGAACGACGGCACCCGCTTGGTGAAGGCGTCCGCGGCCAGCGGCGCCATGCGAGCCCCCGCGGGAGGCATCTGCCCCACGTGTGCACGCGGTTTTCCCCCGGACATCAAGTACTGCCCCGAGCACCGGGAGCCGCTCGTTCCCGCGCCGATCTTCAATGCCACGACGGCGAAGCGCCCTGTGGTCGAAGCGAAGCGTGGCAAGATCTGCCCGACCTGCGGGATGCGCTACGAGGGTGAGGCCGTGTTCTGCGGGAAGGACGGCACGGCGCTGGTCTTGGTGAACTGAGCGGCGTGAAACGGGTCCGTAGGGGGCGCCAGCCATCGGCGGAGTGCTTCCGCCAAGCGATAGGATGCCAGCAGGGTGGCGGCGAGGGCGGTCGCGGGGAGCACGGCGGTCGCGAGGTTGCCCGATGCGGCCGCTTGACCTAGCTGGGCTCCCCAGGACGCGCTCGTTGCTCCCAGGCCCAGGAAGGCCATGGCCGCTTCCACCCCCGCGAGCACGCCCACGTTCACCACGACCATGCTCACCATGGCGCCCGCGGTGTTCGGGAGCATATGACGAAAGAACAGGCGGGATGGGCCCGCGCCGAGCGCATGGACCGCCACGTACGTGTCGGACGATCGGAACCGCGTCGTCTGCGTTCGCACGAGGCGCACGGTTTCCGGAACACGGACGACGGCCAAGGCGAGGGCCGACATCCAGAGCGGGGCGTCGGGAACGAGGGCTCGCAGCAGGGCCACGAGAAGGATGCTAGGGAAGCCGCCGAGCATCTCCAGCAACCGCGTGACGAGACGGTCGCTGAGTCGCCCGACACGCGTGGAGACAAGCCCCAGCGGGATACCGAGGATCGTTGCGGCCATCGCGGCGGGAAGCACCACCGTGACGAAGGAGCGCGCCCCATGGGAGAGCTGTCCCCAAGCGGACAGTGGCAGGTCGCGAGCAGTCAGAGCGAGGACCGTCGCGACGACCAGCACCGTGGCGGACAGCCCCATGTCGAGCCGCAGACCGAGGGAGGCGCGCTTCATGTGTTCTCCCCGTGGAAGGCGCGATTGAGCCTCGGGTCGAGCCATCCACCGGCCACGTCGCTGGCGAGCAGGAGCAAGGCATGGATGGCGGTCGCGACGATGCCGAAGGCCATCAACAAGGCGATGTCGTGGTCGAGGACGGCGCGGACCAGGTGCGGACCGAGACCGGGGAGGTGGAGAGCATGTTCCACCACGCATGCGGCGGACATGGCGAGGGGGAAGTCGAGCGCGACGAGGCTGACGGCGAGGGCTCCCGCGGGCCTTCCGACGTGCACCAGCAAGAGCCGCGAGGCAGGGATGCCCTTGGCCTTGGCGTAGCGAAGCGACTCGTGGGAGAGTTCTTCGATCGCGGCGATGCGCTGGTGTCGGGAAGGGGCCGAGATCAGTCCGGCGGTCATGGCGGTCACGGCAGCGGCCAGGGCGAGCTTGCCGCTGGCGAAGACGGCGAAGCAAGCTGTGAGCAAGGGGACAGGAAGGGCCAGGAGCACCAGGGTGAGGGTCGAAGCCCCTTGGTCGATCGCGCCGCGTTGGCAGCGTGCGCCGAGCAGGCCAAGAGGGAAGGCGACGCCGTAGGCGAGGATCAGGGACAGCAGGGCGAGGCCGAAGGTTCGCGGGCCCTGGGTGCGGAGACGGTCGAGAACGGTGACGCCGTCGGGGCCGACGCCGAGTTGAAGGGTGAGGGCCTGCAGGGCCCAGCGTCCGTACTGGGTTTCGGTGAGGATGGCGGCAACGCGCTCCGGGCCCGAGAGGGTCTCGTAGTCGACGCGTGAGGTGAGCCACCACTCGCGCCATCGGACCACGCAAGGGTCCGCCTCACCAGGCGACATGCCGGGATGAACGCACGCATCCCGCCCCGTGACGTGCGATGCCACGCTCAGCAGACGCGCGGCTCTAGCGACGTCGTCGGGTGTCTTGCAGGGGCCGAGCGCGTTCATCAGCCCGTCGAGGGCGTAGGTGTCGAGCTCGACGAGGACGGCCCTCCGGGGGAGGGAGCCGTGGGTGGCTTGCCGGTGGACGGCACGGCGAACGACGGCGGGTCGGAAATCGACGGCGCGTTCTTCCCAGAAGCGCGTCCAGAACGTGACGGCGTTTTCTGGAGTGGAGAAGGCTGCAGGGGTTGCCAGGCCCATGCGCTCGGCGACCGGTTGGAGGGCCACGGCCAGTCTGCCTCGCGCCTCGGGCCCCAGGGCGTCGAGGTGCGGAAGGACGTGGGGAAGAGCGGCGCCCCCCAGGCGAACGAGCTCCTGCGCGGCGCGGTCGCTCGGCCCATCGGTCAGCTCCTGCAACGCTTGCGCGGAGAGGGCGCGCACGTCGCGCGGGTGTGTGTTGACGAACAGAGGAAGCCGTGGGCCGTCGGTGGGGGTCGCGTGGTGGGTCAGCAGACCGAAGTACAGGAGCGTGGAAACCAGCAGGGCGGGCAGGATCCAGAGGACTCGCCGAAGTGCGTAGCGCAGCATCGGGGACGGAGCTCCGTCCTACGGCTTGATGATGAAGTAGTAGGCGGCGAACACCAAGCCGCCGAACACGGCGATCACTAGCGCAGCCAGCACCCAGAGAGGTGTGTTCTCGACCGGCAAGACCACCTCGTCATCGAGCGCGGCCGCTCTCGCCCTTCGCAGCTCGTCGAAGTCTCTGCCTGCCAGTGGCGAAGTCATGCCCACGAGGGTCTGGGCGACCTTGGAACGGCTCGGCCCGTGGTCCGTCAGCCGGTCCCTGACCTCGGACCCGATCTTGGGCTCGTCAAGGGTCTTGACCGTGCCGCGACGACCAGGGATCGTCGGCTCGGAGGTTGCGTCCTCCGGCAGCAGATACTTGGTGTAGCGCAGCGGCGGGTCCTCGTCGGACGGGTCGGGGAGCCCCTCGCCTTCGAACCGCGCCACGATGACCGTGACGTTGTCGTGCCCTCCGGCGTCGTTCGCCTTGTCGGTCAAGACCTTGCAGGCTTCGACGGTGTCCGGGTGGTCCAGCAGGGTCTGGCGGATGTCATCGTAGCGGACCATGCCGCTGAGGCCGTCGGAGCACATGAGCAGGACGTCGCCGCGACGCAGGGGAACGAAGGTGAGGTCCACCTGAACGGTATCGGCGGTGCCGAGGGCCTGGAGGATGATGTTGTTGTGCTCGAAGTTCTCGGCTTCTTCCTCGGTGAGTTGGCCGGCTTCGATGAGCTGGTTGACGAGGGATTGGTCGCGCGTGACCTGGACGAGCTGTTGGTTCCGCAGGATGTAGGCTCGGCTGTCCCCGACCTGGCCGAGGAAGAGGAACGAGTCGAGCATGGCGGCGACGGTGGCGGTGGTCCCCATGCCGCGGTGGTGGCGGTCGAGCTTGGCTTCGCTGTAGATGCGGAGGCCGGCGGCCTCGACGGCACGCACCATGCGACGGGCCAGGTCGTCGTGGTCGTTGGGGAGGTCTCCCTCGACGAGTTTTTCGTAGATGATGTTGACGGCCAGCTCGCTGGCGACCTCGCCGGCGGCGGCACCGCCCATACCGTCGCAGACGGCCATCAAGGAGCCGCGGTCGCCGACGACCTGGATTCGGTCTTCCTCCCGGATGCTTCGGGACTTCCGGGTGAGGTCGGCGATGATGAAGCTATCCTCGTTGTGCTCGCGGATGCGCCCCACATCGGTACGACCGAAGATGTGGACACGAATGTCACCAGCGGGCTGGGATGGGGAAGCCTCGGCCATTTGCCCTTCGAGTTCGGTCACCCTGGTGCGAGCTCCACGCGGAACAAGTGCTGCCCTACGCGGATGGAGTCTCCATCCTGCACGGAGCAGTCGCCACGAATCGCGACGAACGAACCGTTCGACGAGTTCAGATCCACGAGCGTCATGGTTCCGGAAGACGTGGACCGTCGAATGGCCGCGTGTCTTCTGGACATATAGGGATCGTCTGTGAACACGATGTCACCCGACTCTCGACCGATGACAGTCTCGAGTCGGTGCAGATGGTACACGTCTCGGGCCACTCCCTCCACAGTTCGTTGCACGAGGCGTGCGGGACGCGGCAAAGCAGGGGATCCGAACACAAGCGTCCCGTGCTGTACGGCAGGTCCCAGGCCAAGCTCCGCGTCCATAGCGACCTCGAACCTTAGCACCTCCACCCCCAGAAGGAGCAAGTCACCGTCCACCAAGGGGTGCGGATCGCGAAGCCGGACGAAGACCCCGTTGGTCGAGTCCAGGTCGCGCACCTGCCAGGCGCCGTTTACCCGGAGCAGGCGGGCGTGCCTGGGGGACATGTACTTGTCCTCCTGCAGGACGACGGCGCCTTCGGAGCGACCGATGTCGACCTGGTCGCCGACGAGCGGGAAGCTGGGACCCTCTTGGCCGTCCCCTCCGACCACGACGAGACGGCCGGCTGGGATGGACGAGGAGCCTGAGAACGGGACGTACTGGCCGGTCTTGGTGCCGGGGGCTTGCTCGCCGAGCACCTCGTCCCGGGTCTCTGCGGGGCTCTGAGAGGTGGTTGGACGGGTCCTTGACCGGTCGGAGGCGGCGGGCGGTGCGGGGGACATGGCGGCGGCAGGCGGCGGCGTAGGCGGCGAAACAGCGGCTCGCGCTTCGTCCGCCATGCCGGGGCGGGTGAACGCGAAGTCCCCTGCTTTCGCCGGGCTGACGGCGATGACGGGGGCAACCGCGACGACGGGAGGGGCTGGGCTCGGCTCCGGGTCATGCTTTGCGTAGTGGTCTGGCGGTCGGGCCGCACGCGATACGGGGGCAGCGCCCGTGGGAAGCGGAGCGCCGCAGAACTTGCAGAATCGCATTCCCCCGTCACATACCCCTTGACAGCGGTCACAAGTGATGGGGGCGGGCTTGGGGGGGGTGGGATCGGCCGAGGAGACTTGCACGACCCCGGCGGGCGGGATCGGCGACGGTCGGGTGGGGATCTCGTCCGAGGGCGACGGCGCGAGGACGGGCGCGCCGCACGACACGCAGAACTTCCCCTCGGCTGGGTTGCGGGTCTGGCACCGCGAGCAAACCACCTCGGTGGGCGGGGGCGTGGGGGGCTTGGGGGCCGGGGCGATGGCAGGTCTCGCGGACACTTCCGCGGCGGCCTTGAGTCCAGCCGGGGGTGTGGCCGGGACCACACGGGGGGCGGCAGACTGGAGCCTTCGGCCGCAATCCTGGCAGAAAATGAGGTGGCTCGGATTGTCCCGTCCGCAGCGGTCGCAAATCACGGTCGGAAAGGGGACCCTGCAACGTCCTCGGAGTCAAGCTCCCATTTCAATCCGGTGGCCGTTTTGCGGCGCCGGACTCCCGGCGGGCCGGCTACCGCAGCACGGACATCACCTCTCCCGTGCGCTGTGACTCCCGAGCGCGTCCCGCGCCTCGAGCGCGATCGCAAGCCCCCAGAAGTGCGCGACACCCGTGTCCCGCTGCTGCCCCGCCCGGTCCGTCCACTCGAAAAACAGCATCGGACGATAGGTGGCCGCCATGCCCACCACGGTCGTTCGAGATAGCTGCACCTCGAAGCCGATTCCCCCGAAGGTCGTCACGCCCCACGCCTCCGCGTCCCACTCGTTGCCGAAGGCGACACCCCCGATCCCGCTCGTCACGTACGGCTCGGTCCGCTGCCCCAGGTTGAGCAGGTACCGCATCTCCCCGTTGAGCTGCTGAAGCACCCCCACGCGCATCAACCCCTGCGTGTCAAGCTTGGCGAGCGAGTAGGCCCCCCCTACGTACCACGGTCCCCTCGACCGGTACCCCGCACGCGCCGCAAGCCCGGCGCCCGAGCCCAGAATGCACGGCACCGTGGCGTCCGACGGGCACACAGGGCCGGGATTCAGCGCGAAGAGCATGTGCAAAGCGGCCCCGAACTGCAGGTAGTCGACGTTCAAGGGGGGAGGCCGCACGACACCCGCTTCTTCGCGTCTCGGGTTGAAGTCCCCTGGTTTGGCCCCCTCCGCCCCAAGCGCGCAGACCGGGCACAGCATCGCACCCGTTACCACACAGGTTGCGACCGTCGCCTTCGAGTGCTCCCGGACCATCGGCTCTCCTCAGCTGGAAACCACCTAGTTCTACCACCGAGTTACGATTCCTGGCGCAGGCTTCTTGACGGCTCAAGGTCCCATCGCATAAAGGCCCACAAGCTCTGGAGGCAAGCCCGAATGGAGATCTACCTCGATAAGCGCGCCGTGCGACAGATTCGCCTGTCCGCTGAGGACGCCGTCGAAGAGGGCGACACTGAAACCCTCCGCGAAGACATCCTCGAAGCCTTTTCCGAAGAACAAGTCGAAGACGTCGAACGTCTCCTCGACAACGGTGACTTTTTCGAATTCTTGACCGACATGCTCGACGAGTGGAGCGGCGACGACGTCGACGAGCTCTTCGAGATCCTCGAAACCAGCCTGGGTGAGCTCAACATCGACCTCAAGTACGTCCTTCCGGCGGTGGACGAAGAAGAGGACGAGGCCGAGGTGGACGACGAGGAGTTCGACGCCGACACGGAGGAAGCTGAAGAGGAAGTCGACGAAGACTGAGGCGAGCAGACACTATCCGTTCTGGGATAGTCGTCGCTCACCGTCGTCGACGCCGTGATACCGCGTCCCGATCGGATCAGCGGGGTACTTCCCTCGCGATGTAGTCCCGGCATTCCCCCGCCGGGCTAGGCTCGGGCGCGTCCTCGCACAGGATCCTCGCGCACTTCGCATACCTGGAGTCCGGAAGCTTCTTCACCAGCAACGTCACCGCCCCGCACGCCCCTTCCCGATCGCCCTGCTCTCGCGCCACCAGCGCCTCCGCCCACAGCGCGTCATCCCTCAGGATCGACGTCGTGAAGGCGTCGTAGAGCTTGCGAAACTCGCGCCGCGCCGTGTCCGGTTCCCCCAGCGCGTCCCGGTGCAACACCGCGATCCGCATCTGGGCCTGGGAGTACCTCGGCCGCTCGTAGCTGCCGTTCATCGTCGAGCGCTCCCGCTCACGCAGCATCTCCCTCAAGTGCTCCACCGCCTGCCGGGGCCGCCCCAGCCGCTCCTCGATCAAAGAGGCTCGATACAGCGCGTCGTCGAACAGCCCTCCCACCGGATAGGGATACTCCCGCGCGCACTGCAGGAATCCGTCGCGCGCTTCCTCCAGACGCTCGAGTTGCTCGAAGCGCTTCGCCCTTTCGTACAGCGCAGCCTCTCCCAGATCGTGCGCGTGAAACCACGTCTGCCCCTTGTCCAGGTACGCGATGGTCCGCTCCACCCCTAGCGTCTCGTCCAGGTGCCGAAGGTATCGCAGCAACGCCGCGCGCGTCAGCCCGCTATTCGGGTACCGCAGCATCGCCGCGTGAACCATCTCCCAACCCTTCGCCTCGTCCCCGTGGCGCATCTCCAGCCTCGCGGCCTCGTGCGCCGCGCGCGCCGCCCTCGGACCGTCCGGCGACAGCTCCAGCATCGCCTCGTACGATGCCCTCGCGTCCCGATGCCTCCCCCCCCGCTGGTACGACGCCGCCTCGAGGTACAACACCTCGTCCCGATCCTTGCGACGCTCCGCCTTGCCCGCGGCTTCGTGAAAGTGCTTCGCCGCCTCGTCGTACCGCCCCGCCCCATAGGCCCTGTGCCCCGCCGCCTTCGCCTCCAGGTACGGCTGCGGCAACGAGGGCGCGCACGCCGCCGTCAGCAAGGATGCAATGCACAACGCACGAGCAAAGCGCGCCGCCTTCCCGAGGCCCACGGTCATGGTCGCCCTCCGTGCGCGGCGTGCAGGTCCGCGATCACGTCTGCCAAGATTCGGCCTCCGCGTTGCGCCGTTTCTTCCACGTCCAGGTGCGTGACCACCCGCACCCGATGGGGACCGAAGAGGGACACGAGCACACCCCGCTCCTTGGCCGCCTCCACCACCCGCGCAGCCGGGATGCGCGGCGTGTCCACCATCAGGATGTTCGTCTCCACCGCGGCGAGGTCCACTTCGGCTCCCGGCGCCTGCGCGACGACCGCGGCGATCGCGCGCGCGTTGTCGTGATCCCGCACGAGACGACCCCGGTGATCGCGAAGCGCCACGCGCGCGGCCGCGGCCAAGACCCCCACCTGCCGCATTCCTCCACCTAACCGTTTCCGGATACGTCGCGCCGCCTTCACGAGGTCGCGCGACGCGCACAGGGCGGAGCCGACGGGCGCGCCGAGCCCCTTCGAGAAGCACACGCTCACGGTGTCGAACCCTCGCGCGATTCGCTTCTCGGATACCGAGAGCGCGGCCGCAGCGTTCCAGATCCGCGCCCCGTCCATGTGGCAAGATAAGCCGTGCCGTCGTGCTGCCTCGACCACCGACGACAGCCGGTCGATCGGCCATACCCTGCCCCCCGCCCGGTTGTGCGTGTTCTCCACCGCGACCAGCCGCGTGCGCGGATACCAGTCCGCCTCGGGCTTGACCCCCGCATCCACACTCGACGCGTCGAACATACCGCCCACGCCGATCACCACAGCCTGGGCGCCCCACAGGGCCGCCGCCGCCCCCGTCTCGTACCACGCGCAGTGCGCGCCCTCGCCCACCAGGATCTCGTCCCCCGCCGCCGTCTGCACCGCGATCGCGATCTGATTGCCCATCGTCCCGCTCGGAACGAACAACGCCGCCTCCGTCCCGATCAGGTCCGCCACCTCCTCCTCGAGTGCACGCACCGACGGGTCCTCCCCAAACACGTCGTCCCCGACCGGGGCCTCCATCATCGCCACACGCATCGCCCTGGTCGGACGCGTCACCGTGTCCGAACGCAGGTCAATCGCCGTCTCGCCCATCGCCTTCGTCAGGTCCGAATCTGCCATATTGCCTTGTCCCACCATGCGCCAAGCCCCGTGCGTTGTCGATGCCGCGCGAGCAAGCGCTCGTCTTCCCGCAAGCCCCAGGCAATCCGCGTCGCCATGGCCAGCACCGCGATCTGGGAGTTGACGCCGATGCTCGTGGGGAGGATCGAGCCGTCGGCGACGTAGAGCCCGCGCGCGGCGCGGACCTCACCGGAAAGGGATACCGGTCCGCCCCGGGGGGTCGCCGCCATGCGCGCGCTGCCGAGTGGGTGGAACGCCATGCACTCGATCCTTCGCGGGTCCAGCGGCTCGTGCTCGAGGCGAAGAAGCTCCTTGCGCGATCGAATGCCCGTGATGCCGAACACCGGCGGGTAGAGCGTTTTCGCGCCTGCGGCAAAGGCGATTTCCCCGAGCACCGTGATGAGACGACGCACCCGCGCGAGATCCCTTGGGGCCATCCTGTACCACAGCACGGGCTCCCGCCCCGGTGCCGTGCGCACGGACCCCCCCCCCGCGTCGTGCACCATCCCGCCAATGGAACCCAGACCGCGAATCTTCCGGATGCGCGCGCGGTGGGCCGCCCCGATCCCCGGCAGCGCTGCCGCCAGGATGTTCGGTGGCGGATGCACCCCCACGATCGTCAGGCCGTCCGAAGCCAGATGGTCCGAGTACACGGGCTGCATCGCCCCCACGTGACCGTCGACCGGATCATCGAACTGCGCGCACACGCGCACCGCAGGATGCACCGTGACGTGGTTGCCGAGGGCTGGATGAACCACCCCTGACTGCCGCAGAATCACCGGCGTGTGCAAGGTGCCCGCGGCGAGCACCACGACCTTCGCCCGCACCCGGAAGCGATGCCTCGGCTTGCCCGTGCGCACGTCGAGGAGCCGTCCGACCACGCCCCGCGCGGCGCCGTCTTCGAGGATCACTCGCTCGACGAGCGCATCGGAAACGACCCGCGCGCCGTGCTCGAAGGCCGAGGGCAGATAGACGACGTCCACCGAACGCTTGGCTTCGGCAGGACAACCGGTGTTGCACTGCGCGTTGCCCTGGCACCCGCGGATGTTGCGACGGATGGACTTCATCGGAATGCCGATGCTCTCGGCGCCGTCGACGAGGCGTCGTGTGGCGTGGGACCTGAGCGATGCCGGCACCTCCTGCACGTCGAGCCGCTTCTCGACGTCCTCGTAGGCAGGCTCGAGGGCCTTTTCGCTGAGGGGAAAGAGCCCGAGGTCGCGGACCCAGAGGTGGTGGACCTCGGGGGGAATACGGAAGCAGACGCCGCCCGTGAGCACCGAGGAACCGCCCACGCAGCGTCCCGTGGCGAGCGCGATGATGGGGGTGTCCCCCACACCGAACGCGGCGAGCAAGCCCGCTTCTCGCCAGAGGCGCCGCAGCCCCTCCGTCGGACTGAACTTCGCGTACTCGTCCGGCGCGTAATACGGCCCCTCCTCGAGGATGATGACGCGGTGGCCCGCCTCCGCGAGCAGGGCCGCCACGACCGCCCCCCCCGACCCCGACCCCACCACCGCCACGTCGCACACCTCGTCGAAGCCACGAGACAGCTTGCCCCCGAGGACGATGGCGTCCCCCCCTGGAATCGATTGCCCCATCATGCCCCCCCTTGCTCCCCCGTCACTCGAACCCACGGACCGGGCCGCGGGATCGGGATGTTTCCCCTCGGCGTCTGGAGCGTCGGTCGCTCCAACCCCATGAGCGCGATGCCCTCGGGTTGCTCGTACGCGATCATGGAAAGCGGCATCTTCAACGCGATCACTGCCGTGGCGAGGAGCCCCACCCGCGCGTTCTCGAGCGCCTCGAGGAACCTGATGCGCTCCGCCAGCGTCAGGTCCGTCATGGGCGCGAGCTCGCCCAGTACGACCACCGGCAGTCGGTTGACCAGACGCGCCAACACCCGGATGCCAGAACGCAGGGTGATACTGCCCGCACCGATCAGAAGGTCGTACGCCTCCATGACCCGATCCACGATGTCGGAGGCAGGTGCGAGCACACGCCCCTGCTCGTCCTCGTCGCTCAGAAGCGCTTCGCAGAACGCGCGAACCACGAAGCGACTCTCGGTGTCCAGACCGCGCCGTCCGTGCTCCCGGTCCGTGATGTCGATGCCCTTCGACCACATGGGCGAGAGCATAGCAGGCCGCTGGGGCGTCACGGATGAATGTGCACGATCGTCCCTTCCCCCGTGTCCCTCGCCGCATACGCACCGTGCCAGCCCTTGGGCAATCCGGGAGTCGACCAGAAGAAGAACCACCGCGCGTCGATCGGCGACATGTTCACACAACCGTGGCTCCGCACCTTACCGTAGTCATCGTGCCAGTACGCCGCGTGCAACGCGTACCCATGGTGGAAGTACTGTACCCACGGCACATCCCGCAGCTCGAACGCGTTGCCCACGTCGGTCGAGTCCATCGTCGTCGTCACGTGCTTCTCCCGGATCCGGTACGTCCCCCGCGGCGTCGAGTGCGTCGTCTTGGGATCTCCCAGGCCGTCCTTGCCCGTCGACACCATCGTCACGTAGACCGGCGTCTGCCCCTCCCAGGCCACGATCGTCTGGCTCACGATGCTCAAGTCGATCCACTTCTGCTGACCAGTGGCAAACGACGGCAGCTTGGAGGGAAGCGCAGCGATGGCCGCGTCGTCCGACAGGATCCAGTTCTCGTCTCTGAGTTGGACGTATCGCTTGCCCTGCCGGTTTCGGACCTTGCCGTTGAGGTTCACGGTGGCGCGGAACGGCACCTCGCCCACGCGCTTGGTCTCCGTATCGGACAGCTCGAAGACCTGGGTGCCGCCGCGATTCGTCACGAACCCGAGGGGTAAGTCGAGGCCGGACTTCTTGCCGAGGGCCACGCCGTGCCACGTCGATCCCGTGTTCGGCTTCAGCTTGCTCACGGGTATGAGACGGCCGTCCGCCGTCACGGCCATGCGACGCTGCTGGGCGTCGTCACCGGGAACGAACGAATCGATGACGGCCACGCCGGTGAAGCGCTTCACGCGCGCGGCGATCACCGCGTACCGAGGGGCCTTGTAGGCTGCTAGATGCGGGATCTTGCGTCCACCGTCGAGCCACCAGGGCACGACGTCGTTGCCGTCGCCCCCGAACAGGATGGACAGGTCGGTGTGCGGAGGCGCCTTGGGCGGGGGGCCGATCGCCACGCCGTCTGCGTCCAGTGGCACGTCGTTGGCGCCGACGTCGACCGCCTGCCATTCGTCCTTGAGCTTGCCGTAGGAGCGCAGGTGCTTCTCGAGCTGGAACTCGTACTGGAATTGCTCGGCCTTGGTGGGGACGCGCAGGTAGTTGGGGGCGATGGCGCGGACGAAGGCGTACCGGTAGGGCAGGGGCTTGTTCAGGTCGGGAAGCTTGCCCAGAGCGCGCGCCACGGGGTGCTGGAGGTACAGGGACGCCTTGTCCCCCACACAGACGTAGCCCACGGGGCGGACGCGGTACCAGCCGTACTCGCAGCCGTCGTAGGAGACGGCGGCCTTGCTTCGAGCGACGAGCTCGCCGACGCGCAGGTATCCGACTTTTTCAGAAGACGCGGAGGGCTGAGCGTGGATCACGGTGGCGAGGGAGGTGGCCACGAGCTGGGGCCCGTCCTCCGGGGGCATGGGCGTCTCGATTCGTTCTTCGGCAGGAGCCTGTCCACCCGCGCCTTCGACGGCCGCGGTCTCTTGATCGGACGAAGCCTCTTCTTCCTCGCCGCCACAGGCCACCGCCATGGACCCAAGGGCGAGCATGGCGAACACACGGAGATCGAATGGGACGTGTCTCATCGACCTGGAACCAAGCAGATCTCGAGGGAGATGGCCCAGTTCTCTGCGAGGGAAACCAGGACCCGGAGGCTCGGCTGCTTCTGGTTCCCGGTTTCCGACCGTGGTATGCCGACCCCGTGCACAAGCCTCTGCTCCTCGCCCTCGTCGCCCTCGTCAGCTGTGGCGGCTCCGCCTCGTCCGGTCCCGGCACCCGGTCCGCCGGAGAAGAACCCGCCGACACAACCGCCTCGGCCGGTCCCTCCGGTCCTCAACTCCCAAGCTGCGACGACGGCTCTTGCTTCGTGTGCGGCGACACCGTGTGCTTGACCGGATACTACTGCGAGACGCGGGGAGCCATCAGCGGGTGCGCCTGGAACGCCCCGTGCGCGAACAAGGCTACCTGCAGCTGTCTCGCGTCGCTGCCGAGCCACGACCCGTCCTGCTCGTGCGAGGAGCGCGACGGGCACGCGTTCGTGTCCTGCCAGTGAAGTCTACCGACGTACGGCGAGGGTGATCACGCGAGGCGACTCGGCGTCGAAGAACGCACCCGACGTGGCCGGGTGACCGCTGACCTCGACGACCTTGAACCCCGTGTCGTGCAGGATCTTGCCGATCTCGTGCAGGCTGTAGAGCCGCACCGTGTACTCGGCCTCCCTCGACGTCCCGTCCTCGATCATGATCGTTCGCTTCACCCGCAGCCGGCTCGTGATCGAGTTGAACTGCGCG
Organism: uncultured Polyangiaceae bacterium; assembly: GCA_964488865.1. Lineage (GTDB taxonomy): Bacteria > Myxococcota_A > Polyangia > Polyangiales > Polyangiaceae > MWCO01. Next base: position 14,795 of record CAZAWR010000101.1, on the reverse strand, counting down.
TCGTCGATACAGACGCACCCGTCGCCTTCGAACCAGGCGAGGGAAGGGAGCCGTGCGCAGATGTAATCGCGATTGATGAGGTCGAGCAGGAACATCCCTCCCTTGCGCAGGGCGCGATGCACCCGTTGGATGACGGAGATGTTCTTTTCCTCGTCGAAGAACCCGAAGCTCGTGGCCCAGGAGAAGATGCCGTCGAACATCTCCTCGAACGCCATCTCGCGCATGTCGCCTTGGAGGAAGTTGATCTTCTGACCGCGCTCTTGGGCCTCGTCCGCGGCCATGGCGAGCATCGTGAGGGACAGGTCGTAGCCGACCACGTTGTAGCCACGGGAAGCGAGCTCGACGGCGTGCTGGCCGGTGCCGCACCCGAGGTCGAGGACGACGCCGCCGCGCTGGATGCCGAGACTCTTTTCGATGAAGGTGACCTCGCTGTTCACCTGCCCCGAAGTCAGCCGGGGGTAGGCGCGGACGAACTCGTCCGCGAACACTTCCTCCCAACCGGGGCGTCCTTTTCGGCTGCGTTTTTCGAGCTCCTGCTGGGGCCGTGCCTTGGGAGGAGGCGGCGCCTTCGGCGGACGCACCGGCGTGGGGGGTGGCTGATCGTTGCTGGGCTGTCCTGGCGCCAACAGCTCCGCAGGCGGTGGCGGGACCACTGCAGCTGGTCGCGGCGTGGGCGCTGGCTCCTCGGCTAGGGCCGTCACCCGAGGCGTCACCGGCGGTTCCTCCAGGTCACCGTCATCCTCGTTCGTCAACGGCTTCTGCCCGGAAGCCGGAGCGATCTCCTCGTCGGAGAGCTCGAGCACGCTCGGCTCGGGCCGGGCCGCCGTGGGTGCGACCGCCTGCACCGGGGAAGGCGTGGCCTGGGGCAACGGCACCGGGGACAGCTCCACCCGAAACGCTCCCTGAGGGGGCGGAACCACCGCTGCTCCCGCTCGCGCGGCTCCCTTCGCAGGCGGAGGCGGCGCGGATGCGGAGGGAGACAACGGCGCCGTGATCGGCGGCGACGGGGACTCGGCCCTCGCGGCCGGACGGTCCAGCACGGTCACGGGAGGTGGCGTATTCGCAGGCTCTTCGTCCGCTGCTTCCGGCTCCAGCTCCTCCGGTTCGCGCGATGGACGTGCCGCGACTTCCAGGTCGTCGACGCCCCCGGACGATGCTTCCGTCCCGCGCTCTGCTGCTTGTGCGTTCACCACCGGCGGCGTCCAAGTCGACTGTACGTCGTGGGCGCCCAGCTCGTCATCGAGCTGATCTTCCGGCGCCAGCACCCCGACCGGTTCCTCCCGGCTCGGAGGCGACGCTTCGCCGACGGCGATGATCCGCATCACTTGCACGACCGCTCCCGGACCCACGAGCTTGTTCGGCTTGGTTTCTTCCACCTGCGGAGGAGGCGACGACATCGGGATGTCATCGTTCGGGATCTTGAGCGTAACGCGCGGACGCGGCGCCGAGTGCGGCTCAGCCCCCATCTGCAGGTCCGGGGAGCTGCCCCGTCCCAACTCGTCCTCCAGCGCGTCCGAGGCATCCAGCGGTGATGCATCGTCGTCCTCGTCTCGGCCCAAGCGCAGTTCGCTCGGGTCCGGCGTGGATAGGATCCTGTCCCGAACCGCAACCTCCTGCGGGGGCGGGTCCGTCAGGAAGCTCGACACGTCGTCAGGCCCGAGCGCCTCGTCGAGCATCGACAACTCAGGGGGAGATGGCGTCGGTGAAGGCGACGGAACGGGAGGGGATTCCTCCCCGGCGTCGATGGACTTGCCTCGTTCCTCGTCCGTCATCCGAACCTCACAAGCGATTCACCCACACGTACCAGGCCCGTCGACCGCTGCCAAGGACGCGCTCCTGGACCCACGAGCACGACGGCCGTGGACCCGAGGTGGAAGGCGCCGACTTCGTCCCCACGCGCGACCGCGACAGGTGCGGCAAGCTCGTGGACCCCCTCGGGAACGTCGCGATCCGGGAGCATGGTCACCGTGATCCGACCGACAACCATCGCACCGACGAGCACCAGCACGACGCGTCCCATGTCGGGGGTGTCGATCGGCAGGACGGCGCGCTTGTTCTGCACCAACAGCGCCCGCGTGCAGCGGTCCCCGAGCGCGTTGACAGGGAACAGGTCTCCAGCCAGCCCTCGCACGCTTCGGACCGTACCCGCTACGGGCGCATGCAAGCGGTGGTAGTCGCGCGGCGAGAGGTAGACGACAGCAAACTGGCCGCCTACCAGCGCGCGGGCCTCGTCCTCGTCGCCGATGAGCCTTGCCACGTCGTAGCTCCGGCCCTTCACCACGATCCGGCAACCCGGTTCGATCCGCCCCAGGGACTGCAGCATCCCGTCCGCCGGGCTCACGACTTGCTCTGGCTCGTCGCACACCGGGCGTCTCCCAGGCACCAGCCGTCGCGTGAAGAACTCGTCGAAGCTCTCGTACGGCGTCGTCTGCGGCTCCACGTCGGACATGTCCACCCGGTACAACCGGCCGTACGTTCCGACGACCGCGCGAGATATCGCGGGGGGCAGTGGGACGTCACACGCCTGCCCCACCAGGCGGCTGATCGCCTTGCGCGGAAGCAAACGGACGATCCGCGAGGCTAGGTAGCGAGGGACAGGGACTGGCATGATGATGGTCGCGATCGAAGGATAGCTTGTCCGAGCCCGGAACGCGGAATGCTTGACGGTTCGGTCGAGACGCTGGTGCGTCAGGCTAGCCGATCGATGCTGACCTCGCATCCTCGCAGTCCAGGCAGGCCATCGTCAATATCTTGGGTACGTTGGGGATGCCTGGCAGAGCCACGACCGGTCCCCGGCTGCGGGCGGGGCGGGCAAGCACCCTACGCGACCTCGGTTCTGGATGTGCACCGCCTCAGGCTTGGAGGCGTGACAAGCCCGCGCCCGTGGCGACTCGGCAGCCCGGCGCGGCGAAGCCGTGCCCAAGGTCCTTCTCGCGGGTTTGGCGGCTTGCGTGTGGGATGAGCGACAGCCGTCAGTCGAAAAGAGGACCAGCAGCCGAAAGGCGAACCCCAAGTGGAGTATTGGGGCCAGCGGCAAGGCGAAAGACTGACACAAGTGGCATCTATTTCGGCTTCCGTTAGACGAAACCAAAACCTCAGTGGGCAGGGTTTCGACTGCTGCTAGCCGAAACAACAGCCTGAGTGGGCATAGTTTCGTCTGCCGGGAGCCGAAATAGGATCCTTGTCGGATGCCGTTTTGCCTATATGATGGCGGAAAGCCGGGGATCTCGCGGCCCACTTCTGCCGTCGAGATGTCCCCGGTCCATACCCCTCGGAGCAAAGCCGTGTCCAACCTGCGCATGAAAAACCTGACGGACGAGACAAGCGCGACTCCGCGCATGATTCGCCAGTACATTCAACGCGGTCTGATGCCGCATGCCACCGGGCGCGGCACGGGACCGGTCTACAACGACAATCACCTCGTGCGTCTGCGCGCCATCCGCTCGCTCCTCTCCAGAGGATACGGGCTCGACCAGATCAGGAAGCGCCTCGATTCCATGACACCGGAGGACCTTGCCCGGCTCGGTGCTCCGCCTCTCCCACCGTCAGCGGAGCCCCCTACGACCGCGTCGTCCCCGGCCGTCACACCATTTCTTCAGAGCGCGGAGCCCTGGGAACGCATCGAGCTCGTGCCAGGCCTCGAATTGCACGCACGCTCGAACGCTGGCCCGCTCGTTCGCAGGCTCGCGGAGGAAATTGCCGCACGGTATTCGGCGGCTGTCGGCCCCAAGGCAACCTGAGTCGGAGGCACGCGTGAGCAGTGCAAGTAGCGTCAATACCTAGAACGCCCCCGCGTGCGGCTGTGCGCCGACGATCCACGCGATCGCTCGCACGACGATGACGAGCACGATCCACAGCCAGAGCCAGCGGACGGCTTCCGTGAAGCCCGCCTGCGCCGTGGCGGCCAACCACGCGAGGCGATTGCCTGCGTGACGAGCCACCGCGCGCGTAGATCGACGCGCGAGCCGTCGCAGCACCGGGTCCGGAGGCGAGGACACGGGCATGCGACCGGGCGGCGAATTCGAACATCTCGAACGCCGTGTCGAACTGCTGCGCGGACCACGCGATCCTGCCGAGCAGGTTCAGTGCCCCCGCGTGAAGCGCCGCCCGGAGCATACGGCGCAGCAGTCGCGATGCTCGATCGCGGTCGCGCGCATCCCTCCTGCAGCCGCGCGCTGTCCCTCGTGCCGAGACGATGTGCAACCAATTCGAGCCGCTGCCCTGACCGGGAGCAAAACCATGCAGTGACCGGCTCCGCGTTGGAGGGATCGCGCATGATGACTTGCTTGCGGAGAGGGAAAACCCGTGCAAGGGTCGACCTACAGTGCGGAGATTTGTATTCAAGACAGGGCGTTTCCTGGCGGTTGCCGTGCCTTTTCTCGCTGCCTGTGGGTCGGAGCGTCCGGCGGAGCCTCCGGCGGATCAGCCGGCCGACGCAGGTATCGTATCGGACGGTTCGGGGTTGGATGGCGCCGGGGAACCCGTCGCGTGGGCGCGCGCCTACCGGGGCGACCTTCAGATCGACGGTGTCGGCAGCGATCAGCAGGGCGCGGTCTACGCCGGAGGGTACTTCGTGGGGAAGGCGGACTTCGGCGAGAGCAACGTCCTGACGAGCATCTCGGGCGCTTCGGGACAACCCACGAAGGATATCTTCCTGTCCAAGCATGCCGCGAGTGGGCAGGTTCTTTGGGTGAGGCAGTTCGGCGGCGCAGGGCTGGAAGGCAACATCTATGATGTCGTGACGAATGAATCCGGGACGACATTCGCAAGCGGTGCTTTTTCCGGCGTCGTCGATTTTGATGGAAAGACGCTGACCTCGACGGTCGAGGCCGGGTCCGGCAGCGGTTCCAGCGGTGCGTACGGCAACATGGTGCTGGCGTCGATAGCCACGGACGGATCCGCGCTCTGGGCGATTCAGTCGATCGGCGACGTCGTGAGCGGTGGAAACGAAGTCGCAATCGGACCGGACGGGACCCTCGGTCAGGTCGGCATGTTCGGTGGGACGCAAGCGGCGGGCGGCAGCATGACGATCGACGCGCATCCGTTGCCGTTCGACGGTGGCTGGTTTGACACCTACGTAGCGCGTTTCAAGCCCGACGGAAGCATTCTGTGGCTGGCCCACATTGGAGGCGCGGGATCCCAGCGCGGCAAGGGGATCGCGTTTGACGCAGAGGGCAACGTCCTGGTGGTGGGCGACGCATGGAACGGCGAGACCCGGTTCGGGCCTGGGCAGGCATTTACAGCCGCTGGGGACGAATCCAAGCAGGACTTCTGGGCTGCGAAGTACGATGCACAGGGAGCCCTGCTGTGGTTTCGATCGTTCGCCTCGAGCGGTCGCGACGAGGTCAAAGGGGTCGGCGCGGACGCGGCAGGCAACGTCATCATGGCTGCTGGCTTCTCGGGGCCATCGATCGGCGTCCTGGACCGAAACGTGACGGGAGCGGCGCCGCCGGGCGGGGCCACCGGACTGGTTTTCAAGCTGACGCCGGACGGCGGGAAGGTGTTGTTCACCAACACGATCGAGTTTGTGCTGAAATGCTGCGAGATTTTGGTGGACGAACGGGGCCACACCTACGCTGGCCTCGGGGCAGGGGGGCCATCCGTGCACTTCGGCAGCGGCGCAACGGCGGAGGTCGGAGGCCTCGTGCAGGGCGGGCTCCTGGTCGACTTCGATCCCGACGGGATTCCTGTCGCAACCGCGACCTTCGAGACCGACAAGGGGTCGTTCGGCGAGCTCAGCCTGCTGCCACGCGGTCAGGTGGTCGTGACTGCCTCGTACGAAGGCAGCTTCGTCCATGGAGACATTCACCTGGATGGCAGTGCAACCTCGAGCGAGGCCCTCCTCGTGACGACGCCGCGGTGAGGTGATTCGCAAACTCCGATGTCCTGTGCGCTCGTTCTTCCATTGTGCCCCGGCCAAATGGCACTACTCGACGCAAGCACAGCCTCGCACGCGCGCCACCGGGGTCAGCAAAGAAGCGATCTGTACTGGATCGCACAAGCTTGCCGCCGTCCCCGGCTGGCCTCGCCTTGCGATGGCGGAGAGGCGCAGCCTCGTGGTAGGAGCAGGCATGTCGATTCCTCACGTTACGATTTTGACGGCGTCCATCGCGGTGCTCGCTGCAGGCTTCGTCGCCTGTGAGCACAACGCGCCGCCGCCCTCGACACCGCTTGCCACTCCGGGTGGCGAATGCGCAGTAGAGCGCTGCGGCCCCGCGCCCGGCATGCCGGCCCAGCCGTGCCCGGACGGCTCGATCGGGGGCAACACCGGACGATGCATCCTGCACTCCGGCGGCACCTGTGGCTGGGAGATCCGAAGCTGCCCGAGCGATCCGGGCGCGCCGTCTCCCACGGCCGGCGGTGAGTGCGTCCGCGGCGGATGTAGCGGAACCATGTGCACCGAGCCCGGACAATCCGCAATAACAACCTGTGAGTTCCGTCCGGAGTACGCTTGCTACCAGAGCGCGAAGTGCGAGCGCCAGCCAGCCGGAGCCTGCGGTTGGACCGAGACCGAGGACTTGAAGCGCTGCCTCGCAAACCCACCGCAGCAGTGAGGCTCGGCTTCGGAACCACCGCGCCCGCGTACGACTCGTTCGAGGGCAAGCAAAGGTGTGCGCCTTCGTGGACGAGCGCAGGATCCTGAGCTCACGATCGAGTGATCGCGTTGGTAGGAGCTCGCCGAGGTGCGCTTGATGTGATCTCCACTCAGCTCATGGCGACGGACTCCCACCCACTTGAAATATGTTTTCGCCGGCGTGCCGCTCCGCCCCTTGCTCGTTCGTCGCCTCGACACAAGATAACCATCTCGCGAGCGCAGGAGATGCCTGTGCCGAAGGGAGCTACGCGCATGTCGAGGCTTCGGGTGAACGCATTTGGGATCTCTATCGATGGCTACGGCGCCGGCCCTGACCAAGCCCTGGACAATCCGATGGGCGTCGGAGGTATGGCGCTGCACCAGTGGGTGCTTGGCACGAAGACGTTTCGGAGCATGCACGCCGACTTCGCCGGGTCGCTGATCGATGGCCAGCCCGGCCGACAAGACGTCGACGACGACTTTGCCGCGCGCGGCTTTGAGAACCTGGGCGCCTGGATCATTGGCCGCAACATGTTCGGACCGTCGCGCGGCGCCTGGCCCGACGACGGTTGGAAGGGATGGTGGGGCAACAACCCGCCGTACCACGTGCCCGTTTTCGTGCTCACGCACCATGCACGTGCGCCCCTTTCGATGGAGGGCGGAACAACGTTTCACTTCGTTACCGATGGCATTCATGCCGCTCTAGAGCGCGCGAAAGAGGCGGCTCAGGGCAAGGACATCCGGGTCGGCGGAGGCGTTGCCACCGTTCGCCAATACCTCACCGCCGGGCTGATCGACGAGTTGCACCTCGTGGTCGGCCCCGCGCTTCTGGGCCGGGGCGAAAACCTCCTCGGCGGCATCGATACGGTCAGCCTCGGCTACAGGTGCACGCAGCACGTTTCGTCGGAACGCGCCACGCATATGGTTCTGACGAAGTAGCCCCGTTCGTGGAGCTTTCGCGCGGCAGTGCCGCGCTCAACGCTCGACTTGACATGTCGAGTCGCTACATCGGCGGATGGGTAGCGGCGCGATTCGCTTCGCTGGCGGACGGCTCCGGCTCACGGTCGAGCGCGAATTCGTCCATCCCGGACTGGGGAAGCCAGGGTCCTTGCCAGCGGGAGAGGTTCTTGACGATGTACAGACGGCGTGTTCTCAGACCGCGATCGTCCGTCAACCTGCGCTCCCTCTCTGCGACCCTCTGCGATCGCTTTGACTCAGTCGTGGTTTCTTCCGACGATTTTTTGCGGACCGAGCCCCATCAAGGCATGGGTTGGAGAGTCCCCATCAGGTCGCCCTTGCACTCCACACAGTCGGTGCCGTACTCGAAGACACGCAGCGCGCCGGCGCTGGCCTCGAAGTCGTACTGCGCTTCGACCTCGTGGTTCCAGGCGCATTGTGCCGCGGGAAGGTTGTCCTCCGCGAGCAGAACGCGAAATCGCTGGCGCGTGAACGTGGCCGGGAGCTCCCTGTCATCGACGATCTTCGACCCGGTCCCGCCGAACGTGACGTAGCCGGTGCCAAGATCGCTGTCGTCCTGATCGATCGTGATCGTGACCGCGTCGTCGACGTCGAACACGGTGACCTCGCCAGGAGGAGAGCAAGGCGCGTGGGTTCCGGTGAGACGCAACGAGTACGTGCCGGAGATGGGGGCGGGAGAGTTGTCGGCACCGCAGACCCCCGCCGGGTCGGGTGCCACGGGGATTCCCCACATCGGCGAGCCTTCCACGGTGAGGCAGTTTCCGTTCTCGGGGACGTAGCCAGCGTGGTAGCTGCCCAGGAGGACCGGTGCGCATGCCGCGTCCGTCTCGAAGTAGAAGTAGTAGTTGTCCGTGCACCCCGCGGGGCAGTCCCCGAGCCCACGCTTGAGCACGAGGGCGAAGCCGCCGTCCTGCGTGGCGAACGCGTGCACGTAGCTGCCGTCTCCCGTGTAGGTGGCAGTCGGGTCGTAGATCTCGGAGATGTCCGCGAGGTCGGGGTAGCTCGCGTGCAAAGCCCCGAGCACCTGGGCGAGGGAGAAGCCGTTGCAAGGCCCCCACCCCATGGAGCCGCCGCTGGTAAGCCTCGAGCCAGGCGCGGAGACCTCGGCCGTCCCGCCGCCGGTCCCTCCCGTCGCCGACCCACCGGTTCCGGATGCGCCTGAGCCTCCTGCCGCGCCGGAGGCACCCTCGGACGGTTCGGTGGTGCCGCTACATGCCACCGCGAAGAGCAGCATGGGTAGGACAGCGTGGTGTGCATGCATGCACCAAGCGTAGCGTCTGGCGCGTGGAGTGTCGAAGGTTGCGTGGTCCGGAGCGCCTCGAGCTGCAGACGGGTTCCCTCACGCCCGAACGAGCCGATCGCCACTGCGTACCCACCTAGATCCCTCCGCGCCATCTGGACGATGTGGTATACCCATCCGCGCCAGATCGACGCGTTCTCGACGTGTTGAGCGCGGCATCCATTCTCCCACAAGGCGACGATGAACACTGACGACCTCGACCACCAGCAACTCCTAGAGCTCGATCCCCACGCGGGCGAGATTCGCTTCGCTGGTCAGCGCGCCGTGCTGCTCGACGCCGTCGCGATGGGTATCCTTCGCAAGTACCTCGTCGACCACCTCGGGATTCCTGCTGCGCGCAGTCTCCTCACCCAGTTCGGCTTTGCTCACGGCTGGCGCATGGCGGAGGCGATCGAGAAGGACTTCCGGTGGGAGACGCCGCTCGAGTGGCAGCAGGCGGGCCTCCGAGTCGCAGCGCTTCAGGGCCTCTTCGAGCTCGACGTCGGGGACCCGCTCTCGCGAGCGGGAGCGACCATGCGCGGATCCTACGAAGCCCAGCAGCACCTTCTCCACTTCGGGCCCGGAAGGCTCCCTGCGTGTTGGAGCATCGCCGGCCTGATCAGTGGTTACCTCAGCCGCACGTTGGGAGCCGACGTCTTCGTCCTCGAGGACCGTTGCGTCGCCATGGGCGACGCGTGCTGTCATCTCTTGGGACGGTCGCAAGAGGAATGGGGTGAGGACCGCGCCGAAGAGCTCCAGCACTTCTCGGCGGAACACCTCGCGGCGTCGATCGACGTGTCTCTGGGCCGAGTGGTCACCAGGCTCAAGACCGCGAAGCAGAAGCTGAAGCTGCGTCGGCGCATGATCGCAGAGGAAGAATCGATCGTCGTACCGCTCTACGTCACCGCGAATAGCGCTCCGATGCGCGAACTCGTCGATCTGACGTGCCGCATCGCAAAGGTCGATTCGACCGTGCTGATCACGGGGGAGAGCGGCGCGGGCAAGGAACGCATCGCGCGCCTCGTGCATGAAGAGTCTTCGCGCGCCGAAGGCCCGTTCGTGGCGATCAACTGCGGGGCCGTGACCGAGACGCTGCTCGAGAGCGAGCTATTCGGACACGTGCGCGGCGCGTTCACCGGCGCGACCCGAGACCGCGTAGGGCTCTTCGACGAGGCGAACAAGGGCACCATCTTGCTCGATGAGATTGGCGACATCTCGGCGGGCATGCAGGTGAAGCTTCTCCGTGTCTTGCAGGAGCGGGAGATCCGGAGGGTCGGCGAGAACAAGTCGCACCCCATCGACGTGCGGGTGATTGCTTCGACGAACCGAAATCTCGCAGCCTGCGTCGCTGCGGGCACTTTTCGTCAGGACCTGTACTACCGGATCAAGGTCGTTGAGCTTCGCGTCCCTCCGCTCCGTGAGCGCCGAGAGGACATCCTTCCGCTCGCTCGCCTTCTCCTCAGCGAGGCGGCGCTCCGCATGAAGCGAAACATGGCGCAGCTCGCGCCCGCCGCTGCCGAGCAGCTCCTCGGCTACGACTGGCCAGGGAACGTTCGCGAGCTCGCGAACGTGATGGAGCGCGCCGTGGCGCTCGCGCGCGGGGTCCGCGTCGAAGGTGAGGACCTCCCAGACGAAGTCACGCAAGCGAAGCCGCAGCAGATGCCGGTCAAGGGTTCGGTCCGACCTCTCGACACGATCGAGCAGGAGTACATCCTCGCCGCGCTCGCAGCGAACGACGGCAACCAAACTACCACGGCGGCGCAGCTCGAGATCGGGGCGGCCACTCTCTATCGGAAGCTCAAGCGATATCGCGAAGAGGGGTTGCCGCCGGACGAGGCCAGCAAGTAGAGCACTTGCTCCGAGGGCCAGGGTCCTTGCCAGCGGGATGGGTTCTTGGCGATGTACAGACGCGCTGTCCTCAGACCGCGATCGTCCGTCAACCTGCGCTCCCAGAACCGCGGCTGCCAGACCAGCACTCGTGGCCGGCGTCGTTCCCATACCGCCCGGGTCGTGCGGGAACGACCCGACGATGGTTGCCAGGGATCCCGCGATGGCCTTCCGAAGCACTCTGTCTTCTGGGAAAGCGACCATCGTATGGGCAGGCGAAGGCAGCAGAGCGACCGACGGACCGATCTCGTCGAACCCCCGGGCCAGCCCCATCTCGAAGCCCGTCGACGCGAGGGCGTCCGGTGAAGGATGGTCGTCGTAGGCATCCGGCCGTCGCCAGCGCTTCTCGAAGTGCTTGGCGATGCCCTCCTGCAGCCACAGGGGGGCGCGGTCCCTCGTGCCCATGCCGAGCGCCGCGTGGGTCAGCCCATGGGCGAGGGTATCCATCCACGGATAGCCCGAATACCGCACGTGCTCGGCGCGGTTCGTGAAGGCCCTGTACCGCCAGGGCCCGACCTGGTTGAGCCTGTTCCATCACGAGGATCACAAAATCGAGGGGGTGATGTACGACAACGTGATCGTCAGCACCGAGCGGATCGGATGCTTCCCCTAGCAGCGGGATTCGATCGGATGGCCACAAGGCGTCTTCATGCAGTTCCAGCTGTGCAATCGAAATTGCAGGGATGAAAGCGTGAATTGAAGGTGGCAGTGATGCGGTGCCGCACCCTGTGCGACTAAGCCCTATCCGAAGCGGCCGAGACAATCGCTCATCGTCGGCGCGCGTCATCCGGGCGGCACGACGAACGCATTCGTCCCGTCACCTGCCGGCGATCATTCAAGGAGTGTCCCCGTCGCGGCGCGTCAATGCTCGTGTGTCGATGGCTGCTGAGCGGGCAAGCCACTCATCGAGAGACCGGGCACGCCTTCGGATCCCGTCGAATTCGTGCTTCGGGCACGCTCTTCGCACCAATCCGGACTGTCAATCGCAGCGCAACACAACGCAGACGTAAAAAGCCGTTGCGTTGTCCACAGCGGTGACAGGGAGCGTCCATGTCTCATACGACTTCGAGGATACTCATTTCCGCGTTGGTCCTGTTCCAGTTCGGTGCGTCCACGGTCGCGTGCGGTGGTGGCGGCGAGAACGAAGAGGCGGACGAGGGAAATTCCGCAGGTGGAAAAGCGGACCACGGGAGTTCCGCAGGTGGAGAGGCGAGCTCCGCAAGTGGAAAGGCCGATGACCGGACCGTGCCCGACGGGGAGGAACCCTCCGCCGACGGGGAGGAACCCTCCGCCGACGGTTCACTTCCCGACGAGAGCGACCCAACGCAAGGGCCGGGCGACCCGGGCGACCCGGGCGACCCATCGGACAGCACCCCACCCCAGGTCTCCATCTTGAAACCCGCCGACGGAGACCGGTTGAACGCGGCTGTCTACGTCGAGGTCGAGGCGGTGGACGACTCCGCCGTAGCGGGCGTGCAGTTGCTGGTGGATGGCGTGCCCATCGGCGAAGAAGACAACGAGCCCCCGTACCTTCTTCCGTTCGATCCGCTGACGTCGGGCGCAGGTGCGCATACCATCACGGTGATCGCCAAGGACACTTCCGGCAATTCGGCGACCTCGTCGGCGGTGTCGATCGAGGTCGAGGCCCAGCTGCCTGACGGCCACCCGAAGATCTGGCTCGACCCCCTGAATCTCGAGAAGCTGGCCCAACGCGCCGCCAACGGCGACCCGCAGTGGACCGCGCTGCGGGCGCAGTGTGACGCGCACCTGTCGGGCGCGGTGGAATACCCGGACGGCGACGGTTATCCCGACAGCGGCATTGGCCCGGGCTATCACGGTGACGGCTACATCAACCCGGTCATCGAACTGGGGCTGTGCTATCAAGTTGGCAAGGCCAGCGGCGCACCCCCGGCGGATGGGTGGGGGCAGAGGGGAGCCGAAGTCCTCGACAAGATCTCCCGGCCGCCCGGTGCGGCCCACTACGTGAATCCGGGAAACGGTTACGGGATCCGGTTCTACGGCATAAGCATGGCGCTGGGCTACGACTGGCTCTTCGATGTCCTGTCGCCGACGCAGCGAAGCCAACTCGTGGCGTCGATGAATCATTGGCTGGACAGGTACGCGTCGAACGGGATCGGTCCCGACCATCCCCAGGGCAACTACTTCGCGGGCTATTACGCAGCGAAGGCGTATGCGGCGATTGCGACCGAGGGGGAGAACAGCGCAAAGCCCCAGCTCTGGACGCAGTGGCTCGACGGCATGCATCGGGGGCTGGTTGCGCCCTATTACGAGCAATGGCTCAAGGACGGCGGATGGCCCGAGGGCTGGCACTACGGCGGATACAGCCTCAACATGGAATTGCCCATCTTGGCGGCGCGCAGCGCCAAGGGAGTGGACCTCTTGCACGACTCGTCGACGCCGTACAGCTACCCGCTGGGACAGAGTCTGCATCTCATCCACTTCGCCTGGCCGAATCGCAAGCGGATCGACGACCGCGGGACGATCCGCCAGGCCGATTCCACCCTCATCAAGCCGTCGATGGTGACGGTTCACGCGGGCCTTGCCCAGCGGTGGGGTGATCCGAACGCACCTGTGTTTCAAGCCTTCGCCAGGACGATCCGTGATCTATCCGGGCCCGCCCGGGCATGGGAGGACTTCTTGTTCTGGAACGAGACAGCCCCCGAAGTCGACTTCACGACGCTGCCGCGGTCCTACGCGACGCAGGGAATGGGAGAAGTCGCGGCGCGCTCCGACTGGTCCACCGACGCCGTCTGGGGCTCCTTCCGCTCCGGCCCCTACATCAATAGCCCAGCGTCGGGGGAGGAGTACTTCGATCAAGGGGCCCTGGCCATCGTGCGCGGCGATTCTCCCCTGCTCATCAACGTGAGCGGAACCGCGGTCGCCAGCTACCCTCCCTCGAGCTATTCGACCGAGGCCGACGTGTACGCGAACAACTGGGGGTCGAGCAGCGCGCCGCGGGACATCTACAACATCTTCTACAACGGCGCAGGGCAGACGATCGCGGCGCCGTCGGACAACCCGTCGCCGCAGACGCGATTGGCGCGTTACGAGGATGTAGGCGACTACGTGCAATTCCGCGGCGAGCACTTGGAAGATGTCTCCAGCAACGCCGCCGCCCTGGTCTCCTGGACGCGGGATGTCATCTTCGTGCGGCCGAGTCTGTTCGTGGTCTATGATCGCACGAACGTGGCTACCGACAACGACCAGCGGCTGCACTGGCACTTCCTGTCGACGCCGACGTTGACCCCGGCCTCCTCCGGAGGCACCCGCTACGATGTGGTGCACCCGCAACGTGGCTTCCTGGGCTCGATGACGAGCCTGCTGCCCGCCGGGCACGTCACCCATCTGGTCAATGTGTTCGACAGCGACAAGATGTATCGCGTGGAAGTGCGACCGGGCAGTTCCGGCGCGCAGCAGCAGTGGCTCACCGTCCTTGATGCTTCCGCTTCGCCCGCCGCTGTCGCTGGGACGTCCGTCATCAATGCGTCGTCGGGGGCGAGCCCGAACGTGCAAGGCGCGAACCTGAGCCGGGCGGGAGAGCAGACGGTGGTGCTGTTCTCGACCGGCGCCTGGGACCAGGCCATCTCCGGTCCCGTCAGCTACGGCGTGGCGGCCGCCTCGACAATGCACGTGATCGCGGACCTGCAGCCCGGTGTCCAATACGCCGTCGGCGTCACGACAGTGGGCAACGAACACCGGGTTAACGTCCAGCCCGGCGCGGGAATCATGTCCTCGCCCAACGGAACCCTCGAGTTCCACGTCACGTCCGGCGGACAACTCCAGACGAACTAGACAGGATCACGCGGGTGCAGGACAAGCCAGCACCCCATGAAGCGCCATCTCGCAGCACGCGCGCTTGTACGCGACGGGTCACCTCCGCGATTTCGCTCTGGGTGGAGGTCCGGGTCTCGGTGAACACGGCTCGGGTTGCCGTCTTCGGTACGCGCCGGCGAGCACGAGTAGATGCGCACGGGGATTGAGCAACCCGCACACGGAATACAAATACGCTGAGAATCACGGTCCGCTATCCGTTCCACCCGCTGGCCGGGCGTGAGC
>CAZAWR010000100.1:0-38261 GCA_964488865.1 uncultured Polyangiaceae bacterium | reverse complement strand
CACCGTGGACTCGTCATAGAGGTACTTGACACCGGGGTCGAGCGGGTTCCAGTCGGAGCCGTCGGATGCGGTGCCAGGCTTGGTCACTCCCTGCATCCAGACGCGGTGCCAGACGGAGAGTTGCGTTTCCGCGCCCACGTTGTCCGTGTCCGTGATGAACCTGTTGGCGATGTTCGCGGGGATGCGGCAGACCACATTTGCGGGCTCGCCGAGGTCCACGCACGCCCTGTACTCGGTATCCGCCTGCACCATGCGCTGCTCGGGAGGAAACGAAGTGGCACCCGGGGCGAAGGAGAACCCCGTGCTCCGGTGCGACCCCACCGGCGCCATGCGAATCCCGGACAGCTCGATCCACGAGACGGTATCCAGAAAGATGTTGTAGCCGCTGGACGAGCCCACTTCGCGGGAGTCCAAGATCTCTCCGCGGTGCTCGGGCACGAACAAGGGGCACGGAACGGGATCGCAGGCATCGCCCATCACGGACGCGTCGCGCGCCCGCTCCGCGTCCGCGTTGCAGTTCCTCTGGTCCGGGTTGTCCACAACGGGACAGTTGTCGATCGCAGAGAGTTGCTCACCACCGCAGTACGACGCGCAGAAGCTGCCCGGCCCGCCGAGCCTGCCGTCGCAGTAGTTGCATACGCCGTCGTTGTCCTGCGGCAGACTGGGGTCGTTCACTGGGTCGCAAGGGCACTGGTCGGGGCGCTCGCACGCTTCCGGGATGCCGTCACCATCCAGGTCCACCTCGTCCTGATCTGGGTTGTACCGCGACGGGCAGATGTCGCACGCGTTGCCGACCCCGTCGCCATCGGAGTCCGCCTGCGACGGGTTGTGAACGAAGGGGCAGTTGTCGAGTCCCACTAGGCCGTCGCCGTCCGGATCCGCGAGGTAGTCGAAGTGGATCACGGGGGCGACCCGCTGGGGAATCGGCCACTCCGGTGTCACGCAGTCACCACGCGCGGCCGTTCCTTGCTTCGTTGGTGTTGGCGCCGTGACGGCGGTGGAGCCCGCGGGACAGCGCGGGCGCACGTCGTGGACGGGGAATTGACCGGACGATTGGGGCCCGATCGGAGCGAACGGGGCAGCCAGCCAGTCGTAGGCCCGGTAGGTCAGGGAAGCCGGCAGCATGTCCGACCGGATCGACTCATGACAGACCACGTCCTGGTCAGTCGAGTTGTCAATCAGGGGGCACCCGGGCCCGTTGGACGGAGCGGCGAATGGGCCATCGGCCTCCCCGTACTGGAAGAAGGGCAGTACTTCGCGTGCGATGGCGGTGCCCAGAGCGTCTCGCACCACGCTCTCGATGGATTGGTTAGCCTCCCCTTGGATCATGCCTTGGCAGTCAAAGAGGGTGCAGGCCACAGACTCCAACATGTGGGCTGCGGTGCTGCAGTTGCCAAGGTCGGGTGCGGCGGCCATCCCGGGGCCATGATAGGTGTTGACCTCGAACGCGTCCTCGAAGATGTGAACGAAAGGTTCACGACGGAATCCCCAGGCCAAGACGGGACGGACGACCAGACAATCCTGCCGGTAGGCCTTGCCCTCAGGGAAGTGCTCCATCCACGCGAGCCGTGGGTCGGGCGCATCGAGCGGGTCGATGGTCCGGAGAGGGTCGCAGCCCTCTCGCCGCTCGGGAACGAACCCGAGCTTGAAGCGGACGGTGTTGATCTTGATGGGCACGCTGATGTGGCCGCAGTTCGCTAGGTCCGTCATCTCGCCGCATGCCTCGGCGCAGAGCGCAGGCGGGAAACCGGTGCCGTAGGTGTTGGGGGGATCGGAGCAGGAGCACCACCAGGTGAAGTCGGGGATGGATCGGAACGCGACCTCCACGTCCAGCCAAAGGCCCGTCACGAGCTCCGCGTTCCCTTCGGCATTGGTCACCTCCTCGGTTCCTACGAGCGAGTCGGGCACGATGAGGCGGATCGCCACGTCCTCGTTCTTGTGGGCGTAGGCGGGGAGCAACTCGCCAAGCGTCTTCCATGCGGCGCCGTTGCCCGACAGGTTGACCTTGAGAAAGCTGAGCAAGGACGAGTCCAGCGGTGTGCTGCGCCCCGACTCCCAAGGTACGCCGGGAGGCACAGGGAAGGGGGTGACGTAGTCGAGAAAGTAGTGGGGCCGGACCTCGTTGGTGTACGGCTCGGCATGGAACCGGCCCGCAGCAGGCGATCCGGCTGGGTAGGCGCTTCGGAACAGGAGGCACGCGGTGTCCCAACCCCAGGTGCAACCTCCAGGGTCACCGTCGAGGTGGGCGAGGTCTGGGTTCATCCACAGCTTCGCGTTGCCGAGGATGGGTGGTTCGGTGGTGGTGTCCCGCGTGTCCAGGAAGCCGTGCAGGGCCTCCCGCAGCGCGTCCGATGTGCCAGCCGTGACGGTCCTGGTGGCGAGGTAGCCCCCCGGCACACCGGAAGCCGGTCGAATGTCCTGGGGGACCAGGATGGGTTCGATGCCACCGTGAGCGCTGACGGACTGCAACACGGTATGGCCGCACCCCGTTCCCGCGATGGCCGACAGCATGATGCCGGCTGCCACCCGCACCCGCTTCGTGTCCTTGCCTATGAAGTCATGACGTTCTCTCGGTTCCATGAGCACTCCTTGCCCGATGAAGAACTGTCGCCGCCCGGTTCGAACGATCGACCGCAGCCCGCACCCATGCGCGCTGGGAGGAACCGTCGTAACGACAGAAGTTCCTGCCTCGACGCTGCCCGTGACGCGCGCAAGCGCCGGCTCGACGGAATGGCCTGGCGATCCGCTGCGCGCTCTTGGTCATGTCCCCCTATCGGACGCAGAGGGCAAGTGGTTGCGCGAAATCGTCCGTGGTTGCCGGAGGCGGCAGAAATGGGCGAATTCGCGTGGCTCCCCGAACGGCGGGTGGGAGCGACGTCGCAGGTGGATTCGGGGCTACTTGGGGGTTACCTTGCCTGCATGCGACCGTACGATCCGTACTGGGGAAAGGCAGACCCTGCGCTTGGCGGACATCACTTGGCCGCTCACCATGCGCTCGACGTGGCAGCTGTGGCCCTGCGACGGGTCGAGCGATCGCAAGTGCTGCAGGCGCGACTGGCGAGGCTTCTCCCAGGGATCGAGCAAGAGCGCGTAGCGCTTACAGTGGCCTGCTGGGTTGCGCTGCATGACATCGGAAAGCTGGACGTCAGGTTTCAGCTCAAGGCACCATCCGTGGCGAGCGCCCTCGACCCCGCGAGAGCGAGTTGCAGATTCTCCGGGCCGTACGATCATGGGAGAGATCCGTCGGGTGATCCCGGTGGACCCGAAGCGGGTCTACGCGACCGGGCTGTCGAACGGGGCGGCGATGAGCCACCGTATCGCGTGCGAGATGCCGGAAGAGATAGCGGCGATTGTGGCGGTGGGGGGGGCGAACCAACACGCGGCGGGGGGAGGGGCGTGCGGCGCGCCCGTGCCGGTGCTGCAGATTCATGGCACGGAGGACCCGTGCTGGACCTACGCGCAGAGCGAGCGGACCTGTCTTGGGGTGGAGAAAGGGTTGAAGGTTGGGGTTGAGCCGTCCATGGAGGGGTGGCGCACGGTGAACGGGTGCGGGGCGGATCGGGTGGAGGTGCCGCTGCCGGACAGGGCGACGCACGACGGGACGCGGTCCCATCGCGTGTCGTGGTCAGGGTGCAAGGCTTCGCTCGAGTTGATTCGAATCGAAGGGGGCGGGCATACGTGGCCGGGGGGGTTTGCGTACCTTGGGAGCGAGTCGATAGGCAGGGTGCCGAAGGACTTCGGCAGCGAGGTCATCGTGGAGTTCTTCCTCGCCCATCCAAAGCCGTGACTGGGCCGATCAGCCGGCTTTCGCGTGGAGGCGGGAGCGAGCGCGAGGGGGCGCGTCGGCGAGGCGCTGGAGCAGCTCTACCAGCCGGGCGGTGGTTTGGACGAAAGCCGGGTCAAGCGCGTCATGGGCGGCACGGGCTGCGCGCAGGTGGCTTCGAAGAAGCACGGCGTAGGGGTCGAGGTCGACCTGGGCGGTGGAGCGCCATCGTTGGGACCGCTCCAGCCTGGAGACCACGCCCTCGAGCCGGTCCAGCTCCTTGGAGCCGGGGTGCACGGCCTGGCGGATGGCGGAGAGCCGGAGAAAGGGGCCTCCTTCGAACGGGTCGCGTTTCGCGGGCGGGCGTGCAGGGGAGCGGGGCTGGCGCAAGGCAAGATGCTTTCGTGGAAGGTTGTTCGACGGTCCTTGTCGAACCAACCCGCTGCCCGCCGGGATTGTTCCCGTCCTCGTTTCTGTTCTCGTGCGAACTCGTGCTTGTGATCGACTGGGGGCGGCTGGTTGTTGGATTGACTGCGCGGCGATGCCGCGCACTACACTCGACTCGGCGGTGCCGAGTCGCTCCGTTGGCGGAGTTGTACCGCCTCCTGCTCGTGCTCGCGAAGTGCTCCTGCTTGCTCCTCCTACACGTCGCCGGCCGACATGCCATCGCGGTCGATGCCGCGGACGGTGTACTCGGGGTCGTTGATGTAGGAAGCGAACACGACGATGAAGGTGAGGACCATGAGGGCGAGGCGGTCGTGATCCTCGAACAGCTCCGTGAGCAGCTCGCGGCGCTTGCCTTCCTTCTGGGCGGTGAAGACGCTGAGCAGCATGCCGTCGAGTCGGCCGCCGCGGCTCTCGAGGTGGACGCCTTCGATGCCACCGCTCGTGCAGTACTGCATGACCTCGAGCAGCAGCTCGCGCTGGTCGGGGACGCGGGTGATGCATGTGTTGAAAATCTCGAGGGCGAGCCACTGGGCCTCGCGGATGCCCGCCACGGCGAGTCCGACGAAGAGGCGACGGGTGGTCACGTCGAGGGTGTCGAGCTTTTCTTTGCGGATGAGGGTGAGGAAAATGAGGTCCTTGAACAGCTGGGACAGGAGCATGACGCCTTCGCGGGCGTCGGGCATGAAGTGGAACCGGCCCATGTTGACGCCGCCGAAGCTGGGCAAGAAGAGCATGTCGAACACGGCGCGGTAGAAGTTGAAATTGGTGATGCCGGGGTGCTGCAGGTGGATGTCGAAGGTGTTGTCGAGCCGGTCCATCAGCTTGATGTGAAGCAGGTCCGGCATCTCGTAGGCGTGATCGAGGATCCTGCCCAGGTACGCCTCGTAGGTCTCGCTCTGGTTGGACAGCACATCGATGCGCCGCGACAGCTCGTCGGCGGAGCTCGGGCCGAGGCGGTCGAGGAGGCGGGCGTGGTGCGCCTGCATTTCGCGCCACCGCTCGGGCCCCACGTGCTTTTCGGTGAGATCTTCTTGTTTGTCGTGGAGCAGACCTCCAAGCAGGTGCATGAGCGTGGGCTCGTGGACGGTGCGAGAGAGCATGGCGGTAGTCCGTATGGGGTGCAGGATGCCCGGGGTGCCGAGGCGGCGGCGGTCCTCCGCGTATCCGGTTTGCAGCACGTCGAAGGCATCCAGCAGCACGTCCTGTTCGCGGGGGCGGACTTCCGTGGGGCCCAGCAGCAGCGACAGCAACACCGGCTTTCGGAGCGCGTGGGCGCTGAGCTGGTAGTTGATCTTGGCCGACAGGGTCACGAACTGCTCGATGGTGAACAGCTCGCGGGATGCACGCTGGTCGTTCATCGTCGAAGGATACGCGTTCGTGCTGCCGGAGGGCAACGGGACCCGGACCCGGTCGGACGGGCCTCCGGTGCAAGTCATGAAGCCCTCAGCAGAGCGCGTTGCCTTCCTTGGTGCGCCCGAGCGAAGCCATCGTCACGGGCCGAGCGATGTCTCGCGTCACTTCTGAACGAAGTTGAACTGCAGGGCCAGCAGGTGGAGTCCGCGCCCATCGTAAAGAGGGTTCCAGGTGTCGTCGTCCAGCAGCCAGGGCTCGCTCGCCTCCGAGGCATCTCCGACCGCGAGCAGCAGAACGCCGTTGCTGCTAGCGAAGAAGGCGGCAGGTGTGTCGTAGGGGGCCGAGACGCGCTGTACGCTCGCAAGGGACGCGCGTAGCAGCGCGGGCCCCGGCTCGGTCGACGTCAGCGTGAATCCGAAGTCCTCGAAGTCGGGGAGTTTGTCCGGGGGCGTGAATGGGGAAGGGGCGGACTGCCCTGGGGCGTTCAGCAAGTTGTCGGTCACGACTTGGGCAGCCGATTCCCCGAGTTTTCCGTAGACCAAGCCGAGTCGCTGTCCGGCCACCTGCAAGGCCGAGAGGGAGGGCGAGACATGGGCAGCGAACACCATGGTGGTGGAGGGTTCGAGCTGCAATTCCGGGGAGAAGCCCACCAGTTCGGCCTGCAGGTTGCCCGTCGTCGGGTCGAAGCTATCGCCGCACGACAGGGCCGACATGCCTTGCCCCGGACGACACCCGTGCACGACCAAGGCGCGAACCCTGTTGCTCAACGCGCCGAGGTCGGCGACGGGGACGGCAATCTTGTCCTTGGCGTCGAGGTTCGGCAGAAGGTCTTCACACGGCAATCCTAGGCTGAGGCCTGGCTGGGCATGTTGGACGAGGTAGGCGTCGGCTCGCAGGAGGTGCAGGACGAGATCCCCTTGGACGGTGATGCTGGGATCGAGCTCGGTCAGGCCGCCGGCCGGGATGCCCGGGAAGTTCGACTCGGGCAAGTAGTGGCTGTCGTCCGCCGGGAGGGGATACCCGTCTTGCACGATGCCGTCTCGCTCGAGGCACACGCGGAACGGGAAGAGGTTGGGCGAGGCGTGGACGATGGCGAGGGAAGGTTCGGCCTCGAATGCCGTCTCCGTGGCAGCCCCCGCCGCGCCGCCGGATCCGGCCAAGCCGCCAGACCCGCCCATGCCGCCGTACCCGCCCATGCCACCGGATCCGCCTGTGCCGCTCTGCCCACCGCCGACGCCGGTTCCTGCCGCACCGCCGTCCGCTCCCGCGCCTCCGGTGGGAGCCGCGGCGCCCGCCCCTTCGTCCGCATCGCTCTGACCGCAGGCCACCAAGGCGCCCAGCAGGCCCACGGTCATGCTCAGGACAAACCCGCGTCGGAACGAACACGTCATCGTTCATCTCCCATCGCGAACTGGAAAGGCAAGGCAAGCGCATGGAGTCCTCGCCCGTCATAGGCGGAGTTCCATGAGCCGCTGACCAGCCAAGGCTCGCTCGCCGACACGTCGCCCAGCAGCACGAAGAAGAATCCGTTCGCTTCGGTGAAGAAAGCGTCCGGTGTGTCGAAAGGCGACGTGACTTTCTGGACGTGCGCGAGGGACGCCTCGAGCAAGATCGTGCGGTTGCTGGAGGCGTCGACCTTGGAGAGGGTGAAGCCTCTGTCCGCGAAGCGTTGCAAGTCACCTGGTGGCGTGAAAGGCGAGGGGTCCGCCGTTGCCGTCTCGAAGGGGACGTTGGCGGATAGGACGCTCGTGTTGGTGTCGCCCAGGGGGCCGAAGGTCAACTCGAGGGAACTCTCGTTCTGGTAGGCGGCCAGGCTCGGCGAAACGTGCATGGGGACGACATGAGCTGTGGTCGGCTCGGCATACAGAACGGGGCTGGCGCCCATCGTTCTGATCGAGAGGTTCCCGTCGGCGGGGTTGAAGCTCTCGCCGCAGACATCGTCGGACAGCGTGTCGTCGGCGCGGCATCCGGCCAGGACGAGGGCGCGGACGGTGTGGGTGCGAAGTTCGCGCACGTTGACCTCGTCGAACGTGACGACATGGTCGGAGGAGAGCGCGGAGGTGATCACGAGCTCCTCGCAATCTATAGTGCTGCCCGGCGTGGCGCTGGCGACGAGGATGTGGTCGGCCTTGACCAGGTGGAGGGTGACGAGATCGTGCA
The DNA here is from genome assembly GCA_964488865.1 of uncultured Polyangiaceae bacterium. Lineage (GTDB taxonomy): Bacteria > Myxococcota_A > Polyangia > Polyangiales > Polyangiaceae > MWCO01. The sequence continues at coordinate 30,538 of CAZAWR010000100.1, read as the reverse complement.
GGGCCGCGACGGCCAGGAGGGCATCGACGTTCACTGCGCCGCCGGGGGCGATGCCGGGGAAGTTGGTCTCGGGCAGGGGAGAGTCATCCGGATACGGATAGTCGTTCAGCATGGCCCCGCCGGCTTCCAGGCAGATCCTCACGGGGAAGAGGTTGGGCGCCGCATGGATGAAGAAGGCGGTTGGACTGGCTGTGAACGGGGCGAGGGTCGACGTGTCGGCACCCACGTCTGCGTTCGCGTCATCGGTGATCGAACTGTCGAGGGGCGGGTAGAGGGCGTCGCTGCCTGCTTCCAATCCGGCTCCCCCGGAGCCGCCCGCCTCGGCCCCTCCCTCGTACTCCAGGTCGGCTTCGTCGGCATCCATGGCCGTTCCGCATGCGACGAAGATGCAGGGCAAGAGAAGACCAGCGGTGATCCATTCGCGAGCGCCGAGCGGACGTCTCGACATCGGGACCTCACAAGACAAAAGGGATACGCAGAGCGTAGCGCAAACACTTCCGGAAGTCAGGCGCGCCACGGCCGGAGTTCCCCTTGCGGACGAGGCGGATTAAGGGGAGGCTTGGTGCACGGGTCCCCAGGATCTCGGAGTGCCACACGGAGCCGTTTCGTTGAGCGAGCCAACCGCCGGTCAGATGATCACACCCACGCTCCGTCTCGAGCGAGCCCTCGGAGAAGGAGGTATGGGCGCGGTGTGGGTTGCGCACCACCTGGGGCTGCAGTCGCAGGTCGTCGTGAAGTTCATGGCCGAAGAGCTGGCGGCCACGGAGGAAGGCAAGAGCCGCTTCTCCAAGGAAGCTGCCGCGACCGCCCAGGTGCGTAGTCCCCATGTCGTGCAGACCCTCGACTACGGGTTGACGGACGACAACGTCCCGTACCTGGTCATGGAGCTGCTGGAAGGGCACGATCTCGGCAGGGAGATCGATCGGTGCAGAAAGCTGCAGCCTTCGACCGTGGTGGCGATTGTGATCCAGCTTGCCCGTGCGCTGTCTCGCGTGCACGAGCGAGGGATTGTCCATCGAGACATCAAGCCGAACAACATCTTCCTGTGCGACGTTGGAGGCGGGGAGATTTTCGTCAAGCTCTTGGACTTCGGTGTCGCCAAGACGCATGGGGCGACGGGGTTGGGGAACACGACCAACACAGGGACGATGCTGGGCACCCCCTACTACATGAGCCCGGAGCAGATCATGGGGGCCAAGGAGATCGACCCGCGAAGCGATCTCTGGTCCGTGGGCGTGGTGGTGTACGAAGCCCTGACGGGAAGGAAGCCCTTCGAAGGCGAGACGGTGGGCGGGCTTGCCGTTCGTATCATGCGGGACCCGCTGCCGATGCCGTCGAAGCTGGAGGCCTCCTTGCCTGCCTCGCTCGATGCGTGGTTCGCCAAGGCGTGTGCGCGCGAGCCGGCCGACCGGTTCCAGAACGCCAGGGAGCTGTCCGATGCGCTCGCGGCGGCCTTCGCCATGCCCGATTCCCTGTCCGGGTCGCAGCCGCGGTTTGCCCCGGCCGTGGCCTTCTCCGATCGTCCTCCGGCGACGACCGGCGAAGCCTTTGCTCCGACGGCGCTCGACGCGTCGACACCGGGTGTCCGTGAAGGGATAAGCCGCGAGGCGACCCTCCACAGTGGGCAGGCGGCGGCGGCGAAGCGGAAGGCCAACCTGGCTTTCCTGGCGGCAGGCTTGGCGCTCGTCGGACTGCTGCTCGGCTTCGGTGTCCTCCATTGGCTCGACGACTCCTCTGATAGCGTGACGATCGGCTTGGTCTCCGAGTCGGCGTCGTTCGTGGTGCACATTGGCGATCCTCCTGCCGTCACGACGGGCGTGCCCATCGCTTCCGTCAGCGAGCCGTCGGTGCCGCCGGTTTCGACCGCGAGCACGGCTTCGAGCGCTCCTGACCCGGGGGTGCCTGCCGTCAAAGTACCCGGGACGAATGTGCCTGTGGCGAAGTCAACGGGCGCGGCCAAGCCGACCGCAAGCAAGCCGGACGCTACGGCGACCCCAGCAACCCCAGCAACCCCAGCAACCCCAACCCCGCCGAGAACCGATGACATCTGGTAACAGCGCCAAGTGCAAGCGCGTCATGGCGCTCGGTCTGGTGTGCCTGGCGTTCACCACGGAAGTGTCCGCACAAGCCGCAGCTCAGCCCTCGGCGGCCGACATGGAGACGGCGCGGACGCTTTACCAGCAGGGCAGGCAGCTTCGCGATCAAGGGAACCTGGCTGGCGCGATGGACAAGTTCAAGGCAGCGCACGCGCTCGCTGGCACACCCGTGACGGGAATCAACCTCGCGCAAGCGCAAGCCGACCTCGGTCTGCTGGTGGAGGCCCGAGAGACGTGTCTGAGCATCCTGCGCATGCAGGTGAAGCCGGACGAGACCGATCGCTCCGTAGAGGCACGCAAGGACGCCGCGAAGCTGGCGGAGAGCTTGGAGCCACGCATCCCCTCGCTGGTCGTACGGGTCGATGGGGTGCAGGAGGGGGTGGCGCTCGCGGTGACGATCGACGGGCAAGCGATGCCCCATGCGGCCATGGGCATGGTTCGGAAGGTCAACCCGGGGAGGCACGAGGTGCGGGTCTCTGCATCGGGATACCTCGAGGCGGCGGAGCAGTTGTCATTGGCAGAAGGGGAGAGCCGGGAGTTGGCCTTGTCGCTGCGTGCGGCACCGCCGGGGGCGGAGCCTGTGCCCGTGGTTTCGCCGCCGGGAGAGACGGCATCGCACCCTCCACCGCGCGTCGAAGGCAGAGATGGGATGTCTCCGTTCGCAGTGGCTGGTTTTGTCGTGGCGGGGTCGGGCGCTGCCGTGGGGACCCTCAGCGGATTGCTCGCCATGCAGCAGGCCTCGGAGCTCGAGGACCAATGCACCGGCAACCAGTGTCCGCCGGATGCGCACGGGGACTTGGACAACGGCCGGATGTTCGGCACAGTGTCCACGGTCGCGTTCGGCGTGGCTGCGGTGGGATTGACGGTGGGTATCGTGGCTTTGCTGGCGCAGGATGACGAGCCGGAAGCTCCGCCCCGTGTTTCGCCTTGGGTGGGACTGGGTTCGGCGGGCGTGGGAGGTGTCTTTTGAAGTTCGCTCGATCCGTCGTGCTGGTCGGGGCTGCGGCCGCTTCCGTGGCAGCGGTCGCGTGCAACGCGATCACGGGACTGAGCGACTACGAGAAGGTGGCGTGCGTAGAGCCGTGCGACGCAGCCCCGGACAACGTGTTCGACTCGCCGTATGACGTGCCGCACGACGTCGATGCGGGGTGGGACGCGGCGGACGTAAACCTGGACGTGGTCTCTGACCAGGTGGATGTGGACGCACCCGAGGACGTGGCGCCGGACGTGCTGCCGGACGTGCTCCCGGACGTGCAGTATGATGCTTCCGAGGTGGGCGTGGTCGAACGAAGGCTGCGCTGGGCCCAATGGCCGATGCCGCACCAGTTCCTGTCAACGGTGCCGGGTGCGGAAGACGCGGGGCTACCGCGGGGGGCAAATCTGACGCTAGGCGACGCGTCGCCGCCCTACTTCTACGACGGTGTGACCGGGCTGGATTGGACGGTGTCGGCGGGTGCCGGCATGTCGCTGGGGGAAGCTGTTTCGCATTGCGCTACGCAGGGTGCGGGCCCTTTGGTGGCCAGATTGCCGACGCGCATCGAGTTGGTGACGCTCTTCGAGCCCGAGGTGGATCCCAGTGCTAACCCCGTCCTCGGGAGTGACTTGAAGCTGGGTGCGTACTGGAGCCAGTCTGACGCGCCCCTGCGAGATGCGGGAGCGGTCCGCGAATACTGGGTGGTGGACTTCGCCCAAGGGGCGGTGCTGACACGGGCAGAGGACCAGAAAGCCTACGTGCGATGCGTGCTGTACCAAAAGTGAAGCATGGGGTCGGTTGGGCGCTGCTGGCCGTGGTTGGCCTGGCGGGGGTGGGCCATGCCACCGCGCCGTTGGAGCAGTACAAGTTCTTTTCCAAGGCTGACGAGACCATAGAGGACACCAAGACGAAGCTGATCTGGGAAAGGCGCGTCGAGGACCAGAATCAGATGACGTTCGACGCCGCCGTGGCGCACTGCAACGGACTGGCCGGGGCGGGCTGGCGGTTGCCCACCGTCAAGGAGCTTCTCACGCTCGTCGACGAGCAGCCTCTCGGGATCTACGACGGCGCGAAGATCGTCTATCCGGCGATCGACTCGAACGCGTTTCCCGGCACTCACCTCGCCAACTTCTGGTCGGCCTCTCGCCACCTTGGCCACGCGGACGACTCCGTCGTGGTCGACTTCTCCACGGGACGCACGAATCCGCTCAACGCGACTGGGGCCAACAAGGCACACGTTCGATGCGTGCGAAACGCCAACTGACGCCATGGTCTTGCGCATGGATCGCCGTCGTGGCGATGCCCTCCGCCGCGTGTGCGCCGACCGTCGAGACGCTCGAGCCGTGCAAGTCATCGTGTGGGTCCTTGGCTTCGGAATTTCGGGCGCAGTGCGGGGAACCGGGCGCCGACGGGTGCCTCCGAAGCGTCGACCTGCACGAGCGCGAGTGCTTCGGTCTGTGCGAGGCGCCGGCGCGCCGCTGACACGGCTTGACGGCGGGGTTTAACCTGCTAGAGGAGCGGCCTCACCGCCGGGTGAGCGCGCTCCCTTTGCGGAGCTGCGCCCCGGCAGCAACGCCGTCCCTGCCTTGTGCCGGACGGAGAAAGAGTCGGTTGCCATGCGATCGCTTCGATGGAGGAATCTCCTCGGAATCCTCGTGGGCGCGGCCATCATGGGCTTCGGCATCAACGCCATCAACCTGGCGAACGACCTCGCGGAAGGCGGCCTGACCGGCATCGCCATCCTGCTGAAGCTCGCGTTCGACTGGGACCCGGGGCTTGTGACCTTGCTCGTCAACATCCCCCTGTTCGTCCTCGGCGCAAAGGTCCTCGGGCGAGGGGCCTTGACCTACACGATCTTCGGCACGGTCAGCCTCTCCTTCTTCCTCTGGGTCTTTGGTGCGTACCGCTTTCCGATCGACGATCCGCTCCTCGCTTCGCTCTTCGCGGGCCTGGGCGTGGGAGCGGGGCTCGGGATCATCTTCCGCTACGGTGGCACCACCGGAGGCGTGGACATCCTTGCCCGCATTGCCCAGAAGTACCTCGGGTGGAAGATGGGAAGGACCATGCTCCTGGCGGACATCGGGGTGCTCGCGATCTCGCTGGTCCACCTGTCCGTGCAGCAGGTGATGTACACGGCTGTCGCGGTGTTCGTCGGTGCGCGAATCATCGACTTCGTGCAAGACGCCGCCTATGCCGCTCGGGCGGTCCTCGTGGTGTCCGATCACGGGCTCGAGATTGCCAGGGACGTCGTGGAGCAGATGGGGCGCGGCGCCACGATCCTTCGCGGGACGGGTGCCTACACGCGACAGGAAAAGCCCGTCCTGTACGTGGTCGTGGGGCGTTCCGAGGTCATGCGGCTCAAGGCGCTCATTCTGGCGCGGGACCCCTCCGCCTTCGTCTCGGTGTCGGAAGCGAACGAGGTGATGGGCGAAGGGTTCACGCTGGACGCGGAGCATCGCCCCTTACCGGTCTGACCCAGTCCGGCTCACGGACCACAATCCAAGCCGACTCGGGCGGCGAGGCATCATTCCCAGCGATAGGGGCACCCTTCGGAGGGACAGAGCGGACCGCATACGCCGCTGTCGCAGGAGCCGCCCGGGCAGTCCGCGGCATTCTTGCAGGGCTTGGCGCAGTGGGTTCCACCGTACAGGACGAGCCCCTTCTTGCAGGAACTGGTGCAGGGGTCCGAGGGCTTGCAGCGGAACCCGCCGAAGTCGTCGGGCATGGAGCAGAAGTCGGGAGCGTCGCAGGCCAGCGGGGCAGGCCAGCGGTCGCATGTGCCATCCGGGGAGCAACGGTCGCCGTTGCAGTCGGAACCCGACTTGCAGATCTTCGCGCAGAACGTTCCGCTTTTCTCAGGGCCCATGCCGGCAGGGCAGGGGTTGAAGCAAGCCTCCGCGGCGGAGCAGCGCATTCCGGGGTCGCCGTTCGGCAAGCGACAGGGGGTGGCGTCGTCGCAGTCGCCAACTGGCCAGGTTCGTGGGGTAGACGAAGCGGGGGAGGCGCCCGAAGGGGAAGGTGCCTCGCCCGATGGGAGGGGCACGAGGTCGCCTCCCTTCTCTGCTGGGGGGCAGCAGCTCGCCGGAGCGAAGAGGACAACCCCGAGAATCCAGGCAGGGAACGCACGAGCGCGGCAGAAAAACATGGGCGCAGCGTAGGGCAGCGCGCAGGCGTGGGCACGCGAAATCGAGGGAAGACTGCCACGTATCGGGGCTACCCGGCGGGCAGGCTCGCCCCGTTCTTGCCCGCGAGATAGTCGGCGTAGGACTGGAGCTCGAGCAGTCCGTGCCCGGACAGATTGAACAAGATGGTGCGCTCTCTGCCTTCGCGGTCGGCGGCCCGTGCGACGTCGATGGCTGCGGCGATGGCGTGGGAGGATTCGGGGGCGGGCACGATGCCCTCGGCCCGGGCGAACAGGCAGCCAGCGTCGAAGGTGGTGTGTTGCGGATAGGCTCGTGCCTCGACGATGCCTTGGGCGACGAGGGCGCTGACCTGGGGAGCGGCGCCGTGGTAACGGAGTCCACCGGCGTGGATGGATTCCGGGACGAAGTCGGAGCCGAGGGTGTACATCTTCATGAGAGGCGTCATGCCCGCGGTGTCACCGTAGTCGAGGCGGTATTCGCCCTTGGTGAGGGTGGGGCAGGAGGCGGGTTCGGCGGCGAGCAGGAGCATGTCCCGGCCCTCGAGCTTGTAGGGGAGAAACGGGAATGCCATGCCCGCGAAGTTCGACCCGCCGCCATGGCATCCGATGACGACGTCGGGGAAGGCTCCGAGGGCGTCGATTTGCCGGACGGACTCCTGGCCGATGATGGACTGGTGCAGGAGGACATGATTGAGGACGGAGCCGAGGGCGTATCGGGTTCCTGGGTGGGTGACGGTGTCCTCGATGGCCTCGGAGATGGCGATGCCGAGGCTGCCGGGGTGATCGGGCTGGGTGAGGGAGATGGATCTTCCGAACTCGGTCTGGTCCGAAGGGGAGGGGCGGACCGTGGCGCCGAAGATCTCCATCATGGTCCTGCGGAAGGGCTTCTGGCGGTAGGAGACCTGGACCATGTAGACGGAGCAGGCGAGTCCGAAGTGCTTGCAGGAGAAGGCGAGAGCCGTGCCCCACTGGCCGGCGCCGGTCTCCGTGGCGAGGCGGGTGATGCCCTCCTGGTGATTGTAGTAGGCTTGCGGCAGAGCGGTGTTGAGCTTGTGGGAGCCGACGGGCGAGGCGCCCTCGTACTTGAAGAAGATGCGGGAACGAGTCCCGATCGCCTTCTCGAAGAGGGTGGCGCGACGCAAGGGGGTCGGGCGATAGATGGCATAGGCGTCCAGGATGGGCTTGGGGATCGGAACGTGGATGGCGTCGCCCATCTCCTGCTCGAGCAGGCCCATGGGAAACAGGGCTGCCATCTTCTCGGGGGCCACGGGGGCACGGGTCTGGGGATCGATCGGGGGCTCGGAGGGGATCTTCGCGTCCGCGAATACGTTATAGTAGCTGGTTGGGATGCCGGAGGGGGTGTACTCGAAACGTGGAATCAAGTTCATGGGAGCGGGTCCTTGGTCAACAAGAGGCCAACAGATTCCCCGGCTCGCTCACGCGAGGACACGCTCCGCCAGTGAGTCCTTGCCGGGGTGCTGCGGTCATCCCGCCCCGGGCGTGCGAACTGTCGTGATTCAGCGTGGCGGCACGACCAGCCCACACGGCCAGGACGGGCTACGCCAACACCAGTTGGGAAGGGCGTAGAGGCTGGCAGGGACGGTCGACATGAAACTTACGTAGCAGAGCATGGGAGGAGTGTCAAGGTGAGGTTGTCACGGATCGGTGTCGGGAGACTGCTCCCCTTTGCCCTTTGACTTTCCCTGTCCCCTTGCCATCCTTGCCCCCGCATGAGTTCCCACCCTGCCCGTCGCTTCCTCCCCACGTCCCGCGGTGATCTCGAAGCGAGGGGATGGGATGCCCTCGATGTCCTGCTCGTCACCGGCGATGCCTACGTGGACCACCCGGCCTTCGGGGCCGCTCTCGTCGCCCGGTGGCTCGAGCACCACGGCTACCGCGTGGGTATCGTGGCCCAGCCCCGCTGGGACTCCACCGAGGACATCGCGCGCATGGGGTGCCCGCGCCTGTTCGTCGGGGTCAGCGCAGGCAACCTCGACTCCATGCTCAACAAGCTCACCGCTCAGAAGAAGGTTCGATCGAGCGATGAATACAGCCCCGGTGGCCGTCCGGGCCTTCGCCCGAATCGCGCCACGGTAGTCTACGCCAACCTCTGCCGACAGGCCTTTCCAGGTTTGCCCGTCGTCCTGGGAGGCATCGAGGCTTCCCTCCGGCGCCTGGCCCACTATGACTACTGGTCCGACTCCGTTCGTAGGTCCGTCCTCCTGGACGCCAAGGCGCACCTTCTGGTGTTCGGTATGGCCGAACGCGCCATCGTCCAAGTGGCCCATCGCCTGCACCACGGCGAGACCGTCGAGCAGCTCACCGACATCCCCGGCACCGCCTACGTCATCCCGAGCCCCAAGGGGTGGACTCCCCTCGCCGAGGCCCCGAGTCGGCGCGTGGGGGACGGCAAACCCGTGGTGCTCCCTTCCTACGAGGAAGTGGTAGGGGACAAGGGGGCATTCGCCCGGATGGCGCGTTTGGCGCACATGGAGTCCAATCCCTACAACGCACGGCCGCTCCTCCAGCCGCACGGCAGGGAAGCCGTCTTTCTCAACGCTCCGGCTCAGCCGTTGACGACCTCGGAGCTCGACGCGGTCCACGCACTGCCATTCTGCCGTTCCCAGCACCCTTCCTACACCGAGCCCGTGCCCGCTCTCGCCTCGGTCCGTCGATCTCTTGCCGTCGTGCGTGGGTGCTTCGGCGGGTGCGCCTTCTGCTCCATCGGGGAGCACGAAGGCCGGATCGTGCAGAGTCGGAGCCAGGACAGCGTGCTCGCGGAAGCGAGGGCCCTTGCACGAGAGAAGGGCTTCGACGGGACCCTCGCGGACGTGGGCGGCCCCACGGCGAACATGTACGGGCTGCACTGTCGCAGCGAGAACCTGCAGCGCGCGTGTCGTCGCTCGTCGTGTTTGTTCCCGGAGACGTGTGGGAACCTGGTGACGGATCATGGCGCCTTCCTCCGGTTGCTGCGCGCGTTGCGCGGGGAGTCGGGTGTGCGTCACGTGTTCGTCAACTCGGGGATTCGTTATGACCTGGCAGAGCGGTCCCCGGCCTTCGTGCGGGAGTTGGCATTGCACCACACGAGCGGCCAACTGTCCGTGGCGCCCGAGCATTGCCAGTCGCGGGTGCTCCGTGCGATGTGCAAGCCCCCGGTGGCGTCCTACGAGAGGTTCGCGAAGATGTTCGAGGAACAGAGTCAGCGTGCCGGAAAGAAGCAGTTTCTGGTCCCGTACTTGATAGTCGGTCATCCGGGGGAGACGCTCGCGGATGCCGTCGAGCTGGCGCTGTACCTGCAACGCAATGGCCTCCGACCGCGGCAAGTACAGGAGTTCATTCCTACGCCGATGTCGATGGCTACAGCGATGTATCACACGGGTGTGGCCCCCATGACAGGAGAGCCCTTGCCGGTGGAGCGGGACCTTCGGCGCAAGCGGGCGATGAAGGCGCTCCTGCTGTACTGGGACCCGGAGCAGTGGCCACTGGCGCGCGAGGCTCTGGCCCTGGCGGGGCGTACGGATCTCATCGGGAAACTGGTGCCGGCCACGCGGGAACGTCGCCCCCGGACGACGCGCCGGTAACGGGGCTCCCCTCCAAGGAAGCTTCCCGTCGAACCACGGGACGGTTGAGGAGGAGCCACCGAAGGCAGCCCAGAATCCGGAAGGCGAGCACCCCAGATCGGGTATCTTCTCGGTCCATGAAAGACGCCAGCCCGGGCCAGCCCCTGACCTACGCGAGCTACTTGTGCGTGGACGATCTGCTCTCCCTGCAGCTCCCTCGCTCATCCCCTGCCGAACACGACTCTGCCGACCTGTAGGAGTGAACCATGCCTTCGCACCATACCGTCGCCTCCCTGACCGGCTCCCCGAGCTCCCTCGTTCCCCACTACACGCGCTTCCGCGTGCAGGACCGTCTCTTGCTCACGGGACACTCACACCAGGCCTGGCCCGATTGCGCCGAGCGAGGGCAAGCCGCTGCGTGGGAAGACGCGGCCACGTTCGTCGACGACAAGTGGGGACGCGCTTTCGAGCAGGCCGAGCTCGTGCGCAAGGGGTGGGCGCGCCTGCTCGGTGACAATGAGGGGGAGATCGCGCTGGGAGCGAGCACCCATGACGTGCTGGTTCGCCTCCTCTCCGCCCTTCCGCTGCGGCAGCGGGCGCGGATCGTCACCACGGACGGCGAGTTCCACAGCCTGCGACGACAGCTCGAGCGGCTGGAAGAGGAGGGCATCGAGGTCGTGCGTGTGCCGTCCGAGGAGCCCGACCGCATCGCGGAGCACGTCGTCGCGGCCCTTCGCCGAGATGCCACGCGCACGGCTGCCGTCATGATGTCCTCGGTGCTCTTCTCGTCGGCGAGGATCGTGCCCGGCCTTGGCACCGTCGCGCGGGCTTGCGAGGAAGAAGGGGTCCCCTTCGTGGTGGATGCCTATCACCACCTCAACGTGGTGCCGATGTGTTTGAGGACTGCCGGTTTGGAGCGTGCGTTCGTGGTGGGGGGGGGATACAAGTACTGCCAGCTGGGGGAAGGCAATGGGTTCTTGCGGCTACCTCGGGACTGCAGCCTTCGTCCGGTCGTGACCGGCTGGTTCAGCGAGTTCTCCCTGCTGGCCACCGACCGCTCCGCCGGTCAGGTGGCGTACGGGAAGGGGCCGGACCGGTTCGCGGGGGCGACGTACGATCCAACTTGTCACTACCGGGCTGCGGAGGTGTTCGCGTTCTTCGTTCGCGAGGGGCTCGAGCCGAACCTGTTGCGTGCCGTGAGCCAGCACCAGGTCGGGCGTCTGGCCGAGGGCTTCGACGCGCTCGACCTCGATCCGAAGGTGGTTCGGCGGGACCGGGCTGCGTCCCTGACGTCCCTTGCGGGGTTCCTTGCGCTCGTTTCTCCGCGTGCGGGGGAGATTCGGGCCGAGCTTCGCAACAGGGGAGTGATGACGGACTCTCGTGCGGAAGTGCTGCGCCTGGGGCCGGCACCCTACTTGTCGGACGCCCAACTCGATGACGCGATAGGACTCCTGGGAGAGGTAGTGCACGACCTACGTTAGCAGGGGGTCATTGTCCGAGCCACGTGAGCAGCTTGCCCAAGGCTCGGTTGGCCCGGGTGCGATTCCCCTCGGGCGTCAAGAAGACCGCTTGCTGGATCGGCTCCAGCGCGCTCCGGACGGCGTGCAGCAATGCCGAACGCGACTTCAAGGGGAACTGGTTCGAATCCATGTACGCCGTGGACATGTAGAACAGGTTGCCGAAGGTGTGATTGGCGTCCAGGCCGAAGTTCGTCGCCATGGACAGCACCAGGGGTACGTTGAGCCAAGGGTGGTAGGTGCTGGCGTCGCCCACCAGTTCGATGGCAGGCTTGCCGAACGCCTTGACCGCAAGCTTCATGTACGGGCTGATCTTCGGATCCATGCCCATCTTCGACGCGCCCACCCAGTCCACCGCCACGAGGCTTGGGCTCGCAAGGATGGTGTGCGTGGGGTTGGGCTCCGCGTCCGCGAAAATGCCAAAAGGTCCGTCCGCGCTCAGCCATGCGTCGATGAGCCCGAAGTGCACCGGGTAGGCGTTCAGGTACTCGATCGTGGGCGCGTAGATGCCCCGATCGCAGTGGTACTCTTTGAACTTGTCGCCCAAGGAAAGGGCGCCGTACACGTTCTTGATCGTGAGCGTGTAGTAAGCATAGCAGTGGGTCTTGTTCTTCGCGAAGGAGACGCGGAAGTCCGCGTCCCGCCAGGTGACCGGCACTGGGTGATACCCCAAGGCAGGTCCGAAGTGCCTGTGCTCCTGCTGATCCTCCGTGAGATCGACTACGTCGTAACCCCGACTCCCATCCACGGCGTACCCGAGATAGCTCGCCACCTCGCGCACCCGCCGGTTTGCGAAGTACTGCCCGTACGTGCTGTGGGCCTCGACCACAGCGATGCGACGGTATCCCTCGTCGCGGAGTTGCCGGACGAGGTCCTCCACGAGCGCCGGGGCCGTGAACGTCGAAACATCGTGCTTGTTGTAGGCAAACATGAAGTTCGGCTTGATGACCACGGAGAACTGGTCCTTGGCCTTGCCCGTCGCGACGCGCACTTGCTCGATTGTTTGCCAGAACCCGCTCTCCTGCAGGGCGCGTCGGAGGGCGATGTGCGCGTCGGTGTCGCGGATCGCCGCCACTCTGACCTTCTGGCTGCTGTCGATGGGCTCCCGGCGGAGCGTGTCCATGGCTTCTTCGAGCGCCAGGCACTTGTCGCCCGACGGGTCCTCGACCCGGATGACCCGCCGCTGGAATACCGCGGTGGGGAAGTGATCGTTGCGGACGTCGAGCAGGGGGGCGCCAATGTGCTGGAAGAGGGCAGGCTTCTCGGCCTCGGCGAGGTTCGTGACCGTCATGCCGTCGGGGCGAATGTCGAGGTCCTTGGAGGCGAACCTGCTGACCACCGCCCCGAAGAAGGCGTCCAGGCGGTCCTTTCCCCAGTACTCGCGCTCGTTGCGGAGCGTGCTGGTGTGGAATTGCACCCGCGCCGTCCCCCCCGGGCGAAGCGCGCAGATGTAGCCATAGAGCAGAGTCGGCTCTCGCACGTTGCGGATGGTCGAGTCCTCCGCCTCCCCATGGGTCTTCGAGGTGTCCACGGTCCAGCAGCGCCGTGTCCCGAACGCGATCTCAAGTGTCCCCGAAACGGCGGAGAGCGAATGGGGGACGATCGCGAAGCCGAATTGCTTCTCGGACGGTAGGACCCGGCGAAGAACCTCGCGAACCCGGTAGCTCAACCGGTCGAGGGCCGACGAGTTGATGCGGAAAGGGAAAGGGGCCAGCGGGTGAACCTTGGCCTGGAAGCGCAGGTCGATCTTCGCGCGGCCCGCCACGAGCGACGTACCGGCGTCCATCTCGGAGAAGGAAACGACCGGGCGGCTCGTCAGGTCGAAAATGGGGCCATCGTAGGAGAGTAATCCCCCCAAGACATCCACGGTCTGCGTGAGCCTTCTCGCGCTGATCGCGTACCGTCTCGGGGCATCGTCCGGGTCTCCCAGAACCAAGAGAACGTCGCAGAACGTCTCTCCGTCGCCCCAGGGAAAGTCCGGCGTGTGAATCCCGGAGACGAGGAAGAACGGCTCGCGCACGCCTGCCTCCGTCACTTCTCCCTGGAGAACCACGTTCTGGTAGGACGCGTCATACACGGGGTTGATGTCGGCGAGATACGTGTCTCGGGTTTGCCCGAAGGCGAAGGACAGGAACGCCATCTTGGCGGCGAAGACCTGGCCGAAGTGGGCATCGCCGGTCACCTGCAGCGACCAGAGAAACGCAGGCATCGTCGCGAGCCGGAAGAAGATCTGTCCGGCGCCGAACACGGTGCCCTGATCGTCGTCTCCCTCGTAGATGGTCGTGAACAGCGTCGTCATGTCCTCGACGACGTCGAGGCCGGGGTCATCCGTGAGGTGCTTCACACCGCGGAGGAAGTAATGCTTGCCGTCGGGGCCGGCGAAGCGGGCTTCGTAAACCATCTGGCGGGCGCCGGTCCGTGGGTCCACGACGAACACGTTGAAGACCCCGTCGTGCATGGGCATGGCCTGGCCCACGGTGGAGAAGTCAAGGGTGCCCTCGAGCTTTGCGGCGTGGTCGGGCTGATCGATGAAGCGGCGAAGGCTGTCCACGGTGAGGCGGGACCGCATCGTGAGTCGCGTGTCCCGCTTTTCTCCTTGGACGCGCCCCTCCACAGGGTCCGATTCTCCGATACCGATCCAGCCGGTTAGTGATTCGTCCAGCGTCAGCCCGATGTTCTCGTAGGATCCCACCCGTAGCCTCCTTGTACGCGCGACCAACGAGGTGTTGTCGGCGCGCCGGGGAGTTTCCTCGGAAGGCTCGTGCCGGTCAACATCATTGACTATCTCCCGGGGGGATGAGAGACGCGGGGGAGTCGAGCCGGGATGGGGTCAGAAGTCGACGGAGGCGGACATCAGGAAGGTCCGTCCGTTCTGCAAGACGGACCTTTGACGGAACTCACGGCTGACCGGCACCTTGTGGCGCGCGCCGAACGCGTTGTAGACACCCAAGGCGTAGCGCAGGCCCAGTTCCTGCTCCTGGCCGGAAAGCACGACGTCCCAGATCGCGGCGCCGTCGGTCTTGCGCTGTTCCAACTCGCCCTCCCGGTCGTATCGGTCATAGCGCGGGCCCTCCACGGACAGGCGTGAGGTGGCGTGCAAGGCGCCAGCGACGATGGGAGCGGAGGCCCGAATCGAGCCCATGTGCTCGGGAGCGTTGGGCACGTTGCGCAGTCGGATGGCAGCGTCTGGGTCCTGGTGATACTCCGAATGCTGAAAGGCGTAGCTGAGCTCGACCATCCATCCTTGGCGCCACTCGCGGCGGACAGACGTCTCCGCGCCGAGGGTGAGGATCGGGGACGGGGAGTTCTCGTAGAACGTGGGGGAAGCCTGGTTCCCTTCGCCCTGGACCGCGATGAGGTCCTTCACGTAGTTGGCATACCCGGCCACGAGCGCGCTCCAGAGCTCGGAGAATCGGTGGGAGTACTGGACTTCGGGGGAGTAGATCACCTCGGGTCGCAAATCGGGGCTCTCGACCTGGGTCTGCCCACCGTCGCTGTAGTAGAGTTCGTAGATGCTCGGCGCGCGAAATGCCTTGCCCGCGAGCAGCTTCAGATTGCCCCCGTCGTAGGGCTTGGCAATGATCGCCAGCCGCGGGTTCAGAGAAGATCCGAACGTCGAATACCAGTCGAGGCGGGTCCCCGCGGAGACCCGCAAGGCCTCCACAGGCACCAGATCCGCGGAACCGTAGCCCGCTGCGACGGTGTACGGGTCCGAGCGATCGAGGTGAACGCCGTCGTCGCTCTCGCCGGTCTGGTCCACGCGGAAGTGCCTCTGTCCCTCGCCGCCGAGCGTCAATCGAAGGGCGGAGAAAGGGGATACGACGAGGCGCCCTTCGCCCCCTCCCCAGGTCCCACGGTAGCGGTCGATTCCGAGGCCGCCGTCCGCATCGTCGTAGGGGAATCTACCCTCGAACCGATACCAATCGAGGTGCCCGCGCACCAAGACCTGGACGTCGTCCGAGAGGGTCGGCTCGACGCGCAGTTCGGTCATGCCGCGGGTGTCTGTCTGGCGGGCGCGCGGGTCTGCGAAGATTGTGTCGTACACGCCCGTGGGCAGGTCCTTCTCACGGGAGTGAAAGAAGCCCATCAGCGTGACCGGCCCCCACCACGCCTGCCCGGTCACCGTGCCGGACTGGAAGCCGTCGCGTCCCTGGGCCATACCATCGCTGCCGGGATCGAAGTTCGGTTGCTCGTATTCAGGGAAGTGGAAGTCCCTGCCTTCCGACCTTGCGCCCGCCACCGAGGCCCACATGCCCGCGTTCTCGCCCAGCCGAACGTTGACCCTGGCCCTGGCTCGGCCGACGTTCGATTCGTTGGTCGACACACCGACGCTTCCCCCGGTTGGCGACTGCCTCCCCCGCGACACGATGTTGATCACCCCGGAGAACGCGTTCGTGCCGTACAGCACGGACCCGGGGCCGCGCACCACCTCCAGGCGCTCGACGTCCTCGAGGTCGGTTCGTGCGTCGTAGTCCACGTAGGAGGAGCCGATCCAGTTGTCATTCATCGGGTGGCCGTCCAGCAAGACGAGGACTCGGTTGCCATAGCTGCCGGGCATGAACAACCCGCGCATCCCGATCGATCGGTAGGAGCGATCATCTCCCACGTAGACGCCGCGTACCCCGCGCACTGCTTCCGCGATCGTGGGGTATCCCATCGATCGAAGTTCCTTGTAGGAGATCAGGGTGACAGAGCCGGGCGCGTCCTCCACCGCCTCGGCGCGACGCGATGCGGCGATGACTTCCTCTACCCCCTCGAGCTCGACCTCCAGTCGCGTGCGTTCCTTCATCCGGATCTCGACCGTCCGTTCGACCGGGCTGAAGCCGGGCTTGCTCACGCGTACCTTGCGTGTCCCCACGCCAACGTCGATGACCGCCGGGGTGAATCCAGCAGGCTGGCCGTCAATCTCGACGAGCGCCTCTCGCTCGTCGGTCCGCACGAGCAAGGACCCGAGACGCGGGCTGAGGTTGGGCCGAAGGGTTACCGTCTTGCGCGCCACCACGTCGACCTCGCGCATCCATTGTTCGTGGCCGGGGTCATTGACGTAGAGGGTGTGCCGCCCGGCGGACAGCTCGAGGGTGCAGGGACCCACACACGCCGGGGGAGCCGTGGGGTCGCCCGCGCGAACCTCGGCCTTGGGTGGCAGGCCTTGCAGGACGAGGGAGCCGACGATGCGTTCGAGTTTCAGCTCGACGGTCTTCTGCTCTCCCAGTGCGAGCTGGACGTTTTCGAGGACGGCGGGCCGGTGCCCGGGCAGCTCGACGATGACGGTATGGGTGCCTGGCTCGTAGGCCAACATGCGGGGGGTCTGTCCGCGAGGGCCGAGGTCGCGGCGCTCGAGGAAGACGGTGGCGCCTGGTGGGTCCGTGATGACGCGCAGCACGGCCACCTGGGGGAGAATCTTGGAGATGGCGGCCTCGATGCGTTCGACCTCCGAAGGGTCGGACTCGCCTTCGAGCGCTTGCCGGTAGTAGCGATAGGCGTGGGAGAATTGTCGTAGCTGCTCGTGGGTCCGCGCGATGTTGAAGACGACGTTTTGGTTGGGCACGAGGCGGTGGGAGAGGAGGAAGTGTTCGAGGGCGCTCCGGAAGTCTCGTGCGCGATAGCGGTCCGCGCCGATCTGGAAGTGCAGGTCCGCCTCGTCCGCCAGGTCATCCGCGGGCGACGCGGAGGGGAACGTAAGGAGGCAGAGCGCGACGAGGACGCAAGGCCAGACGCGTGGTTGGAGTTTCATCGGCGGAGTCGAATACCAGGATCGGCAGGTTGCGTTGGGGGAGCCGGGGCTTTCGTCTCGCGAGGGGCCGGACCTCGGCCGGTTTTCGGGGGCGGGCTTTCCGTGCCCTCCGGCAGGGGCTGGAGCGCTGCCGCTACGCGGACATTGCCATCCGAGGGGCCTTGCACGAGCGAATAGGGGCGGTGGCCAGGGCTGCGGAGAGTGAGTCGCTTGGGCGACGCGCGAACGACTTCGTTCTCGATGGATAGCTGCATGGGCGTAGTGCCCAGCACCGTGTCGCCGTCCACCACCTCGGCCCCACTCGGCGTCGAATCGAGCCACAGCACGAAAGTGCGCGAGAAGTCGGCCGGGTGAACCCCTGCGGAGGGGGCAATCGGGGCAGGCGGCTTGTCCGACTCGTCGCGCGCGGCGACCGTGATCACCAACGCCAAGGCAAGGCCCGCCACCAGCAGGGCGGCAGCACCGGCCAGCCAGAGCTTCCATGACGCCGAAGGCGTAGTCGGTCCCACCGCGCTTGGCGCCGGGGCAGACGCGACTTGGGGAATCGACACCTCGGACTGCGTAGGCGCGTCGAGCGCGGGACGGACCTCGGCCCGCGTGGGCGCATCCAGCGGCTTCTCGAAGCGACCGCTCCGCGTGATGGCCCCAGAGTCCACGTCGTATCGGTCCGACGGGACCGGCGCCATGCCCAGCACCCTGGCACACACACTGATCTCCGCGAGCACGGCGTCCATGTCCGACGGGCGCTCGCTCGGGGCCTTCGCCAGGCAGCGCCGGACGAAGGCTTCTACCGCCGCAGGGACCCGCGCATCCGGAGCGACCGCAGCCATCTCGGGCACCGGGTCGTTGATGTGAGCCATCAAGGTCTGGACCATCTCGTCGCGCTGGAACGGCGGAACCCCGCAGAGCGCCTCGAACATGAGCACACCCAGCGCGTACACGTCCGTTCTGTGGTCCACCCCGCCGTGGACGATCTGTTCCGGAGACATGTAGCGGGCGGAGCCGAGGAACGTGCCTTCGCGCGTGATCTGGTCGGAGTCCGTGCCCAGCACCTTGACCAACCCGAAGTCGACGATCTTCACGAGAGCGGACCCGTCCGGTCGCGGCACCAGCATCACGTTCGATGGCTTGAGATCCCGGTGGACGACTCCCTGCTGGTGTGCGTCGTGCAACCCACGTGCGATCTGGCGGACGATCGGAAGAAGCTCCTCGACGCTCATCCTGCCGTTGCGGCGGGTCCTTCGCTCGAGGGTCTCGCCCGCGAGGAACTCCATGGCCATGTAGTACATCTCGGGCTGGGTCCCCTCGACGCAGCCGTAGTCGAAGACGGTCACGATGTTGGGGTGCTGGAGACGCGACAGGATGCTGGCTTCGAGGAAGAAGCGCCGCTGGAAGTCTTGGTCTTTCGACGACGATGTGTAGGTCGGGTTCAGGACCTTGAGAGCCGCTGGCCGCCCGAGGGGAATCTGCTCGGCCTGGTAGATCTTGCCCATGCCGCCGGCGCCCGCGACGGACAGGATGTGATACTTGCCGTTGACGACCGTGCCGAGCAAGGGGTCCACGGCGAGCGGGCTTCCCGTCTCGGTGAACGGCAAGGGGCCGCTACGCATGTCCGTCCATCCCCGCGACAAGGCGAGCCCCGAGCGCTTCCGGGTGGACCGCGGACGGCATCACGCGATCATTGTACAGGTGGCCCCATAAAAGACAACGTTCGGGCTGGTTGGCCGCGCCAGCACGCCTATCGGGAATCGGGTGCACCTGCAGACGCGCGAGGGGCGACGGACCCTGCGGAGCCCGCGGCCCCAGCCATTTCTGTCGGCCCGCCGTACTTCGTCTCCACCGGCGGAGGGGGAGGCCCGCCATACTTGGTCGCGCAACCGCTGCCAACCACCGACGCGCCCAACACGGTCGCGAACACACCTGCCAACGTGACCATCGCATCGACCAAAAAGGACCGTCGATCAGGTTCGCTCATCATCCCCTCCGTATTGCCACCTTGCACGAGCCGCCGGGACCCGTCACTCCCCCGCAATCGTCATCGACGCCACCCGAACCATCGGACTGAGCGCCGACGACCGCAGCACCAGCCGGTCCGCCACCGCATCAATCCCCTTGCACATCGAGTCGAGGTCCGACGAGATCGTCACCTCGCTCACCGGATGAACGACCCGCCCCCCCTCGATCCAGAACCCCGACGCGCCGCGCGAAAAGTCCCCCGTCGACGGGTTGAACCCGTGCCCCAGCATCTGACGGACGAGAAAGCCTTTCGCCGTGGAGTTGATGATGTCGGCTTCCGTCGTCCCCGGGCGCGCCTCCAGGATGATGTTGCTCGTGGACGGTCCCACCCCGCCTCCCCCCCCTCGCGACGCACTCGCGGTCGATGCACGTTGCAGCTTGCGTGCAGCGTAGCTGTCGCAAAGAAACGTGCGCAGGATGCCCCCGTCGACCACCACGTTTCTCCGCGATGCGAGCCCTTCCCCGTCATGGGCCCGGGACCCCAGACCACGCGGGAGCATCGGGTCATCCACGATGTGGACGAGGGGGCTGGCCACCTTCGACCCTTCTCGTCCGACGAGGTAGCTCGTCTTGCGCCAAATACTCGACCCCAGGATCGAGCCGGCCAGCAGGGCGAGCAGGCTGCGCGCCACTTCCGGGGGGAAGATCACCGATGCCACGCACGTGGGCACCTTCCGCGCCCCGAGCATGTCCACCGTACGCTCTGCGGCACGACGCCCCACCTCCTCGGGAGAAGGCAGGTCCTCGAGGTGCCGACGAACCTCGCTCCACGACCCCCGGCGCTTCTTGTGATCCGCGTCGTCGGCCAGGGCCACGGCCCCGACGCTCACCGCAGACCTGCGTCGCGCGCTGCGGAATCCGCTCGACAAAACCATTGCGCTGGCCCCGTACACCCGCGAACACGAGGCCTCCTGGATGTTGCTGACCCGGGGGTCATGGTCCACCGCCGCCCGCTCGGCGCGCAAGGCCATCTCGGAGACCACCGCCGGCTCGAGCTGGGCCACGGCAAGATCGAAGACGTCCAGGTCCTCGAAGGGGCCCTGCACCACCAGATCCGGATCCGCCGGGCCCGCGAAAGGGTCCCTCTCGCTCGCCTCCAAAAGGCCAAGGGCATCTGAGGCAAATCTCGCCAGACCGCCGTCCGTGAGGTCCGACGTGGACGTGACCGCCACATGCCCATCGCGCATCACACGCAGCGCGGCGGACCGCGACGATGCCTCGCGGATCATCTCCACCTGTCCAAGACGCACCCGGACCGAGAGCTCCGAGCCCTCCCGCACGACCGCCTCCGCAATGTCCGCGCCCCCGCGCCTCGCTCGCGCCACGATCTCTTCCCCGAAAGAAATCAACGCATCCGTATCGACAAGGTCCGTCATGTGCAGCACGTCACCGCGTCGTCTCGAGGAACTTCTCCACGGCTCGCTCCGCCGCCATCTGCAGAAGCGTGTCCTCCGCTTCCGGGTCGCGATCGCTCGTGCCCGACATCGAAAGCTTGGGCGAAAACTCCCCCTGCAACGCCATGGAGGGATAGCTGAACAGCGTCACCCGCAGCGCCACCGACACGTTCGTCCCATCGTAGTCGATGGTCTCCACCGTGGGGCGAAGCAAGTACCCATGAACCCGGCTGTCCTGTGCGACTCGCTCGAACTGATGCTTCTCCTGTCCGGACGGGGCCAGACCCACCTTGCGATCCGCGAGAAGCTTGCGGCGGATCGTCGCCTGCACCAGGAGCTCCACGTCGGCCTTGCGACGCGCCGGCTTGCTCTTGGTGGCGTCCACCGCGACGTAGAACCGACTGCCTCGGGTGGGCGCCCGCGATGAGGTCGCGACCTTGCGTAGCTCCGCGTCCTTCTCGATGCGTCCGAACGCCTTGTCCAGCTGCGCCTTGACCGACCCGTTCGTCTCCTTGGCCGCTCTCGTCTTCAGGCACGCAAGCGCAGAGGGCTTTCGCAGCCTGGCAAGGGCCGCCGCCGCCGCTGCCCGCACGCTCGCCGTGTCGTCATCCAGCGCCCCGCACAGGGGCCGCACGGCGCTCTCCGACCCGGACGCCCCGAGCGTCAGGGCCGCTTGTACTCGCACCTGGAAGGACGACCCATCCGTCAGCCGTTTCGCAGCCGTATCGACCGGCGACTGGGCGCCTACCCCCGTTCCCCAGAGCGACACGATCGAGAGGAACCCAGCGCTTGCCAGCGTCAACGCCGGACGTCGGAGCGTCGATCCCAGGGACATCTCTTGACCTGTATCATCCGTCGCTGGACGTCGTCGACCGTGTTCGGGGTGAAACCCACAAGACCCTCCGTGGGTGTGGGGGCATGTCAGGCTTGCCCCATCCTGCACCGACGAGCCCGCGACAGCAGCTTGCGCAGGCGGTTGCGCGATCCGTGCACGAGCCTGCCCCGCGACCATTCATCAGGCCGGAGCTTCGCTCCGTCTTGCCCGCAGGAAACGTCGAGCGTCGGGCAGGCATACCCATTGCAACCTTACTGCGACGATGAAACACGCGTGGCTTTGGATCCTGGTTGCCGGTAGCGGCGTCGTCCCCGGAACGCTCGTGGCCTGCGCACAGCCCATGCACGACGACGCCTCCAACGAGTTCGCCCCGGCACGAGGGGCGGACCGAGCTCCGGTCGTTCCTGGCAACGGCGCCCCATGCGGGCCCTGCGAGCTCGACGGCGATTGTGGGGTGAAGAACGCGAAGTGCCTGATCGACGCGGTGACAGGCGCCGGCTACTGCACCACGCCTTGCTCCACCGACGAGGGTTGCCCCGAAGGGTACTCGTGCGCTCCTGTGCACGGCAGCGTTTCGATGCAGTGCGTGCCGGCCCACGGCAGTTGCGAGGCGTCCGAGGGTGAACCCGGCGACCCGGGCGGCGAGCCCGGACCGAGCCCCGGTGGGGAACCCGACCCTGGCGGGGAACCCGACCCTGGCGGGGAACCCGACCCCGGTGGAACCGGAGGGACCGCAGGTGCGGGCGGCAGTGGAGGAACCGGCGGCAATCCCCCCGAGCCAGGAGGATCCGGTGGCTCGAGCGAGCCCACGCCCGGTGGCGGACAGCCCACCCCGCCCGACGGTGTCGACGCGCTCTGCTACGGTGTCTGCTTCTCCGGACTGTACACCGCGTGCACTTGCTACGTCTCTGACCCATGCGGATGGTCCAACGACGGCACCTGCGACGCCACGTGCGCCACCCTCTTCCCGGCGGCCCACTTCGACGACACGGGCGACTGCGCTGACGGTGGCGGAGGAGGCTGCGGAATCGGGGGAACCGGCGGAACGGGACCCGACGACGGGTGCGGTACCGGGGGCGGCGGGGTGGCGGGTTCCGGCAGCCCGGAGCCAGGCGAGGCGCCTTGCGGCGGGAGCTGCGAGGCCGGGTACTACGATGCCTGCACGTGTGGCGGGTCCGACCCGTGCGCATGGTCTGCGGATGGGTACTGCGACAGCACGTGCTACTCGCTTGGACTCGCCGATGTGTTCGACGACGCGTCGGACTGCGGCTACTGAGGGCGCAGAAGCTACTGCGCCTCTATCCCTTCTTCCCGACCACCACGTACTGATAGGGCAGATCCTCTTCCCCCAGCGTGGCGTCGAATCCCCCGCGAGATAGCTCGTCGATGACGCGATCGGCGGGGAGGCGGTGGTCCCTGGGCGGACCATGGGGGCTGTCCAGCGTGTAGTCCACCACGAACACGGATCCCCCTGGCTTCAGTGCGATCAAGAGCTTGCGGGCATACGCGGTGCGATCGGGGATGTGGTGCCACGTGTTGACGATCAGAATGCGATCGACCGACCCTGCGGCGATCGACGGGTCGTCCGGTTGCGCCTTGCGGGCCTCCACATTGGCCCATCCTTCCCGCGCGGCGCGCTCTCCCATGTAACGAACCATGTCGGGCTCCACATCGAGACCGATCACGGTTCCGCTCTTCCCCACGGCCCGGGCGAGGTGAGGCAGGAAGTACCCCGTGCCCGCTCCGATGTCCGCCACGACGTTCCCTTCCGAGAGCGCCATCAGGGACACGACGGAAGACGGCTTCTGCCAAGCGTCGCGGGCTGGGTCGTCGAAGACCGAAGCCCAATGCTCGGCCGTCTCGAATCGATGCCCGAGGGGCTTGGGGCCGTGGTGGTGTGCGCTGGAACTGCCTGGCTCAGAGTGGGCCGAAGCGTGGGCCGCAGACGCCGAGAGGGCGGACGGCGATGGCGCCGTGGTGGGCTCCGAACGGGAGCAACCAGCGAGTGCGAGGGGGAGGAAGATGAGTTTCCACATGGCGTGAACAGGTCGATGTCGACGTGGGCTCTCTCGTTGCGGGCGGGCCTGCCCGAAAGAGTACCCAAGCCTGTGGAAGACCCGTATGCTTTCCGCCACCGAAAGGAGGGAAGCATGGGAGACTCCGTGCGCGCATCTCACATCTTGTTGATGTACCAAGGGTCTGAACGGTCGAGCGCCACCCGAACGAAGCAGGAGGCTGGGGCCGAGATTCAACAAATCAAGGCTCGCTTGGATGCAGGGGGTGACTTCTCTGCGGAGGCGCAGCAGCACTCGGATTGCCCGTCGGGCAAGCGCGGGGGCGACTTGGGCGCTTTCGGGCGAGGACAGATGGTCGGCGCTTTCGAGGACTCAGCCTTCGGCCTCCCCGTGGGCGGCACCAGCGGCATCGTCGAGACCCCGTTCGGCTACCACATCATCCGCAGAACCGCCTGAGCCACCTACCAGCTGGACGGTTCGGTGCACGCTCGCTCAACGCCGAACTGGCAAGCCATTGCGTGCAGCCCCGCCACACGCCCCGGTCCGCTCAGGAAAAAGCCCGCAGGGTCCCGGTCGAAGAACCCCATCCGTGCCACCACGGCCGCAAGCCCTTGGCATGCTTCACCGTCCCGGTCACGGCACGCCGCGTACAGACTCTTGCCGGTCTGCTCTTTCATGACGGATCGACAAGGCCCCAGGTCGACACTCGACGATTCGTCGGGGCGCCGGCTGCACACGGCATGGCACCCCTCCGCGTCGCCCAGGAAACACGCCCGTGAGAGGTAGTCGAGGGCATATCGGTGGCGAGGGCGGTCGACGAGCAGCGGGGTCATGTACCAAAGGGAGGGATCTACGTCCATGCGAGGTGGGTCCTTTGGATTCGATGCACTCATCGCATCGATGAGCTCTCCGAGCTGCCGGCAGGCATACGCCCTGTCGCCTTCGCGAAACCGGCACTTGGACACGAGTCGCTCGCGCTGCTCGGCCGTTTGCCCGCAGGCCTCGCCGAGCGTTCTGTCGCCACGGCTGGCACAGGCTGCCGCGCATCCACGGACGGACCCGAGATCGCACGCCGCGCGAAGGCCCGGCTCGTACCCGAAGCCATGGGCATCCACACACGCCTCCGCGTCCCCGTGCTCGCATGGCTCTTGGAAGCGATCGAGGATCGCGGCGCGCACTTCTCGCTCGAGGTCCTCCATCTCCACGCACGTGGCCTTCTCCCCGCAGGTTGCCCGCCGTGTCTCGTCCATCCGTTCGACCAGTTCGCGGCAGTCCGCAGCGTCCCCGCAAGGCGCCGTGCCCTTGGCCCGGAGGGTCGCCCACTCCAAACGGAAGTGCTCGAGCTGGGACGTGCAACCCGGGATCGCCATGACGAGACACCACGCAACCACCCCATGGCATGCTGCGACTCGGCCTCGGTCCATCTCGGCTCCCCGGCTCCTGTTCCCGTTTGGCGGAGACGGCCCCCCGCGATCAAAGCCTCCCTGGGCCATATCACGCGGAGGGGTAACCCGGCAACCAGGGCCATCGCTCCTTCCGACCGAACCCGACCTAGCGACCCGTCGTCGGCTCCCCAACCCCGCCTCGTCCCTGTTCCCCCTCGTCCGGTTCGCTGCTACGGTCACGACCATGCAGCGCTTGAACAAGCAGGATCGGATGCGCTTGATGCGGTTCGTCTGCTCCTTCGCCTGGGCAGACTTCGAGATTCAGAAGGAAGAGCGGGCTTTCATCGCCAAGCTCGTCCGCCAGCTCGAGCTGGACGACGACGAGAAGCAGGAGGTCGAGGGACTCCTGAAGCGCCCGCCGCGTCCCGAGGACGTGGACCCGGCCAAGATTCCCATGCGCCACAGGGAAATTTTCCTCGACGTGGCTCGCGCCACGATCGCGGCGGACGGCTCGATCGCCCCCGAGGAGGTCGAGCACCTCGAGCTGCTGGAAGCCTTGCTGAAATAGGCCGTCACGCCTTTCGCGCGGCTTCCTCCCTCTTCACCTCGAGCTCCTCCCAGCGTGCCGTGAGCGTCTCTGCCTGCTGCTTGGCCTCCGCCAGCCTCCCGTGCAGCACAGGCACTTCCTTCCCTCGGCTCGCGTACAGGCTGGGGTCGGATAGCTCCCGCTCGAGCGTCGCTACCTCCTGCTCCGCCTGCGCAATGCGATCGATCAAGCCCTCCAGCTCGATCCGCTCCGCATAGGTCAGCCCCTTCGAACGCTTCTCGGACACCACACGAGCGGGCTTGGCCTCCACAGGCCTCTCCTTCTCCTGCTCCTCCTCCCGCCGTTCCCGTTGCAGCCGGTACGCATCGTAGTTCCCCGCGTACAGAATCACCTTGCCGTCCCCCTCGAACGACAGAATCGACGTCGCCACGCGGTTGAGGAACCACCGGTCGTGCGTCACGACGATCGCGCACCCATCGAACTCCAGCAAGAGCTCCTCGAGCGCGCCCAGGGTCGCGACGTCCAGGTCGTTGGTGGGCTCGTCGAGCACGAGCAGGTTGGCGCCGTGAGACAAGAGCTTAGCGAGGGCCACGCGGGCCCGCTCTCCGCCCGACAGCCCCTTGACCGGCTGTCGCATCTGCACCCCCGTGAACAGAAAGCGCTCGAGATAGGCGTGCACGTCCACGCTTCGCCCACCGAGGTCCACGTGCGAACGCGGACCTGCCACGTTCTCGAACACGGACTCCTCCAGTTCGAGGTCGGAGCGATGCTGGTCGAAGTACGCTACCCGCGTGTTCTTCCCCAACACAACCTTGCCCGCCGACGGCTCGATCTCCCCCAGAATGCAGCGCACCAGCGTCGTCTTGCCCACGCCGTTCGGGCCCACGATCCCGATCCGGTCCCCCGGGTTCACGATCAACGCAATGTCCGACCCCAGCGTCCTGCCCCCCATCTGCAGACCGACGTCGTGCAACTCGAGGATCGTCTTGCCGCTGCGAAGGCCGTCGATCGCGAGCTTCGCCGTCCGTTCCTGCGACAGCGGTCGCTCCGACACCGTGTCCTCCGCCCGCTGGATGCGTGCCTTCTGCTTGCCCGTGCGCGCCTTGGGCTGCCGTCGCAGCCACTCCAGCTCACGGCGCAGGAAGTTCTGTCGGTTCGCCTCGGTTCGCGCCTCGAGCAACAGACGCTCGGCCTTTGCCTCCAGGTAGGACTCGTAGCCACCCGGGTAGCTGTGCAGCCGTCCGTGCTCGATCTCGAGCGTGCGTGTGACCACGCGGTCGAGCAAGTACCGGTCGTGGGTGATCATCAGCAGAGCGCCGCGATATGTCTCCACGAGGAATCGCTCCAGCCACGCCACCGTGTCCACGTCCAGGTGGTTGCTGGGTTCGTCGAGAACCGCAAGGTCCGGCTCGGACACCAAGATCCTCGCGAGCGCCACCCGCCGGCGATCCCCGCCGCTGAGGGCATCGACCGGCGTGTCGAGTTGGCTCAACCCGATGTGTCCGAGAATCGAATCCACCTGATGCATCCGATTCCACCCACCCAGACGCTCCACGTCCGCGGCCGCGGCAGCCTGCCTCTCGACGAGCTGCGTGAGGTCCCCATCGCCCCGTCGGATGGCTTCCGAGAGGTGCTCGTGCCGGGCCCGGGCCTCGTCCCATTCAGTGAGACCGCTCATCACGACTTGCCGGGCCGTTCGCGTGGCGGGCAGGTCCACAGCCTGCGCCAGGTACGCGACCTTCGAATCCCGTGGCGATGCAACCGAACCGCTGTCTGCCACGTCAGCGCCGCCGACGATGCGCGCCAGGGTGGTCTTTCCCGAACCGTTGATCCCGACGAGGCCCACGCGTTCGCCTTGATCGATGCTTAGGCTGATGCCGTCCAGGACATGCAACGCGCCGTAGGACTTGTTCAATTCGGTGGCGACGAGGATAGGCACGCGGGGAGTGTACTCGAAAACCTGCGCGCGGCTGACAATGTGCAGGGGGACCTTGAGAACGGCAGGGAGCGCTAATAGGATGTCGCCCGCGTGGAATTTGCCCGGAAGTGAGGACGCGATGAATCGGAAGTATGGATGGGGATTGCTGGTGCTCGTGCTTGGGGTGGGGGTTGTGGCTGCATGCGGCAGCGATGATGAAGACGGCTCGGGTGGGTCGGCTGGCTCGGGTGGCTCGGGTGGCTCCGGTGGCTCCGGTGCGACCGGAGGAACGGGTGCGACGGGAGGTACGGGCGGATCGGCTGGGGAAGCTGGCGGCGGCGCCACGGGGGGAACGGGCGGATCGGCTGGGGAAGCTGGCGGTGGCGCCACGGGGGGAACGGGCGGGGGAAACGCCGGTGAGGCCGGTGCCGCGGGCGAAGCAGGTCAGGGCGGCGGCGCTGGGACGGCTGGCTCGGGAGGGTCCACGGACGCCGGTGTCGCGTGCGCCATTCAGACCACGGACCCGACCTGCGACGAATGCATCAACACGGAGTGCCTGACCGAGTGCAACAAGTGCGCGGATAACCCGGCATGCATGGCGATCTGGACCTGCATTTCCACCAACTGCGTGGGCGCCGACGGTGGGATGAGCGAGAGCTGCGCCACCAACTGCGTGATGTCCAACATGGGAGGCCTCAACGACTTCCAGTCGTTCTGGACAGGGATGTCCCCCGGATGCGTCGCCACCAAGTGCGAGGGCGCTTGCCCGAGCTGACCGCGGTCGCTCCACGTCGTCTTCCCTGATCCCCCGCTGTGCGAGCGGGGGCTCGATCACGACAACGTACCACGATGACCGAAGACGCTCGCAAGCCCGGCGACACGATCGTTCCGCCCAGAACCCACGCGGACGACGGGCCGGATATCGAGCGTCAGTCCGTCAAGCGGCTCGTCATTCTGGCCGGTGTAGCCCTCGTCCTGCAGGTTGCCGCCTTGGTCTCAGGTCAGCTGCTGGGCTTCCTGCCCGAAGACACCACCCTGGAGGGACGGATCGCCGTCGTGGCCCTCGTCGTGCTGATGCTCGTCGTCGTGGTTCTCGGTCGAATCCGCTCGTTGCGCCCTGCCACGGTGCTCGACGTTGGCTACGCGTTTCAGGTCCTGGCGGCTCTGCACATCGGCATGGTGGTCAACCGCTACCCGTGGCCCGAGGAGATGTGGGTGCCCGGTTGGTCCCCCGTCGCCGTGTGGACGATGGTGTTCACGGTGGCCGTGCCGGCCCGGCCGGCGAAAGCTCTGATCATCAACCTGCTCGCAGTGGCCATGGACCCGCTCTCGTTGCTTCTGCTCATCGAGCATGGCAAGCCCGTCCCGAGCTTCGAGATGGCTCTGTTTCGGTTCGCCCCCGGCATCGGGGCGGTCTTGCTTGGGCTCATTGCCACGATGGTGATTCACGGTCTTGGCAGGCAGGTTCGCGAGGCGAGTCAGCTGGGCAGCTACCGCTTGGTCGAGAAACTTGGAGCCGGCTCCTTCGGCGAGGTGTGGCGGGCACAGCACCGAATGCTTCGGCGCCCCGCGGCGGTGAAGCTCATCAGCCCGGCTTCCCTTGGCGAACGCGACGCCAGGGCCGCGCGCACGATCATCCGACGGTTCGAGCGGGAGGCGCAAGCCACATCCCAGCTTTGCTCGCCGCATACCGTGGACTTGTATGACTTCGGTGTGTCCCCCGACGGCACGTTCTTCTACGTGATGGAGCTGCTCGATGGGATCGACTTGCAGAGGTTGGTCGAGCGTTTCGGTCCCGTCGAGCCCGAGCGGGTCATCCACCTGCTCTGCCAGGCCTGCCATTCCTTGCACGACGCACACGTGCAGGGGCTCGTCCACCGGGACGTCAAGCCTGCGAACCTGTTCGCCTGCCGGAACGGCTTCGAGTACGACTTCGTGAAGGTGCTGGACTTCGGCTTGGTGAAGTCATCGCGTCAGGAGGACGCGGGGGCCACCAAGCTCAGCGCGGACGGAACGATCCAGGGAACTCCCGCGTACATCGCACCTGAGATGATTCTCGAGAACCGTCAGGTCGACGGGCGCGCAGACCTGTATTCGCTCGGGTGTGTGGGGTACTGGCTTCTGACGGGCAAGCTGGTGTTCGAGGAAGACCTTCCCATGCGCATGGTGCTCGCCCACGCCAAGCACGAACCGGTCGTCCCTTCGAAGCGCTCGGGGATCGACGTGCCTGCGGAGCTCGAGAGCATCATCATGAAGTGCTTGTCGAAGGACCCCGAGGCGCGGCCCGCTTCTGCGTGGGAGCTT
This sequence comes from uncultured Polyangiaceae bacterium, assembly GCA_964488865.1. Lineage (GTDB taxonomy): Bacteria > Myxococcota_A > Polyangia > Polyangiales > Polyangiaceae > MWCO01. The sequence goes on along the minus strand of CAZAWR010000100.1, from coordinate 1,102 downwards.
CGCGAGATGCTTCAGTCCGCGGGGCGCACACTCGCCAGACCCTGGACACAAGAGCGGGCTCGACAGTGGTGGGAGCAGAACCTGCGCGCGCCATGACGCCGATTTTTTGACAACGCACGCCATCCTGTCCCATTGCAAGGTGAGGGAAATCGTCCCGCTCACGCCCCGGAGGAACGGAACCCATGGCACCCATTCAATGGCTCATGGAGCTCGAATCACAGCGCAATGGCTATGTGGCTCTGCTGGAAGAAACCGGGAGCTTGTCCGCGGCCGCATACCGCCTCGCAAAAGCGTGGTGTCTCGTCCGTCCGGTCTCCACCCGCGTGCCCACGCGTCTCGAGGTCGAGGCCGCAGCCCGCCGCATCGCCGAGCGCACGGGCTGGCGCGGACACGTCCCGAATGCCGCCATGTTGGCCCTCGACTGTGAGGCCGACGGACTCCTCGTCTTGTAGCGCGAGGCGCCTCCGCTCAGTAGCACTCCGCCGAACAGTACGTTTCCAGGCAGTTCACGAGCCCGTACAGGAGTTGTTCTCCCTGGGGGTACTGCGCGGAGCACGCCGCCTCGCAGTCGGGGTCGTAGCATTCCTGCACGCACATCAACCAGTCGATGCATTCCGAGTTGTTCGTGCAATCCGTACACTGGCTGCCGCACCACCCGCCCATGCAGGCGTCGCACTCCGCAGAGCCCGTGGATAGCCCGCAGTCCTGGCTTCCGCCGCACGCGTAGCCGCAGTTGCCGTAGTAGCAAGTCTCGAACGCGTTCCACACGACCGCTGCCTCGGGGTACATGGACTCGCACTCCTGCACGCAGTCGGAGTTGGAACACTGGCTCATGCAATCGAGAAGCACGCCTGCGTCCGGGTTGTACGTGAGGTCGATGCACTCCCCGCAGCAGGAGGAAGAAATGCAGTTGTCGCAGACGTAGTCGCCTGTCGACACAGCGCAATCGCTGCAACCGCCGCCGCTCCCGCCGTAGCCACCGCTCCCGCCGTAGCCGCCACTCCCGCCGTAGCCACCGCTCCCGCCGTAGCCGCCGCTCCCTCCGTAACCACCACTCCCACCGTAACCACCGCTCCCGCCGTAGCCACCGCTCCCGCCGTAG
>CAZAWR010000099.1:36803-38727 GCA_964488865.1 uncultured Polyangiaceae bacterium | reverse complement strand
GAGCCCGAGCGCCTTGCCCTCGTCGAGCCCGAGCGCCTTGCCCTCGTCGAGCCCGAGCGCCTTGCCCCGTTGAAGGATCTCCCTCTCCCACTGCTCGTACAGGTCTTGCGCGCCCATGATCGCCTCCTCTTCCGCCGTCCGCTCCGCCCGGTTCAACGCCTTGATCTCCAGTTGATATCTCACCAGCCACGGTCTCGCGACCCGAACCTCCCATGCGTCCGTCGGAAGCACTCGAAGTTCTTGTAGCGCACCCAGGAACGTTCGCCCAGCACCCAGCAGACGAAGCAAGAGCGTCCGCCGCGTCCGAGGCAACACCGACAGCACCACGACGCGCAACCGAAACCCCGGCGGCGCTTCGAACACGCCCGGGCCGGATCGTCGCAGCGAACGAAATCCGAGCCTCCGCAGCGCGGTGCGGGGAGTACACCCCCCACGTGAACCAGACAGCCGAGCCCGACTCGGAACGTGCAACGACCGCTCACCCCCTCCCACGGGAAATCCCTGCCCTGGGCCTCGGAGAGGAACGTGATGAACGAGCGCCTCGCCTCGCCCCACATCACCTCATCCGGCATGATGATGTCGAAGTAGCTGCGCACTCGGTTGCCGCCCGGAGGAACCGCCACCATGGACACTGCGAGCTCTCCCGGGTTGTCGTCCGGGATTCCCGCTGGCGGCAGCCCGACCCAGATGAACGAGCCGTGCCGGTAGCAGAATGCGTTGATCCCTTCGTCGGTCGTTCGCGGATGCACAACGCGATGGGCGGTGATGTACATCAGGCCGCCTTTGTCCGAGGGGGCGTGCGAGCACCTTGCTCCACCACTTCGTCGAGCTGGTCGATTCGTGCTGCCGATGTTACATTTGCGCAGCTCTCGGGCGGAGAGCAGCCCGGTGAGGTCACCTTCGGCGAAGCCTTCGCCGTACAGCCGTTTGGCAACAACCTCGTAACGCTGACGCTGACCGGGGCGCAGATTGACACCTTGCTCGAGCAGCAGTGGAGTGTCTCGGTCGCGGGCGAGAAGGCCAACATGCTCCAGGTTTCCCAGGGCTTCACATACGAGTACGATCCTTTGCAGCCGGTCGGCAGCCGCGTGGATCCCGCGTCGATCAAGCTGAACGGTGTGACCCTCGATCCGAATGCCACGTACCGGGTGACGTGCAACTCCTTCGTAGCGGAGGGGGGAGACGGATTCGCGATCATGAAGAGCGGCACGGACCGGCTCGCGGGTGTGCTCGATCTGGACTCCCTGCTGGCCTACCTCGCGTCCGCTTCGCCGGTTGCCCCGGGAGCCCAGGATCGCATCGTGCGGAAGTGACCACCAGCACCGTCGATTCCCAGTAGCCTTGGCAGCGGTGGCCCGTGCTCTGGCTCCCCTTCCACCGTCCGCGGCCGTCCGCGGGGGAAGGGGCGTGCTCGAGTCGGCGGACCCCCCATCCTGATATGCCGATCCTCCTTCTTGACTCGGCGGCCCCGACGGAGGCCGCGAACATGGCAAGCCGATTCCTGGTCCCTAGGATAGCACCTCCAGGCAATTCGTGGCGCGCCCAGCGGCCACGAGCTGCCGCTTGCCGGGGACGACCGGGCTACCGATCTGCTAAGCTTGCCGGTGGCCATGCAATCGCGTTCTCCTCACCGCTTCTCCTTGATCTTGTTGTCTCTCGCCGTGTGCGGATGCCAGCTCGACAGGGAGGGAACGTTCGTAGCCGCCGACGGGCCGAACGACGCGTCGGTCCCCGACGCAGATACCGGCGTGCAGGACGGGCCTGCCGAGGCGCATCCGGAAGCGTGGCCCGATGTTCCCGCGGACAACGCTTCGGACGTCCCCGACGGCGCAGACGACGCGGCGAATGACGCGGCGAATGACGCGGCGAATGACGCGGCGAATGACGCGGCGAATGACGCGGCGGATGACGCGGCGAATGACGC
>CAZAWR010000099.1:26138-36703 GCA_964488865.1 uncultured Polyangiaceae bacterium | reverse complement strand
CGCGGCGAATGACGCGGCGAATGACGCGGCGGATGACGCGGCGAATGACGCGGCGGATGACGCGGCGAATGACGCGGCGGATGACGCGGCGGGCAACGCGCAGGATGCCACACCCGATGCGGATAGCTGCGCACCCGAAACGGACGGCGAGCTCTGTTCGCGACTGGTCATCGCCTGCGGGCCCTTCACCGCCGAGGACAACTGCGGCAAGACGCGTTCGGTCGATTGTGGAGGTTGCAACACCCCGTCGACCTGTGGTGGCGCCGGAAAGGCGAACGCCTGCGACTGGTGGTGGGGGTGTGCATGGAGCCACCGTCGCCGCCTGACGGTGTCGTCGCAAGACGCCTTGCCAGCAGGCTACAGCCTCTCGTTCCTGCTGGACCACGCCGCCCTCGTAAACGCGGGGCTCTCCGTCGGTTCGGGGGACGACGTACGAATCGTGCGCGTGCAAGGCAGCCAACTCGTCGAGATCGACAGGGTGCTCGACCCGGACTCGCAATGGGGCAGTGGGACGACCCGGATTTGGTTCGCGACGCAGAGCGCGATTCCCGCGGGCGGGCAGGAGGACTACTACCTTTTCGTGGGGAATCCGGCGGCGGGCCCGCCCCCCGCCAACGAGGCGGCTGTCTTCCACTTCGCCGACTTCTTCGATCGCGCCGACAACGACGAGCCTGACCTTGGCTGGCTAACGTGGGAGACCACCGGGGCGACCGTGCGAATCGCGGAGCGAGCGCTGTGGTTGTCGTGCTCGGACCAGAGCAACCGTCCTGCCGCTGACCACCCCTTCCCGCCCTTGTCGGGCGCAGTCGAGCTGCGTTTCGGCATGGACTGGAAGCGAACCGACGCGGAAGGCTGGTACCGTCTTCACTTGCAGATGGGCAACAGTGCGGCGATGGACAGCCCACCGCCCGAAAGCGACGTCTTCTCGAACCTCGGGACCGGACCCAGCCTGCTGTGGTCCGGCACGAACGGGGGAATGACGAACCACGAGGGATTCGGCTACGAGGTGGGCGGGGCCGTCACGCAATCCACGGTGGTTTCCGGCAAGGCCAGCGTCGCAGTTCGGGCATCCGTACCAGACCGCACCTTCGACATGTTCGTGAACGGGACGCAGGTGGCCGACGATGCGGCCTTCAGTTCGGATCAGGGCACGCTCGACCAGCTCCGCTTCTTCGCGTGGCAGGTGAACTCGGCCTACGTCGCCAGGACCGCCCTGGGCTGGGTGCTGCTGCGCCCCTTGGCGGGCACCGAGCCCACAGTGACCACTGCCCCCTTCGAGCAAGGCACGTGCCCATGACCTCGGGCTGTGCCTCCCCCGTCGGCGTGGAGTCCACACGGGACCGTCTTCACGAACAATTCTGCGACGTGTGCGAGCACGGTCCTCACCCAAGGAAGCGGTCCAACACGCCGCTTTTATCTTCCGTTCTCCCCGTGAACGTTCACGCGATCGATCCCGACCTGCCGCCGTTCCAGATGTCCCGCAGTTGTTCCACCTTCTCGGCGCTGAGCTGGATGAACAGCCCCCTCGACTCGGCGAACGCGGTGCCGTCCGGCGAGCGCAGCACCCCAGCCATGTGCACCTTCCTGCCCTCGACGCCCGCGATCGTCACCTCCATCGTCGCCACCGTCCCCAAGGGCATCATGTTCTTGAAGTCCACCTCGAGGCGCGCGGCCACGACACGGTGCCCCGCGACCCATGCGGCCAACCCCATCGCCTCATCGAGGACAGCGGCCATGCTCCCGCCATGAGCGTGTCCCGGCGGTCCGAGCGCACCCGGACCAAACCATACCTTCCCCACGAGCGCACCGTCTGCGGGGCGACGGTAGTATCGCACCCGAAGGCGCTGCCCATCGGGCTCTCCGGAGACGAAGGACCCTTGGGTATTTCGAGGCTGGGCCATGTCGAGCTCGGCCCAGTCGTTCTCGGGCAAGAGCGACGGTGCATCCATTCCGTGGGTGTTCATGGTTTGAGACCTTGCGAACGTCAGTCTGGCGGCTCGCAGTCCTCTGCGCATCGGCTGTAGGACCAGAAGTCGTCGGGGTGCTTGTCCTCGCATTCGGTTTTGCAGTTGGGTCCGAAGGCCAGGCGAAGGTCGCGCTTCATCGTCCCGCACCCGCTCAGAAGCACGACGGCCAGGACGAAAGAGAGCTTGTGCCAGGTGGAGGAGAGCATGAGATTGCCGTGACGTTGCTCCAGATTGCCACGTTCTTCACCGAAGGGTAGCCCCATCCCTCGAGCGGCGCACCCGGGCTTGCGGGATCATGGCGCAATCAGCGTGGCGGGTCCTCCCAGTCCAGGGAAGTGTGATCACAAGCAACGGAAGCTTCTATCGCGAAGGGGACAGCTCTTCCTGTACGACGCGTCCGAGGCGACTCGGGTGATGGGCGTGGGTCACGGGCTGTAGCAGGTCCAGGAGCAACACGCGGAGGCCGCGGTACCTCACGGAGGGCCACGAAGGGAACAACGAAGGCGTGGTATGCGGGGTGTTCTGCGCTCCCCCGCGGTAGACACGTACCGAAGGCGTCACCGATCGCCTGGTGGCAACGCGCTCCTCCCGCACTCTCCCCGTCGTGTGCTGCCAAACTCCAGGACCTCCACGCGCACCTTCATCACGCCAGTGCGCATCAGCCCTACTTCCTCGGCAGCCGCGCGGGACAGGTCCAGCACCAGCCCTCGACGACCGAAGGGACCTCGGTCATTGACGCGCACGAAAACGTCCCGGCCACTGCTCGGGTGAACCACGCGCAAGATGGTTCCGAACGGCAGAGAACGATGCGCCGCCGTGAAGTCCGTCGACGCGTAGGTTTCGCCGCATGCGGTGAGGTTGCCGGCGAGGGAATCGTGATAGTACGTGGCGTCGCCCAGGAAGGTGCGCTTGGGCCGGCGACCGGCGAACTCGCGTCGGAGCGCTTCTCCCGCGGCAGACGGGGTCGGGGCTGTGGGCTCGGAGCGCGAGTCGTCGGGCTCGGGCGGGTCCGTGGGTGGCGCGGAAACAGACGCCTTGGAGGACGAAGGTGGAATGGCAGAAGGCTCGGGCGTGGTCGCTTCGGTCGAGGGGGTAGCGTACGGGTAGGTGACCGGGGTCCAGGGTTCGACGCGTTCGCCTCGGGGGCTGCAAGCCGCCCAGAGCAGGCAGGCCAGCAGAGCCGGGGGGCCGCAGCGCGGTCGTCTTGGTACTGGGGGAATCGGCGAAATCAAACCAGTGAAATCATACGCATCGAGCGCGTAGGGACCAACCGAATCGTCCATGGGAGGAGACCATCGTGCGTTCGGACGGCCGAGCCTTCGGTGTAAGCTGTGGTCACGATGGTCACGCACCCCCAGCGAATCCTTGCCCGATCGAGCTTGCCGATCGCATCCATGATTCCGATCCTCGCGAGCTTCGCGCTCGGAGCGTGCGCGGGGTCCCGCTCGGACCCGAGCCCTCCGTCAAGCGTCGCGGTGCGGTCTGTACCTCCCGCGGCAAGCTCCCCTGCTGCTGAGGGGGAGCCGGAACCGGTTCCCATGGCGGGCGTCGTGGTCTGCGGCGAGCAGACATGCGAACTGGCGACGTCGTACTGTGTGGCTGGCAGTGGATGCCGGGCCAAGGGACCCGACTTCGACCCTCAGCGCGTGGGGCCGAACTCGATGCTCTGCGACGACGCGTCGGACTGCGAGGGGGGCTCCGTATGCTGCCTGCAGGGCGGGGGAGGGGGCGAGGTGTTGATGCAATGCAGCGCGCCTCCTTGCCACTTGTTCGAACTGTGCGTCCCAGGGGGCGCTTGCTCCGCGGGGCGACGCTGCCTGCAGGATGGCACGGACGGGACGGGCGCGTCGTGTCAGCCTGCGTCTCCCGGCGCGCCTTGCGGAAAGGATCGGTGCGGTGGAAGCCGCCCTGTCTGCTGCTGGGAGGGGAGCACGGGCAAAGGCACTTGTGTCGCGTCGGACACCGAATGTCCGGTGGACGAGAAGGTCGGCCGGACCCCCTACCGCTGCGGCTCGAAGGCGGATTGCGCAGGGTACTTCTGCCTCAGCCAGACCTTCTCCGGGTCACGGTGCATAGGGGGCGGCCTGTTCGACTACGCGATGTGCGAAACGTTCGCGGACTGCCCCGAACGTGAGATCACCACGTGGGAGCCGTACACGCATTGCAGGAAGGACCCGCACGGGTTCGGCTGGTGCGCGACCGCGTCGACACCGTAGGTCCGGGCCGGTCTCCCGTGCTCCCGTGCTCCCGTGCTCCCGTGCTCCCGTGCTCCCGTGCTCCCGTGCGGAACACGGATAGGGTATGAACGCTGGATGAGCCACGTGCCCATGGGCATCGCGCAAGTCCTGGGACGCCGCTTCGACGGGGTCGCGCACATCGTTCTGCGCCACGAGCGGCGACGACAGTTCCGCTGGGTCGCGCTGATCGAGCTTACGCTTGGCGTCTTCGTCGTGCTGTGCTTGCTGCCGTTGATCATCCTCATCGCGGTGTTCGGAGAGGGCGACACGGTCGAGTTGCCAAGCATCCGGGCTCGTTTCTTTCGCTACTGGCACGAGCTCACGCTCACGGTGAGGGGACCGCAGGGTCAGGTTCTCGCGGAACTGCGGCACGCACCGCACTCGAGCGGCGAAGGGGATGGCATCGTGGCGGCCGTGCTCGACGCGGCACAACGCGAGGGCGCGGTTGTCGTCGAAGCCATCGGAAACGATCAAAGCACCGCGTCGGAGACGGTCGAGGTGTGGTACGGCGGACGTCCGCTGCTGAGCCCCCCGGGGCTGCGGCCTGAGCAGCAAGCCGCCGCGGTCGTTCGGCAGGCAGGCATGACGGTCGAGCCCCTCGACGCCGGCATCGTGCTTCGCGAACCGAACCCGCAGTCGGCTCGATGGTTGACGATGCTGCTGTTCGCCTTTTTCGTCGTACCCCTGTGCCCTGTGCTGGTGCTCTTCGAACGCGGCCGTTTCGTGCTGCGCGAAACTTGGGACGGCGTGCGCGGCATGCCCACGTCTCAGCGACAGATCACAGTGCGAGCCGAGAGCGTGACGACGGAGGTCGTTCGAGGCAAGCGGGTGTGGGATCGGCAGGTCGTAGACGGGTCGGACCTGATAGGCATCACGTTCTCCCCCACGCTTGGCTACGACCGAGAGGTGAGGAGGTACGACGCGACGTTGCGCTTCATCGGTCGCCGGTCGAGCGTGCGGATCCGACTGCACCGTGCGGGCGACGTGGGGACGGCGGTCAGGGACTTGCTCGTGGCGGCGACGCTGCGAGCGCGTCGGGCGAGACCCGATCTGGGTCTTCTCGGACCGGGACCGCGGCCGACTCGGTGTCCTTACTGCGGAGGGCTGTACGACATGCAACCCGGGTCACGCTGTCCGTACTGCGGTGCGCCGGCAGAGCACGTATCCATCGCATGACGGCGACGAGCCTGGCGCGACGCCGCGGGAGGGTGCAGACTCTCGCGACCACGAGGGACGCACCATGAGGATTCGACTGAAGCAGAGCACGTTGCTGATGGCGGGCTTGCTCGCGGTCATCGGCTGCGGAGATGACAGCGACACGAGCGGCGGGGGCGGCGAGGCCGGTAGCGCAGGGGGCACCGGGGGCGATGGTGGAACGGGCGGTGGGATCAACACGGGGGGCACGAGCGGCGGTGCTGGAGTAGCGGGTGCCAGCGGCACCTCGGGATCGGGCGGCGGCACCTCGGGATCGGGCGGCGGTGTCGGGGGAACCGGCGGAGTTGGGGGAACCGGCGGAGTGGGGGGTGCCGGCGGAGTTGGGGGTACCGGCGGAGTTGGGGGTACCGGCGGTGTTGGGGGTACCGGCGGTGTTGGGGGTACCGGCGGTGTTGGGGGTACCGGCGGCGGGGGACCGAGCGCGGAGTGTCAGGCGCTCGACACGTGCTGCGAGGAGCTTGGCTCTTCGATGTACTCTGCGTGCAAGAACGTGGTGCAGATCGGACAGGCCGCTACGTGCCAGAGCATCCTGGACACCTATCACCAGGAAGGGTACTGCACGGGAAGCGGGGCGTGCGATGACCTCGAGGATTGCTGTCCCGAGCTGCCACCCGGCCCGGGGTGGCAGGACACGTGCTACACCTATGTCGACCTCAACAACGCACCGCAGTGCGAATACCTCGTAGGAACCTACCAGCAGAGCGGCTACTGCAATTGAGGCCGGAGAGCCTCCCCTATTCGCTCTCCAGCGCCGCCTTGATCGCTTCGGCCGTGCCGTTCTGGTCGCAAAGGCTCCTGAACTCCTCTCGGGTCAGCGGCGTGCCCGTCCGCTCCACTTCCAGGAACTGCTCGGTCGGCAACCACACCCGCGCCTGCTCGGCGGGCGTCGGAGGGCTCACGTCGTCCCCATCGATGTAGGAGTAGCCAGCCAGGGTCGAGCGAACCCCAATGACGGCCCAGTACCGCCATCGATCGGCGTCGACCTGCGCGATCGGGATCATCACGCGCACGTCCATGGCTGCCATGGGGTCGCCCGAAAGCTTGAGCAGCCATTGGTCCGCATCGGCAGCGAGCGCTGACCATGCGGCCGGGTCGGGGTCGCCGGCTTGGGACAGCGCCGGCTTCAACCCGAGGTCCTGGCAGGAAACGAGGTACAGCCCGAAGAAGCGATCACGCGCGTCGCCGATGACTTCCCGCAGGGACTGGGTACCAGGCCCCGCTTCGCTCACAACGACCGCTTCGTCCAGAAACGACTCTCCCATGACGGTATCGAGGGCTGCCTCGAGGAAGACATAGGACCGCGCATGACGCACGTACACCGTGGCGAGGGGCTCCAACCGGAAGTGGGGTGTCGGGGGCACCGCTGGGGCGCTAACCCCCATCGCGCGGTCCGTCTGCTTGACGTGGGTCTCCCTGTGCTGAACCAGCATCGTCTCGAACGCCTCGCGCAGACGCTTCTTGTACCGAGCCATGAAGGCAACCTTCGCGCGCTCCTCGGACCGGTCCGTCACCAGCAGCGTCTCGAGCGCGAACAACTGATGGGCATACCAGCCATCGTCGGGCGACGGCGTCAGGTCGACGGTGCCATCGCGGATCGCGTCGACGAGGGCGTCCATGAGGCTCACGCCAGGGGGCGGACCGCCAGGGAAGAGGTCCTCGAAGAGCGTGACCTCGGGCGTCTCCGAAGCGCTGAGAAAGGCCGCGCGATCGAAGGTCTGGCAGCTGGCATCCGAGGCCACGGAGAGCCTGACGACGAGGGAAGACTCCAGGGGATTGGTCAGGCGAGAGACGAGTCCGACGAGCTGAACGTAGCGGTCCTCGCGGGCTTCGTCGGCCGCAATCGCCTCGGCCAAGGCACAAGCGCCTGCAGATGTGGGCAGTGGCGCTTGCAGGAAGCGGTCTTGCTTCCAGATCAGCTGAAGCTCCTCGGACCACGTGTAGAAACCGATGGGCTTGGATTCGGCGGTGTCCGCCAGGAAAGCGTCCATGAGGCCTTGCGCTTGGTCCTCGAGGTCCGAGGGTAGGGACGCTTGTGCACCTCCGAGGCGAAGGGCCGCGGCCAGCCAGACCGACGCCTCGTCTGCGGCCGCCGACCGATTCGCGAGCAAGTGGTCGAGGGCTCCCACCAAGATCTCGCGCTTAGGCGCCACGGTGCCCTCCAGCCCCGCCTGCACCGCGTGCTCCACGCCGGCGTAGATCGTGTCGTCCATCTGCTTGACGTACGTGCCCACGGTTTGCACCGAAGGCATCGCCGTCACCGTGTAGGGCTCCGAGGCGCCGTGTTGCTTCAACCAAGCGGCGTGCGAGGGATGAAGCCGCGCAGCTTCCTCCTTCTCGACGTCATCGGCGTAAGCGGCGACGTCGAACCGGAATCGTTCCGCGGAGTGGTTCTCGGTGCCGAAGCGGCTCTGGAAGGTGAGGGATTCGTCGTACGGCGAACCCGGCGGGGCGGTGTCGTCGAGGTCGTCGGCGCGAACCGGGTTGGTGATTTTGGTGACCTCCTCGGTCTCTTCGTCGGAACATCCTGCCAACGAGATCGCGGTGGCACAGATGGCACATCCAGCGAGGCGAAAAGCTGCCCCGCGAATACGCACAATGGAGGGGAAATAGCGCTCATTCATAGTGGAATTGCGATGCATGCTCACGACCAGAGCAATGGGGATGCCAGCTTGTGGGGAGCTCCGACTCGTACGTTCCTGCCGCCTCACAAGTGCGTGAGGATCGAGCGGTACGTTCCGTCCCTGCCGCCCTCCCAACGCACCTTCACGTAGGCCAAGTCGACGTTCGCCGTCGCGTCCCAGGAGGTGCGGGCCCGGCCCAGCATCAACGAGAACGCATCGTGGCTCAGCTTCTTGTCCACCGCCGCAGCGGCGACCCTGTCGAAGACATCCGAGAGGGACGCCATGCAGGGCGATGGGTCGAACGACGCGGCCGCGCAGAGCATCGTCACGCAGTGGCGCCCAGCGCTCGTGCACGTGGCGTGAAGCTCCGAGATGCGGGTGAGACGCCCGTTGCCGAGGAGAAGCGTCCGCCCCCGGTCGTTCGACGAGGCAAGGATCACGAGCGGGTTCGCCTGGGGCATCGCGCGCAAGACAGCATTCCACCCGCGGTCGGCTACGTCCGCCCCCTCGACGAGGACCACGTTGGGGGGTTGGGGCACACCGGCCCCACCGTCCGCGGCCCAGGTCCTGACCAGCAGGGCGCGAGGGGTCTCGACGAACGGGGTGGTCGCGATACCAAGCGTTCCTTCGAGGTGCTCACGGCCGCGCGGCCGCGCGGGCTCCGTCGGATCGTCCGCGAGGTCCACCGCGTCCAGGGAAAGATCGAGCACCGTGTCGACGTGCGACGTCCCTTCTGCGGATTCGGCCCGCGCCGTGGCTGCGCGAGAGGGGGCGATGTCGTCCACGGAAGTGCTCACCCGAAAGCTGTCGTCCCCTTCGCCTGCTGCGATCATCCAGGGCCTGCCTCGAGGCACGGGGGAGGCTGCGCGGGGCAATCCGGCGTGACCCGAGCGCAGCCCATCGTCCACGAGGTTCGAGCCGCTGCGCGCGACGTTACCTGCGGTGGCTCCCTCCGCGGACACCGAGACGGCCCGTGTGGAGCGGCACCCGGCCAGAGCGATGTCATCGGCGGATCGGGCGAGACCTCCGCCGAGGGCCGCGACAATGCCCGCGCCGGCCAGTACTCCCTTGGCTCTGGAACCGCTGTCTGCCACGTCCCGATGATACGGGCCGGGCCACGGGATGTTCCCTCGACGCTCGACTAGCCCCAAATCAAGCACTGTTCGAAGAACGTGCTTGGGTTTGGGACTATCCGAGCCGAAGGCGAGGCGTTTTGGGGTGATCCGCGTTAGGCGCGGGCTTGGCGGTCCCCATCACGGGTGAGGGAGGCACGAGTCATCCTCGTGGCATTCCACATCGCCCGCGAGAACCCAGCCCTGACTGTCCGAAGTCCAGCGGGGGGCGCACCAGTCGGACCCGCAAGGGCCCGTGATGCAATCGCTGTCCTGGCGGCAAGCGGATTCGGGGTAGGCGCAGACGAGAGCCACGAACGACCCGCGTCCCAACAGGCGGCACTCGCCGCCCTGGGAATCATCGCAATCGCTGTCGGCCAGGCAGGTGGCTGGCACACAGGTGCTGGCCTCGACGCCATGCGCGCCTCCAGGCAGGCATATCTCGTCGCCGTCGCAGGACGCATCGGACTCGCACGCATCGTACACGCAATGCGTTGCGCCCTGGGTACCGCAGCATCCGGTGACTTGCTCCGTGTACACGCAGTGTCCGGTACTTGGCCCCTCGGTACAGTCCGCGTCCGTGCAGCAGGTGGGGATGATCTCCCCTACCCCATCGGGATGAGGCGTGGGACCGCACCCTGGCTCGTCGAAGTAGGTGGGAGGGATGACGCAGACGGAGAAACCGGGGAGAGACGCGGCGGAGCATTCCGCACCGTTCGTGCACCACACAGTGATGTTGTCGCAGTCCCCGACGAGAAGGTCCCCGCCACCGCTTGTCCCGCCCGTGCCGCTGCCGCCCGCTCCACCGGTGACGCTGCCGCCGGTCCCCCCAGTGGCGCCTCCTGTCCCGCCCGTGGCGCTGCCGCCTGTCCCACCGGTGCCGCTGCCGCCTGTCCCGCCCGTGGCGCTGCCGCCTGTTCCATCGGCAGGGGCTTCGGTGGACTCGCCGGAACAAGCTCCGAGCGTCACCAACAACAAGCACGTGACGAGACAGGGGGCGCTTCGCATGGAGTTCCTTTCGCGCAAGAGAAGTCCGAACCGACGTGGGAAGCGTAGCACGGTAGTCACGGCGCCGACCCCTCCCGCAACGAAGTCGTGGCCTGGTGGAGGCGTAGCGTCGACTTCGGACCGGCCGTTGCGCGGCTACGAGGCTGCGCCGGGAATCGACAACCCGTGGCCCGTAGCCATCGACGCGGTCGGGGTCTACGTTGGGACATGGAAAGGTACGATCCACGGTGTCGCGAAACCTTGACCGACAACCTCGGCCTATTCATCCCATGCTTCCCTCCCCCAGATGTCTTTCGAGGCTCGCAGTGGGCGCGCTTGCTTGCGTTTGGCTTGGAAGCAGCGCTTGCGTGCACGATGGCGACAGTGAAACACCCACCGCGTCGGGAGACGCTTCGACCGGCGGCT
>CAZAWR010000099.1:0-26038 GCA_964488865.1 uncultured Polyangiaceae bacterium | reverse complement strand
CCGGTGGCTCGGGCAGCTCCGGTGGCTCGGGCAGCTCCGGTGGCTCGGGCAGCTCCGGTGGCTCGGGCAGCTCGGGCGGCTCGGGCGGCTCGGGAGTCCCCTGCGTGAAAGGCGTCGCCGAGTCCACGACGGCGACGTGTTCCGACGCTTGCGACAACGACGGCAATGGGAGTGAGGATTGCGACGATGGGAACTGCTGCGCGTTGGGGCTGGATTGCGCTTCGACGACGCACTGCGGGCAACGGCCCGAGGGGAACGCGTGGGACGGCAGCCTGGACCTGGATGACGCGGAGGTCGCAGCTCTCGACCCTTCGGAGCTTCCCTCGGGCATTGAGCCGTGCCACGCGCCTTCGCTCGTGCGGGTCAATTGGGCCGTGGATGGGGACACCTTGGACGTCACGGACGAGCTGGGAGGCGACGCGGGCGGACGCGTGCGCGTGATCGGAATCGACACCCCCGAGGTGGCGCACGGCGAGGAGCCCGCGGAGTGTTACGGCAACGAAGCCAAGACGTTCACGTCGCAGCTCACGGACCACCTCGTGTGGTTGACATTCGACGCGGAATGCCGGGACAGCTACGACCGGCTGCTCGCCTACGTGCACGTGGGCGCAGGGACGAACGATTCGCTGGAGCGACAGCTGCTGCGCCGGGGCTTGGCGCGCGCCTTCCCCTACGGTGACAACCGCACGTTCGAGGACCTGTTCGAGTCCGACGAGCAGCACGCCAGGACCAACGTCGTGGGGATGTGGGGCGCTTGCCCCTGAAGGTCACTCGACGTTCACCATCCGCACGTCGACGTCCCACACCGTTGCATCGTTGAAGCCGTCCTGTGCCGCGCCTGAGCTCGTGCGGAACATCAGCTCGGCGCCTTGGACGACGTCGACTTCGAAGCTGGCCTGAGACGAGCCGCCGTTCGGGATGGTCACCGGCCCCCACACGGTCTGCTGGCCGAGCGCAACCTCCACGACCACGCCATCGCCGCCGCCGGTGTCGCCGTCCGTGACGACGCAGTCCACGGCCACGCGTCCCGCGTAGGGTGCCCACCATCCGAGCTCTGCCTGTTCGGTCGGGCCGGGGTGCATCCACCCGGGCCCGATCAGAACCCACGGCTCGCTTCCTTGCCAGCGCGTCTGCGCCGTGTCCCACGTCATCGGGGTCATCGCCCCGCCTGCGCGAGACCGATACGTCCAGAAGTGGTCGCCCTGGACGCCGGAGAAGCCCTCGGGGAAGTGCCACTCCTCGGCGAGCATGCCCGCTGTCGCGTCGGCAAACCTCCGCCCGAGGGTCACCGTGCTCGCGCTGTCGTAGTGCGCGAGGTCGTCCGCATGCACCGACAGGTCGTTGGTCTCGACGACGTCCATCTGCCCCAGAGCGCCGGCCAGCGCAGCGGTGCTGTTGCGCACGGTAGCGGCGTAGGGCCACAGGCCGGCGTTGCTGTAGATGAGCCCCGCGGTGGTGGGGAGCACGGCCACGCCGAGGGAGGACCGAACTGACGTCATGAAGGCCGCGAGGTGGTTGAGGTAGGCGTTGGCGGTGGACTCCTGGATCGCGTCCGACTCTCCCTGCATCCAGACGAGCCCGGCGATCTGGGGGCGCCAGTCCTGCTGGAGCGCAGCGAGCTGGGCCTGGATCTCGGACAGCAGGAGCAAGTACAGGTCGCCGGTTCCTGCCGCCCACCGATCGTGCAGGGCGGTGCCGCCTTCGGCCACTTTGATGACCGCGATCGATCGTGTGGGCCAGAGCTCGTGCATCCTCTGACCGAAGGCGAGCTCCGGGCCGAAACGATCCTCGGTGGCCCCGAAGCCCGGGGCGAGCTGCTTCCACTGCAGCGCGTTGGCGTTCGGGTGAATGCTGCCGTTGTAATAGATCCAGACGCCGTCGACGGGGTTGGCATCGGCGCCAGTGAGCTGGCCGTTGTACCCCAACCCCACCATGTTCGACTGTCCTGCGAGAAGGAAGACCCACAGGCGTGGCTTGCCGGCGGGGCCTGATTCCGCGACGTCCTCGGTCGCGTCGGCGGGGTTCGCCTCGATCGGGGCGTCCGGCGACGCATCAGGCGGTGCGTCGGGCCAGGCCGCGTCGGTGAGCGAGTCCAGGGGCGCGTCATCGGAGATCGTGTCGGAGGTCGTGTCGGAACCCGTGTCGGTGCCGGCATCGCTACCTGCGCCCGGAGGACCGGCGGATTCGTCGCCGCTGGTGCCGCACGCGCCTGTCCAGAGCGCGAGGGCGAGAGCCAGGGGACGGCATGGGGGAGAGGATGGGTGCATGGCAGATCTCGTGGAGGGAACTGTACAGTGGATCGCGGGGCAGGACGGGTGCCATGTGCGGGTGGGATCGTGCCGTCCCCGCTGGCCTTGGCACCCACGGTCTACGGGGATTCCGGTCTCGCGGGCCAACCCAACCGAATCGGGCGCGGGCTTGGGCTTGGGCTGGCGCGGACTCGGTTGCGAGGCGGCCACCGTGACGGCGAGGAGAGGACCGCATCGGGGCTCGTGTTCGTGGGATCTTGGCGAGAGCAAACCGTGACCCGAGCTGAGCGCAAGGCCCGTCCCTTTCCGTCCCCGTCCTCCGTTGACGCACGCCGACTCCCCCGCCCTTCTTGCCGCGCAACCGAACCCAACCCATCGATATTCAAGTTTGTTTTTCCACACAGAGCCGCGCTGCACCGCGTCGCTAGACACGTCATTCGAGAAGTGTTAGACGCCCCGCGGCATCTGCGGTGGGCGCTTTCCGCCCCGCATGCCAGCCCGAAGCGCCGGCCCCAGTACGGCCCCGAGTCCTACACCATGCATTGCAGCGAGCTTTTTTCCAGTGCCCACGCCTCGTTGATGAGCGCTTCGTCCGGCGGTGCCGGCGTCAGCGTCGACTTCGACGGCTCCGTGCTCATCCAGTTCGTGGTCTTCCTGCTGCTGTTCATCGTGCTCAAACCGGTCCTTCTGGATCCGTTCCTGAAGGTGGTCGAAGCACGAGAGAAGGCCACGGATGGCGCGAAAGCCGAAGCGCGCAAGATGGATGAGAAGGCCGGGGACATCATCAAGCGCTACGAGAGTGAGCTGGAGAAGGTGCGCAAGGTGGCGAGCGACGAGCGTGAACGTCTGCGCACGGAGGCGCAGAAGCTCGAGGCCCAAATCCTCGGCGAGGCTCGCGAAGCGGCCGCGAAGGTGACGGCCGAGGGCAAGGAGAAGATCCGGAAGGAGGGCGAGTCGATCCGGTTCGACCTCGGACAGATCTCCGGCCAACTCGCGACGGAAGCGGCTAGCAAGGTTCTCGGGAGGGAGGTTTCCTGATGCGACTTCCGTGGATCATCGCTTCCGTGACGATGGTGATGTCGCTGTCTGCGACGTCGTTCGCGCAGACCGAGGACAACCCCTACGGGGAGCCTGCGGCCCAGCCTCCTGCGGCCCAGCCTCCTGCGGCCCGGCCTCCTGCGGCCCGGCCCCCTGCTGCTCGCCCCCCTGCCCCGCCGCCGCAGCCCCGCGAGGTGCCGGCGCCGGTCCACGCCGATCCGCCCCCCCCTCCGACCGCTCACGTCGACCAGCCGGATCCCCGCAGAGTCGAGGTCCCGTCGCGCGTTGAGCCCACCGCCGAGCACGGCGTGATGCATCACGACGCTCCCGGGAAGGACAAGCATGGCGCCCTCGGCCACGACGCGCCAGCTACGGGGCACGACGCCCAAGGTCACGGCGCCCCCGACGCGCACGGTGGCCATGGCGGACCGAAGGACATGAACTGGTTTTACGGGTTCATTGGGACCGACGCCGAGGCGGAGCCCAGCTTGCTCTGGCGCAAGCCTGACATGCCGCCTCCGTTCCTCGCCAACCTGCTCAACTTCGCGCTCTTCGCCTATGTCGTGGTCCGCTTCGGTCGCAAGCCTCTGCAGGAGGGCCTCAAGAACCGCAAGCAGACCATCATGAAGGAGATCGATGCGGCCACCAAGATGCGCGACGACGCGTCGGCGCGGCTCGCGAAGTACGAGGACAAGCTCAAGCACATCGACGACGAGATGGAGCGGATTCGCGAGGACTTCCGGGCCCAGGGCGAGCGCGAGAAGGAGCGCATCCTGGCCGAGGCGCGGGAGAAGAAAGAGCGCATGCTCAAGGATGCGCAGTTCATGATCGAGCAGGAAGTCAAGCAGATGCGCAACGTGCTGATGCGTGACACGGTCGAAGCGGCGATCAAGGCGGCAGAGACCCTGCTCGAGTCCAAGGTGAGTGCCGCGGACCATGACCGCATCTCCGAGGACTACGTCAAGCAGCTGTCCTCGTCGGGACTGACGATCACGAAGGGAGGCTCCGCGTGAGCAACGAGGCCATTGCGGGTCGCTACGCGCAGGCGCTGTACGACATCGGCGTCGAGACCGGCAACCTGGGCAAGCTGGCGGAAGAGGTCACCTCGTTCGCCGACACCTACCTGGGGAGCGAAGAGCTCCAAGCCGTGCTCGACAACCCTTTGGTGAGCGAGCGTGACCGGGACGCCTTGCTCGACGAGGTCGCTCGTCGCCTCGGCTTGAGCCTCACGGTGAGCAACACGCTCCGGCTGTTGATCCGTCGCCGGCGGCTCGTTGTGATCCCTGGCGTGGGGCGGGCGCTGCGCAAGATGAGTGACGAGAAGGACGGGGTTGTGCGGGCCACGGTGGTGAGCGCAAAGGAGCTCCCGGAGCCGTATGCACAGCGCCTCCAGACCGAGCTTCAGAAGTTGACGGGCAAGAAGGTGTTGCTGACCCGGGAGGTCGACGCGTCCCTGATTGCGGGCGTGGTGACCCGGGTGGGGGACACGGTCATCGACGGGTCGCTTCGCACCCGTCTGGATGGGCTTCGCAGCCAGCTCCTGGCGGATTAGACCGAGGGGACGGGCCGCGGCGGAACAACGAGTGGAACAGAACGTGCCGATGGCCGGCACGACGCGTACGAGGGAACGATGCAGCTCCGAGCCGAAGAAATCTCGCAAATCATCAAGAAGCAGATCCAGAGCTTCGACAAGGCCGCGCTGGTCACGGAGACGGGCACCGTGCTGACCGTCGGCGACGGCATTGCCCGCGTGTATGGCCTGGAAGGGGCCATGGCGAGCGAGCTGGTCGAGTTCCCCGGCGGCCTGTTCGGCATGGTGCTCAACCTCGAGCAGGACAACGTGGGCGTGGCCATCTTCGGCGAAGCCACGCACGTGAAGGAAGGCGACACGGTCAAGCGCACTGGGCGTATCGCCGACGTGCCGGTCGGGGAAGCCCTGGTCGGTCGCGTCGTGAACTCCCTCGGTGAGCCCATCGACGGCAAGGGCCCGCTCGACACCAAGCTGCGTCGCCGCATCGAGATCAAGGCCCCGGGCATCATCGAGCGCCAGAGCGTGCACGAGCCGCTGCAGACGGGGCTCAAGGCGATCGACTCCATGATCCCGATCGGCCGCGGGCAGCGCGAGCTCATCATCGGCGACCGGCAGACCGGCAAAACCGCTGTCGCCGTCGACACGATCATCAACCAGAAGGGCCAGAACGTGTACTGCTTCTATGTCGCCATCGGACAGAAGCAGTCCACGGTTGCGCAGGTGGTGGACCGTCTCGCGGCCCACGGCGCGATGGAATACACCACGGTGGTGGCCTCCTGTGCGAGCGAGCTGGCACCGCTGCAGTTCATCGCCCCGTACACGGGCTGCACGATGGCCGAGTTCTTCCGCGACACGGGGCGCCACGCCCTGTGCATTTACGACGACCTCTCCAAGCAAGCGGTTGCCTACCGGCAGCTGTCCCTGCTGCTTCGCCGCCCGCCAGGCCGCGAAGCGTACCCTGGCGACGTGTTCTATCTTCACTCCCGTCTGCTCGAGCGCGCGGCGAAGCTGTCGCAGCGGTGGTTCGTGATGAAGAAGGGCGCGGACCTGCCGGCGGGAGACCGGACCTTCCGCGGCGAGGACGCCAAGGTGCACGTGGGACCGGAGGCCAAGAAGCTCGCGAAGAAGGCTGCCTACAAGCTCGTGGACGCGGAGAAGTTCGCCGCGCTCGAGAAGGCGGACAAGAAAGACAAGAAGAAGCTCGAAGAGGAGCTCGACAAGAAGCTCGAGTCGAGCAACTTCGAGCTGAAGATGGATCCGCACTCGGGCGGATCGCTCACTGCGCTTCCCGTCATCGAGACCCAGGCCGGCGACGTGTCGGCGTACATCCCGACCAACGTGATCTCGATCACGGACGGGCAGATGTTCCTGGAGACGGACCTGTTCTACTCCGGGCAGCGTCCGGCCCTCAACGTCGGCATCTCCGTCAGCCGCGTGGGTGGCAACGCGCAGATCAAGGCGATGAAGCAGATTGCGGGCTCGCTTCGTCTCGACCTGGCGCAGTACCGCGAGCAGGCGGCGTTCGCGCAGTTCGCCTCCGACCTGGACGCGGCGACGCGGCGGCAGCTCGAGCGCGGCGCGCGGCTCACGGCGATCCTCAAGCAGGGGCAGTACGCCCCCTTGCGCGTGTCCAAGCAGATCGCGATCATCTACGCTGGAGCCAACGGCTACCTGGACGAGTTCCCGGTCAACTCCCTGGGCCGTTACGAGACCGAGATGTACGACTACATGGAGTCGAAGGATCCGAAGATTTGGGACGACATCGAGACGTTCAAGGAGCTCGATGACGCGATGAAGAAGCGGCTCAACAAGCTTCTCGAAGGCTTCAACAAGAAGTTCGTGGTCGACAAGAAGAGCTGAGCTGAAACCTTTCTCGGACCGCGGGACCGTCCCGCGTTGGCAGGCCCTCCATGGCGTCACTCAAGGCAATCCGTACGAGAATCGCTAGCGTCAAGTCCACGCAGAAGATCACGCGCGCCATGAAGATGGTCGCGGGTGCGCGGCTCAACCGTGCGCAGGCTCGCATCCTGGCGATGCGGCCCTACGCGGTGAAGACGCGCATGGTGCTCGCCACCTGCACCGCTTCGAGCACCACCGACACGGCCGAGTCCGACGCGAAGAAGCCTGCCGAGGCCTCCGAGATGATCGAGAAAGAGGACACCCTCGGCCATCCCCTGCTCACCCAGCGCCCCGAGAAGAACGCATTGTTCCTCGTGCTCACCAGCGATCGCGGCCTGTGCGGCGCGTTCAACTCGAGCATCAACCGCACCATGGAGCGCGAGTGGCACCGGCGCGAGGAAATGGGCCAGAACGTCCAGATCGGCCTCGTCGGGCGCAAGGGACGCGACTACTTCAAGCGTCGCAACGCCCCCATCTACAAGCTCTATCAGAACGTGTGGGACGAGCTGAACTTCGACACGGCTCGTATGGTGGGAAAATCCCTGATCGACCCGTTCCTCGCGGGCCAGGTCGACTCGATTTACATCGTGTACAACGAGTTCAAGAGCGCCATGACCCAGCGGGTCGTGATCGAGCCTCTCCTGCCCATCTCTCCGGAAATCCTTGAGGATGCCGGGGACGACCAGGTCGCTCACAACCTCGAGGACTTCTTGTTCGAGCCAAGCAAGGAAGCGCTGCTCGACCGCCTCGTCCCGATGTACGTGGAGATCTCGATCCTGCGCGCGCTGCTCGAGTCCAACGCGAGCGAGCACGGGGCGCGGATGACCGCCATGGACGCGGCCACCAAGAACGCCAAGGAAATGATCGCGTCGCTGACCCTCCAGTACAACCGCGCTCGCCAGGCCGCCATCACCACCGAGCTGGGTGAGATCATCGGCGGCGCGGAAGCCCTCAAGGGCTGAGCTTCCCCCTATCGGACCCGACGCCGCCCGGCAGAAGAATCAATCCGTCGCCGTCGCCGATCTGGGTTTCGCTTGCCTCTCGGTCAAGGGATCGAGACTTCCGCCCCGCTGCTCTCGTACTTCGGGTCCTCGCTGATGAAGGTGATGGCGAGCCTCGTCGCGCAGGAAGTCTTCGTTGCATCCGCCGGGGCCGTTGATCGAGGGCTCGAGGAAAAAGCTGTCTCAACACCGAGCCCCAGCCCGAGCCCCCGGTGTCCAATTCCTTCTCACATGCGCACGAGTCCTTCTCAGGTTGAGAGGATTCGCAGCAACACCGAGCACTGAGCTGGTGATCGGAGCCATCATGCCCAGGAACAGAACGGTCTGCTCTGTGATCTGCTGCTTCTCAGTCCTGCGGCGGGGAAGCTCCACCCCGCCGCCTCCGAACCCTCGCCTCCGCGCCATCGGCGTGATGCAAGCCCGCGGGTGTTGTAGGCTCTTGGTGCGTGTCTCCCCGTCCCACATCCTCCGTTGACCGCGCGTCGCGTCGCGAGCGTCCACGTTTGGCCTGCGCGCCACGGGAGGGAACGTGAGAGCCACCACGCGCAAGTGGCTGCAGCGCACCGAGCACCTGCTGGTGCCCCTCGCGCTGCTCATCACCTTCCTCGGCAGCTTCGTCGCCGGCATCCTCCTGCACCTGCCCCTTCCCCCATCAAAGCGCGCCGCCACCCGCATCGTCATGGAGCAGGTGAGCCAAGCCATCCGCGGCTCCATCGAGATCGAGAGCATCTCCCGGCTGCACATGGGAGGCGTGGAAGCGGTCGGCGTGACCATCCGGGACCCCGACGGCGAGACCGTCCTGTTCGCCCCCCGGATCCGTGCCCGCGCCAACCTCCTGCCCATCGCGCTCTCCTTCCTGCCCTGGAGCCCCCGCGCCGAGGTGCCCGTCTCCTGGATCCGCGCAGAACACATCGATGTCGTTTTCCGGCAAGACACCGACGGAACCATCACGCTGGGGACCACCTTTCTGGCACCGATCCGGCCTGCGGAACCGCCCCCAACGAAGCCGACTGCCCCCGCCCGACCGCTCGTCGTGGACCTGAAGAACATCGAGATCGGAACCATCGCGGCCAAGGGGGGCCTGGGCGGACTGTCGCCGGTGGACTGGAAGGCCCGCACCGTCCGTGGGTCCGTGCGGATTGCCCCCGAGGGCGTCCGGATCGACACCGCATCCTTCCCCATCGCGTTCCACAAGATCCTCGAGAAGCCGGTGCACGCCACCGTCGATTACCACTTCCGATCGCCCGAGCTGATGTGGAGCGGCGTGATCGCGAACTACCGGGAGCTCTCCGTGTCGGGACGCGCCCAGCTCCACGGCAACAACCTGATGGTCGACCTCGACCTGCCACGAACCGAGCCGCAAGCCCTGGCCCCCTTCCTCCCGGAAGGCGTGGTGCTCGCGGACCCCGTCGAGGGGCGCATCGAAGCGCACGGTCCCCTGCCCGTCCTCGACACGCACGTCCGGCTGATCTCGGACCGCATGCTCCTGGACAGCACGGGGGATCTCACCCTCAGCCCGAGGGTCCGAACCGACTTCGATGTCGACCTTCGTCGCGTGGATCTTCGAAAAATCCTGCCCGAGGCGCCCCAGACCGAGATCGATGCGGACCTGCGCGTCCGTGTGTTCGTGGATGGGAAGGGACAGCCGCGCGCGCGGTTGACCGGAGATGTTTCTCCCACGGTGCTGCTGGGCGTGCCGGTCCCCGGCATGGACGTGGACGCGCTCGTGGACGCGAAGGGGGCCAGCGGGCTCGCGCACGTGCACGAGATGGGAATGCCCGTGCGGACCGACTTCACGTTCACGCCATCGGAGGGGTTGCGCGTCACCGCCGTGACCAACGTTCCCTCCTTGTCGTCGGTGCCGAGACTGCAGCGTGCCGTGAGCGGATACGCGGTGGCAAAGCTCGAGGGCACCTACCACGAGGGAGAGGTGGACGCGAAGGTCACGGTCAGCGCGGGCAACTTGCTTCGAGACGGGGTGCGCTTGGGCTCCGCCAACGTGGACCTGCAGCTCACCGGTCGGCCTGAGCAACTGCGCATGAACGCCATCGTGCATGGCAGGGGAGCCGGGGTCGGCGACGTTCGATGGGATGGCCTGGACCTGTTCGTGCAGGGGCCGATCCGCACGCCGCACGTCAGGCTCCACCTGCGGGACAAGACCTTGCCACACGTGACGGCGTCCGCGAACCTGGAGACACGACAACGGCTCGCGGCCCGCTCCGTCGACCTCAAGCTCGAGCAGGGAAGGGAGAGCGTCGAGGCGAAGACCGACCTGATCGAGATCCGCAACGGGATCGTGGACCTGGGAGCCCTGGCCATCGATGGCCTCGGGGACCCAATCGACGCGGTCGCGGCGGTTGGGCCCAAGGGGTTCGACGTGCGAGTCGTGTCGGACGGCATCGATTTGGACCGGCTCACGTACTTCTTGCCGATCCCCGGCCCAAGGCTCACGGGGATGGTGGGGCTCGACGTCGACATCCGGAACATCGGGGAGGAGTCCCACGGGTGCGTACGGCTCGACGTGCGAGACGGGAAGGTGCACGCCAAGCTGCCGGTCTCGGGGATCGACACGTCGATCCGGGCGCAGTTCACGGGCCGGCACGTGGACGTGCACGCGGACATGGCCGTGGGGGCGGAGGGGAAGCCGCCCGCGGCGGGGCCGGAAGACATCGGCATGTGCTTGCCTGCGCAGTCCAAGCCGCGGGAGGGGATGGTTGCAGCGCGGGCGACGGCATCGTTGACGCTCGCGGGACCACCGCTGGAGGCGTCGTCGTGGAAGGATGCGACGGGAACGGGGCGGCTGGTGCAGCTGGACCTTGACCTGGACCGCATCCAGGAGGTCTACGGCGACCTGGCAGGCGTGGCGAACGAGGTCGTGAGCGTGTCGATCCCCACCGTGAAGGGGAAGGTGAAGATCCACGGGGATGTGGTGCGGGACCACCCCGGCAAGCTGCCAGCGTGGACCTTCTCGGCCACGACGCGAGGCGTGCAGGTCGACCTCCCCGGCTCCGCCGTGAAGAACGTGAAGGCGGATGTCTTTGCCTCGGCCGCCATCGACACCGAGGGCACCCTCCTGGCCTCGATGTGCGTTCGCAGCAACCCGGCTTCGTTCGCAGGGGAGCAGTGCAACCCCTCGGATGAAAGCGTTCTGGCGTCGGTGGGCCTGCTCGCCGGGGTCGACTACCGTCGCTTGGTCGCCGACCCGCGGTCCTGGAAGCAGGTGTTGTACGGGACGCAGCTGCAGGGCAGCGTCGTGGTGCACGACCGGTGGATGGACGCGTTGCTCTCCCCGCTGAGCCTGACCACGGAGATTCCCGTGGACGTGGGTCACGCGAGCGCGGTCTTCGGTTTTCGTGGCACCGTCCTCGCCCCGCAGATCGACTACCGGGTGAACATCGCGCGCGTCGGGGCCCTCGAGCCGGGATGGCGCGCGCCCGTCTCGATTTGCGCGAAGGGGCAGTACGACGGGGACAAGGCTTGGGTGCATGCGGAGCTGCGTCGTGCCCAGGAGTCCCAGACCGCGGACGCGGTGTGCTCCCTGTCGCCGGACGTGCCCGTGACCTCGCTGGGAAGCCTGGATGCCGCCGTGGTCGTCGCGTGGAAGGACGTGCTGGCGTGGAACTCGTTGCCGCGAATTCCGTGGGTTGCGAACGTCAAGGCGGTTGTGCACGACTTCGAGCTGCGAGACGTGCCGGCACTGGCCGAGCAGGGCATCTCGGGGCGCAGCCGCCTGACCGCGAGCATCAAGGACCTCGGGGCAAAGCCCGAGTTCGACGTCCAGCTCGGTATCGAGGCGCTGCGCACGGGGGCGACCGTCGACTACGACCAGAGCCACATCCGCGTTCACGCCGACGCGTCCGGCCTGCAGGGTTCGCTCGCGCTCATCGACGTCGACGAGAACGGCAACGCCACGTCATCCATGAGGGTCTCGGTGGACACGGAACAGCTGCAGTGGACGGACGGGTGGTGGCTGACGCGCGACGGCAGCAAGCCCGTGAACATCGCGGTGGACGCCACGCGATTCAAGCTGGGCATGCTGAGCCCCATGGTCCAGCCGCTGTTCAGCTACGTGGAAGGCGAGCTGACGGGAAAGGCGCAGGCGGTCTGGAGTCCCGCGGAGGGCAAGTCGAGAATCAAGTCCATGTCCTTCTACGTGGACAACGGCGCCTTCCAGGTCCCCGTGATCGGACAGGAGTTCCTGCAGGTCAGGGGTTTGCTCCAGGCAGCCGACTCGGAGCGCATCTACGTCGAGCGCTTCCAGGCACAGTCCCTCACGGGTGCCCTCGAGGGTCGTGCCACCATCGACCTGGACGACCTCGACATCGAGCACGTCAAGGCCTCCCTGTGGACGAAGCAGAGCGACAAGATTCGCCTCACCTTCGGCGGCATGCCCGTGGGAGACCTGTACGGCACCATCAACGTGACGGTGGACCCGGGCGACAAGCAGCACGACGTCACCATCGAGTTCGACCGGGTCACCGTGGACCTGCCACGAACGGACCTGCGAAGCGTGCAGCAAGTCGATGCCAACTCCGACATCGAGGTCGTGCCTCTGCTCGATTCCACGGTGCGTTCCGACGCGACCGCGGATCAGGTCACGCCCTGGGTCGTTTCCCTCCAGACGAAGACCCCGGCCGTACTGCAGCGGTTCGACATGAGCTTCAGCGTGGTGCTGCCCAAGACCGGGCGCGATCAGCTCGTGCTCGTGTACCCGGACGAGAAGACGGGGGAGGTGTCCCTGCAAGGCCATGTCGTGCTGTACGACGGGCGGATCGACGTGGTGGGCAACCGGTTCGACCTGGAGGAGAACAACGCACGGGTCATCTTCGCTGGCGACCCGGGGGATCCGCAGCTCAACGTGACGGCACGGTGGGAGGCGCCGGACGGGACGAGGGTGTTCGCGGACGTGACCGGACCGCTTCGTGAGCCGAGGATCCAGTTCCGCAGCGAGCCTGCGATGACCCAGGCCGAAATCCTGGCGCTGGTCCTGTTCGGGCCGTCGACCCAGGGCGGGGGAACGACGGCGGTAGGGTCCACCGAGGGAGAGGGAACTGCGGGCGCCGACATGAGCGGCGGGGTCAGCGGCGGCGTGGCTTCCGCCGGCATCAACATGCTGCTGCAAGACCTCAGTCCTGTCGTCTCCACGCGCATCGACACGAGCCGCGGCCAAACCCCAAGCCCAACCCTCGTTGTCCAGGTGTCCCGCGACGTGACCGCCGAAGCAACCTACGTCGCGGAGGAAGCCACGCTCGACAAGACCGACCGTTACCTCGTTACCTTCGACTGGCGCTTCCTGCGCCAATGGTCCCTGCGCATCACCCGGGGAAACGTCGGCACGTCCATCCTCGACGTCATCTGGCAGCATCGTTACTGAGGGATGAATGGCCGGCAGGAGGACACCGCGGATCGTGATTGTGGCCTGGCTGCTGGCCACGGCCGGCTGCACCTCGGATCACCACGTGTCTCCCTGGCCCAAGGACGTCTCGCTGCAGTCGCTCATGCGCGCATCGACAATGGAGGAGCATCTCGAGCGCGTGGCGGCGGAGATGCAGGTGGAAGGCCTCGCGCTCGACACCGAGGTCTGCGGCGAGATGGACGACGCCGAAACCTTCTGCATCCGCTCCTATCGCGGACAGGACGACCTGGGGAACCAGCGACGAGCCGTACGGGTCGCCACGCGGTACGGCGTGGTGATGGCGCTCGGTCCCACGTCCTCCCACGACGCGATGCGCGGTGTCGAGATCGCCCTCGTCCCGTCGCTCGACGAGGCCTGGAAGTCCGGCTCGGACCTGAACGGGGATGGGATGCCAGACGTCGTCGTCGCCCGATCGGGAGGGGCACTCGAGGTGTGGGGACTGCACGCGAGGGGAGCGTCACCCTATCCGATCGATGCGCTGGTACCCGTCACGGGGGCCATGGATGTGGACGGCGACGGGCGCCCCGACTTGACGGGGACCGTGCCCGTTCCACCGGGAGAATCGCTGGTGCCTTCGCTGGTCGAGGTCGTGAGCTTTGCCGCGGGGCGGTATCGCGCGGACACGCCCTCCGTGCGGGGTTTCCACGCGCGAAGGGCGAGAGAGATGGCCGAGGAGCGCTCCGGCGCGGCCCAAGTCGAGCGCGCGTGGCATGCGTTGCGTTCGGGCAAGGACCCAGCGAAGGTGCTGAAGGCGCTCGACGACGTGATCGAGGGTCTGGACGATCGGTCGGCCGAGGAACGGGCGGCGCTGCGTAGGTGGCGCAACTGGCTGGCGTCCGCGGTCTCGCAGGAGAAATAACCCGGAGTGGCCGCAGATGTCGCAGAGAGCCGCAGATAGGGGAAAAGGGGCTGGGGAGGCGAGAGGTCAAGGGAGAACGGCGATCCCGGTCACGGGCTTCGTCCCGTGGTTGCCCCGGGCTTGGGCTCGGTATTGACCAGCGTGTGCCCAACGTTGCGCAGATCCGCACAAGTAGCCAAGGCCCTCTGCGGCTCTCCGCGGCTCTCTGCGGCTCTCTGCGACACCTGCGGCAAAAGACAACGGGTGCCAGGCTAGGTCGGACGATCGTCCCGACCGTCGGCGTGAACCGCAAACCTCTTCGCGTCCCGAGGGTGGGCGGGGCCATCGCCCTGCCAGGGCCAACCGCCGAACCCGGTGGTGTGGTAGTCGTGAAACGCTTGGTGGATCTCCGCGGGCGTGTTCATGACGAACGGCCCGTGCTGCACGACCGGCCCGTCGATCGGGCGGCCTTGCAGCAGCAACAGCTCGCATCCGGCGTCGCCCGCCTCGAGCTCAACCGGCATCTCCGCGCGCAAGCGCAAGCGCGCTGCCCGAGGAACCTTCTTTCCCGCCACGGTGCCCGACCCCTGGAAGAGATACAGGCTGCGATTCGTGCCCGGCTGCGCCGGAGGCAAGGTCCAGCAAGCGCCAGGCTGCATGCGAAGGGTCCAGACGGCCACGTCCGTGTCGGGGCGTGCGGCCCACGACCGCGGTGGGGGAGACGCAGGAGTCACATCTCCCAGACGCCCCGCCACCACGGTCACGAGCGTCTCGCGTCCTTGGGCGTCGCGCTGCACGATCGTGGGGACCTGCTCGCCCCACAGCATGGCGAAGTGGGGCTCGACCATCTTGTCCTCGCGGGGAAGGTTGAGCCAGATCTGGAATAGCTCGACGGGGTTGGGCGTGCCGCGCTCGACGAGGGGGAACATTTCCGCGTGCACGATCCCCTTTCCCGCGGTCATCCACTGCACGTCGCCCTTGCCGAAACGGGCGGTGGCCCCGAGCGAGTCGGAGTGGTCGATGAACCCGCGGCGAGCGAGCGTGACGGTCTCGAAGCCCCGGTGCGGATGCCTCGGGAAGCCAGGAATGACGTCGCCGTGGTACATGCTCCAGCCGTCCTTGCCCGAGAAGTCAGCGCCGATGTGTCTGCCCGTGAGCGATGCGGCGGGCCCCATGCGCTCGTTACCCTCGGGGTAGGCGTCGTTGTGGTGGACGCAGAACAGAAAGGGGTCGTCGGTTTCCCAGGGGAAGCCGAGGGGATGGACGGAGAGGATGGAGTCGCTCATGGGGGGATCATGGGGAGCGAGGGGGGTTGTGGCCAGCGGGTCGAGGGGCTTGGGCGTGCGATGCGCCGGCGGTGTTCAGGGGGGGCTGAAAGCCATGGGGCCGGTGGGCAATCGTGATGAGGACGGCCCGGATCTCCCGCGGGATCGTGGCTACACGGGTTTACTTTCCGCCGGTCCCCCATTATGACCCGATTCGACCGATCGTGCAGTCGACGCGCCTTGCGGGTCCTGCGCGAAGAATCCCACTGCAAGCCGGTCGCATCCGTGGCGACCGACGGAGGCACGATGGAACGACGGCCATTGCTCGGCGACGAGGCCCTCGCGCTTGGCGCCATTCATGCGGGACTGAGCGGTGCGTACTCTTACCCGGGGACTCCGGCGACGGAGATCTTCGAGTTCATCCACCACGAAACGCGCAAGGACCCACCTGCGAGTGAGGGCGGCGTCCACCGTGTGTGGTCCGCCAACGAGAAGGTGGCGTACGAGGAGGCGCTCGGCATGAGCTACGCCGGGCGACGAGCCATCGTCTCCTTCAAGCACGTGGGGCTCAACGTGGCGGCAGACCCGTTCATGAACTCGGCCGTCACGGGTATCCACGGCGGGATGGTCGTGGCCGTCGCGGACGACCCGGGCATGCACTCGAGCCAGAACGAGCAGGACAGCCGCGTCTTCGCGAACTTCGCCCTCATCCCCTGCCTCGAGCCCACCACCCAACAAGACGCCTACGACATGGCGCGCGAGGCCTATGACCTCAGCGAGAAGTTCGGCGTTCCGATCATGATGCGCATGGTCACACGTCTCGCTCACTCCCGGGCGGGCGTGGAGGTGGGAGAGCGTCGCAAGGCCAACGAGCTGAAGCCCACCACGAACACCCGAGGATGGACGTTGCTCCCGCAAAACGCGCGCGTGCAGTACGCCGCGCTGGTGGCCAAGCTACCCGAGATCCTCGCCTGGTCCGACACCTGCCGGTGGAACAAGCTCCGCCTCAACCCCAAGGGAGGCACGACCGGCTACATCGTGTCGGGCATCGCGCAGAACTACTTCCTCTCGAACTTCGACGAAGGCGAGGAGCTGCCGCCCTACCTCGCCATCGGCGCCTACCCCCTGCCCCGAGACCTCATCCGCAAGCTCTTCGACGCCGTCGACGAGGTCGTGATCATCGAAGAGGGCTACCCGGTCATCGAGGATGCCATCGTCGGTCTGCTCGGCTCCCCTCTCGGCAAGAAGGTCCGTGGACGCTACGACGGGACCGTCCCGCGCGTCGGCGAGCTCGACCCCGACGTGGTACGCAAGGCCCTGGGCAAGGACGCGATCGTGCACCAGACCGCGCCGTCGCTCAAGATCGCGGGGCGTCCTCCCCGCCTGTGCGACGGCTGTCCGCACATCGACGCGTACGGCATGATCAAGGACATGCTCGACGAGAAGCCGGAGCTTCGCGTCTTCGGCGACATCGGGTGCTACACGCTGGGCGCCTTGCCGCCCTACAACGCGGCCCACTCCTGCGTGGACATGGGCGCGAGCATCAGCATGGCCATGGGCGCTGCCCAGGCCGGCATGCGACCCGTCATGTGCACGATCGGCGACTCGACCTTCATGCATTCGGGCATGACGCCCCTGGTGGGTGCTGCCACCCAGAACACGCCCATGACCGTGTTCATCCTCGACAACTCCACGACCGCCATGACCGGCGGCCAGCACACGATGCAGACGGGCCCGGACCTCGTGCGGGTCGTCAAGGGCCTGGGCGTCGACCCCGAGCACATCCACGTGCTCGAGATGCGACGCAAGTTCCGCGACGAGAACATCGAAGTCATCCGCAAGGAGCTCGCCTACGAGGGCCTCTCGGTCATCATCACCGTGCGCGAGTGCATCGTCACCGCGAAGAAGTAGTCCTGTTCGTTCGAATCCGCGCCTGGTTCCTTCTGGGACCGGGTGCATGGGAGAAGAAAGTCATGGAGACCAACATCATCCTCGCGGGAGTCGGCGGCCAGGGGATCGTGTCCATCTCGTTCGTCATCGACATGGCGGCGTTGAAGAATGGCCTGTGCTTCAAGCAGGCCGAGGTCCACGGCATGAGCCAGCGCGGCGGTGCCGTCAGCTCGCACCTGCGCGTATCCGACAAGCCCATCCACTCCGACCTCGTGCCTCGCGGCAAGGGCACCCTCGTGCTCGCCGTCGAGCCCCTCGAGAGCCTCCGCTATGTCGAGTACCTCTCTCCCGAGGGCGCACTCGTCGCGGGCACCGACCCCTTCATCAACATCGCCGACTACGGTGACGTCGAGCCCATCCTCGACGCCATCGCTGCGATCCCCTCTCACACCCTCATCCCCTCCGAACGGCTCGCGCGCCAGGCCGGCACCGCCAAGGCCCAGAACATGGTCATGCTCGGCGCTGCCAGCCCCTACCTCGGACTGCCGGACGAATTGCTCGAAGACGGCATCCGCGAGGCCTTCGCCCGCAAGGGGGAGAAGGTCCAGGACATCAACGTCGCCGCGTTCCGCGCCGGCAAGGCCGCCGGACAGGCCTACCGCTCCCTCGTCCAGGCAGGCGTGCGCAGCAAGGAAGCCCGCGCCCTCGTCGGACGCCTCACGCAAGGTGTGCTCAGCGACGACGCCCTCGAGCCTTGGAAGAAGGTGCTGACCGGCCCCCTCGCCCCCGCCATCGACGAGCTGCTCGAGGGCAAGACCCTCGGACAAGTCCGCGGCACACCCGACGTACCCAAGCGCGTGCTCGACACCGCCGACGCCAAGGACCGCCTTCCCGAGCTGCTCTTCCAAGCAGCCTGATTCCTTTCTCCCCCACATCCAAGACGCGAGATCGCCATGAGCTTCGACCCTGCCCCCATTCGACGCCTGCTCGACACGGTTGCCGCGGAGAATCGGTTCTGCTTGCTGGAGCACGAGGTGTACGCCGTCCTCGAGGCGGCGGGCTGCACCGTACCCGCCTTCGTCCTCGTCGCACCCGGCGAAAGGGTTCCGCCCCAGGCCCTGCAGAAGCTCGGAACCTCCGAGGTCATCCTCAAGGTCGTCTCCCCCGAGATCGCCCATAAGACCGACGTCGGCGGCGTTCGAAAAGTCGAAGCTTCCGTCGAGGCGATCGATCGCGCGCGCAAGGAGATGCTCGACACAATCCCCGGACGGTACGTCGACTGGCTCGCCGCCCATCCCGCGCTGACCCCCGAAGCGTTCAAGACAGCAACGCCAGAGGCGATCCGCAAGGCGATTCGCGAGAGCATCCGCGGCTTCCTCGTCGTGGAGAAGGTCGCCATGGTGCAGGCCGGCCCCGGCTCCGAAGTGCTCGTGGGACTGCGGCACAACCGCGAGTTCGGACCCGTGATCACCCTCGGCATCGGCGGCGTCGACACCGAACTGCTCGGCGCCGCCTGTCGCAAGGGAAAGGCCGTCGTCACCGGGTCTCCCGATCGCCTCGACGCCCCTGCCCTCCTCGCGCTGATGAAGCCCACCCTCGCGTACCAACGGCTCGCGGGCCTGACCCGCGGCGGCCAGTGCATGGTCCAGGACAGCGAGATCGAGCGCGTTCTGGAGGCGTTCCGTCGCATCGCCGTGAACCTGGCCACGGACGAGACCGAGGGCTGGACCATCACCGAGCTCGAGGTCAACCCCTTCGCCGTGGCGAACGGAAAGCTCGTGGCCCTCGACGGCTTGCTCAAGTTCCGATCGCGATCGGGGCTTCCGCTGCCGCGCCCCGCCGCGTCCATCGACGCCCTCCTGCACCCGGCCAGCATCGGCCTCATCGGCGTGTCCTCCAAGGGCATGAACATGGGCCGCATCATCCTGCGCAACGTGCTCGACGTCGGCTTCGACCCAAAGCGTGTCTACGTGGTGCGCCCGGGGCAGGAAGAGCTCGACGGCGTACGCTGCGTGCCATCCGTGGAGGCGTTGCCCGAGCGTGTCGACGTGTTCGTGCTCGCGGTCAACGCGGACCAGGTGCCCGACGTGCTCGAGGACCTGGTGAAGTTCGACAAGGCCGTCGGCGTCATTCTCATTGCCGGCGGCATGGGTGAGAAGGAGGGTGGCGAGACGATCGAGCGGCGCGTGAAGAACGCGCTGCGCGAGGCGCGCCTCGGCGGCAAGCCCCTCGTGATCAACGGTGGCAATTCCCTCGGCGTGGTGTCGCGCCCGGGCAAGTACCACACGCTGTTCATTCCCCAGACCAAGCTGCCGCTGCCCACCACGGGCCGCGGCAACGTCGCGTTCCTGAGCCAGAGCGGCGCCTACATGATCAGCCGCATGAGCAAGATGGGCTGGCTGAGTCCGCGTTACTCCATGTCGACAGGCAACCAGACCGACCTAAGCGTCACCGACTACCTGGCCTTCCTCGCCTCCGACGAGGCCCTGCAGACCCTCGCGGTCTACGTGGAAGGCTTCCAGGACGGCGACGGGCTGAACTTCGCGCGGGCCGTGGAGAAGGCTGTGGGTCACGGCAAGGACGTTATCTTCTTCAAGGCCGGCCGCACCGCAGAGGGCAAGTCTGCGACCAGCGGGCACACGGCGTCGCTGGCGGGGGAATACGACGTATGCGCGGCAATCGCCTATCAGGCGGGGGCTCATGTCGCCCCGACGTTCGATGACTACCTCAACCTGGTGAAGGTCTCGTCGCTGCTCGGCCACAAGCGCTGGTCAGGTCCGAACCTCGGGGCGATGTCCAACGCGGGTTACGAGGCAGTCGGTATCGCGGATAGCGTGCGGGGCGAAGGCTGGGACCTGCGGCTCGCCAAGCTGCAACCGGACACGCGCGGGCGCCTGAAGAACGCGCTGGCCGCGGGCAAGATCGACTCGCTCGTGGACGTGCGCAACCCGCTCGACGTCACCCCCATGGCGAACGACCAGACGCACGAGGAGGTGATGCGCGCGCTTCTCGAGGACCCAGGTGTGGACCTGGCGCTGTGCGCGTCGGTGCCGTTGACGCCGGCGATGGCGACGCTCGCCGAGGGGGTGCCACCGGAGTGGTCGATCGAGGCCGAGGGGAGCTTGCCGAACCGCCTGGGTCGCGTGCTGGCGGACACGGACAAGCCGCTGGTGGGCTGCATCGACAGCGGGGAGTTGTTCGACCCGATGGCGAGGATGCTCGAATCCAAGGGGGTTCCGACGTTCCGGTCCGCGGACGTGGCGGTTCGGACGATGGGGATGTACTTGGAGGGTCGGTTGCGGCGGGGGTGAGAGGGTAGGTAGCTAGCATGTCACTCGATGCATGTCGCAGACCGTCCGCGAGGGAGTGACTCAGCGGCAATCGGCCACGCCATGGTTCGCGTCGATGATCGCCTGGTCCATCCCTGCCGGAACTTCGACAGCATCGATGACGAGCATGCCCGGGATCATCTGCGTCACAAGGACAGCCGCCAGATATCGCGATCCGACGGCAAGGGAAGGTGGCGGACTGGCGACGTCGAGCTCCGCGGGAGGTTGGAGCGCACCGCGGGGCGCGGCCCCGGGGGGTCCGAGCACCCTCTCGATGGCGAGACGAACGACCGGGTAGGGCGCACCAGACCCGGGAGGGCGGATGCCGACTGCGCGCACGAGAAGGACGCAGGCGATCTCTCGTTGGTTCGTCGGCACGATCAGGCGCCGCCACGGGGATGAACCATCGCGCATTGCAGTCCTCGCTTCCGCGCTGACCGAGGGAGCCGGTGTACTGGAGGGGTCGTTGGGAACGGGTGCAGTAGAACAGGCGGGCGGCACTGCGAGCAGCATGGGTAGGACCAGTGCAACGGGACGGCTCATCGCCGGGATCGTAGCACGCGAGGTCCCGCGTCCATCGACGCCCTCCTGCACCCGGCCAGCATCGGCCTCATCGGCGTGTCCTCCAAGGGCATGAACATGGGCCGCATCATCCTGCGCAACGTGTTCGGGGTCGGCTTCGACCCCTAGCGCGTCTACGTGGTGCACCGGCCGCGTTCGGCTTTCCATGGTAAGCTCGCTCGTCATGCGCGGTACACGGCGGTTGAAGGTCTTGCTGGCGGCTTTGCTGACGGCTTGCTCCTCTGCGACGAACGAGCCGAACGAGATAGCCGACGCGGGAGCCAGCGACGCACCGACGGATGGGGACGCCGCGGGATCCTCCGACAGCATGGTGGACGGGCCACCAGCGGGCTCGGTCGATGCCGCCGAACCCGGTTCTTTGTTGTGGTTCGGTCCGCATCCCGACGACGAATATTACCTGGCACCGCTACTCGGCCGGTTCTGTGTCGACTGGGGCTGGACGTGTACCTTCGTGGTCGCAACCCGAGGGGAGGGGGGAAGCTGCGGCCTTGCCGGCGGTTGTTACCCGGACCTCGCGACCGTGCGGGCCGAGGAAATGAAAGCGTCCGCAGCGCTCTTCGGGGCCACCCTCGAGCACTGGAACCTTGGCGACGACGGCGCGTACCAACCCTACCCGGGCGACGTGGAGAAGGTCGTGTCCGATTGGGCCGCGAAGGAGGGAGGGCTCGACGCGCTCTTGGCGCGTGTGACCGAAACCATCGAATCGGTCGCTCCCGACGTCATCTACGCGATGGACTGGCGCCACGGTTGTTACTGCCATCCTCAGCATCGCGCCTTCGGCGCGGTGGTTGCGCGGGCTGTGCGCGACATCGGACCCGACGCGCCACCGCTGAAGATGCTTGCGGGCAGCGCCGAGCAGCTCGCCACCGGTTTCGGATTTCGTCCCGTCGTCCCGAGCGACCCCGCCCTCGAAGCCTTCGACGCAACCACACACCTGCCCAGCATCGACGGTGAAGCTTGGCTCTACCTCGTCGAGGTGCTGCGCACCCATCGAAGCCAGTTCGACCTTACCGACGCCGAGATAGCCTACATCAAGAGCGGACCCGACGAGCTCAAGCGCATCTACACCGTGCCGTTCGACGCCGTGGTGGAAGACGATCCCGGGTATGCGGATCTGTGTGCGCCGTCGACATTTTGAGCGGATCGGGGTCGCGTGCTGGCGGACACGGATGGCGTGAGCATGTCGTGCCCGAACCCCGGCACAAGGGGCGGCAAACACGCGCGCTACTTCATGGCAAGCGACGGAACGTACGTGTACGTCGTCGGCGACTTTGACACGTTTGCGGGGGCAGACGAGATACGGACTTGCCTCATTCTACGCTGCTACCGGCGAAGTCACGGGATGGCAGCCGGGGCAGGTAGGCTACGGTGTGTCGGGCGCCTATGCCATCGAGACCATCGGGTCCAACGTCTATCTCGGAGGACAGCATGTGCGCGTTGGTTTGCAGAGCAGCAGCGGTATCCTGGCCGTCGACAAGAACACGGGTGTGGTGGATACGGCTTTCCCGGAATTCGAAGGGGGCGCGATTCGCAACCTGGCCGCCGGGGGGACGATCTTGTATGTTGCGGGCTACTTCAAGAGCGTGGGAGGGCAGCCGCGAAACGGCTTCGTTGCCGTTGATACGGCCACGAAGACGTCACATCCTGGAATCCGAATGTCGAGGGTGGCTACTGCGAATCTGTCGCGATCTCCAATTCCACGGTGTACTTGGGAGGGTCTTTCGGGACCGTCGGGGGCCAGGTGCGCAACGGTCTCGCGGCGGTGGATGCCACAACGGGCGCCCCGTCGGGTTGGAGTCCCGACCTGAACGATTTCGCAACGAAGACCCTCGTCGATGGCTCCACGGTATACGTGGGAGGCACCTTCCAGCGAAGGCTCGTACGTACTTCGCCGCCATGGATGCCACGACTGGATCTCGGGTCAGGGACTTGTCTTGACTTGGGAGAGGTGTTCGGTTTGCCTGAAGGCCTACGGGCTGCACCACGCCTGCTTTCATCCGAAGGGAGAACCCAAGTGAGAACTCGCTCCGCCACCTGCATGTCCGTGCTCCTGCTTTGCCTCGCGGCCACCAGCGCGAACGCTTTCGAGAAGCGCCACATCTTCGTCACCAACCGCGGCGGCAACAACGTCATCGAGCTTGACGACTCCCTCGCATTCGTCACGACCTGGTTTGACACGGAGGGGCTTTCCGTTCCCAACGGCATGGCATTCACCCCTGACGGACGGCTCTATGTCGCGGATACAGGCAACCACCGGATCCTCGGGTTCGACGAGAACGGAGTGAAGGTGGTCGAGTGGTCCATGGCCGTCTACGGCGCGACCGCCGTCGAAGCGCTCAACTTCGACAAGAACGGCGTGCTGTACGCAAGCTCCAACCCGGGCGATGGGCGTGTATCCCGCTTCGACATGTCCGGGGCGTTCCAAGGCTATCTGGTCAACGACCCCACGTTCTCCAACCTGGGGAACGTCAACTTCACCAACCAGGGCACCGTGATTCTGTCGGACTTCTCAGCGCTCGGACGAGGAACGCGCGAGTTGGATCCGGCCAATGGTACGGTGCTCGCGACCTTCGGCCAGGAAGCGGGGCTGCTGCAAGAAGACATGTTCGTGGACGCAGCGGATCGAATCTTCATCTCCGAGCTGAGCAAGGATTACGTGGCGGTGTACTCGCCCAATCGCACGCTCGAACGCACGTTCACCGAGACCGGCCTGCTCAAGCCGACCGGCATCGTCATCACCCACGACTGCCGCGTTGTCGTCGCTTCCTTCGGCTCCGCGGAGCTCTATGTGTTCCAACACGACGGGACGTTCGTCGAGAAACGCACCTACCCCGGCATGTCCCTGCCCGAGAGTCTTGCCATCGCAGGCCAGAGACTGCCCGGTTCCTTCGAACACCCCAACATGGAATTCGTGCCCACGTGCGATGGCACGGATCTCGACGGCGGTGCCCAGGTGCAAGACGCCAGTCCCGAAGCCGGCTCGGATGCCGGGCCCGGGGGCAGCGCAGGGGCGGCGCCCGACGCGGCAGCAGACGTGGCCTTGCCCGATGGCTCTTCGGGCTCGGGCGGGAGCGCTGGAGCACCGCCGGACGCGGCAGCAACTGACGCTCAAGCTTCGGGCGGTTCCAGCGCGCAGCCACAAGGAACCACCCCAGGTGACGATGGCGGCTGTGGGTGCCGAACCGATCGAGGGGGGCCGGGAACGGTCTGGCTCGCGCTCGTCCTTGCAGCGATCCTTGCTGCGCGGCGCCGTGCCTCCCAGTACGCGTGCTTGAAGTGAGTACCGGGATCGCCTGGCTGAACATCTCCCCGAAGCAAGCTTCGATGTCAGTACGGCAGCTCGTCGCCCGTTCCCGCGCCGAAGTAGTGCGTTTCCAAGGTGCCCGCGCAGGAGAACTCCCAGAACCAGTTGACCCCGCTGCCGCTGATGGTTCCGTGCAGGACGACAGAGCCTTGGTTGCTCGCGCCAGGGATGGGGCAAGACTCCTGCGACAGTCCGGCCTGCCCGACCTTGTCGAGGATCTCGGCGAAGCTCAACTTGACCGTGTTCGGAAACTCCTGCTGGGTCAGGTAGGCGCCCATCGGCATCTCATCAATCGTCTTGGTGGTCCACCCGGGATAGACCACTTCGATCCCTTTGGCATCACCACACGGATCCAGCGACGCGTCGCAGGCCGAGAACGTGTAGTGCCACGCAAACGGTGTGTCTGCGTAGGTGGTGCCTGTGCTCGGGGCGACGGCCCATACCTCGACAAAGCTCAACTCGTAGTTGTCGAAGGACTTCTTTGCTTCGTCCGCGGCCGCTGCGGCAGCGTCCGTCTCGCTGACGACGGGGTCGAACATGGCAGCACCGCCGCTTCCGCCCGCGACGCCGCCAGCGCCGGCCTGTCCAGCTGAGCCACCCGAGCCCCCGAGCCCCCCTGTGCCGCCTTCACTTGCGGCGCCACCTGTCCCTGCGCTGCCCCCGGTCGCTCCAGGCGAATCGCCCGAACTGTCGGAGCCGCACCCCGCCCAAGCCGTGAAGCAGAGCACGAGACCCACGGGAATCCTCAAGACTTCGCTTCGCATAAGCCAACTCCGTTCTTCGAATGTGCCACGGAAAGCGCGTTGACGTTCTGATGTGTTGTGGCCGCGAAACGGTGGTTCCGTGAGCAATTCGTACGCAGCAATGCCCGTCCGTCCTACGAGCCTTGAACGGGAACATGGCACCGCGGTCGTGGGTCGCGCGCATGACGTCCGTGCTCCGCTCGACGTGTCGCGTGAAAGCTTCCGCATGCTGGCGTGGAGTCCCAACCCCGGCTGCTCCTTGGCGTCTTGGACGGATCGCACCTGATGGTCCAACCCATGCGCCGTGAGCAGGCTCCGAGCCCGTTCCCTGGATCCGTGACCTGGCCCGCGACACGCCACTCAGTTGGTGATAGCGTGTCGTTGGCGTGGCCCAGGGACAGGAGAGGTTTGCTGTGCGGAAGAGCATCGTGTGGATCTTGACGAGCGGTGCGCTTGGCACCGCTGCCCCTTCGTTTGCGGCCAACGGAGCGGCCTTCGTCGCCCAGACCGTGCCCGCGACCGTTCAGACCGGCGAATCGTTCTCGGTCGACGTGACCATGCAGAACACCGGCGACACGGCATGGACGCCGGGGAGCGGGCATTACCTCGGGTCCCAGAATCCCCAGGACAACACGACCTGGGGGACCAATCGCATCGCCATGGCTCCCTCCGACTCCGTGAACCCTGGTCAGTCCTATGTGTTCCACGCAAACCTCACCGCGCCTGCCCAGCCTGGCGACTACGACTTCCAGTGGCAGATGCTCCAGGACGCCGTCGCGTGGTTCGGGGAGCCCTCACCCAACGCGGTCGTCCAGGTGCAGGCCCAGGCTCCCCTGTCCTGCGACGGAACGGAGAAGCTCTGCTTGACCCTCACCGACCTTGCCGCGATCCAGGCCAGCGGTGCCACGATAGCCGGGGACGTGAGCAGCGACGGATTCGTGCCCTCGGACCAG
>CAZAWR010000098.1:0-38921 GCA_964488865.1 uncultured Polyangiaceae bacterium | reverse complement strand
TTGGCCCCAATCCGCCTTGCGCTTCGCGCTCGGCCTTCGCTTGATTAGGGGCTAGCCTGTGGGGTGGGGGGCGAATTGACTACATGTCGCATGGTCTCATCCTCCGCCTGTTTGAGATACAGGGAAGATACGCCCGACGGTATGCCTCATCAACCGAAAAGTCTCGCCGAACAATCAGATCAACATGGAGAATGATGCTCGGTCTTCTTGAAGGACGAATCGATCGGAAGAGCGCCGATCTCGTCGACCGGAGGGTCGGCCAGGTCGTCCATCAGCGCCTTGAGCTCGGCGTTCTGACCACGCAGCATGCGTCGCTCGGCGAGCACGCTCAACAGCACGTGCTCCCGGCTGCGAGCGGGGTCCGGATCGCGCCCCAGCAAGCGCAGCAGCAGAGAGACCGCCCCGCTCAGCACGAAGCGAGCAGACTCTGGGTCGGTGTCCCAGCGGGGGGAACGACGTTCGAGTGTCGAGAGCACATGCAACGGCTCGCCGGTGGTCGCGCCCGGTGTGAGGACGCGAACGGCCGTGGTGTTGCGGTACTGGCAGAGATCCTCTTCACCGATGGACCACTTGGACAACGCCGCCCGCCGCTCCTCGGCGAGGCGAACCGCCGCCTCCAGCGTCCCGACCGACGGGTCGGCGGCCTCGGCCCACGGCTCGAACCTCGACGGATCGAAGTCGGGGAAGGACAAGAGCAGGTTCGGCAAGTCGCCTTTGACGTCGATGGCGATGACGGGAATGCCGGCGCGCAGGGCTTCCTCGGCCAGCACGGTCGACAGCCCGGTCTTCCCACTTCCGGTCATGCCCACGATGACGCCGTGGGTGACCAGGTGGCGGGCGGGAATGGCCAGATCGTTGCCGCCGTTGCGGCCGTCGAGATGGCACCACGAGCCGAGGTGGAGAAGCGTCACTCGACGAAGGGACTGCCACCTGGGTTGGGCGTGGCAGGAGTCACCGGAGTAGATGGCGCCGCGGGCGGGGGCTCCAGGGAACGTTTTCCAAGTTGGTCAGAAAAGACGCATAGCCTTTGTTACTGACATTCCAGTAGCTCAAGGTCGGAGCCATGATTTCGCCCTCCAAGTGTGACGGTGACGGTAGTGGCGCACATCCCACAGATCAAGAAAAATGAGTTTGAACTGCTTACGCGCCGTGCTAGAAATGACGGGATGAACATCTCGATTCGCATCAACGATTGGTTGTTCAACTACATGCTCAGCAAGCGCGCGCAATACCCGTGAAGGAGGAAACAAGACCATGTTCCGTGAGATCGGGTTAGCTTCCGGCATAGTACTGATGGTCGTCGTCGGTGCGTGTGCGTCGGAATCCCAGGATACAGAAGACGCCGCCGCAAAGAGCGAC
Source organism: uncultured Polyangiaceae bacterium (assembly GCA_964488865.1). Taxonomy (GTDB): domain Bacteria; phylum Myxococcota_A; class Polyangia; order Polyangiales; family Polyangiaceae; genus MWCO01. Next base: position 37,562 of record CAZAWR010000098.1, on the reverse strand, counting down.
GTCGTTGCCGCACCCTGCTCAGGCATCGAGGAGCAACTGCTGACGACCTTGGCTGATCACCAGAGCTGCTCCGATCCGAGCGACTGCCAGGCAATTCCGCTGTACTGCCTTCTGGAAGGACGACCCACTTGCAGCGCCAGTTTCTACGCGAATCGATCGGTCGACATGGCCCTGATCACCAAGCTGAACGCGGACCTGGACGCCTGCGTCGCTGCGTCCGACCCCCATCGACAGTGCGGTGGATGCACGCTCAGCGCGGCACCGGACTGCGTCAACGGCAAGTGCGCACCTGAGATCCCTGGACAGGTCGAGGCCGGCTCGCGCTGACGCCACCAGGCTCGCGTTCTCGCGCACCTGGTCAAGGCCAGTGTGATCGAGAACGCCTGCGAGCTGTTCTTGCAGAGCGACGCTTTCGCCGAGACCGAGCTCACGTTGCCGTTCGAGCAAGTTACGACATTTCGCCTTGGCGTCGCTCCGCTTCACGGCGGTCGTCTGCCCGGATCTCCGAGAGAACAGCGTCGATGTCGCCCGTCGCCTCGCCACTGCCGATCAGCTTGAATTCCCAGCCCGCCTCCAGCGATTCGAAGTGCTCGCGGTCTGCGGGCGCGGCGACTCGGTACGCCACTGAAGACCTGCCACGGCCGACGCGCACGAGCACGCGCACGACCACGCGCACGCGCCCTCGATGGCGTTGCGCCGACGCCGTTCGCCCATGAAAAGCCCGACGCCTACCGGGTGGCGTACGAGATGGCTGCTCTCGCCAACGAGATGCCGGCGTGCATCCCGCGGAGACGCCGCAACATCGCGGACCACTGTTGAGGTCCGCGTCCAACAGCGTCTTGTTGCTGACGGAGGGGGCGAATCGACTTGGTGCGGCGTCCAAACGGCAGCGATTCGCGGAGAGCAGGGGCGAGTGCGGTGAGGTGGCAGCCGCTGGCGACCTAATCATCGCCATGAACCTCGGCCCGCGCCCCGAAGCCGAGAGACTCAAAGCTCTGGCAGGCCGCGTGTCAGCGATGCTCACGGGTCTCATCTGTCGCTTCGAATAGACGTCGTGGTCGTGCGCGTGCGCGTGCGCGTGCGAGTGCGCGTGCGAGTGCGCGTGTGAGTGGGGCGTGGGGCGTGGGCAGTGAAGGGTCGCAACTGCGAATATGTGCACCGACGCCACCGCCGCGGGCTCGCACCGCTCGCCCTGGCTGGGCTAGGGTTTGAAGCCTGCGGCTTCGCCGCTCGCCAATCAGTCCTGGGTCGATCGGACGTCAGACCTCGGGTATGGCCACGTGTTGCCCCTGCGCCTGCACGATGGCCACGTGCTCCTTCGCGTCGCGGTTGTTCCAGAAGGCCTCAATCCCCCCCGCGCAGCGCTCGCGCCCGCTGGATCTCGTCCCGCGTCATCGGCCCACGCATCAACGACAGCGTCTCGCGAGGATGCATCAGCAAAGACCCGGCCCGCACATGAGCATTCCTGACCACGAACCACCGCGGCGCCAGTCGCGGAAGCGTGCGCGCGAGATCGGCAGCAGCCGCCCGATCGCCCGCCGCAAGACCGTCGATCACCCGCGCCCGGTCCGCGTCCGTCTGCAGCCGCCCCAGACACCACAGCCCCGCGTTGGACAGCACGCGGTAGTCGAGATCCATCGGGTTCTGGGTCGCCACCACCACGCCCACCCCGAAAGCCCGCGCCTGCTTCATCAACGCCACCAGTGGACGCTTCGTCGGCGGATTGGCCGGGTGCGGAGGAAGGAAGCCGAACACCTCGTCGAAGATCACGAGCGCGCGAAGGTGACGCGAGCCTCCGAGACCCCGCACCCAACAGAGTATCTCCTCGAGCAGCAGGCCGAGCACGAGCGCGCGGTCCTCGTCGTCGAGGTGCGCCACGCTCACCACCACCGCGTCCGTTCGCCCGTTTCCCCCGCCGAGCCATTCGGCCACATCGAGGCTCGCACCCTGGCGCCAGCTGGAGAAGGTGGGGGATGCGATCAGGGTGTTGAGCGCCGCGGCCAACGCCCGACGCTCCGTCTTCTTGAAGAACGAATCGATCGGAAGAGCCCCGATCTCGTCGATCGGAGGGTCGGCCAGGTCGTCCATCAGCGCCTTGAGCTCGGCGTTCTGACCACGCAGCATGCGTCGCTCGGCGAGCACGCTCAACAGCACGTGCTCCCGGCTGCGAGCGGGGTCCGGATCGCGCCCCAGCAAGCGCAGCAGCAGAGAGACCGCCCCGCTCAGCACGAAGCGAGCAGACTCTGGGTCGGTGTCCCAGCGGGGGGAACGACGTTCGAGTGTCGAGAGCACATGCAACGGCTCGCCGGTGGTCGCGCCCGGTGTGAGGACGCGAACGGCCGTGGTGTTGCGGTACTGGCAGAGATCCTCTTCACCGATGGACCACTTGGACAACGCCGCCCGCCGCTCCTCGGCGAGGCGAACCGCCGCCTCCAGCGTCCCGACCGACGGGTCGGCGGCCTCGGCCCACGGCTCGAACCTCGACGGATCGAAGTCGGGGAAGGACAAGAGCAGGTTCGGCAAGTCGCCTTTGACGTCGATGGCGATGACGGGAATGCCGGCGCGCAGGGCTTCCTCGGCCAGCACGGTCGACAGCCCGGTCTTCCCACTTCCGGTCATGCCCACGATGACGCCGTGGGTGACCAGGTGGCGGGCGGGAATGGCCAGATCGTTGCCGCCGTTGCGGCCGTCGAGATGGCACCACGAGCCGAGGTGGAGAAGCGTCACTCGACGAAGGGACTGCCGCCTGGGTTGGGCGTGGCAGGAGTCACCGGAGTAGATGGCGCCGCGGGCGGGGTCTCAGGGGTTGGACCGGCCGCCGGCGTGTGCGTCGCGTAGCGCGCGAGCAGGGTCTGCAGGCTGAGCCGGAGCTTGGTGAGCTGGGCGTACGCAGGGGTACCCTCGGCAGTTTGGGTGAGAAGATCGTCGATGCTTTCGTCGACGGCGCTGAAGGCTCCTGCTGCGACTCGGACGGCTTCGCGGATCTGAAGGGAGCGCGATGGCGGGCGGGGACCTGCGATCTCGCGTCCGACCGCGACGGCGAGGGCGTCGGTCGCGACGCGGATGTCGTGGATGAGGGGCTGGTAGCCGAGCACCTGGATGTCGGCGAACAGGGGCGTCCCGTCCTTGCATTGGTTGACCTGGGCTCCGCCGAAGTCGACCTCGAGGTCGGGAGCGAGCGCGTTCTGACCGGTGCCACCGCCGGACAGGAGGGCGGCGCGGACACGGGCCGCGGCGGCGCGCCGCTCAGGGTCGGCGTCGTTCTCGTCGAACGAGACCCTGGCGTTGAGCCTGGTTTGGCAGCGGTCCCATTCCTGGTCAGCGACCAGCACCTTGTTGGACACGCCCAATGCGGCGAGCACGCCGCCTACCGCACGGTCGAGCCGGTGCTTGAGCACGACGAGGGTGGGAGCTTCGGTCAGGGGCTTGGACGGATCGGGAGCGGGTATCTCCGTCCAGGGAACGTTTTCCAAGTTGGTTAGAAAAGACGCATACCCTTTGTCACTGACATTCCAGTAGCTCAAGGTCGGAGCCATGATTTCGCCCTCCAAATGTGACGGTGACGGTAGTGGCGCACATCCCCCAGGTCAAGAAAAAGAGATGGTTGCCCGAACCGGCTCGTTTGATGGAATCGGCTCCCGAATGGCGTGGGTGGGGCTTGGGACCGAGGACAAGAGGGGTCGAGGGGTCTTGCTAGCGGAGACAAGGGGGATCTGGGGGACCTGCTGGCGGAAACAAGAGGGGGCGAGGGGTCTTGCTGGCGGAGACAAGGGGGATCGAGGGGTCTTGTCGGCGGAGACAAGGGGGTCGAGGGGTCCTGCTGGTGGAGACAAGAGGGGTCGAGGGGTCTTGCCGGCGGTAGCAAGAGGGGTCGAGGGGTGTTGCTGGTGGAGACAAGGGGGGGCCAGGCGGCTTGTGCCCCGAGTCCGGGGCGACTCCGGTTCCGCGTCGATGACCGCTACCACGCGGCATGCAAGGCGTGGTAGGTTCCGTGGCCGCTCGCGAACAGGCGGCGCAACGAACCCGCCTGCGTCTGGAGAATCTCGCGCAACGTGAGGCGCTTGCCCCGAAGGGCAACCCGACGCGAAGCGGTTCGGTGCCATGCGTCGGCGAGCACACGACGGGACCGGCCGTCGAGCAGACCGTCTTCGTCGAGGCGGGGATGGAAACCTCGCCCGACCAACGACAGCACGACGCGGTCAGCGAACGGTGCGCGGGCCTCTTCTATGAGGTCGAAGACGAGGCTGTGCGCGCCGTCGCCCGTGCCGTGAATGATCCCCAGACACGGGTCGAGACCGCGTGCCACCACCGCGCGCCACACTTCGACATACAGGCAGCCGTAGGCGTAGTTGAGCGCTTGGTTGACGAGATCTTCCGCGTTGCGGGTCCGGCGGCCCGGGAAGCCGAATCGCTCTGGCACGATCAGCCGAACCCCCGTCCAGTAGGCTGCTGCGGCGTGGCCCTCCAGCCCCATCGCCTGCTTCCGCGCGGAGGACCAATCGGACACGTCGAGGGAGTCAAGGCGTGCCCGATCCTCTGCCATCGCAGCGGCCAGTCTGGTGAGGTCGGTATGCACGGCGCTCCCCGTCCGTTTCTTGTACTTCGCGTAGTAGCGCAACGTCGCCGCCTGATTCCCAATCTTGGCTTGTAGCATCCGCACGCCCGCTTGGCGCAGTGCGAGAGCCTCGCCGTTCAGCACTTGCGATGCACGCAGCCGCGACGAGCTCTCGGAGGGCACGGCCAGGACGAGGATCTCGGTGTCGTGCTGAGAGCCCACCACGACGCTGACACCGTGACGCGCCAGCCACCTTGCGGCTCCGGTGGAGATCGTCGCCTTGGGTCCCGTGAGAAACACCGCCGACAGCGCCCCAGAATCGATTCGCGTGGCCTGTCCCTTGCCCGTTCGAACCACGATTCCGTCTCCATCCTCTCGCAGTGCGATGCGCGCGGTTGCGAGGTGAAGGACCCCGCCCACCTCGATGGGGGGTGCTTCTTCGTCCGCGGGCCGTGACTTGCCTCGGACGGCCAGCGAAGGTCCGTCCGACCCCGGCGCAATATCCACGCGACGGCCGCCAGAGGAATCCGATGGGGCCCGCGGGGCCTCGACGGTGGACGTCGTGGCGTTGGGATAGGCACACTCGGGGACCAGAGCGGCGAGGGCTTCCACTTCTGCCCCATCCTCGGCTTCCTCGACATCTGGCCGGCGGCGCAGCGACCATGCCGGGTGCTGGTGGGCATCCGGGGGAAGCGTGGAGGTGACGAGGTGCTCAACACGCTCGAAGGCAGCTTGCAGCTGGGAGGAAACGGTCCCGTGCCGGCCGGGTGAAAGATAGTAGGAAACGAACCCGTTGAGCATATTCAGCACGTGACGCAAAGCGGGCTCCCATGCGGGGGCGCCTTGGTCGTCCGTTGGCGGGATTCCCTCAATGAGCAAGCGCACCCGGTCTACGAGGGCATCGAGTCTGCCCGTTGGGATCGCCAGCCCTGCGAGTGACACGTCGAAGCCCAGGAACGAGACCCCCTGTTCGAGCGAGCAAACCACGGTCTTCTTCGGGTTGAGGCTCATTTCCAGCTGGTTCCGGAGTACTTCGTCGATTTGCGCCACGGCCCCGTGGGCCTGCGCCTCCGTCTCCGTGCACACGAGCATATCGTCCGCGTACCGGAAGAACTCGTACCCGCGGCTCGTCATGGCCCCATCGACGGGGGCAAGGTAGAGGTTGGCGAGCATCGGTGAGAGGCTGGCCCCCTGGGGTACGCCAACCTCGTTGAGCATGATGTCGTCACCGACGAGCACTTCGGCGCCAGCCCAAGTGCGCACCAGGCGCAGCAGATCCGGGTCAGGCGCGAGCGCCCACAGCGCGCGGAGCAGTCGGTCGTGCTCTATGCTGTCGAAGCACTTGTGGACGTCGCACTTTGCGGCCCAGCGGTGGGGTGCGTGGCGGATTGCAGCCAGTACCGCCTGGATCGCAACCGGCGCACCGCGGCCTCGGCGATAGGCGTAGCATCGATCGGAGAGAGACGGATCGATCAGCGGCTCCAGGACTTCGAGGCAGGCGGCCTGGGCGACGCGGTCGCGCACAGCCATGAGTGCGATCGTGCGGAACCCGCCGTCTGGCTTCGGCAGTCGTACCCTGCGGAGCGGTACTGGTCGGTACGTCCCCTCTCGCAGGTGCGTGGAGAGCAACGCAATCTCCGCGTCCGCGCGAAGCCCGAACGCACGAACCGTCACCCCGTCGGAACCGTGGGAGTCAGCACGAGCCTTGCGGACGCGATTCCATCCGCGGAGGAGGGCTGCGGGATCGGAGAGCTTGGCGTACAGGGGCGTTCCGAGGGTGCCGCTGTCCTCCGTGGCACGCCGCGCTGTTTCCGCGAGATGCAGGCGGCGGGTCGGCTCCCCCAGGACGAGCGAGTTGTCCCGCAACGCGAGTCCCGGTGATGGGGTATCGGAGACAGGAGCAATCCGAAGGGTCTCGTGTACCCACGCCGAGCCGGCCCCGGCAGATCTGCACGCGAGCAACTGAGCGGGCTCCAATGTGGCAGCGGCCTTTCGGACCCCGTCCGGGGAGGACCGTTCCCAGAAGGGTCCCTCGAGTGCATGGCCCGGGCCGACCCACACGCGTGCACCCCCTTGAATGACCTTGCCGACGGATGGGGTCGGCTGCATCGAACGAGTTCGGGCAAGTGCCCAAGCAATCTCCGTCGTATCTGGGACGAGGTCGGGCCAGAATCGGGTTCCAGGCGAGTGTTGCGGGTACAGAAAGACAACACGGCGGGTCGCAGAATCCGCTCCCAGAGGTGCAGGCCGGCGGGCCCAAGACACGACCGCAGACCCCGCGAGCCTTGCCAGGAGGTCCCACTCCGCGTGCTCCATCTCCGCTTTCGGGATTTCCAACCAGAATAGAGGAGGGTCCTGATCACTCGTGGGCAAGGGCAAGGGCGTTGCAGCGGAACAGGCAGCGAACACGGCAGGATACCGCAAGGCCGACCGAAGGACACCCACCAAGGGTGTGAGATCCGTGTCAGGCGCATCCAACCTCGAAAACTCGCCAACGCTGCGGCCATGCGCCGAAAGAAGCCTTGTGAGGCTTACGACGCTCAGCGCAAGGGCCGGCGCAGCAGAGGCGACGGGCAAGGGGGACTCGACCCCTCCTCGGTCCTGTAAGCGGGGGGAGGCAGAAGCGATGGCGTCGCTCCCGATGCGATGTAGGGCGCTCATCGCGTCGCGCAGCGATCGCGGCGCGTGCCCCAACGTGGCAGCCCACCCCGCCAGCAGGTACTGCAGGGAAACACCATCTGATTCTGTGTCTTGCAGGTGCCAGACCCGGAATGGGCAGGATCGCTGTCCGAGGCTTGCCCACCGGACGCCTTTGGCTTCCGCCAGCTTCGCAAGGTCGGCGTCGAAAAGCCGTGCACCCTGAGCGCGGTAGTCCACCACAACCGTGGGAATGGGGCGCGGGTCTCGCAGGATGTGGCGCAGAAGGACTACTCCGGGCCAACGCTTCCTGCCTATCACGACGAGCGGGCGAGGCACGGTCACCCCTTCGAGCCGTGCAAGTGGCCCCGGACGACCGGAAGGAGCGCCGGGTCGATTCCGATTTCGTCGGCCTTTCCCTGGTCGACCGCGTCAAGGAACCGCCCGACTGCCGAGTCGAGTGGGGAGCCGAAGAGTGCAAATGCCGCTCCCCACTCCACCGCCAACTTCACGTCGAGGTCGACCCGCTGTGCAAACCGGAGAGCTCGGAACAGCGCGCGACCGAACGCCAGGCGCTTCGCGAGAGCCGCATCGTCCAGACCGCGTGCAGTAGCCCCGTAGAGCGGGTGACGCCGAACCCGGGACATCGCGGCCGCGGTCTGCCGCTTGCGGACATCCTCCCAAGCGACAAACAGCCCGTCTGCGATTCCGCCCTGGAAAGCGTTTGCCACCGCCGGCGACACCACCGCCCATCGCCGTGCTCTGCCAACGGCGGGCTCGCGTTGAGCAAGCCCCCCAAGTTGCTCGATCATGCGCTCGAGCAACGCGAGGTCTGACCGCGTTTGCGCGACACGCTCCTGCGCGCGTGGAAGATCGAGCACGTAGGCGACCTTGCCGTCCATGTCCACGCCAGTGACCGCGCAACGAAGAGATCGTGAAACGGGACCTTGATGCGAGCTGGATTCCATGATGACTACCTCCACAACCGACATAAGCACGCCTACCCCCCGGAACGAGCCCATGCGAAGTGACCTCAGTCAACTGCCGGATCGAGCGAAGGATTTCGTCGAGGCTGCCAGCACGGCGACCGGTGGAGGCAGCCTCTGCCGCGTCCTCGGCTCCCTGGCGGCTTTGGGGGCCGCCCCTCGGACATCCACCGAAATCGCGTCCCACTTGGGAGTCAGTCCGGAGTGGGTGGGGGCCGTGCTGCGGCAAGCGCCGTCGTCACTCGTCCGATGGGAAACCAGCACCCGTCCGCACAGGTGGGCCTTGCAGGTGGACGGGCTCACCGACGAGGAATTGGGCAGGATGGCGCGCGCCTTGCGAGCCCTGAACGCCGCTTCGTCGTCGCGTCGTTTCGGTCGAAGCGCTACCGGTCGCTGGGACGGGCACATCGCTGCCGCCCACGGGGCGTTGCGGCGGGGAGACCTTCCGCGTGCGGCCCGGATCGTCCGGGACCGGGGACTGAACGTGCATCAGGTCCTGCAACGCGTCTCCGCCGCAGAACGGCCCCGTCTCCTGATCGCTCTGGCTCACCTTGAAGCTGACATGGCGATGATAGCCGGACAGGGGGCGCTCGCGGTTCGACGCGCGCGCCGGGCGATCGAGCTAGCCCGAGACCACGCCGCTCACCTCCTTTCCGAGCTTCACGTCCTCTGCGCGGTTGGGCATCGGATGGTCGGCCCTGGGGCGTGGCCGCGATCGGTGGAGGAGTTCACGTGGGCCTTGGAGGCCATTCCCCGGGCTTCGGCAGAGAACCGCAACCTGCTGGGCGCGTGGGTGCGTCGGTCCATCTCGACACCTCTCGCCTTGATGGGGCGAATGACAGAGGCCGAACGGGTCTTGGCAACCGCCGCAGACCTTCCCTGCGATGACGTGGGAGTCGCGGAGACGCTTCTCCTGCAGGCGCGGTTGGCCCTGCTCCAGGGGTGCCACGACAGCGCGGTGGACCTGGTGGGAATGGCTGAAGAGCGGGCGACCGGGGGACCGCGTTGGATTCTCGGATGGGTGCCGCGGTTCCAGGCGGATGCGGCGCTGGCGGCCCGCGACGCTTCGTGGAAGGCGCAGCATGCGCGCCACCTTGCTGCCGCGTGGCATGCCAATCGGACGTTTCCGTTCCAGCAGAAGCTGCTGCTCGCGAGGGTGGGCCTGCGGTGGAACACTGCGAACTTGGCGGACTACTTGGATGAACACAGTCGCAGATCCATCCTGCAGGCGGTATGTGCCATGCATGGCGCGAGACACCAGGTGCCGCCAAATCTGTGTGCAACGTGCGCGGGGGAGGACTGGTCCGCTCGGGTGCTCCATGCGCTCGCTGCCACCCCGGAGGAGGCCCGAACCTTCCTCCTGTGACTCTCCTCGGTGTGGAGGGGAGGGCCGAAGCTCCTGCCATCGTAAGGGGGGCTCTCGAAGGCAATGGGCGGCGAGGCTCCGTCTCTGAGGCCTGGAGACGCCTCAGCCGTCGGCGCTCTCGAAGATAGCCGCCAAAGAGCGTTCTTCGCCTACCGTTGAGAGCCAAATATGCGAAGGATTTCTCCTTCTCGCTCAGGATGCGCGTGAGACATCGAGAGCGGCTGTTTCGAGAGAACTATTCCCCTCCACAAGACGCTTTCGAGGTCAAATATCTCAACCAAATCGCAGGGTTGACATAACCCCGCTTATCCGAGCGAGCCGCGAGCCACCGCGAGAGTGGACTCCGAACGGCTTCGTGTCGACTGCTCACCGCCCATCCACAGCGGGCTGCGGGACGCGCGCATCTGGCGCTGACCCTTGTCTGCCATATGCTGCACGATTCTGGGCGGACTGACCCCATCAGAAGAGAATTGTCAGCGATCCTCGCGGCGTTGTCCAGGGGAGTTGGGGGGGGCCTATGTTCCCGCCAGACTGGAACGGGGACGAGCTACCGAGTCATCGCCAACTCACGCAAGCTCGTCGCGTGCGTCCAACCCTCTCGCTGCCCGTGACGCACCCTCGCCAGCCCGCTTCGCCGTTCCAGTACATCCACCCGCGCCGCCTCCGGGATCGGATCCTCCCTCGGGAGCGCGGACCCGTGCTCGTCCAGGATGCGCGCTTCACCCACCACCACCACCGCCGGGCTCGTGGTCTGCCGAACATGCCGCGACCACGCCGCGAGCGACGCGAACAGCAACAAGCCCAGCAAGCCGATCGGAACGGCGATCGTTCCCGCCATGTGCGCCGCCCCGGCCTTTCGGCGCCGTAGCACGATCCCGACGGACAGCGTCAAGGATGCCACGAGGGCGGCCCACGCCCAGACCGCCTCCGGAGCGAGCCCCGCAATGATGCGGTCCAGCGAGGGGCTCACTTCCACTTCCGACCGTCCCGACCGCTTCCCCGTGCGGGCCACTTCCGCCCGCACCAGGTCCACCGCGTGCGAGGCACCCTCGTCGCTCGGTCGGCTCAGGATCGCTTCCTCGAACCCGGCCGCGGCCCGTCCCAAGTCCCCGGGACGCCCTTGCTTGGCCCGCACCCGCGCCAGATAGGCCATCCCACGGTTGTAAGAGACGTCCGGGTGCGTGAAACCGCGGTCCGCCAGCGCCTCGAACACCGCGATCGCACGCCCGTGATCGCCACGGGACAAGGCTTGCACGCCTTCCTCGAAGAGCGTCTCGCTCGACGCCGGCTCGTCCGCCGTAGCCAGACCGCAGAGGACCAACCCCACGAGCAGCGTCGCTGTGAAGGACCAGGACTTCATCCGGCCGCCTTCCGGCCCTTGCCGAAGTGACGCGCAAGCCCTCGCGCCTGGTCCAGCAACGCATCGACCTGCTCTTGGTTCGCCGCCGGATCGAAGCGCAGGGACTCGCATGCTTCCAGCACCGCGACCGCGGCCTCAGCCCCCGGCTCGGAAGCCCCCGCTTCCACCAAGCGTGCTCGAAGGTCCGATCGCAACACCCCGCGCGACTTCACTCCCGTGGCAGCCTCGATCATCGCGTGCGTGGCTTTCTCCACTTCCGCCGCCGCGTCCGCCGTGCGTCCTTCCTTCCTCGCTCGGTTCGCCTCGCGCAAGGACACGCGCCCCCGTCGGTCCAGCGAATCTCGCCAGGTGCGCACCGAGCGACGCGTTGCCGCCAGCATCGTCCATCCGGCCCCTGCGAGCACGACACCAATCGGCATGGCGAAGAGCGCGACCCAGTAGAGAAGCCCATCGGTCACGAAGCTGCTGCGAGCCGGTGCTTCCCCGAGCGTCATACGCGGTCCACCGAGGGGCTCGAACCGGTCCACTTCGGTCTTTGCTGCCGGCGCGGTCGGGTTCTCCCGCACCGTCACATGGCCGAGGTAGGCCCTCGCGACGTCGTAGCGCTTGCGCTGCGGGTCGTAATACGGAAGCTCCAGCTGTCCCAGGTCCACGGTGCCGGGCTCGTGCAGCTTGAGGATGTACGAGAACACGCGTTCGCCGCGCAGGCGCCCGTCCAAGGCTTCGATGTTCTCCTTCACGTCCGGGTCGAGCCACTGGAGGCCCTTGCGCGACGGCGTCGTCAGCGTCGACGGCAGGTTCCCCGTGCCCTCGACCTTCACGCGTACCGAAACCCCGCCGCCCGCGTCGACCTCGCGCGGTTCGACCGTGGCGCTCATCGAAAACTCCCCGACGTCGCCGGGGCGAAACCCCACCGGTCGGTTCTTGGCCGGGGCGTCCTGTACGACCACGCGCAGGGGGCGGCTCTCGCGCATGACATCGCCGCGCAAGCCGCGACCTTGGTAGCCAACCCGCATGGCTCCGATCGTGAGTTCTCCTACCCGGAGCGGAAACAGCGCAACCTTGCGTACGAGGCGGGCGTTCCACACCGCGCTCCCGACTTCGGCTTGTCGAACCCCTGGATCCTCACTCGGGTCCAGCACCGGGTACTGCAGGAAGTCGGCGGTGGACGGCTCTTGCACCGATGTCTTTCGAACCCCGCCGTACTGGAAGTACTCGTAGACCGACAGGGTGACTTGCTCGCCGAGGACCACGGACGTCTTGTCGGTCATGGCGTTCAAGAACACGGCCTGGGCGGGCGCGGAGGTCATGGCGAGGGCCGGGTCGGTGAGAGGAAGCTCCGGTTCCCCGAGCGGGCGCATGGGGTCGTCGAAGATGCTGGGCAGCTTGGGCAGACCGAAGATGTCGAACAGGTCGAAGGGGTCACGGGCGCGAGGCCGCGCAGGCCCCGTTCCCCGCGGGTGAACCACCACGTCCACGATCGCCCCCGCGTAGAGCTTCCCCCCGAAGGTCACGGTGGGCGGCCCAATGCGGTATCGCCCCGGCCGACTCGCCTCCACCGTCCATGTCGCGACGATGCCCATCTGCTGGATGAGATTCGGTCCGTTCAGGGTGACGTGGGTCTTGGGCATGATGGACGGCCCCGAGCGCACCTTGATCCCAGGCGGCACCGGCAACGATGGGCTGCCGGGCGTCCGGTCGCTCACGTTCACCATCGCGCTGAGCTGGATGGAAAACTGCCTTCCCACCTCGGTCTCTCGCTCGCTCACGGACGTCTCGAGCACGGGCTGTCTGGATTGCGCTTGCACGGGGGGCGCAGCGAGCAACAACGCCAGCACCGTGAGAAGCAGCGACACGAGGCGAAGCAAGCGCGTCACTTGTCGACCATCCCCCGAGTCTGGCGTCGGGCCGCGTGCCTCCGGGCGTCCTCGAGTTGCACGGTCGGTGCGGCCTCGAGCATGTCCAGGATCCGCTCGTCTTGCGTCTGGGGCTCGGGAGGCGGTTGCTTCCCGCCCTCCGGCGCGCCAGCATCCGGCTGCTTGTTCTCATCCTCGGGAGCAGACCCGTCGCCGCCGTCCGGGGCACCATCTCCGCCCCCCGAATCCTCCGACGGTGCGTCCTGCTGTCCCTCGTCGCCCGACTCCTTCGGTGCGTCCTCCCCCCCTTCGGGCGACCCGGAGTCCGTGTCCGGCGACGTGTCCTGCGAAGCATCTTGGTCTTCCTGCGCGTCCTGCCCCGCATCCCGCTCGTTATCCTCGATGCGTCGCAGGGCGATGGCGCGGTTCCAGGCAGCGTCGCGCCCGACCTCGTCCCCCGCGTCCGATGCGACCCCGGGGACCAAGCGAAGGGCGTCGTCGTAAGCGCGGACGGCATCGCGGTAGTTCCTGCGCAAAAATTCGAGGTTTCCCTCCAGATACCTGGCGCGAGCGGCCAGGTCCACGGGCAGGTCTTGCGACGACCCAATGGCGCGAAGGATCTTCAGCGCGCACGTGACTTGCTCGCCGCGCAGATCCATCTGTTGCTTCTGCTCGTCGGTGGGGCCGCCGTCGCGAACGGAGATCTCCTCTTCCCCGAAGCGCGCTCCGAACTTCTCGCCGAGCAGGAAGAGCGCCAGGCCGAGATCGAAGGACGCGCTGGTTCGGCTGCGGGCGAGGTCCGTGACCCCGATCTCCCCCTTCTCGCACTTGCCCGTGCCCAGGTAGGCCTGCAACAGCTCCGCGGCGGGACCCGCTTCTCCCGCGTCCAGCGCCTCGATCGCCCGATCGACCTGCGGCGCGTTGCGCTCGAACACGCGGTCCGGCTCGATCCCACACCCCGGGAGCGCCAGCATGCCCACGCACAGCCATGCGCCAAGACCCTTACGCATGTCTGACCGTGCCCTTTCTCGCCCGCACCGGCAGGCGTCGTGGCTCGACCTCCCGAACCCGGATCACCTTGCGCTTCCTGGCCTGTCCCACGAACGTCTCGATCACCAGCAGCAACAGCGCCAGCCCCAGCGGGTAGAAGTAGACGTCCGCGTACAGCGTCTCGACCTTCTCCGACAGCTCGGACTCCATCATCTGCTCGAGCCGCTGCGCCAGCACGTCGATGCCCGTGGCGCCCCGCTCGGACCGAACCACCGTCCCTCCCGCGGCCTCTGCGATCGAAACCAGCTGCTCCTCGCCCTCCGACGACAGCGCCGTCATCAGAGGCTGCCCGTCGTCACTGCGGCGATTGCCCATGACCGAACCGGTGGCGTCGACCTCCGGAACCGGCTCCGGCGTGCGGCTGCCGATCTGCACCACGTGGATCGTGGTGCCCGATTCCCCGATGGACTTGGCCACGCTCACGGGGCTGCCCTCGAGGTCCTCCCCGTCCGTGATGAGCACAATCACGCGACGGTGGTCGCGTGCCTTGGGGTCCCGGGAGAGAAGCTCGTTCGCTCGGTTCAGGGCGCGGCCAATGGCCGTTCCCCCAACCGGCATGTCATTGGGCTCGAGCTGGCGAAAGAACTGCGCGATGGCCATCCCGTCCGACGTCAGCGGGAAGCCGATGGGCTCGCCCGCGAAGGCCACCGCCGCGAAGCGCGCACCCGGCAAATCCTTGACCAATCGCGCGACCTCGGCCTTCGCCCGCGCGATGCGCGAGGGAGCGACGTCTCGCGCGTACATGCTCTTCGAGTAGTCGAGCACGACCACCACATCGAGGTTCGTGGCCGGGACTAGACGGGTCCCACGACCGTATTGCGGCTGCGCCATCGCGAGGAACGCGAGCGCCGTCGCGAACACCACCAGCACCCCCTTGGCCGCACGACGCTTCCCCGCCGCTTCGGTCACGAGGGCGCTGACCCGCTCGGGCTCCCCGAACCTCTTGATCGCCTTCACGAGCGCGAACCCGCCCCAGACCAGCAGGGCCGCCACCAGCAGCGCCGTGCCCGTGCCCAGCAGCCACCACGGTTCCGCGAATCTCATGGGAACCTCCGCAGCAACCACGCCCGCCCGAGCGCGTCCAGCGCCACCAGCAACACCCCCGGCAGCAAGATCAGCACAAAAAGATCCTCGTACGTCGCCTGGCTCGCCTCGAACCGCGTCTTCTCCAGGTTGTTGAGCACGTCGTGCATGCTCTCCCGAAGGGCCTTCGCGTCCGTGGCCACGTAGGTCTCTCCGCCCGTGGTTTTCGCGATCTCGCGCAACAGCTCCGGGTTCACCGGGAATCGTCGCTGCACGTAGCGAGGGTGTCCGAACAGGTCCACACCGTCCTGCACGTCCACGTCGTCGCCGTTGCCGATCTGGATCGTGTACACGCGGCAACCGACGACGGTGGCAAGGTGAGCCGCGTATTGTGGCGCGATCGTCCCCGCGTTGGAATCCCCGTCCGTGAGCAGCACGACAGCCTTCGACCGAGCATCGCTTCGTCGCAATCGCGCGACCGCCACGCCCAGGGCGTCGCCGATCGCCGTGGCCGTCCCGTCGATCAGGTCCAGCGTCATCTTGCCCACGAGCGTGTCGAGCAACTGGTAGTCGAGCGTGGGCGGCGACAAGACATAGGCGGACTTGCCGAAGACCACCACGCCGATGCGATCCGTTTTCCGCAGGGCGACGAAGTCCTGCACCACGTTCTTGGCGACGTCGAGGCGCGTGGGGCGGAGCCCCTTGGGGTTGACGCGCCGTGGGAGCTCGGAGGGCGGTGCGTCCATGACCGCCCGCATGGAACCCGACAGGTCGAGCACCAGAACGATGTCGATGCCGAGCTCGTCCGTGCTCTCGGGCCGCATCAAAGAGATGGGTTGGGCGAGCGCGATCGCGAGCATGGCAACCGCCGTGGCGCGCAGCACGCCGGGCAAGTCACGAAGGCGAGCCCGCCAGCCCCGAGGTCCTGCCGCGAGCGGATGGATGGTGCCCAAACGCAATCGTGGCAAGCGAGCGTCCTCGCCCAAGGTTCCGCGCCAGAGCACGACCGGTGCGAGAAGCAACAGCAGCAGGGCCCAGGGGTGGCGCCAGGTCACGTCCAGCCAGGCCCACCCGCGCATCGCCAACGGATAGGCAAGGGCGAGCCCCAGCACGACCGCCTGCAACGCCAGCACGATGAGCACGCGGACCACGGTGCGTCCCACGCGCTTGTCTTGCCGGGGACCTTCTGCCGACGTCAGCGGGTCACGCTTCTTCATCATGATCCGCCCTTTTGGCTCGGTTCGTGGACCGCAGCCACCGGGGGCAGCGGACCGACCACGGGCATCGTCGCCCGCACGATCCGCTCTGCCGTGTCGAGTACCTTCTCGCAGTCCTCGTCGGTCGGGGACCAGCGTGCGAACTTCACGAGATCACTGTCCTGCAGCAACCTGCGGACATCGTCGAACACCAACAGCGGCGGGTGGATGCGACGCAGCGCTTGCAGCACCTCGTCCGTAGTGGACTCGATGCCGTCGAACCCGAAGCGAGCCCCGAGGTAGACGCGCACGACATCCGAGACTTGATCGACGTGTTCGGCGCGCTTGCCTTCGGCGACCAGCTGGGCACGACGCAGGTCCTGCAACGCCTCGAGGGCGACCTCCCAAGGAGGACGTGGAGGCGGTGGCGGCACGGGAGGCTTGGGGCGCCTTCGCCACCAGAGGATCAGCAGCGCGATGACGGCTGCAGCCAGGGCGCCGATCAACCCGCCATAGGTGAGGTCTCGCGCGAGCGTCCAGACCTCTCGCTGCGGGCGAGGCGGTGGGTTGCCCTGGGGGGCCGCCTCCGGCTCGTTGGCGATGGGCTCGTCGATGACGATCGTGTGGGGGGTGGTGCAGAGCGTGAGGTACTCGCCGCTCGCGCGCGACACGGCGATGGGGATCGGGGGCAGGGTCAGCTCGTGGCGTCCGGGCTTCTCGGGCAGAGAGAGGAAGTGGATCTGCAGGTCGGTGAAGGCCTTGTCCGGCTCCTCGCGCCGCGAAAGAGAGGGGCCTGAGCCGCCGTTCGGGTCGGGAAGCACGAAGCCGGCGGTGGCAAGGGCACGGGCCGCATCGCTGTCACCCTGGATGTGAAAGCCGTTGGGCAGGACGGTTTCTCCGAGCCCGTGCTCGAGCTGGACCTGCAGGGTGAGCGCGTGGCCCGCGAGACCTTTCGCGGGAAACGTGTTCGTGAGCTTGGGCCGCAAGGCGCCTTCCGGGACGTGCTCTACGCAGCTTGCCCACACCCGCCCGGCGTCCTCCCCGACCAACGCCGCGTCCTTCGTCCTCGCGCCGGCCCCCGCATCCCCAGCGGGTCCCGCGTCGCGTGACGCATCCAGGGAGGCGTCCGACGACACACCAGCCTCGGCCGCGTCTTGCGCGTGGGCACTGCCGGTGGCGACGAGCCACAAGACGAACGGAAGGAGCACCGGGTGTTTCATCGCGAGCGGACCCTCCTGGCCCGACGCGCGAACAGGTCGCGGAGCGGCGTCACGAACGAACCGTCCGTCCGCACGACGCAGGCGTCGAGCTTGTGCTTGCGGAAGATGCGGATGCGCTCGTCGCGCAGGGCTCGCATGGTCCGTGCGTAGTGATCGCGGACGCGGGGGTCGGCGGTGTCGACGGTCATGGACTCGCCGGTTTCGAAGTCCTCGAAGGTGGCGAGTCCCACGTCCGGGAGCGACTCGTCGCGGGGGTCGACGAGCATGACGGGGATGATGTCGTGCTTGGCAGCGGCGATGGCCATGGCGCGCTCGAAGCCTTCGTCGAAGAAGTCGCTGATGACAAAGGCGAGGCTGCGGCGTCGGGCGACCTTGGCGAGGGTTTCGAAGGCGATGGCGAGGTTGGTGCGGTGGTTCTGGGGTTGGAAGGCGAGGATCTCGCGGACGACGCGGAGCACATGCTTGTCACCCTTCTTGGGGGGGACGAGCTTCTCGATGTGGTCGGAGGCAAGCACGAGGCCGACTCGGTCGTTGTTGTGGATGGCGCTGAACGCGGCGAGGGCGGCGACCTCACCGGCCACCTGGGACTTGGGAGCGCGGACGGTCCCGAACAGCTCGGACCCGGACGCGTCCACCACGAGCATGACTGTCAACTCCCGCTCTTCAACGAACACTTTCACGAAGGGCTCGTTCATGCGGGCGGTGACGTTCCAGTCGATCTTTCGGACGTCGTCGCCGCGCTGGTACTGGCGGACGTCGCGGAAGGCGAGGCCCTGGCCCTTGAAGACGGAGGTGTAGCTGCCGGACAGCTCTTCGTTGGCGAGCTTCGCCGTGACGAACTCGATCTTCCGCAGCTGTCGGAGCAACTCCTTGGGGATCATGGCTGTCGGACTCGCTGGGGCGACTAGGGGACCTCGACCGCCTCGAACACGCGGCGCACGACATCCTCGGCGGATACCTCCTCGGCTTCGGCCTCGTAAGTGAGCACGAGCCGATGGCGCAACACGTCGGGGCCGATGGCCTTGATGTCCTCGGGGGTGACGTAGCCTCGGCGGCGGAGGAAGGCGTGGGCCTTGCCAGCGAAGGCGAGGGCGATCGACCCGCGGGGGCTGGCGCCGTAGTGAATCAGCCCTGCGAGGTCCTTGACGCCGTGGCGCTCAGGCTCACGCGTGGCGTGGACGACGTCGACGATGTACTGCTTGACGCGCTCGTCGACGTAGATGTCGCGCACGACCTTGCGGGCCTCGGTGAGGTCTTCGAGGGAGGCGACGGGTCGGATGGTGGGGGGAACGGCAGCGGTGACGCGGTCGATGATCTGACGTTCTTCCTCGTGGGTGGGGTAGCCGACGCGGACCATGAGCATGAAGCGGTCGATCTGGGCTTCCGGCAGCGGGTAGGTGCCCTCCTGCTCGATGGGGTTCTGGGTGGCCATGACGAGGAAGGGGTCGGGCAGGCCGTAGGTGGTGTCGCCGAGGGTGACCTGGCGTTCCTGCATGGCCTCGAGAAGGGCGCTCTGTACCTTGGCGGGGGCGCGGTTGACCTCGTCGGCCAGCACGAAGTTGGCGAAGATGGGGCCGAGCTTGGAGGTGAACTCGCCCTTGTTGTGGTTGTAGACGACGGTACCGGTGAGGTCCGCGGGGAGCAGGTCCGGGGTGAACTGCACACGGGCGAATTTTCCGGAGAGGGCTTCGCACACGGTCTTGACGCTCATGGTCTTGGCCAGTCCGGGGACGCCTTCGAGCAGGACGTGTCCCGAGGCGAGCAAACCGATGAGGATGCGCTCGACCATGTAGGTCTGACCGACGATGACCTTGCCGACCTCCGCGACGAGGGACTCGGCGAAGTCGCTGTGTTTGGCCACGAGCTCATTGAGCGCGCGTACGTCGTGCATGAGAGAGAGCCTCCAGGAGCAGGTTGGTGGGCGTTGGGTCCGGGCGCCATGTATAGCCGCTCGCGCGCACGAGACAATCGGGAGTCGCAGGGTATTCCCAGGAAAAGCTACGAGGCCTCAGGCTAGGGGGACCGGCAGGCGGTCTGGGGCGGGGGGAGCGGGTGTCCAAACAGGATCACACGGAGCCGAAGCCAAGCTGGTGAATGCGGAGCTGTCCCCCTGCTCACCAGGTTGGCAATGGGCTACATGGCCTTGGGACGGCGGAATCGCTCGTAATCGATGCCGAGCATTCGCATCCGGGTCCAGAGCGTGGTTCGCGACATCCCAAGCACGGCAGCTGCGCGCTCCCGATGTCCGTCGGTGGCCTCGAGGGCGCCCTCGATGCGCTCCCGCTCCGCCCGCGCCGGCTCGTCGAACGCGGTCGCCACCAGGCCCGATAGCCGCGGCACCGGCACAGAGGAGTTGCGAGGACGACGCGTCGTGGTGCGCACGCGGTTTCGCACGCCCGACTTGTGCGCGCGGCGTGCCTCCGCGGACGGGAAGCCCAGGGCTCGAGCGAGCGCGTCGGAGTCAATCTCGTCCGTGGGGCAGAGCAGCGCCAGGCGGGTGAGGACGTTCCTGATCTCCCGCAAGTTGCCCGACCAAGGGTGATCCTGAACCAACTGACGAGCGCCCCCGCTCAGATGAAGGTTCGGGCGCGACGCGTCCGTCGCGACCTGTGAAAGCAAGGCGTCGGTGATCCTGGTCAGGTCGTCCGAACGCTCCCGCAGCGGGATCACGCGAATCGTGACCATCGCCAGGCGGTACACCAATCCCGCGTCCACCATGGCGTCGCTCACCAACTCGTCTGCCGTCAGGGTGCTCGTTGCGAGCAGGCGTCCCGAGAAGCGGCGCTGGGTCGTCCCGTTGACCGGCCAGTAGACTCGGGTCTCGAGCAACATCCGCAAGCGATCCTGCAACTCGGGCTGCATGTCCGAGAACTCTCGGAGCAGGAGCGTGCCGCCCGACGCCGCAGCCAGCAACCCATCATCCCCGGCCCCCGTTCCGAACAACCGTCGCTCCACCTCGGTCGGGTCGATATCCACAAGGTTGATGCGAACGAACGGCGCTCTGGACTGTGCGCTCAGCCAGTGAATGATCCGCGAAACGACACCCTTTCCTGCTCCCGCCTCGCCCACGATGAGCGCGGTCGCGTCCGCCCGGGCGGCGGCGCTCCGGCACTGCGCCGCCATTTCCTGGACTGCCGGGACCGACGACACCATCACGGCACGAAGGAAGTCATCGAACCCCTTCTCCTCCTGATGCTCCACGAAGGTCTCGGCCACCGACGCGACCATGGACCGGAGCTTGTCCGGGGAGATCGGGCCCGCCTGGTAGTCGAAGGCGCCGCTCTTGGTCAACGCCACGGCGTCTCGGACGTTCGGCTTGTCCGCCAGCACGATTACCTGGGGCCGTGTCGGCATTGCCAGCACTTCCTCGGCAAAAGTGACGCCATCGGCATCTTGCTCGACCCCCGCGTCGGTTACCAGGACATCACAACCGTCCCGGCGAAGCGTGGCGCGCGCCTCCTGCGTCGAAGCCACCGTGGACACCGTGTGGCCCACGGACGTAAGAGCTTGCGAGTACGCTTCCGCGGTCCTCCTGGCCGTCGTGACCAGTACGATCTGAAGGGGCTGCGTCTGTCGGCTCATGATGTCCCTCGGGGTTGTGCAGGCCATGTCGTCGCTCGCTCGCGAAGCGTGCCGCACAAACAAACGTCGACCATGGTAAGAATACGTACCGCGTTCCACGTCCCTTGACAAACCTGAATATAATTTTCCTGGAAACACGGAGGGTTAGAGGGTCACGCTTGGTGGACGGAGCGGTCCAACAATCCTAAATATTCCTCTATGCGAGAGGAACGCTGATCCTCACGTTGCTCCGCACGATCCGCTCACACGACCCACGCGGTTCCGCTCATTGAAGACGTTCCAGCCGCTCGGCCCATGGAACGTGAACTCTCCACGGCCCCCGCGCCCCATCCACGCCGAAGCAGTCCTCGCTCCGTTCGAACATGGTCCCCGACGAGGGCAAATCTGGTCACTCGAGTTACCACGATCTCGCTGCGCTCTGACCCCATCCCCCCATCCTCGCGAACACGTTGTCGTCCGAACATCCACGAAACACTTGCGCTTGCTTCGACTCCCCCCAGTCCCCAAGCTTGCTCTCCCATGCCCTCGCCCGTGTGCCTCTTCCTTCACACCCCTCGCTGGGACCAGGACCGACGCGAGATCATGGTCATGCCCCTCGGCCTGCCCGCCCTCGCCAACCTCGTCGCCGATCGAACCGGCGCCGCGACCGCGATCGCTCATCTCGGCATCGAGCGCGAGGTCAACCCCGCCTTCTCCCTTCGGGATCTTCTCTCCCCCACGCCCCCGCGCCTCCTGCTCCTCTCCCTTCACTGGTACCCGCAGGTTCGACCCGTTCTCGACCTCGCCCGCTCCCTGCGTGCCCTAGCCCCCGATTCCCTCATCGTCCTCGGCGGCTTCACCGCCTCCCTCTTCGCTCAAGACATCCTCGAACACTTCCCCTGCGTCGATGCCATCGTGAAGGGCGACGGCGAACAGGCTGCCGTCGCCTTGGCCCGAGCGTGCGCCTCGTTCCCGTCACCGGTTCAGCAACCGCTTCATGATGTGCCTAATCTCCTCTGGCGCGACGCACGTGGTGTGGTTCAGACCAACCCGACGCGGTATCTCCTCGACACCCATGACTCCGCGTCCTTGCGCCATGGAAGCTTGCACCTGCTCCGTCACCACGACGCCTATGTTCGCAGGGCGCTGTACGCGGACTTCTCCGAAGGAGGCGGTGAGGCCCCCTACGCACGCACCGCCTACCTCAACGCCGGACGGGGGTGCTCCGTTGCCTGCGCCAACTGCGGCGGTGGAACGCACGCGCAGGCGGCCATCTGCGGCCGCGACGGTACCCTGATCTATCCTCTCCCCAAGCTCGTCCGCGACGTGGAAGAGGCTTTGTCGCATGGCGTAGATGTTCTCCGGACGTCGTTCGACCCGCCCTCGGCGCGGCGCGCCATCCGGTCCTGGTTCGACGCGATCGGGACCCTCGGCAAGCCTCTGCGCCTCGTTTACGACCTGTGGTGTCTGCCGTCGACCGAGTTGCTCGACTCCATGGCTCGCACCTTCCTTCCCGCGTCGACCCTGATCCTGTCTCCCGAGTGCGGCAGCGAAGCGGTGCGCAAGCGCGTGCGCGGCTTTCCTTTCTCGAACGATCACCTCCTGCGAGCCATCCACGCGATCGAGGACCGCGGTCTGCGCGCCCACTGCTTCTTTTCTGCAGGGCTGCCCACGGAGACCCCTGAGGACGTGGACCAGAGCGTTGCGCTGATCCACCGCATTCGAAGCGAAACCGGCGCCGGCATCTCGGTCTGCCCGATGATCGCCGACCCGGGAAGCCCACTGTTTCTTGACCCCGTCTCCTTCGGAGCCTCGCTCACGCGTCGAACCCTCGACGACTTCTACCGCGACGACGACCCCCACCGCCCGGGCTATCGCACGGAGTTCTTCTCCGAGCCTCAAATCCTCGAGGCATGCGACCGTTTGCTGCATGCGGCCGGCTTGCCCGCCGCGTTTCCTTCCCCGGGTAGCGAGGCTTCTGGGCCGTCCGTTCGAACCCGCCAGCCGCCTCTGCCTTCGCCCTCCGTCGGCGACAAGCTCGTCGTGCTGCTCGTTGGCATCTTCCGCAGCATCGAACCGGAGGGAAGCGACGGTCCCTACGGCAGCCAGGGAGGGTTTGTCGACAACCTCGCGCCCGCCCCCTACAGCCTCGCCAACGGCTACCTCAAGGCCTTCGTGAGCGCGTGCCCCGACCTGTGCGAGCGGTACGACGTGCGCCTCGTCGACCTCGCCGAGCCCTTGGAGCCCGAAGATGAACGCGAGGAAGCGCGTCTCTCCACCGCCGACATCGACCGGATCCTCGAACACCGTCCCAGCCTGGTCGCCTTCTCCACCTACTGCTGGAACCTCGATGCCGTCCTGCAAGCGTCGACCGAGATCAAAGCGCGGAATCCTGGGGTGCGCGTCGTGCTCGGTGGCCGTTCCACCGAGGGAGACGTGCGCGGGTTGCTGGCTTCGTGTCCCGCCATCGATGCGGCGGTGGTCGGGGAAGGGGAGCTGGCGTTTCGCGAGATCCTGCGTCGCGACGGCTTCGATGGGATTGCCGGCGTGCTCTGGCGAGACGGGGACGATCTGCGCTGGGGGGGCGCCTCCCGGTCCGTGCTTGTCCTGGACGAGATCCCGTCGCCCCTGCTGACGGGCGTGCTCTCACCCGCGAGAAACGCGGTCATGATGGAGCTCTCGCGAGGGTGCATGCATGCGTGTGGCTACTGCACCTGGAACTCAGACAAGCACCTCCGGCACTTCAGCGCGGAGAGACTCGGCCAGGAGGTGGCATGGGCGGTGCGCCAGGGTCACCAGCACGTCACCCTGAACGATTCCGCGATCAACTACGACACCGATCGCCTTCGCGTCTTCGTGGATGCCGTGCGCCGCACGGACCCGGCCGGCACCCTCCGGTTCACGTACAACGTCCGGCACGACGTCCTCACCGATGAGCAGCACGCTCTGCTGCACGACTTGCCTACGCACGTGGCGCTCGCAGGCATCGAAACGCTGTCGCCTCGCGGCATGGAAGCCGTCGACCGGCAAGCCGTGGACGTGACCGCCCTGCGCGCGCGCCTTGACGGGTTTGCCCACGCAGTACGTCCCGTGGTCGCGAGCATCGTGCTTGGCCTCCCCGGCGACGACGAGGGGACCTTTCTCGAAACTCTCGACACCTTGCTGTCGTGGACCGAACCCAGGGAGGGCGTCCGCACCGTCGAGGCCGTGCTGGTGTCCCTGCTGCAGGTCTATCGAGGGTCCAAGCTGTGGCAACGTCGTGAACAGCTCGGGCTGGTGTCGTGCGAAAATGGAATCCCGTACTTGATCGAGAGCCCTTCGTGGTCGAGAGATGCGCTCGCGCGCTGCAAGGCGGAGATCATTCGGCGCATTGCGCGAGATCCCGCGCGCCTCAAGGCGGCGGAGGCACTCGTGTTGATGCGCGAGGACGGCGGCTTGCCGGTGTGGCTGTCGCCGCGCGTGCTGGGAATCGTCCTTCGGGATTGGCCTGAGGGGCGGGAACATGACGGGTGGACGCTAGAGCGGGTGGGGCTCATGCGCGACACGGGCCAGGGGGCACTGCTCAGGTTTCGCTGGTCAGGCGGTGGACGCCTGCGCGTGCGGCTCCTGCTCCACGCCGCAGGACCGGGTCACTATCGCGTCAGCTTGCACCCCCTGCCTGGAGCGAGCCTCCCCGGCAAGGCTGTGGAGCGGCTCGGGATGCTCGTGAACGCGGTGGTTCGTCGTGGCGAGCACCGCGCGGCTGTTTACCTCGCCGACCGGGGGAGAACGAGGAGCTACACAGAATCACATTGATCCGTGGGGAAAACTGGGAACTGGGAAGAGGAACACGGAATGCGAATGCGAACCGATTTCGCCACAGCTCAACGTGATTCAGGAGGAGGTCGGGTCGGGAGTCCCCACTCCCGCAGCGTCCATCATCCCGTAGGCGGGCTCGTGTTCGGGCCGGAAGAATCCCCCGCACAGAATGTAGGCCACGCACTCCCTGCACACGGGGTGCTTGACCTTCTGTGCACGAGACGCTTGTAGTGCCCATGGAGGCAGGGGGCGCAACACGCCCGGGTGGGAAGGCAGCAGGCACAAGGGAGCCCCCTGAATTCCGGCCAGGCCGCGAGGTGCCTTCCGCAAAGCCTGCAGCATGGGACCGACCGCGTCGTCCCAGCGGAGCA
Source organism: uncultured Polyangiaceae bacterium (assembly GCA_964488865.1). Classification (GTDB taxonomy): domain Bacteria; phylum Myxococcota_A; class Polyangia; order Polyangiales; family Polyangiaceae; genus MWCO01. The sequence continues at coordinate 12,583 of CAZAWR010000098.1, read as the reverse complement.
CCTGACCCGCATGCAGCGCCGGTGCGTCCGGCTGCGGGATCTGCAAGTGAATCCCGCGTGCACCTAGCCGAACGGCCAGCTTCACCGTCTTGTCGAGCACGGCAAGGTTCGTCTTCAGCACAGGGATATGGACGTCGATCGACCAGCCCACCTCCTTCGCGTGACGCAACCCCATCATCGTCAGCTTCCACGCGCCGGGCATGCCCGCGAGACCATCGTGTGGCTCCGCCTCCGGTGCCATCAGGTCGACAGCCACGGCGTCCACTCCCGCCTGTGCAAGCTCAGCCGCGCGCTTGGGGTTCGCGAGCCCGTGCGCGTTGGTCACCAACGTGAGGCGCTTGAAGCCCATGCCCTTGGCTTGTTGCACGACCGCGGGAAGGTCCGGGCGCATCGTGGGCTCTCCGCCACCGAGCAGCACCTCGCGAGCGCCCAGGAAGCGAGCGCGATCGAGCTGCGCCTGAATCTCCTCCCAGGTGGGTCGACGGTCCGGTCTAGGCATCGCGTGACAGTGGCAGCTCAGGCACGCACAGTCACAGCGAGGCTCCACGCTCACGAAGGCGAGGTTCTGCATGGCGGCGTGCAGGTGCTGCGCGTTTCGTTTCATCCGGATGACCTCGCCGGGCTCGAACGAGGGCGTCCGGATGATGCTCTCGACTTCGAGCACGCTGCCCGGGATCTCGAAAGGTGGCGCCACGAAGTACCCCTTGTCCTCGCAGTCGCGGAACAGCTGGGTTCCAGGGAAGGGGATGGCATGCTGCAGCAGTGGCCACGCACCATGCTCGTGGAAGAGCACCGTCGCGAACTCGAGGGTCTGGTTGATCTGCGCCTTGGTCTCGCCCGGCACGCCCACGATGTAGTGCACCTGCAAGGGGATGCGCTCCTCCTCACAAATGCGCGCGAGGTTCACGACGGAAGACAGCTTGAGTCCCTTGCGGATCACCTTGTCGAGCAGGGACGGGTCCCCGGACTCCGCGGACACGGTGACCTTCGTGTTGCCAGCGGCCTTGATCGCCCGCACCGTTTCGCGGTCGAGCCGGTCGGCCCGGTAGCCGTTCACCGCGTCCCACGGCACCCCTTCTTCCTTCAAGGCCACGACGAGCTCTCGGAATCGCGTCGCATCCACGTTGATGTTGTCGTCGAGCAGCAGGATGCGCTTCACGTCGTAGCGTTCGCGCAGCGTGCGAACCGCCTGTCGGATGTACCCCACCGAGTGCGCGCGCCACGGGAGGCCCAGCACCTGGTTGGTGCAGAAGTGGCACCGGAAGGGACAGCTGCGGCTGGTCATGAGCGGAAGCTGGCGCTCCACCACGTGGTACTCGTGCACGAGGTCCGCCTGCAGCGCCCCTGCCTGCACGCGAAAGTAGCGGTCCATGTCCAGCAGGTCGAAGGCGGGCAACGGCAGCGCGTCCAGGTTCTGCAGGGCAACCGGCGCCGTCGGGTCGTAGGTGATGGCGTCTCCGCGGCGCACGGCCAGGCGCGGCATCCCCTCGATCGATCGACCTGCTCGCAGTCGTTCGACGAGTTCGGGGAGCGTGGGCTCCGCCTCGCCCACCAGCAGCCAGTCCGCCCCGGGAATCGCGCGCATCACGCCAGGCACGTCGAAGGGGAAGTAGTTCATCCCGCAGACGTATAGGTCGGCCATCCCCAGGGACGCGTCCGGCAAGGCGCGGCGCAGCCCCTCGACGACCTGGGGCACGAGGTTCTCCGTCAGACGGTTCATGTCCGAGAACATCGTCAGCGCCACGACCACGATCGGGGGCGCGCGACACGTCTCCGCGCGCCGCAGCACCTCCGCCACGACGTGCTCCACCTCCGCCCCCATATGGCGGAACCCGCCGCCGTCGTCTCGAAGCGCGAGCTCAGACGGCAAGGTGAACGCGTCGACGACTTGCACGTCGCTGCCCTGCTCGCGGAGCCACGCGGCGTTGGACAGCAGCCCCAAGGTGCTGAACATGGGGTAGTGCGCGAACGCGCGGGGCAGTCGGATCGGTGGGTTGACGAACAGGACCGTCATGGTCGGCCTGTGTCGGGCGAAGGGGCGGCCGCGTTGCCGTCGGGCATGCGCATGACCTTGACGATCCACTCGTTGCTGGTCTTGGCGCTGACCGGGCGGTGCACGTCCACGCGGAAAGGGAAGCGCTTGAGGAACTCGATGACCTGGTGGCTGGTCCAGTTGCGGTAGTGCTCGTGGCCGACGGGGGCGTGCTCGTCCGCGTAGGTGACCTGCCCCGGGGTGCGCAGCATCGCGAAAGGAGGGGAGTCGCAAAGGACCATCTGCCCATGGACGCGCAAGAGCTTCGAGATCACCTCGAAGGCTCGGGTCATGTCCCGGAAGTGGTTGACGGAGCGGAGCACCAGCACGTAGTCGAAGTAGCCTGTCTCGAAGTCGAAGGCTTCGACCTCTCCCGGATGGAGGGTGCCTGCGATCCCGGCCGCTTGCAGCCGGCCGAGCGCGCCGAGGTCTGGGTCCAGGCCGTGGTACTCGATGTCCCCGCGATCGATCAGCGCGCGGATTTCGTCGCGGTAGAGCGAGTCCCCGCAGCCGACGTCCAGCACGCGACCTCGCAGGCGAGAGACTTCCTTCGCGAGCCATCGCTCTTCACGGGCGAAAGGCGGCTCGGGATCCACGCGCATGGCGCCGCCACATCGCGGCCGATCGGGGCAGCCGGGGCACGCGGGGTCGAAGCGGGCTCGTCGCACGCCGGTGAGGAAGTCGGTCAACGAGGCGCCCTCGGCGACATCGACGTAGACCTGTTCGAGCTTGTCCTTCACGTGCGCGATCTCCGCGTCGGTGAAGTCCGAGGTGGGGGATTCGTACAAGGTCACGCGGTCGTCCTCGGCGAGGAAGAGGAACCGGGCGGGGGCTTGTCGCAGGGCGATGGTGCGTGCCGTGCACGCCCCTGGTGCGAGGTGGAATGGGTGGATGTCTCGGACGCGCTCGAAGTTGAAGGAGTTGGCGCGCAGGCTGCGGGTGGGGTGCAAGGCGGTTTCGCCTTCGCGTGAGAGAAGGCTCGTCGGGGCGCCGGGGCAGGTGGGCTGGTGGATACAGTCCTGGCAAGGGAGTGGGTGAAGGCGCGACGCGGGCGGTTCGACGGGGAAGGACACTCGTGCCTCGCGAGGACCGAGAGCGGAGCAGCCGCAGCGCAGGAGCTCGTCCCTCGCGTGAGCGTGTGGTTCGAGAAGGCACGGTGCGAAGCCTTCCCAGGCCGCGGTGAGGTCTGCACCGGCTTGCTGCACGCGAGCCAGCGCTTCCCCGACATACGTGGTGATCTGATCGGAGCGCGGCCATTCGGACGAAGTGCTGACGAGCATGGGCGCCACGAACCGGAGCGTGACAGGGCATCGGCGTGGCAAGGTGGCGATTGTGTCTACCCAGGCCGTCAGGTGTGGGAGATTGCTGGTGAACACCGTGCAAGCGACGTCGATGCGCAGGGATGGGGGAGCTTCGATCAACAAGGCGCGAAGGCCTTCGAGCGTCTGGTCGTAGGCGCCAGGGACGCCGACGAGGCTGTCGTGGACATCGGCTGGGCCGTGTAGCTCGACGCGCAAGTACCCGACGCGCGCGCGCACGAGCAGCTGCCGGAGCTTGCCGTACACGAGCAAGCGACCGTTGGTGGCGAGGGCGGGAACGAGCTTTTGTGTGAGCAGAGCCTGCAGGAGCCTGGGAAGATCGCGACGCATCATCGGCTCGCCCCCCGCGAGCACCACCGTGCGAGCCCCGAGCCGCCGCGCTTCGATGAAGTCACCTTCGACGTGTTCGAGAGGTCGCTCGGGGAGCGCGCCGACGGGGGCTTGGTCCACCCCCACGTACCGGGTGTTGCTCGCGCCTCCGAGGGGAACGATCACGGGTTGTGTCAACCAGACCATGGGTCCTTGTTCACCCCACGCACAGCCCGAGGGGAGAGCTGCCCACGGGGATGGTGCGAAGGGTTTTGCAGGCGCGCACGTCCACGACTGACACGGAGTCAGCGCCGCGGTCGGTCACGTAGGCGAGGGAATCGCAGGGGAGCATGTGAACCATCGCGGGGTTCGCGCGGACGCGAATGCGAGACACTTCCTTTCGGCGCTTGAGATCGAGCACGGAGAGATGATCCTGGTCCGCGTTGGTGACGAGCGCTACCCGCCCCTGGTAGGCGAGGCAGATGCCGACGTGGCAGGAGCCGACGGGCAGCTTCCAGACGACCTGCCAGGAGCGAGCATCGATGGCGTAGACGTGGTTCGAGATGAAGCAAGCGACGAGAACGAAGGCGCCCCGGGGATCGACCACGAGCCCGAGCGGCCCCTCCGGGGTCGGGATCACGTGGCGAGGCTCCCCGGTGATGGCGTCGAGAATTGCGACGTTGTGGGACTCCTCGTTGGTGACGACCACGTGGTTGCCGTCGGGCGTGACCTGCAAGTCGCAAGGGCCATGGCCGACGTGCACGTGGCGCGTGACCTGCCAGGTGGCGGTGTCGATGACCGAGACGGTGTGAGCGTATTCGTTGGCGACGAACGCGCGGGAGCCGTCGGTGGAAAAGGCGCAACCCGAGGCGCCGTCCTGCACGTCGACGGTGTGCACGACGGTGAGGGTGGAGGTGTCGACGACGGAGGCGTTCATGCTGTCGCGGTTGGTGACGAGCAGGAGGCGGCGGTCGGGGGAGAGGGCAGGGAGCATGGGCTCGTCGCCGACGGAGACCTGGCCAACGATTTCGTGGGTTGCGGTGTCGATGACGGTGACGTTGTCGGAGCCGCCGCCAACGACGTAGGCGCGAGGGGCGCTCACGGTTGCCTCTGTTGGTGGGCTTGGGGCCACCTGCGCGAACGGGGATGCATCGCGGGGAGTATGATCGGGATTGGCTGATCTCGGAAGCGTGACTCGCACGCTCTGGCCAAGGAGCGTAGGGGTCTCGCCCGCAAGTGCGAGCTCATGGGCCTAAATCGGGCACGCGAGCTGGCCGGTGGGGCTGCAACGCGACTGGTTCTTTTGCTCGGAGGGCGAGGAAGGGAGGCTCGAGTGCGTGAGCGCTCCGCGCTGTTTTTCTAAGGGGGCTTTCGCAAAGCCCCCTCGCCGCGCTCGCCGCGGCTCACCCCAAGACGCCTCGCCTTCGGTTCGGATGGCACCAAACCCAAGCACGTTCTTCGAACAGTGCCTGATTCGGGGCTAGCTCTTCTTCTGGAAAGCCGCGGCGTTGGCGAGGGTGGTGCCCTTGGCCTTGGGGGCGGGGAAGACCGTGGGGCGAAGCTCGTGCAGCAGCTTGGCGAACTCGAGGGGCAGGGGGCCCGGGGTCTTGCCGTTGCTGCCGGCGTGCAGCAGCTTCTGCAAGCGACCCAGGGACTCTTCGTCCACCAGGCGGATGGTGCGGAGCGTGTCCAGCGTGCGCAGGGAGAAGTCGTTCGCAAGGGTGGGAGAGCTTGCGGTCTTGCCCTTGCCCTTCTGCAACGGAGGGGCGGTCGCGGTCTTCTCGAGCACGTCGAGCAGCGGTGGAACGGCGACGGACCCGAGCTTCACGAGGGTTCCGAGCATGGTGTCCACCGTGACGCCCGTCTCCCGCAAGCGCTTGGTATCCGCGGTGTGACGGTCGAGGGCGACGTCTCGGGCCGAGGCGGTCCAGAACGAAGCCTGCTGTGGCAAGGGGAGATGGGCGACGCGGTCGAGCTTCTCGTCGAAGGCTCGGACCTCGGGGAAGACGCGATCGAACATGTCGGCCGAGATGGTTCTTCGCATCAAAGCGAGGCGTGAAGCTTCGGTCGCATCGCGCTCGGTCACAAAAGCGACGAAGTCGTCCGTTTGATCGAGCGTGGCCAGCTCGGGCTCGAGCATGAGGACGACGCGGGCGAGCGTGAGCATCAACGTGTCGGCGTGGCGTTCGGCGGTCTTGTCGGTACGGGCGTCGTGCTGGGCCGCGGCGATTTCGTCGAGCAGGAGGAAGGCTTCCTCCGAGAGGCCGAAGTCAGCGAAGGCGAAGTTCTGGCAGCGAAACCGGATACCGTGCAGGCCGTCGGTGTCGTTGGGGGTCGCTTTCGGGAACTTGGACGACAGGACCTGCTGGAATCCGGGCTCCGTGTTGACACCGAGGATGAGGTCGCCATGGAAGGGGTCACAGTCCATGGCGAAGGCGAAGACTTGCGTGTTGTGGTGACTTGCCGTGAACTCAGCCACGGCTGACCGGCAGTCCGCAAGCAGTGCAGTCGTAAGTTCGCGGTACACGCTTCGTCGCATAGGGCACACGTACTCCTTCGGATAGCGGTTCAATCACCGTTGGGAGGGGTTTGCAAGCGGCAGTCTGGCTGCACCGTCACTTTTTCGTGACGAGTCTGGAGCGCGGGGGGGATAGCGAAGGAGAAGACTTGTGCGGCTGGACGATGGGACGCGAACCTGAACGGTGTTCAGGGGGACGCAGGGCTCACTTTCCCAGGGTTGCCACCATCACCGCCTTGATGGTGTGTACGCGATTCTCTGCCTCGTCGAATACGCGGCTTCGGGGTCCCTCAAAGACCTCCTCGGTTACCTCGCAGATCTTGGGGTACTTCTTGGAGGTCTCGGTCTCGAGGTTGTGGAAGGCGGGCAGACAATGCAGGAAGATCGCGTCGTCCCGCCCGGTCTTCGCGAACATGGAGTCGTTGATCTGGTAGTCCTGCAGCAAGGCAATTCGCTCAGCAATCTTGTCTTCCTCGCCCATGGAAGCCCACACGTCGCCGTAGATGGCCCGTGCGCCCTTCACACCCGCCGCCACGTCGTCCGTGACGGTGATGGTCGCCCCGGTTTCCTTGGCGATCCCCTGGCAGCGAGCCAGAAGCTCAGGTTCTGGGAACAGGACCTTGGGGCTGACGATGCGGAAGTCCATGCCGAGGCGGGCGGAAATGACCATGAGGGAGTTGGCGACGTTGTTGCGGCCGTCACCGGAATACGCCCAGGCCAGGCCCGTCACTTCACCGAAGTTCTCCTTCAGGGTGAGGACGTCGGCAAGGGCTTGGGTGGGATGGAAGCGGTCGGTGAGCCCGTTCCAGACGGGGACGCCGGCGTAGCGGGCGAGTTCCTCCACGGTGGAGTGGGAAAAGCCGCGGAACTGGATGCCGTCGAACATGCGACCGAGGACGCGGGCAGTGTCCTTGACAGTTTCTTTCTTCCCGAACTGGACGTCGGCTTTGCCGAGGTACTCGGGGTGGGCTCCCTCGTCGACGCAGGCGGTGACGAAGGCGCAGCGGGTGCGGGTGGACGGCTTCTCGAAGAGCAGGGCAACGCACTTGCCTTCGAGGGAGCGACCCCGAACACCGGCGCGCTTCTGGGCCTTGAGGGTGGCCGACAGGTCGAGCAGATAGCGGATTTCTTCCGTGGTGTAGTCGAGCAGCGTGAGGAAGCTGCGACCCTTGAGGTTGAATGCCATGTCCTACTCCTGAGGTGGGTTGACCGGCGGACTTGTAGCACCAGCGTGCGCCCCGGGACAACTGGGAACGAGGGCAGCAGGCGATCGCGTGACTGAAGGGTGGCGCGGCGCCAATTCATACCGTCCATTCGCGCCCCTCCCCCACACCGGACATCGAGCACGAGCACGTGGGCCGATCCGCTGTTTGGAAGCCCCTAGGTACGGGCTCCCGCGCGGCTTGCCGCGCCCAACGCTCGACTCGACATGTCGAGTCGCTCCGTTGTCGGATTTGTAGAGCTGACATCTCACGATCACCCTTCGGTTTCCCGTGCTGGGATCGCCGGCCAGGCCACGAAGCGTGGCTGTTCGCGAACGGAGTTCCGAACGGGTAGCAGCTACGGGTGGAAAGTGCAGGAGCCGTCCGCCAAGGCAGCGATTCGTGCCGATACCTGTCCGCAGTGGGAGCGACTCGGCACTGCCGAGTCAAGCGTCGGGCGCGGCACCGCCGCGCCATAGGTCATGTTGGCCGGCGTGGTCTGCACCCTACGAATCGAACCTTCCAGCCCCTCAGCGGCTCGCACTGCGACGTAACGAGGTTTCGAATCGAGAGGCGCAACTGTCGCATAGCGCAGTGTCGCGGTCGATGGTCTTCACCGTGCCGTGGCCGTCCTCCATGATGCATCCGACTCTCGGACAGTGTTCGAGGCCGAGGGTGTGACCGAGCTCGTGAATAGCAATCTTCCACAGCCGCTCCCGCACCAGGGCCTCCGGCGCCCCGCCGCTTTCCCACTTGCGACGCATGCGGTGGGTGGAGATCACGGAGGCGCGTCCGTCGATGGACCCCATCCCGAGGATCCCCCAGACCGCGTGCTGTCCCTTGCGGGTGACGATGTCCGCTTCCGTGACGCCCATGACCTTGCCGGTACGTGGTAGGGACAGAGAATCCAGCCAGTCGAGGAGGATGTGGGCCTGGTAGGCCCCGGCCCGCGACGACTTTGCGCGGTTGGGGAAGCCATGGCGGTCGTGGATGACGGCTCGCACCGGAGCGTGCTCCTCCAGCCCCTTGGCGGTCTGCTCCATGGTGTCCGGGGGCATGGGGCCGATGGGGACGAGGTGGACCGTCAGACGCGGCTCCTGTGGGGGAGTGGGCTCGGGCGCGGCGGACGCGACCGGCGCGGGCGCGGGGGATGCGGCGGCCGAGGGGGGCGTGTTCGTTGCCGCGTCCGCGGTTCGAGGAGAGGAGGAGGCTCGGGGGGGCTGGCTCGCGGCAGGGGGATCGCAAGCGAGGCATGCAACGACAGCGACGATGACGCAGGCGCAAACCTTGCCGCGGGGACGAATCATTGCGGAAGCATAGCGCCAAACGGGCCTCTGCGACGGCGGTTGTGCAGCCCAACGGTTCTGACTGCCCTCCCACGTGCCGAAGCGGGCTGGTCTATCTCTGACCTGCTGGGTCAGCGGATCGCTCCCTCCTTCACTTGTTCGAACCAGGCCTTCTCGTTTGGGCCGCCGCGGACCCACAGCGCCAGCTTGGCGAGCAACAGCGTCTCTTCTGACGACACCCGCTCGGCCCCCCGTCGCGTGAGCGCCTCGTCCCCGAGAGCCACCCCGAGCACGTGCGCCTGCGCCGTCGCCGGCCTCTCGCGCAGGATCTCCGCCGCTTTGACCCACTCCGGACTGGCACGCAGGCACTCCGCCGCTCCCCTGCCGGACGGGCCCCTCAGCGATCCCATGAGCAGCGTGGTCGTGCGGTGTGTTTGCTCTCTTCCCTTGATCGCCTCGGCGAGCGCAAGACACGTCGCTGCGGCCTTCTTCAGTCCCACCCAGACGAGAGCGTCCACGGTCTCGTCCTGCAGGTCGGCCTGCGGCCAGGCCCGGACGGCTTCCTCGGTGACGTCCAGGATCGCGTTCAGATCCGCTTCGGCACCGGTCAGGGAGGCGCGCGCGGTCAACGAATCCCCGTGCATGAGCAGAGCCAAGGACCGCGTTGGCCCGTTCGCCCTCTTCGTGCGCGCCAGGCGCTGCTCCGCGATGTGAACCCCCGCGTTCAGCGTCGCCAACTCGGCCGCGCGGTCCCCCTCGGCAACCGGGCGTGTCGGCTCGTTGGCCGCACCGAGGGGCTCAACCCGCCGAAGCAGCGCGCGAAGTGCTGCGTCGTCCTGCATCCACGAATACCATCGCAGATGTCTGTCATAGGCCCGGCGGTTCGAGGGGGCCAGCACCTGCTGTCGCTCGGTCAGTTCCAGGCTCCTCTTCAGATGGGGCTCGTCGGCGAGCGATTTCCTCACCTGGGGCGCCAGCTTCGATCGCAACAGTGAGTCCACGAGGGCCCGCGCCTCCTCGTCGGAGGGCCGCAAGAGCTTGGTGTTTGCCCAGCGGTCCAGCACGCGGACCAGGCCCAGGTGCTCCGCTGTTCGCGCGCAGTTTTCCGTCACCGTGGTGCTCAGCGGATTCTCACGCAAGGACGCCTCGAACAGCTCGAGAGCCTTGTGCAAGTGGGCAGTGTCGCCCGTGCAGTCGAAGCGGGCAGCATGTACCAGAGCTGCGTTGTGCTTTCCGGGTCCTGGTTCCGTTTCGTGCGCGCGGGCCACCAGTGCGAAGGTCGCGTCCGCCTCCTCACAACGCCCTTCGTTCGCCGCGAGGTGCGCCCCGTTTTCCATGCGCGCCCGCTGGATCGGCTCCCGGGTGGGGTCGCAGCGTTCCAGCCACAAACGCCTCTCCTCGTGGGTCCGCGCCAGCAACGACCGCTCCCAGGCTGCCCTGTAGCGCCACGCCTCGTCTCCCCGGGCGTACAGCGCTTCCAGCACCTCCGCCGCACGTCCCGCAAACCCAAGCTCCCGCAGGACCTCGTACGCCTGCATGTCCGTGGCCGGGTCCTTGCGCTGCAGCATCGCGTCCACGTGTGCATGTCCCTTGTTCTCCTCGCCCAGCCTGAAGTACGCAACACTCATCAGTTGGTGATACACGGGCAGGTTCCTGGCGACGTCGGCCATCGGAAGCAGCGCGTCGACCGCTCCCCGCAAGTGGGACCGCTGCACTTCACTGGTCGACTCTGCAGCACGCTGTATCCGCACGCTGCCGACGAGAAGGGCGGCCTCCACGGGCGTCTTGTCGGCCAGCGCTTCCCGGGCGTCCATCCGGCCCGCGTTGCCGCGTCGCACGCGCCCGTGGAACGACGGCACCTGTTCCTCGAGCAGCGCGGTGAGAAGGACATCCGCCTCTTGCAGCCTGCCCGCGCCCTGCAAGCTGCGAGCAAGGAGCAAGCGAGCCGGCGCGCTGAGGTGTCCGGCCGGGCCAAGGGCTGAGAGTGTGCCCAAAGCCTCGTCGTGGAGACCTCGGCCAAGAAGGCCCTCGGCGAGCGCCACTGCGGCTTCCTCGCCCGTGATGGCCCGCAACGCCTGGTCGTCCCCGGTCTCGACGGCCTTTCGGGTCTGGTCGGCTCGCGCCTCCGCCTCCCGTACCGTCGAGCGCACGCGTTGGGCCTCGCTCGCAAACCCGTGCATTTCCGCCGCCTCGAGCCACGACGTTGCCGTGGGCTCGGTCCACACGGATGATGATGGCCCCAGTGACTGCAGGATGCGCAGCGCCTTGGCGTGCGCGTCGCGTTCGGGCAGCGCCACCAGCATCGGGAGGGCAGCGCGCGGACGGTCCCGCTCGAGAGCTTGCACGAGGTGGCGTCGCAGCGCGTGGGCGCGAAGAGTCGCACGCTCGCGCGAGGAAGGACTGGCGCCAAGCTCGAGGGCTTGTTCCAGGAGGGACAGTGCGACGAAGGCTTCCGCGGGCGTTGCGGAGCCGACCTCGCGGGCACACGCCTCCACGCGGTCGACGACGATGTCCGCCAAGGGATGAGTGCGCAGCGAGTCCGGAAGGCGATCGAAGGCCGAGAGCAACTGCTCGGTCTCGCCATACGCTGTGGGGGTGCAGCGGCGCGTGGGCGCGGCGTGGAGACGGAGGTAGGCCTCCGTCTCCTTCGGGAGATGAACGTGCTCTTGGAACAGCGCGATCGCGTTGGCATAGGCGCGCAGCGCCTCCTCACGTCTGCCGGCTTGTGCGAGCTCTTGCGCTTCGAGGAACGCCATGTGGGCCTGCGCCCCGTGACTGTTCACCACAATGTGGAACTTGAAGAACAAGGGCACGAGCACGGCGAGGACCACGAGACCAAGTCCGGCTGCCGCGAGCAGGGTCGACCTTCTGTTGGATTTGCGTTGCGGAGCATTCACGGCTCACCTCCGGTGGGCGTTGTCTCGATCGCCGCGGCCTTGTCTCCGATCTCGGTTCTGGTGTGGTCTACGTGCCCGCAGTAGCCGACCGATGGCCCCACGACGATACCGACCGATGTGACCCTCTCGTTGGGGGTGTAACTCATCGTTAACGATCCGCCTGGTGTGTCGAAAGACGCTGTCTGGCCGTCGCCCTCCGCGGCGTCCACATCTGGCATCAACTGAACGCTCAGTCCGATGCCTCCCGATGCACCCACGCCCTTCGAGCAGAGCTCAGGCTCTCCCTTCGGATCCACGCAGTGTCCGGGGAGCTTGCTGTCGGTCACGTAGAGCGAGGCGCCCTGCCCGTGGAGGACGACCCCAGCGCCGAAGCTCACGGCGGCTCCGGGGCCGGCACCGAGGGCGATGGAGCCCTGGACCCCGATGGCGATCCCGGGGCCGCGCGTCGTAATCTTCGTGTCTGGCGGGGCCTCGGGCGGGGGCTCCGGTGATTGGCCCGCTCCGTGTGCGCCTGCGTTCGGACTGCCTCTCCTCACGTTGGAGCCCGAGGCATCGTAGGCGGCAAACGCCCCAAAGCTCGGCTCGCGTGTGCCGGCGCACTCGACCACGTCGTCCCAGGAGCACGCTGGGGCCGCTGTCTTGTCCGCGCTGCCGGCGGATCGGTTGGGGTCCGCTTTCTGCGGCTTGGCCTCGCAGACGAGCGGCTCGTCGTCGGGACTGCTGTAGAGCTTCTCTTGGCGGTGGGAAGAACAGATGGCGTCCGTCATGGCGATTCTCCTTTCGGGTTGGTTGCCTTGACCCCCTGTTCGGCCAGCGCGCGAACCGGTTGCGTGAAATCGACACTCGACTCAAAAAAATGCCCCGCAGGATTGTCGCCCTGCCCCGACATGGCACGCATCCCCGGGACGGTCGATCGACAGTCGGGATAGGCGGAGCGGGTGGTTACTCGGGGAAGGCCGGGTGGCTACTAGTCCCAAACCAAGCACTTCGGGGTGCTGTTTGAGGGAATTTATCTGAAAA
>CAZAWR010000097.1:22377-38985 GCA_964488865.1 uncultured Polyangiaceae bacterium | reverse complement strand
CCGTTCCTGGTTCTCTGTTGACTGCGCCTTCGGCTTCGTCGTCCTCCGTGGACTCCAGCCAGCAGAGCTAGCAGAGCTGGCCTCCGTCCACTCCGGATCGCCTTCCGTGTTCTCAGCTCCTAGTTGATGTCCGTCGTCCGTCCATTGTCGTAGCCGGGCCTTAACCCGGTAGGGACTTCGGGCACGGAGCCGCCTATGAGGTCCGGACTTCCCGCGCGCCGCGAACCCGGGCAAGCTGCCCCCATGCTCCCCTCGGCTCGGCGTCTCGCGCACCCGCTCGCGGAATTCCCTGTGGTTTTGGTGCGGCCGCGCTACCCGGAGAACGTCGGTGCGGTGGCCCGCGCCATGCGCGTCACGGGGTTCGAAAACCTGGTCCTCGTAGCCCCCCATCCTCTGGCCACTCCCACCCACGAGCAGGCACGCAAGATGGCCGTCGGGTCGACCGACCTGCTCGACCGCGCGCGGGTGATCGCGTCGCTCGACGACGCGGTGGGCGAGGCCGACCTGTGGGTGGCGACCTCGGCCCGAAGAGGCATGTCCGGGGTGGTCTCACCCCGGGAGCTGGGACCGCGGATGCTGAGGGAAGCGGCTGACGGCAAGCGCGTGGCGCTGGTTTTCGGGGGAGAGCGAACGGGGCTGAGGAAGGCGGAAGTGGAGGCATGCACCCTCGCGTGCAGGATCCCCATGGTCGGTAACGAGCCGTCCTTGAACCTGTCTCAGGCGGTGATGGTGATGCTGTATGAGATTCTCGTGACTGCCTTGCGCGGTGACGCACCCTTGCGTCGCGGCGCTTGATCACCCTCGGGCCATCGGTACCATTTGGAGTCCCCAGCTCCACATCGACCGACCTGGCGGCGTCACACGGGCTCTGTCCTAAGATGCTCCGTGGTGCCGCCAGATGTCGTGCTCTCGTCGACGACTCGGAGACGTCGTCTGGGGGCGTTGTGGATCCGGTGGACACGTGTCATTGACGCGATGGACATGCGATTCCGCTCGATAGCTTATGCTTCGACGTGTTGGCGCGCGATGCCGATCTCCGCTCCGACTTGCGGTACGTCTTTCGGGAGACGCACTCGCCGGTCGACGTGCGGGCGGTTGCGCGTTCAGCGGAGCCGATCAAGCGCTCGCTCGCGTGCGTGATGGTCGGCCGGGAACGCGGGATTGGTTTTGCGACCATGGATGCACCTCCACGCCATACCCGGAGCATCGTCGTTGCATCGTTGTTGCACCACGGTCGCGTAGGTGGTCTCTGCCGAAATCCTCGTGGCGAATCGCGATGTCTTTCCGAGCGGATCCTCTTGCGTCAAGTCGTGCCGTTGCGGAAACTGACGCGATGCCCAACGAGGAAAAGAAGACGGTCTGCGTTGTGGGACTGGGGTTGATGGGGGGCTCCTTCGCAGCGGCGGTACGGGCGAGCGGGACATGCGCAACTGTCTACGGGCTCGACAGAGCGCCGCACGTGGTCGGCTGTGCGCTCGCGCGTGGCATCGTCGACGAGGCAGTTGCGAGCATCGAGGAAGCGGCGAATCGCGCCGACATCATCGTGCTTGCGGCGCCCGTTCGACAGATCATCGCGTGTTTGAAAGAGCTTGCTCGGTGCCCGGCACGAACGTGCTCGGTCATCGACGTGGGCAGCACGAAGCGCGAGGTGGTTGCCGCGATGGCATCCCTCCCAGCGAGTGTTTCAGCAGTCGGCGGCCATCCCATGTGCGGAGGCTCTCACCATGGTCCAGAGAACGCGCGAGCCGATCTTTTTCGCGGCAAGGTCTTCGCGCTCTGCGGCGTTCCGGGGCGAGAGGGCCCCTCGGGATGGGCCCAGGACCTGGTGCGCGCGGTCGGAGCCGAGCCGCTTTGGCTCGACGCTGACGAACACGACCGGGCGGTCGCGCTAGTAAGCCACCTGCCATTCGCGCTCTCCACGCTGCTGATGAGCACCGCCAGGCGCGCTGGGGCCGGCGATCCCGCTTGGCGTCTGGCCGCAGGTGGATTTCGCGTCATGACGTCCCTGTCCCTAGGTGATGGCGACATGTGGCGTGACATCCTGCTGACGAACCGGGACATGATGATCCCTTTGCTGCGGATGGTCCGGCGGAGATCGACCGACCTGGAGGCTCTCCTCGGGGCGGAAGACGTCGAGGGGCTCGACCGGATGCTCGCAGCGGCCCGCCAGAGCGCGGCAGGGCTCGACGCAGAGCGGCTCGAGGAGGGGTGATGGATCGGAACGACTCGGCTCTCTCGAATCGGAGGTGCTACACGGCGCTGCGTAAGGGCAATCTCCTCGTGATCGGGCTTGGCTCGAGGTCCTGGACATCAGCGACGGACTGGGAGGCGCATGCGTTTCGAGACGGGAATTGGGTGCGACTCGACATCGGGCCCATCGCCGCATCCCTGCTCCGGGAAGCGATGGAGAAGCAGAGCATTAGCCGTGAACGGGAAGCCTGGAGGAAGATCCGTCACACCGTGATCCGCCTGAAGAAGTGGATCGAAGAACAGAGGGATCTGGGGCGTCTCGGTGCCGACTCGACGCCACGTTGCGCGAGTTACGAACCTTCGCATGGGCCCGTCGAGAAGGCGGAGGGCGATGAATGGAACGGCGTGGATCGGCTGGTCTTGCGCATGGTTCGACAGGCCCCGGCGCCCACCGCGGAAGGCCCCCGGCCGACACCGTATACAGACCGTCTGGCGCAGCGCTTCGCCGGCTCTCCGTACCAGCCCCCTCGGGCGTTTCGGGTCGTGCAAGATTGGTTGCGTGAACCCGGTAGTCGGGGTGCAGCGCTCCTGTTCGGTGGCGCTGGCTGTGGCAAGTCGAGGCTCGGGTACCAGCTGTCCTTGACGGAGACAACCGCCATCGTCGTCCTGCGCGCAAACGATGTCGTCGGGGATCTCGATCGCTCAGACCGACGAACGTCGCTATGGGACGCGATCCTTCAGCGTGCGCGTGACACGGGACCGGAGTGGGCAGATCGGCTTGCGAAAGGGACAGCTGCGGCGTTCATCGACGGCATCGACGAGGCGTTTCCAGCCTACTTCCCGCACTGTGGTCCGGCCTGGCAACAATTCGAAGACCTACTTCGGGGCACCGGGAGGCAACCGCAGAAGCTGGTGCTCACGTGTCGCTCGACGTTCGATCCTTCCTACCGCAACCGGCTCGTCTCCTTGGCGAGGGTGGCGACGGGTCTCGTGGTGGACATCGATCCGTTGACGCCGCAGCAACTCGAGGCGCTCTGGCTTGCTGACTTTGCGCCAGACACCAACGAGGCACGCGAGGCTGCTCTGTGTCAGCTTCGCGGTGCGGTGCTCGCTTTTTCGGACTTGTGCTTCGCCCCGCGCGTGCTGCTCAATCTGGCGCGGTTCGTCAGGGGCAAGGGCTATCTCGCGTCCACGCGCTACGAGGTATTCGGCGGTCTCTTCGACGAGGAGGATGGCGTCGCTCGTTCTCGTGGACTTACCGGTGCGTGGTGCGACGACGCGGCGGCTCTGCTCCTCAGACAGCAACAGACAGCGAGGATCTCGGACACGATTAGCGCGCAGGTCCCTGCCGTGGGGCAATACCTGACTGCAATGCGGTTCCCGCTCGATCTGCTCGCCGAGACGGCGTTCTTCCTTCCGTGCCCCGCGGGCGAAGTGACTGTGGCGAACCGAAGCGTCACGGAATACCTGCTCGCGCGGGCCCTTCTGGCGTGTGCGCGCGGGGCCCCTGGTGCCATCCTCCAGCTGCCCATGCTTCGCCGCCAGCCCCCTCATGCTGAAGTCGTGCGTCTCTTCGGCGAGGGTGGCCGCGCGCTCTGCTCGTCGGATAACCTCAGGGTGATCGACAACCTCGTCGATGTTCTGAAGGAGGTAGATCATACCGACCAGACGTTCTTGACGTCGAACGCGCTGTCGCTTCTCGCTTCGATCTATCGGGGTCCGCTTCGCGAGGCGGCGTCGGACATGCAGAACCGCCACCTTCCGAGAGCGATTCTCAACGGGGCCGACCTCTCCGACATGGATTTCACGGGGGCTGACCTGACCAACGCGGTGTTCGGTGGCGCAAGGTTGACACGCACGAAGTTCGTCCGAGCGACGTTGGAGATGGTCTATCTAGCTTCGCCTGCTGAGATCCGGGACCTGGATTCAGTCCGAGCCGACGATGGGCGAATCTGGGTTGCCTGGGCGAAGGCCGACGCGTCGGTGAGGGTCGCGTGGCTCGATCCGGGTGAGGAACTTGACGTCTTGGTCAGCGACCGGCTGAATCGCCTAGTCGGACACCACGAGAAGGTCAACCAGGTCCGCTGGATCGATGCGAACCGGTTGCTCTCCTGCTCCAACGACGCGAGCATTCGCCTCTGGGAGCGGCAAGGACGTGACCGCTGGACACAGCGCGTGCTGTGGATCGCGCGCGGAAGCGTGGAGTGCCTACGGTTGTCCCGGTTCTCGTCTCCCGACTGTCCGCGATGGGTGGCCTCCGGACACGATGGATGCCTGGCCATTGGCTCCGATCGCGTGGGTGACGTTCGCGAAGTTTCTCCGTCGGCACGTCATGAGCACAAGGAGATGCGCTTCGCTTGCGAATTTCTGGAGAAGGACGTGGTGCTCTCGTCCTGTTTCGCGGGTCACCTCCATCTCGTGCGGATCCTTGAAGACAGGACCCACCTGACTATCCACGTCGTGCCACTTCCTTCGGTCGCTCGCAGCCCTGCGGAGTGGTTCTCGCTGGACGTGTCCGCGGAGGGCGCGGTTGCGTTGGGAGGGCGCGAGGGCGTGCTTGTGGGCACCTACCGAGCCGGTGAGTTCGAATGGAACCCCGCGTTTCTTGGCAACGGTCGCGTTCGGTCGGTCCGATTCATGCCTGATGGCCGGCTTGTCTGGTCCGAATCCAACCCTGCGCGATTGTGCGTCTACCACATCGGCACCGGCCAGTTGACGCAATGCATCGACCCGAACTTGGGAAACGGATGGGTCTGGGTGCTACACCCGCTCGCGGGGGGGCGTCTCCTTGCGGGAGCAACGTCGGGCGAGATCTTAGACGTCCGCGCGGGGATTCACTGCCGAGTCTCGGATCGCGAGCTCGCGCACCTCGAAACTGTGGGCATGGACTTGACGGGTCAGATCGGTCTCACGGCAGAGCGGGTCGACAACCTCATGCGCCACGGTGCAGTGAACAAGCGTCCGGATTCGTCGTTGGCGGTGACCCGTACGTCGGCACAACCCACTCCGTGGAAGCGGCTGGAGCAGTTCAACTCGCACGTGAAAATGGCCGTTGTGTGTATCCTCATCGAGCGCAACCGAGCGCTGAAAGCTCCCATCACGAAGGCCGCAGACCACTTGGGCACCCACCCTTCGAACCTCAGCAAGTTCCTCAATGAGCACCGTTTGATGAAGGTCAAGGACATCTGCAGTGCGCTGCCCGTTCCTCTCCCGAGCGAGCTGCAGCCCATCATTGGCGACGAGAGGGACGAAGAGGCTGTGACGTCGGGATTCGTGTGGGTGCTGAACAACGCGAGAAGAAAGCGAAGCTCGAACCTGCCGCGCCGGGACTAGGCGGACGCATTGCGGACACCTACCGGATGCTCCGCGGATATCTGGAGGATCGAACGATGTAACTACTGGATGTCCTGTGGAGACCTTCCTGGCACCACAATCGCAACGTCACCCTCCGAACTGGCGGGCCCCGAGGGTCCGTCTTGCCAAACCTGACGGAGGTCGTGCGATGATTATTAACAAGTTTCGCGCTGGCATCGTTGGACTCCTCGCGGCGGCGGGGTGCGTAGGAGGGGTCGCCGAGGACCTGTCGACCGAGGATCTTGGAGCGGTCACAGACTCGCTCTGCACCGGCACCGGCTGCAACGGGAGGGATCCCAAAGTGGAGGGGTGCCGAACCGACGGGGTCGCCCTGGCTTCCGTTTCGGTGAGCGGAGGCACGCTCACGCTCAAGAACTCTCCTCGCTGTGGCGCGTCCTGGGCAGAGTTCTCGCAGAGCAGCCAGACGTACAACGTCGTCTGGGTCGAAGCCGCAGGAGGAAGCGGAAGGACCACCACCGCCTATGGTCTCAACTCGACGCTCAACTGGTCGAACCTCCTGGCGCAGTCCCCAGGCGTGGCAATCAAGGCGTGCGTGCAGCGCTGCTCGACCGGCACTCCCTGCTCCCCCCTCCCTTCCGCTTCTTGCACGACCCTTGCGAAGCCCCAAAGCATCTGGTCGAATGCGGGGCTCTATCAGCATACGAGCACCTCGGTGCAGGCCGGTGTTGTCAGCCGGGCGCTGAGCGCCTTGGCAAGCGGTGTCCCTCTTCAATCGACCTCCCTGCCGCAGTCGGGTTTCCTGACGTGGCAGCCCGACACCGCCTCGGGCGACGGAGGCCGAATCCGCCAGGCATGGGGAGATCTCCGCACGCACTGCAAGGGCAACCCATCCACCTGTGGCGTCACCACGTTGCCGGCGTCGGTGCGCACGCTGGCGGAGGGAAGGCTCACGACCTATCCCCAGGCGCAGCGAACGGCCATCGTCAACCGGGTCCTCGCGGTTGGCGCTCCGGCAACCTCAGTACCCCCCACGAACGACGAAGGCGTGTTGACCCGTCTCGGCATCCGCGCCCAATGCAAGGAGGAAGGTGATCGTCTGGTCATCGCAGCCGGTGGAAAGCCCAAGACCTACAGCGCCACCGGAGCCTCTCCGGCGAGCGTACGGGCGGGCTACTACGCCTTTACGACGAACCTCACCCACACTGCTCTGATCACCGCCGTGTTGTGGGATCTGACCAAGTCGCCCGCCGTTCCGCTCAAGTACAGAATCGTAGAAGCCAACTACGGGACGGGCTGGGCCAACCCCACCGGACAGGTCCCCTGGGCGCGAACGATCGGCACGCGTGAGGTGCTGGCGAGCGGCTTCAAGGCGGTGAGCCCGGACTGATGCTGGCGATG
Organism: uncultured Polyangiaceae bacterium; assembly: GCA_964488865.1. Taxonomy (GTDB): domain Bacteria; phylum Myxococcota_A; class Polyangia; order Polyangiales; family Polyangiaceae; genus MWCO01. The sequence goes on along the minus strand of CAZAWR010000097.1, from coordinate 32,082 downwards.
CGGAGGCTCCCGGCCACGGGCGGCGATTCTCCGCGTTGGCATTGGCGACCAAAGCAACACCGCAACTCCCAACAACGTGGCGGTTCGAGCGCGGAAGGCTGCGCCTCAGTGTCCCGATACGGACCGTGCCACGAGGTCGTAGATCGGACCCCAATACACGCCGAGCACGATGGTGGGTATCGCGAGGGCGATGGCGGTGGTGCTCCAGGATAGACGTGTCACGAGTGGCTTGTCCGTGGTGGGCTTGGTCAGGAACATCGCCCGCAACACGCGCGCATAGTAGAAGAGCGACACGGCACTGTTGACCACGCCCACGGCGGCGAGCGTCCAGTTCCAGCTTCCACCGGCCTCCACGAGCGCGGCGAAGATGTAGAACTTGCCGATGAACCCGGCGAAGGGCGGCAGCCCCGTGAGCGAGAACAGGAAGATCGCCATCAGCAACGCGAGCACCGGGGCCCGGGTCCCGAGCCCGTAATAGCTCTCGATGTTCTCGTTGTCGCCATGACGCTCGGCCACGGCGGCCACCACGAGGAAGGCGCCGAGGTTCATGAAGGCGTAGATCACGATGTAGAAGACGATGGCCTGCACGCCGGAGTCGTTGAAGACGCAGAACCCGAGCAGCATGTAGCCCGCGTGAGCGATGCTCGAGAAGGCAAGCATGCGCTTGACGTTGTTCTGTTGCAGCGCGCTGAAGTTGCCCACGATCATGGTGGCCATGGCGAGCAGGCCGCCGATGAGTCCCCAGGGAGTGAGGTCGCCGCCGGACTGGCTGGTGGCCTCCAGGGCCTCGGAGAAGAAACGGACGAGGACGGCGAACCCGGCAGCCTTCGGGCCCACGGACAGGAACGCCGTGATGGACGTGGGAGCCCCTTCGTACACGTCGGGGGTCCACATGTGGAAGGGCGCCGCGCTGATCTTGTAACCGAAGCCCGCGAGCATGAAGACCACGCCCACGAGGACCGCGAGCGGGATGCGACCTTCGTTGGCAGTGTCGAGGGCCACACGAGCGGCGATCTCGGCGAGGTCGAGGGACTGGGACAGGCCGTAGATCCAGCTCATGCCGTAGAGCATGACGCCCGAGGCCATGCCACCGAAGATGACGTACTTGAGGGCGCCTTCCGAGGACCGCCGGTCGTTGAGCTTGAAGCCGGCCATCACGAAGGAGATGACGCTCACGAGCTCGAGGGACACGTAGATCATGAGCAGGTTGCGGCTCATGACCATCAGGTTGAGGCCGAGCGTGATGACGAGCAGCAGGGCGAAGAACTCGCCCGCGCCCTTGCGACGCAAGGTTCCTGCGCCCGTCTCGGGGGCGGGCACCGCGAACACGATGATGATGGCCGCCACGCACGCGAACACGATACGGAACAGGTGCGCGTAGGCGTCGAAGGCGAGCAGGCCGTAGAACAGCTTCAGGGTGGGCAGGCCCTTGTACAGGTATCCGACCGAGATGGCGCCGGAGGTGGCGAGGGCGGCGAGGGTGATCGCGACGATGCCGGTGATGCGGGTCGTGCCGCGGGCGACGAGGTCCCAGATTACGACGAGCAGGACGCCGGCGATGATGGCGATCTCGGGCAGAAAGAAGCTCAGGCTCTGCAGGTTGTCGAGGGGGGGATGCATCGACGACTCCTTCGCTTCGCGGCGTCAGGGAAGCAGGGCCAGGAATTGCCGGGCGGCTTCGGAGTAGGTGGCCGTCTGGCTGGCGACGGGCGGGTTGACCAGGGCGGTGAGGTCGAGCACTCCGGCGTCGATGAGGTCGAGCAGGGGGCGCGGCCAGAAGCCGAGGACGAGGACCACGACGGCCATGGGGGCGAGGGTCATGACCTCGCGCAGGTTGATCTCGGGGAACTTTCCGCCGGACTCCTCGAGGGCGTGGCTGGTGCGCCAGCTCTCGCGGAACTTGCCGAAGAAGATGCGCTGCATGGCCCACAGGTGGTAGGCGGCGCCGAAGATGACGCCAGCGGCGGCGAGGATCGTCAGGGCGGGGTAGACCGGGAAGGCGCCCACGAAGGTCAGTGCTTCGCCGATGAACCCCGACAGTCCGGGCAGACCGAGGGAGGCCATGAACGCGAAGCCGAAGAACGCCGTGTAGAGAGGCATCTCGGTGGCCATGCCGCCGAACTTGCCGATCTCACGGGTATGAGCCCGGTCGTAGATCACGCCCACCAAGGAGAAGAGCATGGCCGTGATGGTGCCGTGGTTGAACATCTGGACGATGGCAGCCTCGATCCCGTGGGGCGTCAGCGACGCCATGCCGAGCAAGCAGAACCCCATGTGGCTGACGGACGAGTAGGCCACCAGGCGCTTGAGGTCCTCCTGGGCCATCGCGCAGAACGCGCCGTACAGGATGCTGATCACCCCAAAGACCGCCATGGCGGGGGCCGCCCACTGCGTGGCCTCCGGCAGCAAGCCGAAGTTGAGCCGCAGCATGCCGTACGTGCCCATCTTCAACAGCACACCCGCCAGGATCACGCTGATCGCCGTGGGCGCCTCCACGTGCGCGTCCGGCAACCACGTGTGGAACGGGAACATCGGCACCTTGATCGCGAACCCGATGAACAACACCACCCACACGACCTTCACGAACATCATCCCCAAGATCGGCTGACCCAGGTTCAGGAAGTCCACTCGCATCAGCTCGGGCATCGCAAACGTGTGCGCGATCGTGCTGCCATCGACCAGGTACGACGGCCCACTCGTGTAGTACATCGCGATGAACGCCAGCAGCATGAACACGGAGCCCGCGAGCGTGTACAGGAAGAACTTGATCGCCGCGTACTCCTTGCGCGGGCCGCCCCAGATGCCGATGAGGAAGTACATCGGCAGCAGCATGACCTCCCAGAACACGTAGAACAGGAACAGGTCCAACGAGATGAACACGCCCATCATCCCCGTGACCAGCAGCAGGAACATCGCCCAGTAGCCCTTGAGCTGCACCTTCACGCTGAACGACGCCAACACCGCCACGAAGGACACCAGCGCGGTCAGAAGCACCATCGAGATCGAGGTGCCGTCGACGCCGACGTAGTACTCGACGTTGAGGGACCGGATCCACACGCCGCGCTCGATGAACTGGAAGCCTTCGTTGCCAGTCCATCGTCCGATGTTGCGGTTGAAGGCCGTGAACAGCCAGATGGCGCCGGCAAGCTCGAGCCCCATGATCCCGAGCACGCCCCACTTGAGGTTCTCGTCCTTCTTGTAGCCGAGCAGGTACAGCGCGAAGATGGCGACCATGCCCAAGAGGGGCAGGAAGGTCAGCCAGGACAGGATGTGGTTGAAGAGCCACGGAGCGCCACCGAGGGGCTTCTCCGCGTGGATGCCCATGGCAACAGGCAGCTGATCGGCCGCGTTGGTCTCCACCACCACATGCCCGTAGAGCTCCGTCAGCTGCGCGTTCTCACCGGGCTCCCAGCGCACCACGACCTTGCGCGCCGTGTCCGGCGGGATGACGACGTGGGCGTCATTGCTGCCCTCGATCTGCGCCGAGGTGCCCGGGGGAAGCCAGGGACCCTGCTCGGCGTGCCGCACCGCCACCCGGGAAACCACGAGGTTGCCCGTGCCCACGTTGTGCACCTCGAACGCTCCCGTGAACGCCTTGCCATCCCAGGCCATCTCCAGAGGTCCGTCCACCTTGCCGTCGATGCGTAGCTCCGGACGACCGGACAGCATCGATCGGACGGGGGGCTCGACCGGCTCGGGGATGGGCGCCGGGGCGAGACGCGGGGAGATGTGAGACGGCAGCGGCGGATCGACCGCATCGGAGGGTTCGGCCGCGGGCGCGGATGGCGGAACCATCGGCGGGGCCGGGACCTCGGCGGCAGGGGGCTTCGCAGTGGGAGGCTTCACAGCGGGAGGCGCAGTCGGAGCAGCCGGTGTGTCGGCCGGAGGCACTGCCACACCGCCAGGCGCCGGATCTGGTTGCGCCAGGGCCGTCGACCCAGCCAGCAAGACCAGCCATGAGACCAGCGTGACCCAGAAAACTCTCGAAACGGACTTGCTCATCGCGAAGTGGCTCCCCATCTGCCGAGAACCCCGAGGTGAAGCACGCATCAGCGCGCCCCGTAGTAGCGAATCAGGAACATGATGACCGCCAAGGTGGCGACACCGCCCAGCACGCCATAGGCGTAGTTCTGTATCTGTCCGGTCTGAATCCGTCGCAACCGCGACCCGATCCGAAGCACCGTCTGCGCCACCAGGTTCACCACCCCGTCGACGAGGTAATGATCGATCGCGCCGTCGATCCTGGCGGTCAGCTTGGTCATGACCCCCGCGAAGTTGACGATGCCGTCGACCACGTACTTGTCGAAGTCGCGCAGGACGAGGCGCAGGGTGAGCACGCCGCGAATCACGGTGGCGTCGTAGATCTCGTCCACGTAGTACTTGGCGTTGATCACCTTCCAACCGGGCAAGGCGCGTTCCTGCACCTCCCAGTCCTTGGGACGGTCCGCCCCGTAGCGCTTGCGAGCAAGGGCCCAGGCTCCGATGGCGAGGACCACCGAGCCCCACATCAGCCCATGCTCGAGCAGCAAGGTGCTCGACCCGAACTCCTTGAAGGTCACGGCCGCATGCTGCGTCACCGGGTGAAGCCAGTGCTCCAGCACCGGCGGGAAGTAGCCCGCGTCGCCGTGGTGGTAGCCGAGGTAGTGGGTCGAGAAGCCGAAGATGGCACCTCCCACCGTGGATAGACCCGCAAGGGTAAGCAGCACGTAGGTCATCACGGCCGGAGACTCGTGAACCTTCTCCACCATCTTCTCGCTCTGCTTCTTCGAAGCGGTCTTGAAGGGCTTGCCCGGCTCGTTGTCCTTCTCCGGCGTCCAGTTGAACGGACCCTCGAAGGTCAGGTAGTAGCTGCGCCACATGTAGAACGAGGTGCCGAGGGCGGCCACCAGACCCATCGCCCAGATGAGCATGCCCGGCACGAACCCCGTGTTCTCGGTCGTGAAGGCCCGCCACAGGATCTCGTCCTTCGACCAGAACCCCGCGAACATCGGGATGGGCGCCGCCGTGATCGCGAGGCATGCGATCAGGTACGAAAGGCGCGTGAGCGGCATCCTCTTCTTGAGCCCGCCCATCACACGCATGTCCTGCGCACGGTCGGCGTCGTGCTCGACGGCATGCATGCCGTGGATGACGGAGCCGGCGGTGAGGAACAAGCAGGCCTTGAAGAAGGCATGGGTCATGACGTGGAAGATGCCTGCCCAGTACACGCCGACGCCCACGCCGATGAACATGAAGCCGAGCTGGCTCACGGTGCTGTAGGCGAGCACCTTCTTGATGTCGTACTGGAAGAAGCCGATGGTCGCGGCGAACAGCGCCGTGCTCGCGCCAACGAGGGCGACCACACCGCTTGCGGTCGGCGACATCGAGAACAGGAAGTTCAATCGTGCCACCATGTACACGCCCGAGGTCACCATCGTGGCGGCGTGGATGAGGGCGGACACGGGGGTGGGGCCGGCCATGGCGTCGGGCAGCCACACGTACAGGGGGATCTGCGCGCTCTTGCCCGCCGCGCCGAGGAAGAAGCCGAGACATGCGAGGGTCACGACCGCGACACCCCACAGGGTCTTTCCGCCGAGCCCCTCGTGGAACGGTTTCTTGCCGGTGACCGTGTCCTGAATCACGAGCTGGTTCGACAGGTCGCGGAAGGAAAGGACCATGCCCACGGGGGACAAGATCGTCTCCTTGCCCGCTGCCAACTGCACGTTGTCGAGGCGCAGGTCCTCGGTGGCCCCGCCCATCGCCACGACGAAGCTGTTGCGCTGGGAAAGCAGCGGCAGCTCGTACCGCACGAACGGCGCGACCAACGGCCCGACCGTATCCCCATTGATGTAGACCTTCGCGCCGGGGAACGACGTGAAGGTGATGTAGGCTTTCTGCAGGGCGCCCGTGGCGTGCGCGTCGGCGGCCCCCTTGCCGTGCGTGTCGCCGGCTTCCTTGCCGTGCGCGCCGGCGGCGTGATCGACGACGACCGGGACGAGGCGCGGGGTGACGTCGGACTGGTAGCCCTGTTCGGTCCAGGAGCCGCCGAGGGCCCAGAGCAGGATGAGCAAGCCGGAGAGGAAGCCGAAGTCACCGACGCGGTTGGTGAGGAAGGCCTTGGTGCCCGCGGAGGCCTTCTTGTAGTCCTTGTACCAGAAGCCGATGAGCAGGTAGCTGCAGAGGCCGACGCCTTCCCAGCCGAAGAACATGACGATGAAGTTGTCGCCCAGGACGAGCAGCAACATCGCGAAGATGAACAGGTTCAGGTAGCTGAAGAAACGCCAGTAGGACGGCTCGGTTTCCATGTAGCCGGTGGCGTAGACATGGATCAGCAAGCCCACGCCGGTGACGACGAGGAGCATGACGGCGGAGATCGGGTCGAGGGACAAGTCGAAGGACAAGTCGAAGGAGCCGACGCGAACCATGGGCCACATGTGGCACAGCAGGTTGCGTTGATGCACGGGAAGCTGGATGAGCTGAATGACATGCCACACGGAGAGGCCGAAGGAGATGGCCATGGCGCCGATGGCGATGCCGGAGACCGAGAGGCTGCCGATGTGCAGCTTCTTGGACATCTCCTTGCCCCAGGGGGAGCGTTGCAGTCGCCAGCCGACGGCTGCGTTCAGGATGGCACCGAGGATCGGCAACAGCGGTACGAGCCACAGCGTTGTCGACTCGACGACGGTTTGCAGAGGGCCTGAGTAGGAGGGCATCTTCGTGGAACCTTGCGGTCAAGCCGTTGGCGTGCGGGAGGTGGCCCGCATCGCACCGGGCGCGAAGGCGAGCGCACGTTAGCGGAGGGGTGAGCGGAGGGTCAAGCGCCACGGACCGGCCGGGAGCGCTTGAAACCTCAAGGATTCCCAGGGGAGCACCGGGGTGAGGGGAGCCTCGGGCCGGCGTCGGGGGACGATTTCACGAATCGCGCTTATCGAACCGAGATGGGATGGGGTCGGGCCCGGCGTCCGTGGAGCCGTCAGTGCTTCATGTCCTGGATCTGGTCCGCGACGATGGTCTGGTGGGCACGGAAGACTTGCAGGACGATCGCGAGGGCAATGGCAGCCTCGCTGGCGGCGAGGCAGATGATGAACACGGTGAAGACCTGGCCGGTGGTTCCGCCCGCCACGTAGTGCTCGAAGGCGATGAAGTTCAGGGCGGCCGCATTGAGGATCAATTCGACGCCGAGCAGGATGCCGACCGCATGGCGGCGGGTGATGATGCAGAACACGCCGAAGCCGAACAGGGCGGCGGCCACGGTGAGGTAATGCAGAAGCCCGATCTCCATGGTCTACTCCTCCTCGTATTCGCGCTTGACCGCGCGACGCGCGAGAATGACCGCACCGATCATGGCGCCGAGCAGCAAAACCGAGGCGACCTCGAAGGGGAGCAAGTACTCGCTGAGGAACGCGTGACCGAGCTTGGCGGTCGACGGCATCGGGTCTCGCGCCTCCGCCGGCCAGGCGGTGGTGGTCGCGACGCGACCGAGCACGAGCAGAAGCAGCCCAATGACGACGAAGGCAGCCCACCGCCCTCGTGACGTGTTCGACGTGCGCACGTCCTCGATCTTCGCCGTGAGCATCACCGCGAACAGCAGCAGGGTCAGTGTGCCTCCGACGTACACGAGGATCTGCACGGCGGCGAGGAAGTCGGCCGACAGCGAGATATACAGGCCAGCCACCCCGAGGAACGTGCCGAGCAGCGAGATCGTGGAGTGGATGATGTTGCGAGAGAGCGCCACGATTCCCGCCGACCCAAGGGTGAGTCCTGCGAGGGCATAAAACGTGACGATGTGAAGTAGACCGTCGGACATGGCAGCGGGCGGCAGGCTAGATCGTCGCTCGCGCCATCGCAAGGGCACGCGTGCGAAGGGCGGTCAGCCGGTCTTCTTTTCCGAGGATTTGTCGACGGAATTGCCGTCGGATTTGTCGGCGAGACCCGCCTTCGCTTCGCGGCGGAGACGGTCGAACAGCGCGGGGTTGTCCCGCAGCGCCCTCTCCCGCGCCTCCCGCGCACTGGGCCCGACCTCCCCGATGGGAATCTCGGCCTTGTCCTTGGGCGCGCGGTACATCGGGAACTCTTTGCCTTCGGGAACGAAACGAAACACGAGGGCGTCGAGGTTGCCCACGCTCCCCTCGAACTCCCGGGTGTGACGAATGGCACCCGTGGCGCTGTCCTCGCACGCCTCGACGCAGAGACCGCAGAACATGCACTTGGACACGTCGAGGTCGAAGCGGACCACCACGAGCTTCTTGGTTTCTGGGTTTTTCTGGGTCTCGACGACGATGCACTCGACGGGGCAGGCTCGCTCGCAGCGCTTGCAGGCGGCGCAGATGTCGAGCTGGACCTCGAGGAAGCCTCGATAGCGTTCGGGAAGCATCTCGCGGACGGGCCGGGTCGTGCGATCGGGGTACTGGATCGTGACCGGCTCGCGGAACAGATGGGAGAACGTGACCGCAAGACCCTCGAAGATGGTGTTGGCGGATCGCGTAATTTCGTCGACGTAGTGGGAGAAGCTCATGATCGTTTCATGGGGTCGGGTGCCTGCCGGATCAAGCAGGGCCGAGGCCGGAACACCATAGCCTCGAAGGCGGGAACTAGGAACTAGGAACGGGAATGGGGAAGGCAAAGTGCCGGATTCAAGGCGCGGGCACGGACGGCGGGGGAACCGCTCGCCGCAGGGTCCGAACGGGCAAGCCTCGCGTCAATTGCGCCAAGTCTTAACGAGACAGGAGCGTGTCCAGGCGACCCACCCGCTCTCCCAGCATCCGCGCCATCACCTTCTCGATGTCCTGGTGCGTCCGCTGGGACAGCAGCGTGATGTCGAGCGCGATCTGGCTCGTGGCCACCTCGGCGAGCGACACCGTCTCGCTGATGACCGCGTGGTCGTGCTCGCTCTTCTCGGTCGAGGCGATCAGGGTCCGGGAATCATCGGCCACGACGGTCAGCCGGTGCTTCCAGAAGGCCTCCAGGGCAGACTCCTCGAGCTCGTAGCTGAAGATCGACCCCTTCATTTTCGGAAGCTTGGCGTGGGAGAACACCACGAGGAAGACCTTGCGCTTGGTGGCCTTGTCGATCTCGGCCAGAAGCTCGTTGATCTCACGTGGCCAGCCGCTGATGACCAGCGTGCTCTTGGCGTTGTGAATCATCCGCTCCGCTTCCTCGAGCACCCGGGTGTAGCCGCGCACGCTGAAGGCGTCCGGCACGGAAGGCGTCACGTCGAGGGTCTTGACGGACTCCTCGAACTCCTTGGCCGAGCCGTCGAATCGCTTGCGAAGCAAGCCGACCACGTGGTCGACCGGGACCGGAGCGAACCGCTCGGGGCGCTGGGCGACCGCACGCGCAAGACCCGCCTGTACAAGCCGCCGAAGCACGCCGTACACCGCCGAACGCGGGATCTTGGCGCGTGCGCCGACTTCGTACCCAGTGCTCGGACTCTCGAGGAGCAAGGCATGGTATGCGCGCGACTCGTTCAAGCTGAAGCCGAGCTGCACGAGTGTCTGGACAACCAAAGGTTCCGCCATGCGTCCGGTTCTCCCATAGAACCGTCCCCTTCGTCGACACTCTCTTGTCGGTCACGACAAAAAGTCGGCTCAAACCCACGAAACCAACCGTTCATGGGGCGTCGTCGACCGGTCCCGGCGGCAGCGAAAGCGCCTTGCCCGCAACCTGCTCCGCCGGACGCGGCGCCAGACGTACACGCGTGATCCGTCGACTCCTCACGTCCTCCAC
>CAZAWR010000097.1:10687-22367 GCA_964488865.1 uncultured Polyangiaceae bacterium | reverse complement strand
GGGACGCGCGAGCCGGCCCAGCTTCGAGACGATGTGCCCCGCGATGATGTCGTGCCCCTCGATCGGATCCACCGTGATCCCGAGCGCCTCCAGCTCGCTGATCGGTAAGTCCCCCTCCACGATGATCGTCCCGTCCTCTCGACGAAGGATCGGCGGCACCTCCACGTCGAGCTCGTCCTGCAGCTCTCCCACGATCTCCTCCAGGATGTCCTCCATCGTCACCAGGCCGCTCGTCCCCCCGTACTCGTCCACCACGATCGCGATCGGGATGTGCGTCCGCTTGAAGTCCTCGAGCACGTCGCCGACGGTACGGTTCTCGGGCACGAACAGCACGTCGCGCCGCAGCGCGCCGATACCGCCGGCGGGCAATCCGTCGCCGAGGAAGATGTCCTTGAGGTAGACGTAGCCGACGACCTTGTCGGGGTCGTTGGCTTCGATGAGGGGCACGCGGGAGAAGCCGTTGATGCGCAGGGAGGCGACGATCTGGTCGGGCGTGTCGAGCAAGGAGATGCACTCCATGTCGACGCGGGGGACCATGATGGACCGGACGGGTCGGTCGGTGCCTTGCAGGGCGCGCTCCATGAGCTCGCGCTTCTTCGGGTCGAGCTGACCGCCCGCCACGACCAACCGGATCTCCTCCGCGGACAGGGCGCCTTCCGCGTGCTGGATCGGGGCGACGCCGACCGCCTTGAGCGTGAGGTTGGACAGCTCGTTGAGGACGAGGAGAAACGGGTATGTGATGTAGTAAAACGCGCGCATGGGGCCGGCCACGCGCAACGCCACCCACTCGGCCCGCTGAATGGCCAGCGACTTGGGGGCGAGCTCCCCCACGACGATGTGAAGGACCGTGATGATCGAGAAGGCCGTGGTCAGCGAGATGGCATGCACGATCGCCTCCGACTCGATGCCGGCAAACCGGAGCACCGGGTCGATCAACACGGCCACCGTGGGCTCACCCAGCCAGCCGAGCCCGAGACTCGCCAGCGTAATCCCTAGCTGCGTGGCCGACAGGTAGGCGTCGAGCTTGCGGGTGATCTGCAAGGCCACCTCCGCTCGCTTCTCACCCTTCTGGACCTGCGCCTCGAGCTGGGTCATCCGGACCTTGACGAGCGCGAACTCGGCGGCCACGAAAAAGGCGTTCGCGATCACGCAAAGGGCAGCCAGAGCCAGCTTCAGGGTCATGGACGGCGCCCAAGATGCCCGGATTGCCAGCCACTGTCCACCATCGCTCCACCCAATCCCGTCAAATCAGCCCTGGACGGGCTTGCCACGCCCACCGTTCCCGTCGTCGCGTGCAGGTACGACTTGCCCTGGAGCCCAAGCCGGACCAAGCTGCCGTCCCGGCCGTGCTACGATGATGATGCACATGGGCAAGAACCGCGTCTTCTTTCCCCAGGAAGCCCTCGACACCTGGGTCGTCTCCGGGTCGGTCGACCTGCAGGATCATGACCTGCTCCTCAGGGACGAGGGGCGACGGTACCGTTTGTCCGAAGGGGCGCGCGTCGTGGCTGAGGTCACGGGGGAGCCCGATGGCTTCGACATCGTCGGCAAGTGCAAGACCCTCGTTTTTCTCCAAGAGCTCGGCGCCGACATTCTCGAGCGCTCGATGATCATCGACAACAACGCATACGACATCGTCCCGGGCTTCCTGGGCACTCCCGTGGGCGGTGCCGAGGACCCTCCGGACCTCGAAGTCCGTGCCCCCTTGCTGTCCGACGAGGACCTCTTGGCCCAGTTCCTCGCCAAGAACATGTAGACCTCCGTGAATCACGCGCTCCTGTCCGACGTCGTGCTGGGCTTGGCGGCCTTTGGGTACATCGCCGCCACGCTTGCCTTTTCTTTGCACTTGGGACGCAGAGGCGGCTGGGAGCAGGCCCTCGGTGTGGCGCGCAAGCTGCTCGCCGCAAGCGTCGTCCTGCACGCGGGCTACCTCGGCTACGTGGGCGTGGCCCAACACATCTGCCCGATGAAGACGATTCACTTCGGCATCTCCGCCGGAGGTCTCGCGGCAGCCTTCGTCTACCTCGTGGCCAGGCGCGTGCTCCACATCTACGGGCTCGGTGTCTTCGTGGCTCCCATCGCCCTCGTGTTCCTGTTGGCCGGCCGCTTCGTGGCCGAACACCAGGTCTCGCCAACCCTCCGTACAAGTCTGCTCCCCCTGCACGTCTCGGCCAACGTGCTCGGCGACGCCTTCTTCGTGCTCGCCGCGGGCGCCGCCACCATGTACCTGATCCAAGAAAAGCAGCTCAAGGCCAAGCGCGGCGCCTCCGTCTTCGGACGCTTGCCCCCCATCGACTCCCTCGACCGGGCAGCCCACATCTTCCTCGTCGCCGGCTTCCTCTTCGCCACCGTCGGCGCCGCCACCGGCACCGTCTGGGTTGCCAAGCTCCACGTCGGCACCACCACCGAGCTGCTCCGCGTCCTGATCGGCTACGCCTCCTGGACCGTCTTCTCCGCCGTCCTGCTGCTGCGCGCCACCCTTGGCTGGCGCGGTCGGCGCGCCGCCTACGGCACCCTCGCCGGCTTTGGCTTCGCCATGGTCGTGGTGCTCCTGTACCTCTTCGGCGAGGGATCATGATCGTCGTCGTCGGCGCTTCCCACAAGACCGCGCCGATCGGTGTGCGCGAGCGCATCGCCATCCCGGGCGACCGCCTCGCGCCGTTCCTCTCCGCCCTTCACGGCTTGCCCGAAATCAGCGAGGCCTGCGTCGTATCCACCTGCAACCGTGTCGAGATCTACGCGGCCGCGGCGCTCAAGGGCGACGATGCCACCCTGCACGCCGCCAACGCCATCGAGCACGCCCTGGTCGAGCAAGCCGGACCCGAGGTGGGCGACGTCCTGCACCAGTACCTCTTCCGCTACACCGGGGATGCGGCCGTCCGACATTTGTTCCGTGTCTCGTCCTCCCTCGATTCGCTCGTGGTGGGCGAGGCGCAAGTGCTCGGACAGGTGAAGGACGCCTTCGACCTCGCCACGGCCACAGGCACCCTCGGCCCCTTGCTCGGCCGCGCGATCGAGTGGGCCTTCCACGTCGCCAAGCGCGTGCGTACCGAGACCCAGGTGGGAGCCGGTTCCGTCTCGGTGTCGAGCGTCGCGGTGGAGCTTGCCAGGCAGATCTTCGGCGGGCTCGAGCGGCGTGTGGTGACCCTGGTCGGCGCCGGAACCATGGGCGAAGCCGCGGCCCGACACCTGTGCGACGCGGGCACGCGGCTCATCGTGGTGAACCGGAGCCTCGAGCGGGCCGAAGCCCTCGCGGGTCGGTTCGGTGGCACCGCAAGGGGCTGGGACCAGCTGCAGGCGACCCTCGGTGAGACGGACGTCGCCATCGCGAGCACCGGAAGCCAGGACTACTTGCTCACCCCCGAGCTGCTCGCGCCCCTCCAGCGCAAGCGTCGCGGACGAAGTCTGTTCGTGATCGACATCGCCGTGCCGCGAAACGTGGACCCGCGCATCAACCAGATCGATGGCGTCTACCTGTACGACATCGACGACCTGTCGAAGATCGCGTCGGAGACCATCCGGGGTCGCTTCAAGGAGGCGCAGGTCTCGGAGCGGATCGTGGCCGAGGAGGCGGACGCGTTCGACGCGTGGCTGGATTCGCTGCAGGTGACGCCCACCATCGTGGCGTTGCGCAACCAAGTTCGGGCCGTGCTGGAGGCGGAGCTCGACCGCAGCCTTCACGGCAAGCTCAAGCACCTGGAGGACGCGGATCGCAAGGCGCTGGAGGGGATGCTGGCGGCCGCGGTCAAGAAGCTGACGCATCACCCCACCGTGCGTCTCAAGTCCGCAGCGGCGGAGGGCAACGCGCGTCACCTGGTGGAGGCGTTGCAGGAACTGTTCGCCATCGACGCGGAGGGGACACCCACGTCCGCGCGCCCTTCGAACCCGCCGTCGATCCCCCCGGCTTGCCCGAAGTCCCTTCCCCCCTCGAAGTCCGAGGCACCCATCGTCCGGTCCCTGGAGCCACGCGAGGCCCAACCGGAGGAGGCAACGTGAACGACACACGCATCGTGATGGCAACCCGTCGATCCATGCTGGCCCTTGCGCAATCGCGGGCCTTCGCCAGCCAGCTTGCGCAGGCCCATGGGGGCCTTGCGATCGAGGAGCTGCACGTGGTGACCACGGGAGACCGGATCCAGGACCGCCCGCTGACCGAGATCGGCGGCAAAGGGCTGTTCGTGAAGGAGATCGAGCAAGCCTTGATCGAAGGGCAGGCCCACTTCGCGGTGCACTCCATCAAGGACGTGCCGGGCGAGCTCGCCCCGGGTCTCGTCATCGCGTGCGTGCCCCGTCGCGAAGACCCGCGCGACGCCTTCCTATCCCGAAGCGGACATCCCTTGCTTCAGGTCGAGCAGGGCGCACGCGTGGGCACGTCGAGCGCACGCCGGCGCATCATGCTGGCGAACGCGCGTCCCGACCTGCGGTTCGAACCGCTTCGAGGCAACGTGGACACACGCATGCGCAAGGTGCGCGAGGGCGTGGTGGACGCCACGGTGCTTGCTTGCGCCGGGCTTCGTCGGCTCGGCCTCGAGGGGCAGGCGACACAAACGCTGGAGCCCGACGTGAGCTTGCCGGCGGTGGGACAGGGCGCGCTCGGCATCGAGTGCCGGCAGGACGACGCACGAACGAGGGAGCTGCTGTCGGCCCTTCACGACCCGGAGACGGCGGTGGCTGTGGCGGCGGAGCGCGGCGTGATGATCGCGGCGGAAGGATCTTGCCAGGTGCCGATCGCGGCGTACGCGTGCCGGGACGACAGCGGCCGCATGTGGCTTCGCGCCATGCTCGCGTCGTCGGACGAGACGCGTGTGCAGTGGCTCGAGCGAACGTGGGATTGGCCCGCGACGGAAGCGGAAGCGGAGGACTTGGGCAAGCAGGTGGGTGTGGCGCTGCGGCAGGCGGTGGCCGGTTCGTAAACGAATCCACGGTCAAGGGAGGCGGTCTACCCAGTGGCGGCCGGGCGCTTCAACCGAATGACCCGAGGCTTCGCTACCCCAGGATGCTCACCGAGCCTCCGAAGCCGCTCGACGGTGTCTGTCCGTCCTTCGGCTTGTTCGAGGACGATGGCGGCCAGAAGCGCCACCGCGTTTCGCGGAAGTTCATGCTTACCCGTCTCCCAGTGCGAGACCGTTTCGGGTGTCACGCCGAGCAACCCGGCCAGATCAACCGCCCGCATTCCGCTGGCCTTCCGCATGAACCGGAAGGCCTCACGCGTAGCGACGTCATGCTCTGCGAGCCATTTGGACACGAGCTTGTCGTACAAGCCAACGTCCGGCCCCGCGAGGTATGTTTCTCCGCATGCGTCGCACGTCCAGCCTTGAACGCTGCCTTCGAAGCCCAGGTTTCCCACCGTGACCGTCTCGGCGACGTCGACGGCCCGCAGTCCGTTGCTTCCACACTTCACGCACCGATTCATGGCCGTTCCCTCATTCGTACAACGTGATCACAACAACGCCGTCATCGAGCGTCACTACGAGCGTCATCGCGTCACCGTCCAGATCTGCGCTGGTCACCTTCCACGTTTCCGGTTCGTTCCCCACGTCGCACCCGGTTGCCGTTGAGAGGGCGTGCCGGACGTCCTCGTAGCTCGTCCCTCGCTTCTTCATGCGAAGCCTGGCGTGCGTCGTGATGACGATGCGCCCGGCTCGGGCAAACCCTTGGACGTCTCGGAGGGCATCGGCGAGAGTCACATCCCCATTCTGAGACGTACTTGAAGAAAGTTCAAGTAACCGCTACGTACCTAGCTTGCGCGAGCGGACCTGGGCAAGCACGCTCGCATCTCCCTGGTCCTTGTGGCTATGCTTGCTCGCATGGAGATTCGCTGCGACGCCATCATCCCGTTTCCGCGTCCGCTCGTGTACGCGACCTATCGTGACAAGCTGAAGGACTTGCTCCCGTACCTTCCGAACATCCGGGGCATCGAGGTCAAGGAGAGGCGTGAGGTGGACGGGGTCGTCCACCTGGTCAACGTGTGGCACGGGGGCGGAGAAATCCCGGCGATCGCGCGCGCCTTCGTCGCCGACTCCATGCTGTCCTGGACCGATCTCGCGACTTGGCGGGAGAAGGACTTCGAGACGGACTGGAAGGTCGAGCCTCACTCCTTTCGCGAAGCGGTGACCAGCCAAGGTACCAACCGCTACGACGAGACGAGCACGGGCACCCGTCTGGAAATTCGCGGTGACCTATCCATTGACGGACAGAAGATCCGTGGCGTGCCGCGCCTCATCGCGGGCAAGGTGGGCCGCGCGGTCGAGGAGTTCATGGTCAAGCTCGTGCGACAGAACCTGCTTGACGTGAGCGAAGGGGTTTCGCGGTTCCTGAAGGAGAACCGGTAGGCTCCTTGAACGCCCTGCATCAGCTCGAAGGACAGACCGTGCTGTCCGGCATCCGGCTCGATGTCCTCACCGGCGTCGACGATTGCATCGCCACGTTTCGCGCCACCGCGGCGGACGGGTCGGTGTGTACCGTGCGCGTGAGCCTGTCCCTGGCCGTGGGGGAACACCAGGAGGCGTCGTTGCAGGCAGCGTTTACGCGCATTGCTCGCCACGCGGTGGGCATCCGCGCGCTCGCCCCTCCTCGCGCCGCCGGGGCCGTGACGGTGGACCGCGTTCCGCGGCTGGCGATCGCGCATGCAGGGGACCCGTCGCCCAGCGCGGAGGAACGACTGAGCGAGGGCCGGGCCACCTCGATCGACGCCGTGGTGGCCCTTCTCGAGCCGATCGCCCAGGCCCTCGGGTCCCTCCACGATCAGGGAATCGTGCACGGCGCGGTGCATCCGGCCGCCTTGCGGCTGGACCCGATCGGAGCGACACTATCCGCTTTCGGATGGTCCGAGCTCGCCACCGTGCTAGGCGGCCCGGGCGGGGCGAGGGACGTCGTGCCCGTCCGCAACCGGGCCCCCGAGCAAGTCGGACCGGTGCCCGCGTCACCCAGCCCGGAAAGCGATACCTACGGGATGGCCCTGGTCGCCCTGGAGTTGCTTGCCGGACGGCCTTGCCCCGCACCAGGCGAGACCTCCGAATTCCCCACCCCTCGAGCTTGCGGTCTCGATCTGCCCGACGCGATCGCAAGTGCGCTGGACGATGCGCTTCGGCCTGGCCCCCGGGACCGCCTCGGCGATCCGAGAGCCTTCCTCCAGAGACTATCCGAAGCCCGCTTCGCACCCGAACCCTCCGACGGACCGGTGGCTGCACCGACGGCCACCCGCACACCCGTCCTGGCGCCCCCGGCCCCAGAAAAAACCTCGGGATTCGAACCGCCGCTTCCGATCCCGACCGTCCCCAAACCGTCGCAGCCCTACCCTCCTCCGCCGCCGGACCCCGCCAAGAACCGTTCGGCCGACTGGTTCGTCTACGCGTTCGTCGGCTTGGGGCTGCTGCTGCTGATCGGTGGCGTGGTCGCCGTCTTCTATTACGTGATCGACTCCCCTTCGAGGACGACCACGGTCACGAACTCCCCCCCCACGCCGCCGCCCCCCACGGTCTTCACGCCGCCGCCCCCACCGACCACGCCGCCTGCGACGGTTCCGACAGTTCCGACGGTTCCGACGACGCCGGACGCTTCCGATCCGCCCGATGGTGACACGCCCGAGGAAGCAGGAGCGCCACGCTCTCGCCCCTGGCCCGAGCCTGCCACCGCGGACGCTGCCTACCCCGAAGACGCGGCTGCTCTCATCCCGGTTGCCCTGGACACCGTGGTCGTCGGCTCGCGGGACGCCCAGGTGACGATGGTGTTGTTCGCGGACATGCGGTGCCCCTACACCCGACGAGCGCGTCTCGCGGTCGAACGGCTTGTGAGTCAGTATCCCTCGGAGCTGCGCGTCAGCGTCAGGCACTTGCCTCTGTCCGAGCAACCCGCCTCCGGAGAGGCCGCCGAGATCGCTGCCGGAGCGCTCGCGTTGCACGGGCCGAAGACCTTCTGGGACGTGTTCGAGAAGCTGACGGAGAACCCGTCGGACCACGAGCGGGACAGCCTGCTGGGGTGGGCCCGGGACGCGGGCGCGGACGAGACCAAGTTGCGGGCCGCGCTCGGTTCGGGTGCCTACCGCGCGACGGTGGAGCGCGACGTGAACCTCGCGGGCCAGCTGATGGTCAGGGCCACCCCCACGTTCTTCGTGAACGGGATCCGACTCAACGGGATGCAGGCGCAAGCCACCCTGTCGGATGCCGTGGAAACCGAGCGGTTGGCCGCGCTCGGGTCGGGAGTCAAGCCAGCGAGCCGGTATGCGTCGCGCGTTCTGTTCAACGTCACGTCGGCCGCGGCGGACCGGCGCGGTCCCACGCCGTAGTGCAAGGCTCAGCGGTGGGAAGCGTGGACGTCGCGGACGATGGTGCCGACACGTTCGCGGTCGGCTTCCGTGAGGTTGGAGCCGGACGGCAGGCAGAGGCCGAGCTCGAAGAGGCGGGCGGCGACCGCGCCTCCCACGGTGGTGCAGCCCTCGAACACGGGTTGCATGTGCATGGGCTTCCAGACGGGGCGGGCTTCGATGTCCTGCTTTTCGAGGGCGAGGCGGATGTCGTCGCGGGTGGCGCCGAAGGCGGCGGGGTCGACGGTCAGACAGGTGAGCCACCGGGTGCTGGTGCCATAGTGGGCCTCGGGCATGAACATGAGACCGGGCAGGTCACCGAGGGCCTTCTGGTACCAGGCGAAGTTGGCGCGACGGGCTTGCACGCGCTGGTCGAGCACGCGCAGTTGGCCTCGACCGATGGCGGCGAGCACGTTGCTGAGTCGGTAGTTGTAGCCGATCGTGGAGTGCTGGTAGTGGGGGGCCGGGTCACGGGCTTGGGTGGCCAGGAATCGAGCGCGGTCCGTGTGGTCCTTGCGGTGGGATACCAGCATCCCTCCGCCGCCGGTCGTGATGATCTTGTTTCCGTTGAACGAGAACACCCCCATCTCTCCAAAGCTGCCCGCCGCACGGCCCCGGTACGTCGCCCCGAGCGCTTCCGCGGCGTCCTCCACCAGCGGCACACCGTGACGCGCGCAAGCTGCTTCCAAGGGCTCGTAGTCTGCGCACTGGCCGTACAGGTCGACCACGACCACCGCCTTGGGAAGTTTGCCCGTGTGAGCCCGGGCATCGAGGTCCGCCGCGAGCAGGTCCGGGTCCATGTTCCAGGTCGACGCGCTGCAGTCCACGAACACGGGCCGTGCGCCAAGATAGGTGATCGCATTCGCGGTGGCAGAGAACGTGAGCGTCGAGGTGACGACCTCGTCGCCGCGGGCGACGCCAAGCATCAGCAGAGCCAGGTGCAAGCCTGCTGTCCCACTGGACAGAGCACAGGCGTGTGCAACGCCGACCTTCTCGGACATCTCGCGCTCGAAGGCGTCGACGTGCGGGCCGAGGGGAGCGATCCAGTTGGTGTCGAAGGCTTCCTGCACGAGGGTTGGCTCGTCACCGGACATGTGGGGGGCGGACAGGTAGACGCGGGTCATGGGCGCACCGGGCGTAGCACAGGTCGGGGTGGCCTGGGGAAGCTCGCTCCGCCCTTTTTGTCCCTGCTGTATGACCCGGCCAGTGAGGCGCTGATTCGGGTCGAGGCGACGGGCGGAGAGAGTAACCTTCGGGTTTGCGAACGCGAGGTGGGGCCCGGGGATCCGGCGGTTCTTCTCGCTCCTCCCTCTCGTGTAGTAAGAACACCTCCTGGCCCGGGCCATCTAAGTGTCCATCCCTTTCCCGGCGGGGCTGAAGCATGATGCAACGGTTCGCCCTTCGTTTCCTCCAGTCTGCAATCGACATGGCGGTCCTCGCGACCGGCCACCTGGAAGGTCGCCCGCTCCCGTCGTGGTTCACTCGTTCCACGCCCGCGGAGGAGGTCCGAGCGGTCCCCAGCCCGTGGGTCACGGTGTGATGATGCGGGCTCTCGTACTCGGCGCCGATGGGCAGGTGGGACATGAGTGCGTTGCCGTTTTGCGGCTCTTCGCCGAGGTCGTGGGTGTGGTGGAGGGCCAGCTCGACATCACCGACGAGGATGCGCTTGTGCGCAAGCTGCGGGCGGTTCGCCCCAACGCTGTGGTGAATGCCGCGGCCTACACGAACGTGGACGCGGCGGAGACGGACGAGGAGAGGGCGCGCGCCGTCAACGCGCGAGCGGTGGCGGTGCTGGGCGAGGAGGCCTCGCGACTTCGCTACGGGCTGGTGCACTTTTCGACGGACTTCGTGTTCGACGGGACCAAGGGCGCGCCCTATGTGGAGGAGGACGAGCCGAGCCCGCTCGGAGCGTATGGTCGGACGAAGCTCGAGGGGGAGCTCGCGTTGCGAAGACTGGACGCGCCGGCGGTTACGTTGCGCACGGCGTGGGTGTACGGCACGCGGGCCCGAAGCTTTGTGTCGACGATGTTGCGCCTGGCGAGAACGCAGCCGGTGCTTCGGGTGGTGTCCGATCAGCGGGGCAACCCGACCTTCTGCCGGGACCTGGCGGAGGCGGTAGGGCTCCTGCTGCGCAGGGTGGAGGCCGATCCGTACGAGGGGTTGCGCGAAGCGCGTGGTGTCTACCACCTGGCGGGGCGCGGGGCATGTTCCCGGCACGAGTTGGCAGAGGCCACGATTGCGCTGGACCCTCGTCGCGAAGAGCACGTGGTGCGGGAGGTAGTCCCGATTTCGACCGCGGAGATGCCGCTGCCGGCGCGTCGGCCTGCGGAGGTAGACCTGGACGGGTCGCTCGCGTTCGCTCGGTTTGGGCTGCGGCTGCCGCCTTGGCAGGAGAGCCTTGGGCGAGCGCTGGCGGGGTGACGAGTACGCCTCACCCGTCAATGACCTTGCGCGCCACGCAAGATTCGAACCTGCGACCTTCGGTTCCGGAGACCGACGCTCTATCCAACTGAGCTAGTGGCGCAATGCCGTGAGCGGCGACGGACGAAACTAACTGGAGGCACGGTCCTTCGCAAGGGCGAATCGGGGCGGGATCGAAATCACCGTGGCGAGGGAACAAACCGCGCCGCTCGAGCCTAATAAGGCAAGGAACGGACGAAAGCTCACGACGGCCCCCGCGAGGCCGTCGGTCGAAAGGAGACCTCACCACCTCTCATCCCGCAGCCTCCTCCCTTTTCGAATCGTGCGCGCAGCGCGTGCTCCCAGGCCGGGTCGCGGGACCCTGGGGGTGCGCGCTGTCGCGCGTTTTGTGGCTCGAATCAGCCGCAATTTCTTCTCTTGGTGGGGAACAAGATTGCCCCTTCGGGCCTTCCATCGACAAAGGGCAAGCACGGGGAACACCCCCGGAAAGGAGCCTCCCACAGAGAACCCGACCGCAACCTCCTCCCTCTCCTCGCGAACGCACGGGCCCCCTGACCGGTCTGTGCGTTCGCCCTTTTTGTCTGTGCAACGAGCGCTGCCTCGCGTCGAAGATTTTGTTTTCCTGCGGGGAATGAACAGCGCCCGTCGTGCCTTCAGCTACCAAACGGACGGGACAACGAGCCTCCCCTTCGAACCCAACCTGGACGAGCCAAGGAGCACAGACCGAACGAACCAAGCATCTCGCAACCTCCCCTACGACCCGCGGACGGGGCAAGCCATTGGGCTTCGCCCCGTTCGCCTTTTGTCGCCCCACGGTCCCGAGAAGTTTTGTCGTCGAGCGGGGAATGAACAGCGCCCGTCGTGCCTTCAGCTATCAAACGGACGGGACAACGAGCCTCCCTTTCGAACCCAACCTGGACGAGCCAAGGAGCACAGACCGAACGAACCAAGCATCTC
>CAZAWR010000097.1:8127-10587 GCA_964488865.1 uncultured Polyangiaceae bacterium | reverse complement strand
GACCCGCGGACGGGGCAAGCCATTGGGCTTCGCCCCGTTCGCCTTTTGTCGCCCCTCACCAGGACTCGTCTGAAGAAGGCGACGTCGTGTCTGACCGCGCGATTGCCTCTCTCTCGCTCGGCTTAGCCGATGGGTCCCGGGTCCTCGTAGGTCAAGCTCTCCCCCGCCAGGTTTGACAGGTCGTGACGCGCAAGCACCTGCGCCACGCACTGGAAGGCAGGCTCCGACACGTCGAGCCCTCCCTGCGCCCCGACGAGTTCCACCAACTCGCCTCGCCCGTCGGTTGACACCCGTACGACGGCTCGAATGTACCCAGCTTCCGCGTGTGTTGGCGGAGCCTCGGTCGCGGTTGCCGCCTCGCCCGGGTCGGAAGCCCGGATCGACCCGAGGCACGTTCTCGAGGCGAGCTCGGCGCACCGGTTCTCCACGTCCACTGCGATCACCGGGGGCGCTTCCATGATGACGGTGTCCGACTCTTCTAGCTCGAAGAGCGGGAGGTGCCCTTCGGTATCCCGGGGGCCAGCGCTTGGCGGGACGGAGCCGCGACCTCGTGTCGACGTCCACGCGCTGTCGGCGCCGACGGCTTGGATTTCGTCGTTGAGCACGGCGGCCACGTCTCCGATCGTCCGAATGAGCGCGTCGTCCTGTCGGATCGCCGCGAAGAGGATCGGCTCGAGAAACCGGTCACTGGAGTCCGCGCGACGCAGCAGGGCAACGAGCGCGTGCGCCGTGTGAACCTGGTCCGCGTTGACCCTGGACACGAGACGCGCCGCGAGTCCCTCGATCGGGGCGAGACGGGCATGCGGGTAGAAGCGGCCGGCGAGAGCGATGTCATAGGACAGGTCGGCAAGCTGTCGTGCGGGAGACCGCTTGCCGAAGTGCCGGGTCGCGATGCGGGACATCCACGTCTCCAAGAGGGCAACCCGCTGGTCTGCGTAGCCAATCTTCCGCAGGAACGCGCAGCCCCGCAGTCGTCCTTGCTCCCGAAGCCGCCGCGCCAGGACTGTCCCGCCGTACACCTCGAGGCGGGACAGCTCGAAAGGCACGCCCCGAACGGTCGACAACGCCTCCAGCTCGTCTTCGACCTCGTCCAGGGTGACGTCCGGCCCGAGGGCCAGGCTCTGGAAGCTCGTGACGATCCCCAGCCGGCGGAGGCGCCCCAGCACCACGCGCGCAGGAACCGGCGAAGGCTCCCGTTCGAGTCGGCGCGACAGCGACCGAGACACGGCTTCGATGCCCACGGTCGCGCGAACCACCCCAATGTTCGCAAGCTCCGTGCAGACCTCTCGGGTCACCTGGTCCTGGCGCATCGAGATGCTGATCGCGCAACCCGGAAGACCCCGCACCTGCATTTGCCCGTGGAGTGAACGAAGGAACGTCTCCGCCTCCTCGGCGTTGTCGGGCAGGAACGTGTCATCCTGGAACTCGAACACCCGGGCCCCGTACTCGAACACCAGCGCGGCCATCTCGTTCGCGATGTCCTGCACCGAACGACGGCGAACGGCAGCGTCCAAGCCAGTGCTATGGCCAGCTTCGAGCCTCCTGGCCTCCGCATCCTGACGCAGAGCCACGACCGTACAGTAGGCGCATGAGCGCTGGCAGCCCCGGCTCGCGATCATGCTCGCGGTCGGAAACCCCAGCTGCTTGGGCAATCCCTGGGACCCGCGCCACGGCCAGACGGTGTGTCCCGTGAAATCACAGGGCGCCCCTTCTTCCACCGCGCCCTCGCGCCGTGCCACGATGCCGGGTACGTCAAGCAGGTCACATCGCCCGATCGCCGCCTCGGCGAGACGGACGACAGAGAGCTCCCCGTCGTGGCGAATGACGCCGTCGAGCTCCTCCGAGGCGTCGAGCAGCTCGCGCGCCCGCAGCGTGGCGAACAACCCGCCCGCTACGATGGGCCTGTCGTACCCGAGGTCCCGGAGGCGTTTGGGCAGGGCGGTCAACAGCAGCGCGCTGCCCTCGTGGGCGATGCTGATGCCGACCGCGTCGGGGCGGTCCTGGACGATGGCCTGCGCGACGCGCTCGAAGTCGTGCGGGGAGCAGAGCGCGAACAGGGCGGGCTGGTGCCCTTCGGCGCGGAGGGCTGCTGCGAGCACACGCAGGCCCAGGTTCGCCGAGCGTTCGAGCTCGGGACCCACGAGCGCAACACGGGCGGACAGCGGCGCACTCAGCATGGGGCACGCTACATTAACAGGTCTGCGTCGCCAGGAAAGATCCGATTGCACGGCATCCCTGCCAACGCGACGCGTTAGTCTCCTGCAAACGAAGTCTTTGGCTGATCTGCAAAGAAAACGCGCAGGCAAGACCTGTCCTGCTCGGATTTGGCTCGTCCGGGGACGAGGGTAGCGACCAACGGGAGCGTAGGGGCGACAGCCCCTGCACTGGCACCCGGCCCTGCCGGGCGGGAGCGTAGGGGCGACAGCCCCTGCACTGGCACCCGGCCCTGCCGGGCGGGAG
>CAZAWR010000097.1:0-8027 GCA_964488865.1 uncultured Polyangiaceae bacterium | reverse complement strand
CGTAGGGGCGACAGCCCCTGCACTGGCACCCGGCAGGGCCGGGTCAACGCACCTGCGCGCGAAGCTCCGACTCGAATGCCGTCACGATCGCGACGTCGTCTTGCCCGCAATCGTACGCGTCGAGCCAGTCGTCCACGAAGCAGCTGTCGTCGATCCGAAGCACGCAGTGGCAACCCGTGGTCGCGCACGTCGCCGCGCGAAGGTGCACGGAGGGCCTTCGCAGGGCGTCGACCGCAAGTCGCCGCTGCACCTCGTCGCATACCTGCTCGCAGCTCGTCTGCGGCTCGGACGGGTCACACCCCGGAAACGAGGCCTTCTCGTACAGGCAGCTCCGGTCCCGCCCGTAGAGCAAGCACGAATCCGGCCCCGTTGCTGACAGGATCAAGGCGCTCGGCTCGGAGCCGCCCTGCATGCAGAGGCACGACGGTGCAGGCACGGGTTGGGCCGCATCGTCGGACACGATGGCGGCCAGCTCGCAGCGGCTCGATTCGAACGTGGGCGGGCTCACGGACAGCTTGGCCTCGTCGAGCATGGCTTCGCAATGTCCTGCGCAGTCCTGCGAATCCAGACAGCTGACGGCATCCCCGAGGGCAAGGTCTGCATCACCGACTACCTCGGCCGTGGGCGCGCAAGCGACGACGGCCAGGATCGCGACAGCAGGCACGATGGCAAAGGCAAGGCGGCGCATGGCTCGGGGTTGAGCACGCCTCGTGCCAGCCCTGCCCCGGGAATGAATCGCGCAGTTCGCAGGTCTTTCGTGCAGCTCGAACGCTCCCCTGGGGCAGGGCGGTGTGACGCGCTGTCCGGTTACGGTCCGGTGCGTGACAATCTGTCAGCTCGTTCGGGTTCGAGCCCCGAGCAGAGCGCGACACGGCGACGAGGCGAGTAAGACGCCCGCGCTCCGTCCACGGGCACTCGTGGTATACGGTGGCAGGGAGTCGATCATGTTCGTGCGCGCGTCGGCCATCGTGTCTTGTGTGGCAACCGTCTTTGCCGTGACGACCCTTGCGTCGAACGGCAGGACAGAGCAGCCGAACGAGGCGGTGGCGAAGGTCGAGTCGACCGAACAGGCGCTCGAGGTCACCGGGGTGCTTTCGCTGCGGGTGGGCGATCAAGAAGAGGCTGCGAACGCGATCGTCGCACAGTTGCCATCGATGGGAGGCCGCCTGCAAGGCCAGCAGGGGTCCGTGATCACGATCGAGGTGGCGCGCGACCGGTTCGCCGAAACGGTGCAGCGGGTGGCGAGCGTGGGCGTCGAAACGGGCAGACGCCACGAGGTGCGTGACCGCACGCCGGAGATCGTCGACGTCATGGCGGAGCTTCGCTCGGCGCGTGAGAGCCGGGCTCGGGTGGCGAAGCTGCTGGGGGGCGCCGGAGTGAAGGACCCGCTGCGCGTGGAGCAGGCCCTCGCGCAATGGGACGGCCGCGCACAGGACCTCGAGCGATCGCTCCGGCAACTGCGTCAAGCCACGGACCTCGCGGTGTTGCGCATCGAGCTACAGCCGACCCTGGGTGTGGTCACCGAGGACGTTCCCGTGTTCCGTCTTCCCTTCCCCTGGCTCGACACCACGAGCCTGGAACAGCTCATGGGCGTGGACGGTGCGCGTGAACCGAAGGAGGGCGGTCTCGATTCCAGCGGTCTGATGGACTTTCACCTCGCGACGCTGCGGGCGTCGGACGACGCGCTTCTGGGGGACAGGCGGACGGCGATGTCGTTGGGCTTTCGGTTGCGGGGTGTGGGCGACACGTCACCGATCGGGTTCGCGTTGGGTACGGACGTCGAGCTGGGCGGTGGGTTCAACGGCGGCTTCCTGTACGAGTACCGGATCGTGGCGGGGCTCGGGACCGCGATCGGCAAGCATGTGTCCATCGGTCTGGTGTCGGGGGCGGGGATTGGCGGCTTGACGGGAGGTCACATCCCGTTCGGCGTGGACATCCCTGTCGAGTCGTTCTTGGGCGTCGAAGCAGGAGCGCCATTGCGGCTGGAGGCCTGGGCGCGGACGAGTTTCGTGCTCGCATCGGACGACCGGCAGGACGGTTCGGAGACGGCTCCCTTCGGGGACGAGTTCTCGACGGGCTTGGGGGCTTTGCTGGACTTCATGGGGGATTCGGAGCGGAGCCGGCTGGGGCTCTCGGTGCGAGGCGCGTACCGCGAGTTGATGGGCACCCATGCCTACGACGTCTCGGTGGGGATCGGAGGCTCGTTCCTGGACTACGAGTATCTGTACTGACCGTGGCGGCTTCAGGCCGCGAACAGGTAGTGCTCGCCCTCGACGAACCCTCGCGGTGCCAGAGCAGAGCGAATCAGATCGCGCGCTCCCCTGGCTCCCACGGCGACCACGACGGTGCCCTCGCCCACACGCAGCATATCGGCGGAGCGGATCGGCACGCCGCGCGCTGTCCGGTTGATCTTGCGAGGATCGATGTCCACGAAGAACGAAGGGAGTAGACCGTGCGACTCGAGCTCACGAGCGAGCCGTTTGCCCGTCGGACCTGCGCCCCACACGATCATCGGCGAGCCGAGCGCGCGCACACGACGTGCGAGGTAGCCGGCCTTGGTTTCTCGGAATCGCTCGAGCGCGTACCTGCTATCGGCGAAGGTGGCTCGGCCCGGACGATGGCGCCAACGGAACAGCACCTCGGGAACTTTGGCCATCCTCCAGCCAGCCGCGTCGAGCCGCAACCACAGGTCGTAGTCTTCCGGGCCGCGGACGTCTTGCCAGCCCCCCACGGCTTCGAGCGCGTCGCGACGCAGCAGCGCGGTGGGGTGGCACAAGGGTGCCTCGACGAACATCTCTCGGGTGTGCTGCTGGGGCGTGATCAAGCCGTTCTGCCACGCGATGTACTGTCGCATGCCCTCGCCCAGCGCTTCCTCGGGGAAGCCTTCGACCTGTACACTCGCCAGACCCAGGGTCGGGTCATCGCGTAGCAGGGCCACCTGACGTTCGATCCGGGTCGGCAGGGAAACGTCGTCGCCGTCCATGCGCGCCACGAGCGTGCCGTGCGATGCCGCGAGGGCGTGTTGCAGGGCAGGAACGAGGCCGAGGCCGCCTGTTGCAAGACAGTGCACCCTGGGGTCGCGGCGAGCGCGTTGCGCTACGCGGGAAGGGCCGTCGTCCGAGGAACCATCGTCGACGGCGCAAACCTCGAGATGGGGATAGGACTGGGCAAGTATGCTGTCGAGGGCCTGTTCGATCGTGGCAGCGACGTTCCGGTAGGGGAGAAGTACGCTGACGAGAGGAGGCATGGGAGCGAAGGGTAGGGGACCACCGGTCGAAGGATCCACCCCGAACGCGCAGGAAACCTGGATTCCGCCGGACGCGAGGATGGGTGACGCAGAACGTTGCAGCAAGCGTGCTCTGCGCGTCTCCGTGCGAGAACGGGGCCCTGACGCGAAGGCCGGTCGAAGCGATCGAACGCGTGCGATGAGGGGAAATAACAGCACGGTTGGCGGTCTTTCCAGGGGTTGGCAGGGGGGGGTTCCCGGAGTATCGTCGCGCTGGCTCACGCGACAACTCGAGGATTCGCTCGACTTCGATGGAACCTGGCCGCGTCTGGCGTGAGCGACCGCGCTCCGCGAGTGGCCTCGTTCTCAAGTGTTCTCCAGCGCTCCCCCAAGCCCCGCACGGAACGCCAAGAATGAACAAGCCGAGATACTACTTCATCAGCGACAGCACCAAGGCTGCGCTCGACTTCGCCAACCTTGGCTTCGACTACATGCCATGCCCGTGGCGCTTCGAGGCCATCTTCCAGCACGGCGTCTGGCGCGTGCGCGGCATCGTCGAAGACTCCATCATGCACTTGCCCGAAGGCAGCCAGTGCTTGCACTACGGCCAGGAGATCTTCGAGGGGATGAAGGTGCAGACGGGGGTCGACGGCAAGTTCTACGCGTTCCGACCGCTGGACAACGCGCGACGGATGAACTCCGGGGCGGACTACTTGTGCGGACCGCGGGTACCGGAAGAGTTGTTCCTTCGCGGTGTGGAAGAGGTCACGCTGGCCAACGCGCCCTACGTGCCCCCGTACGGGACGGGAGCGGCGCTCTACGTCCGGCCGTTCTACGTGGGCATCGGAGACAACGTGGGCGTGAAGCCCGCGTCGACGTACGTTTTCCGGATCTTCGTCAGCCCGGTGGGACCCTACTTCAAGGGCGGGTTCGGCCCGAACCAGGGCAAGGCGTTTCGGGTGAGCCACTACGATCGCGCGGCGCCCCACGGCACCGGGCACATCAAGGCAGGCGGCAACTACGCGTGCTCCTTCTATCCGGGGCGAGACGCCAAGTCGCACGGGTTCGCCGAAGCGATTTACCTCGACCCGCAGGAGCGCAAGTACATCGACGAGATCGGCGCCGCGAACTTCCTTGCGATCAAGAAGGGCACCCTCCTCACGCCCAAGTCCTCCAGTGTCCTTCCTTCGATCACGCGTCGGTCCCTGATGCGCATCGCCTCGGAACTGTTCCGGTGGCCCACGGAGGAGCGCAACATCGCGCTCGAGGAGCTGAGCGAGATCGACGCGGCGGCGTGCTGCGGCACGGCAGCCGTCATCACGTGGATCCGCCAGATCGCGGACACGGACCGCGCTTGGGAATTCCCCTTCGATGACCGCTGGCAGAAGCTGTACGACAAGCTCGTCGGCATCCAGACCGCGACCGAAGAAGACCCCTTTTCGTGGCGGCACGAGATCAAGGGTTGACCTCTCCCGCCACCGCGACCCTCCGCATCTCCGCATCTCCGCATCTCCCGCGATGATCGCCTACGCGACGCGTCAACTGTTGTGAAACGACGCGCGAGCCCTGGCGCTTGTGCGCAGGGTAACCATATTGAAAGGAGGAGCTGTTCACGAAAGGAGCCTGATGCGCCGCCCGGCAGGATGGATGATCGCCGTTCTCTCCGCCCTTGGCGGGTGCGCCTCCACGCCTGTCCAGCCCCCGACCTACGCACGGCTCCTGTCCGCGGAATCCCCCCTTCCCCCGGCCACCAACAAGCTGACTCCCCCTCCCGCTTCATGCCAGCAGCGTATCCGGGACCACGCGGAAACGTACGCTCTCCCTTCTCCGCTCGACCCTGCTCTGCAGCAGCGACTCGACACCATCCTCGACCGGTTGCACCCCACTGCCCACCGCATCCTGAATCGAACTCATGGGATCTGGCCCGTTCGCGACCTCCGGGGCGCCGCGGCAGCCTTCGTGCCCTGTGACATGAACCTGGCCGAGGGAACCGGCGGGTTCGTCTTCGTGGACATCGACGCCTTTCCCCTCGACCGCGACCTGCGCGACGCGGCGGTTCCGTCGCTGTACTGGCGATCGCTGGCGGGCGGGGAGGCGCGAGCTCGCGTGCAGAGGTTGCCGGATTCATCCTGGCCCATGACGACGGACCCTGCGGTCCGGTACCTGGTGTTGCACGAGCTGGGGCATGCGCTTTCTCTCTATGCGGGGGAGTTCGAGCTGGACGATCGGGTGCGCATTCGCGTGACGCGCATGGGTGGCTTTGCGGGCTATTCCTGGCGGTTCGTCACCACCGAAGGGCGGCTCTTGCCCCTGTCGCCCGACGATCAGCTCGTGCGATCGGTGATTCCTCGGGTAGCGTTGGATACGGTGCAGTGGGGCAGTGTGCTGAGCGTGATCGACGGGCCCGCGTCCTTGATTTCGCCCGGCTATCAGCTGACGGAGCGCCAGGATCCGATGACGCGCACGCTGTACGTGTGTGCGGCGGCGGCGAACCTTCCGCTGGCGGGCTTCGTCACGCCCACGGCGGCGCGGTATCCGACGGAGGACTACGCGGAGATGTTTGCCCACGCGATACTGTCGGACGAAGGGAAGATTCATCCGACGGATACGGTGCCGGTGGACCTTCCGCTGTGCGAGATCAAGCGGCTTCCCTCGCCGTACTTCTCGTCTTCATTGCGTGCCAAGAGGCGCTACATGGAGCGTGCGCTGGGGGTGGTTCCGCGCCTGGACATGGTGGAGTGAGCGAGGGGCGATAGCCCTCCATGCCGCCGAACCCGTCGGGGGCTGGGGCTGGAACTATCCAGTATTCCTCCAAGATTGACACCTTGGGAACTTCGCCCTTGCTGCGGGCGTCCATGCACCGAACGCGCAGATCCGGCCCGTAGGGGCCTTGGGGATAGGGAGGTGTTTGCTCGCGAGGAGGAGGAGTATGGGCAGGAGTCGCGACCCGGCGGGCGTGACTCCGCGTGGTTCGGTGGGCAGGAATAGCGGAGGTGATCATGGCAGGTGTCAGCGTAGCGGCGCAGCACGGGGGTCGTCGGGGTGTGGATACGGAGATCAATCTGGTTCCCATGATTGACCTGTTCGTGGTGTGTGTGACCTTCCTGCTGCTTACGGCGGTGTGGTCGCAGATGGCTCGACTGGAGCTCGACAGCCAGGGTCCGGGGTCGACGATCGACCCGCCGACGAACACGGCTCTGGAGAAGGTTCTTACGGTGGAGATGCAGCAGGCGGACCGCTTCGTGCTGGTGTGGAAGTCCGGGCAGACGGTGCATGCGACCACGGAGGTCATGCGCAAGGCGATTCCCGGAGCGGACGGTGATGCGCGGTACCCGGACCTGGCCAAAGCGATTGCGGAGCAGTGGAAGCTTTACGGGACACACCAGAATGCCGATGACAGGCTGCAGGATCGAGCGGTCCTGTCGGTCGACAATCGCGCTCCGTTCTCGGAGATCGTGGCGGTGATCGACGCCATCTACGGCTCGAAGCGAAAGCTCGGGGACAGTGACGTCAACGCGTTTGCGGTGACCTTTGCGACGCGGTGAGGAGGTGATTCGATGTCTTTGCCCATCAATCGCAAGCACGAGCACGAGATGATCAAGACCCCGGGGCGTCGACTTCTGCATGAGGTTCCGCTGCGAACCGTTCGGAAGCGAGCCGCCGGCGGGGGGCGTCGGGACGTCAACGTATCGCTGAGCCTCACGAGCTTCATCGACTTCTTGGTCGTGGTCGTGGTGTTCCTGCTGATGTCCTTCTCGGCGTCGGGGGAGATTCCGCCCGACAAGAGTGTGAAGCTCCCCTCGGCCCAGAACACCGCGGACATGACGAACGCACCGATGGTCATCGTGTCCGGAACGCAGGTGCTGCTCGACGGCATTCCGACCGGATCGGTTCGACCGATCCTCGAAAACGGGCAGATGGCGAGGATCGACGGGCTCGCGGACATGTTGCGCAAGAAGCGTGAGTTCTGGCGTCAGCTCAACCCTGGGCAGGAGTTCCCGGGCGCGGTCGTGTTGCAAGTGGACCGGAGTGTGCCTGCGGTGGTCGTCAAGAGCGTGTTCCGCACGGCCGCGGAGTCAGGCTATCCGCATGTGAGCTTCCTGGTGCGGCCGGTTCGCAAGGGCGCTTGACCCTCCGAAGCAACCACAGAGGGCGCAGAAGCCTCAGAAAGGGAGCTCGTCCTCTGTTTTCTGCGAGCTCCTGGTGATCCCCACGCGACGCCCCATGGTCATTGCTCTGGCTTGGAAAGGCCTGCCGTGAGCTTGACTCGGCGTTGTCGAGTGGCCACGGACACGGACTTGTGAAGTCGCCCCTCTTCTTCGTCGGCCCCTTACTTCGACCCGCACTCCCACTTCGGAGGCGTGATGCGCCAGCCCGCTTCCGAACACACGGATGCCGACGCTTCGAACGACTGACTCGCTCCCGCGGCCAGGTTTGCCGTGCGCGAGAACGCATGCTCCTTGCCGTCCTTGCACCGAACCACCCAGGACATGGAGCAGTGCACGGCCACGCTGCACCCGTTGTCCAGCTTCAAGACGAGCGCGTCGTCCCGCGACGGGTGGTCCTCCTGTGTCGCTTCCACGCATTCGGCGGGGGGCGGGCTCCCGTCGTCCAGCGCGGTCAAGCCAGGTTCCGAAGGTGAGGAGGCGACCGCGGCCGAAGGCAACACGGCGCCGCACACCGCGAGAAGCGGTACGATCCAACGTCCCATGGCCCCAAGTGACATCGAGATCCGCGCGGAGTTCCCGCTAGACCCAAATCAAGCGCTCCGCGCTGCTTTGGGTCTAGGTTTTTCTAAGGG
>CAZAWR010000096.1:0-39418 GCA_964488865.1 uncultured Polyangiaceae bacterium | reverse complement strand
GATTCGCCATCCGTGAGGGTGGACGCACCGTCGGCGCCGGCATCGTGACCAAGATTGTGGAGTAGGGATCGACTTTGGGAGATCGCGTCAACGTTGTTCTGGCCTGCACGGAATGCTCGGCGCGCAATTACAGGACCACTCGTGTACGGCGTTCCACTACGCCCTTGGAGATGAGCAAGTATTGTCCGAAGTGCAAGCGGCACACCGTGCACAAGGAGACCAAGTAGCAGAAGCGTGAGCCCGGCGGACGACCCGGCGGTCTCGCAAAGGGGTGTAGCTCAACTGGTAGAGCAGCGGATTCCAAATCCGCAGGTTTCGGGTTCGAGTCCCGCCGCCCCTGCCCTCTTCAACGCCTCTTCAACGCGCCGGAGCCGCCTTCAGGAGCTCCGGCCGCTCCTTTTTCGTAACGTCGTCATCAGGTGCATTCGATGGGAAGGGTAGACTCCGACAAACAGAGCGAGCGAGACGACGAGGCCGAGGCCCCGTCGGATTCGTTGGACTCCGATCGTGAGCAAGTCGACGCCCAGGCGGATGCGGAGGGCGACGACAAGCTCGTGGTTCGCGTGGGAGACGACGTGGCCCAGGGTGTGTCCCCTACGCAGTTGGGGGCGACCCGGTACGTGATGGCAGGGTTCTTCACCGCGGGCATCGCGGTGGCGTACGTGTTTGGCCGAATCGTCTCCACGATCTGGAGCAAGCTCGCGTCCACCCAGAGCATCGTGGACCAGGCGGGCTGGCTGACGTACGTCGGAGAGGAAGGACGCGACACCTGGGGCACGCTGGCTGGCGGTCTCGTCGCGGTGGGCGCGTTCATCTACGTGTATCGTCGTGAGGACATCCGCACGTGGGTGAACGAGGCGGCGATGGAGCTGGCGAAGGTGACCTGGCCGAACAAGAAGGAGGTCACCAGTGGAACCGTGGTGGTGGTGGTGGCGAGCATCATTGCGACCATTTATCTGACGCTGTTGGATCGGTTCTGGGGGTTCGTGACCGACCTCGTCTACCGCGCCTGACCCAGGAGATTCCCATGGCGAAGAAGTGGTACGTAATTCAGACCTACTCCGGCTACGAAGCCAAGGTGAAGGCTGGGTTGCAGGAGCGGATCAAGCAGCACGACATGGCTGAGTCCTTCGGGGAGATTCTGATCCCGACGGAGACGGTGCAGGACAATCGTGGGGGCGGCAAGACGCGGCTTCGCCAGAAGACGAGCCTGCCGGGTTACGTGTTCATCGAGATGGACATGAACGAGAAGACCTGGCACCTGGTGAAGGAGACGAACCGGGTGACGGGTTTCATTGGGAACCAGAACCCGACGCCGGTGAAGGCGCCTGAGATCGACGGGTTGCGGCAGGGGATGGTAGAGGGGGCGATGAAGCCCAAGCCGCGGGTCACGTTCGAAGAGGGCGACGAGGTCCGGGTAGTCGATGGAGCGTTCGCGAACTTCTCGGGCACGGTGGAAGAAGTGAAGCCGGAGAAGCAGAAGCTTCGCGTGAAGGTATCGATTTTCGGCCGGGCGACCCCGGTCGAGCTCGAGTTCAGCCAGGTGGAGAAGCGCTAATACCAGCCCCCCGAGCTACTGGGCACGGCGTGGGCGCTGGGAGCATGGAAGACAATGAAGAAGATCGTCGGCTTCATCAAGTTGCAGCTGCCTGCCGGCAAGGCGAACCCTTCGCCTCCGGTGGGTCCGGCCCTCGGCCAGCATGGCGTCAACATCATGGCGTTCTGCAAGGACTTCAACGCCCGTACACAGGCGCAGGGGGACATGATCATCCCCGTGCTCATCACGGTGTACGCGGATCGTTCGTTCTCCTTCATCATGAAGACGCCGCCCGCGTCGGTGCTGATCAAGAAGGCCGCGGGACTGTCGACGTCGAAGAAGCCGGGTTCTGGCTCGAAGGAGCCGAACAAGATCAAGGTCGGCACGATCACGGAGCAGCAGCTTCGTGAGATTGCCGAGCTGAAGCTCAAGGATCTCAACACGACGAACGTGGAGTCGGCAATGAACTCGATCGCTGGGACCGCGAGGTCCATGGGCGTTCGAGTTCAGGGTTGATCAAACGTTTGGACGTAAAGGGCGCTGGGAGCGCCCAACCCCGCACCACGGGAAATGGCGCACCGTGGGAGGCGATAGCCGAAGAAGGAGGTGCGATGAGAAAAGTCGCCAAGAAACATCGTGCGGCGCTTGAACAAGTAGACCGCGCGAAACGACACACCTTGGAGGAAGCTATCTCCATGGTGAAGACGGCGGCGCATGCCAAGTTCGACGAAACCGTCGAAATGGCCGTGCGTCTCGGGGTCAATCCCAAGTACGCAGACCAGATGGTCCGCGGGGCGATCGTATTGCCCCACGGAACCGGTCAGACGGTCCGCGTGCTGGTCTTTGCCAAGGGCGATAAAGAGCGCGAGGCCCGCGAAGCGGGTGCGGATTTCGCTGGTTCGGACGAGCTCGTCCAGCGGGTCCAAGAAGGCTTCCTCGATTTCGACCGGGTGATCGCAACACCCGACATGATGAGCTCCGTCGGCAAGCTGGGACGAATCCTCGGTACCCGCGGCCTGATGCCTAACCCCAAGGTCGGAACGGTCACCTTCGACGTAGAGAAGGCCGTTCGCGAAGCCAAGGCAGGAAAGGTTCAGTATCGCGTGGAGAAGGCCGGCATCGTCCACTGCCGCATCGGCAAACTGTCCTTCACCAGCGAGGCGCTCTTGGAAAACGCACAAGCCCTGATTCAGGCGCTCATGCGTGCCAAGCCCTCCACCGCGAAGGGCACCTACCTCAAGGGCATCGCTCTGTCGTCCACGATGGGGCCTGGCGTCCGCGTCGATACCGCGGATGCAGCAGGAGAGGTGAAGTAAGCCATGAACCGCGCCGAACGAACCGCCAGCATCACCGAGATCCGCGACCGCTTCGATCGCATGGTCTCCGCGGTCTTCGTCGACTTCGCTGGCATGACCGTCGAGGACGTCACCAAGCTCCGCGAGGAGTTCCGAAAAGCCGGCGTCGACTACAAGGTCGTCAAGAACAGCCTCGTTCACCGCGCCGTCGAGGACCGTCCCTACGCCAATGCCATCCAGCCCTTGCTCAAAGGTATGACCGGCATCGCCTGGTCTTACGAAGAGCCTGGCATCGCGGCCAAGGTCATCAAGTCCTTCGCCAAAGATCACCAGAAGCTCAAGGTCAAGGGCGGCGTCGTCGAGTCCGACGTCCTGTCGGCCGCCAACGTCGAGAACGTCCTCGCCACCATGCCCGGCAAGGACGAACTGCGCTCCATGCTGCTCGCCACCTTCATGGCCCCCATGCAGAGCCTGGTAAGGCAGCTCAACGCGCCCGGTCAGAACTTCGCCTACCTGCTCGACGCCCGCAAGCGTCAGCTCGAAGGCGGATGAGCCGGCCACGCCGGTTGAAGAAGAAGACGTCGCGAGAGTCCCTAGGCTCTCGCTAGCAAGTTCAAGGAGTTGAGATCATGGCTGAATTCACCACCGAGCAGCTCATCGACCACCTGAGCCAGATGTCCGTCATGGACATGGCTACCCTGGTCAAGACCCTCGAGGAGAAGTGGGGCGTCTCCGCCGCTCCCGTTGCCGTCGCCGGCGTCGCCGGCCCCGTTGCCGAAGCTGCCGTCGAAGAGAAGCTCGAATTCGACGTCGAGCTCAAGGACTGCGGCCCGAACCGCATCAACGTGATCAAGGCAGTGCGCGAGATCACGGGACTCGGACTCAAGGAAGCCAAGGAATTGGTCGAAGGCGCTCCCAAGATCGTCAAGGAAGCCATGCCCAAGGCCGAGGCCGAGGAAATGAAGAAGAAGCTCGAAGAAGCCGGAGCCAAGGTCGAGCTCAAGTAAGTGACCGTTTCTGTTTCAGGTCCCTGGGACCCTTTCGGGACGACGTCAGGTCGGGAATTCCTGGCCTGACGCCGGTCCCTTTGCGTTTGTGAGCCAACCTCACCGGCGGGTGTTCGACGCGTCTGGAGGCTACATCGATGGCGTCGGTCGTGCAGACGAACTTCAGGATCAGGAAGAACCTTGGACGCGTGAAGCGCATCATCCAGGTTCCCAACCTTATCGACATTCAGAAGACCTCTTACGACAAGTTCCTGCAGGCCACGGTGCCCCCTTCGGAGAGGGCAGAGATCGGGCTGCAGGCTGTCTTTCGCAGTGTCTTCCCCATCAAGGATTTCAACGGAACCAGCGAGCTGGTCTTCGTTTCTTACAACCTGGAAAAGCCCAAGTACGACGTCGACGAGTGTCGCCAGCGTGGCATGACTTACGCGGCCCCCATCAAGGTGACCACGCAGCTCATGATCTATGACACGCGCGATGGTGGCGACCGTATCGTGCGCGACATCAAGGAGCAAGAGGTCTACTTCGGCGAGATCCCGCTGATGACCGAGACCGGTACCTTCATCATCAACGGTACCGAGCGCGTCGTCGTCAGCCAGCTGCACCGAAGCCCCGGCGTGTTCTTCGACCACGACAAGGGCAAGACCCACTCCTCCGGCAAGCTCCTGTACTCCGCCCGCGTCATCCCCTACCGCGGCTCTTGGCTCGACTTCGAGTTCGACCCCAAGGACGTCATCTACGTCCGCATCGACCGGCGACGCAAGATGCACGCGACCGTGCTGCTGCGCGCCCTGGGCTACTCCACCCAGGAGTTGCTCAATTACTTCTACTCCACCGAGGACATCTTCCTCGAGAAGGGCGCCAAGTTCAGCAAGAGCATCGAATACGATCTGCTCCCTGGACAGCGCTCCACCCGCGACATCCGCGTCGACGGCGAAGTGGTGGTCAAGAAGAACGCCAAGTTCAACCGGATCGCCATCAAGAAGCTGAAGGCCGCGGGCATCGACCGCATCCCCCTCGAGTACGCCGAGCTGCTCGAGAAGGTCGCCGCCCACGACGTCATCAACATGGAGACGGGCGAGGTCATCCTCGAGTGCAACGACACGATCGCCAACGCCCAGGTCCCCAGCCCCGCCGACCCGCAGAAGACCATCGCCCTCGGTGACCTCTGCGAAAAGGCCAGCGGCAAGAAGGCCGCCACCGAAGACACCGTCCGCGAGGCGATGACCCACTTCTTCAAGTACCTCAGCTCCGTCGGCGTCAACCAGTTCAAGATCCTCTTCATCGACGGCCTCAACGTCGGCTCGTACCTGCGCGACACCCTGATCGCGGACAAGGTCAAGACGACCGAAGACGCCATCATGGAGATCTATCGTCGCCTCCGTCCGGGGGATCCCCCCACCCTCGACACGGCCAAGACGCTGTTCCACAACCTGTTCTTCAACCCGGAGCGCTACGACCTGTCGCGCGTCGGGCGGTTGAAGCTGAACTACAAGTTCTACAACAACCTGCCGGAGGATC
Organism: uncultured Polyangiaceae bacterium; assembly: GCA_964488865.1. Lineage (GTDB taxonomy): Bacteria > Myxococcota_A > Polyangia > Polyangiales > Polyangiaceae > MWCO01. The sequence goes on along the minus strand of CAZAWR010000096.1, from coordinate 34,061 downwards.
AGCGGCCCAACCTGGATCAGTGCGTGCTCACGCCGCAGGACATCCTCGAAACCGTCCGCCACCTCATCGAGCTGAAGAACGGTCGCGGCAGCGTCGACGACATCGACCACCTCGGCAACCGTCGCGTGCGTGCGGTCGGCGAGCTCATGGAAAACCAGTACCGCATTGGTCTGGTCCGCATGGAGCGCGCCATCAAGGAACGCATGAGCATGTCGCAAGAGATCGACACGCTCATGCCCCACGACCTCATCAACGCCAAGCCCGTCAGCGCCGTGGTCAAGGAGTACTTCGGTAGCTCCCAGCTGTCCCAGTTCATGGACCAGACCAACCCGCTGTCCGAGGTTACCCACAAGCGCCGATTGTCGGCCCTCGGCCCCGGCGGCCTCACGCGTGAGCGTGCCGGATTCGAAGTCCGCGACGTCCACGCCACCCACTACGGCCGCATCTGTCCCATCGAGACGCCGGAAGGTCCGAACATCGGCCTCATCGCCTCGCTGTCGACCTACGCCCGCGTCAACGCCTACGGCTTCGTGGAGACGCCGTACCGCGCGGTCAACGCCGAAGGGGTGACCAACGAGATCAACTGGCTCAGCGCGCTCGAGGAAGAGGGCAAGTTCATCGCCCAGGCCACGGCCAACCTCACGCCCGACAACAAGTTCAAGGACCACCTGGTGTCCGCCCGCTTCAACGGCGACTTCCGCATGGTGCCGCCCGAGAACATCCAGATCATGGACGTGGCCCCCAACCAGATGGTGTCCGTCGCTGCCGCCCTCGTGCCCTTCCTCGAGCACGACGACGCCAACCGCGCCCTGATGGGCGCCAACATGCAGCGCCAGGCGGTGCCCCTCATCGCCACCGAAGCCCCCATCGTCGGAACCGGCATGGAGCTGCGCGTGGCCCTGGACTCCGGCGTGTGCGCGGTGGCGCGTCGCGACGGCGTGGTGGAGAGCGTGGATGCATCGCGCATCGTGGTGCGTGCGGAAGGCGAGGGCGCCGACTACCCCGACATCTACCACCTGATGAAGTACCGCCGGTCGAACCAGTCGACCTGCTACAACCAGAAGCCGGCCGTTCGCACGGGCGATCGCGTCAAGAAGGGCGAGGTTCTCGCCGACGGCCCCGCGGTGGACTGCGGAGAGCTGGCCCTGGGCCGCAACGCGCTCGTCGCGTTCATGCCCTGGCAGGGGTACAACTTCGAGGACTCGATCCTCATCTCCGAGCGCATCGTCAAGGAAGACGTCTTCACCTCGGTGCACATCGAGGAGTTCGAGTGCGTCGCCCGCGACACCAAGCTCGGCAAGGAAGAGATCACGCGGGACATCCCGAACGTGGGTGAGGAAGCCCTCAAGGACCTGGACGACTCGGGCATCGTGCGCATCGGCGCCGAGGTCAAGCCGGGCGACATCCTCGTGGGCAAGATCACCCCCAAGGGTGAGACACAGCTGTCCCCCGAGGAGAAGTTGCTTCGCGCGATCTTCGGAGAGAAGGCCGGGGACGTCCGGGACAGCTCCCTGCGCGTTCCCCCGGGCGTCGGCGGTATCGTGATCAACGCACGCGTGTTCTCGCGTCGCGGCACGGAGAAGGACGAGCGGGCCCTGGAGATCGAGAGCCAGGAGCAGGCACGCTTGGAGAAGACGCGGGACGAGGAGGTTCAGATCCTCCGCGACTCGGCGTTCCGCCAGGTGCGAGGCATGCTCGTGGGCAAGCTCACGGACGGCAAGCTGGTGGACGAGAAGGGCATGGTCCTTCTTGCGAAGGGCGACGAGATCACCCAGGACCGTCTGCAGTCGATCCCCCGCAAGTACTGGGGGCTGATCGAAGTGGAGAACGGTGAGGTGGTGCGGCAGAAGCTGCAGAACCTCGAGGAGCTGATCAGCGTGCGGGAGGAGCACTTCCGCGAGCGCATCGAGCGGCTGAGCCGGGGCGACGAGCTTCCCCCGGGCGTGATCAAGCTGGTGAAGGTGTACATCGCGATCAAGCGCAAGCTTCAGGTCGGCGACAAGATGGCCGGACGCCACGGCAACAAGGGCGTGGTGAGCCGGATTCTGCCTGAAGAGGACATGCCGTACCTGCAGGACGGGCGGCCGGTGGACCTGGTGCTCAATCCCCTCGGCGTGCCGAGCCGGATGAACGTGGGCCAGATCCTCGAGACGCACCTTGGCTGGGGCGCGCGAACGCTCGGCGAGCAGCTACAACGCATGGTCGAAGAGAAGTTCTCGGGCGACGCCATCCGGGAGCGGCTCAAGCAGGTGTACAAGGGCAACGAGGACATCATCGCGGTCATCAACAAGATGGACGATGACGATGCGGTCCAGCTGGCATTCAAGCTTCGTCGCGGGGTGTTCTTCTCGACGCCGGTGTTCGACGGGGCGACCGAGGCGGACATCAAGGATGCGCTGTCGTTGGCGGAGCTTCCGCGTAACGGTCAGGCGATCCTGTTCGACGGTAGGACGGGAGAGGCGTTCGACGAGGACGTGACGGTGGGTGTGATGTACATCCTCAAGCTCCACCACCTCGTGGACGACAAGATCCATGCGCGGTCGATCGGACCTTACTCGCTCGTGACCCAGCAGCCGCTGGGAGGCAAAGCGCAGTTCGGCGGACAGCGTTTGGGAGAGATGGAAGTCTGGGCGATGGAAGCCTACGGCGCCGCGTATGCCCTGCAGGAATTCCTGACGGTCAAGAGCGACGACGTGATGGGTCGAACTCGGATGTACGAGTCGATCGTGAAGGGCGATTTCCAGCTCGAGGCAGGACTTCCCGAGAGTTTCAACGTTCTCATCAAGGAGCTCCAGTCGTTGTGCCTGAACGTGGAGCTGATCGAGACAGGACCGGAGCGCTCCATGGGTGAGCGTTCGGCTGCGGAGTAACGGAGGTCATCGTGCGCGACATCTTCAGCTTCTTCGAAAAGCCCAAGGACCCGCTCTCCTTCAGCGCCATCCGCATCTCGCTCGCGAGCCCGGAAAAGATCCGTGAGTGGTCCCACGGCGAGGTCAAGAAGCCCGAGACCATCAACTACCGTACGTTCAAGCCCGAGCGCGATGGCTTGTTCTGCGCGAAGATCTTCGGGCCGGTAAAGGACTACGAGTGCAACTGCGGCAAGTACAAGCGCATGAAGCACCGTGGCATCGTGTGCGAGAAGTGCGGCGTGGAGGTGATCCAGTCCAAGGTGCGACGCGAGCGCCTGGGACACATCAACCTCGCCACACCCGTCGCCCACATCTGGTTCCTCAAGAGCCTCCCGTCGCGGATCGGCAACATCCTCGACATCACCCTCAAGGACCTCGAGAAGGTTCTGTACTGCGAAGCCTACGTGGTCATCGACCCGAAAGACACGGACCTGGAGCTCGGCCAGCTTCTGAGCGAGGACAAGTACCTCCAGAAGCTGGACGACTACGGGGACGAGGCGTTCACCGCGGCCATGGGCGGTGAGGCCATCCTCGAGATGCTTCGGCGGGTCGACGTTCACCAGATGGCGGAGGACCTTCGCGGCGAGATGCGCGAGTCCACCAGCGAGGCCAAGCGCAAGAAGATCGCCAAGCGCCTCAAGGTCGTCGAGGCGTTCCGCGACAGCGGCAACCGCCCGGACTGGATGATGCTCACGGTCATCCCCGTCCTGCCCCCGGACCTGCGTCCCCTCGTCCCCCTCGACGGCGGCAGGTTCGCGACCAGCGACCTGAACGACCTGTACCGTCGCGTCATCAATCGCAACAACCGGCTCAAGCGCCTGCTCGAGCTCAACGCCCCCGAGATCATCATCCGCAACGAGCGGCGGATGCTTCAGGAGGCGGTGGACGCCTTGTTCGACAACGGGCGTCGGGGCAAGACGATCACGGGGCCGAACAAGCGGCCTCTCAAGAGCTTGTCGGACATGCTCAAGGGCAAGCAAGGCCGGTTCCGCCAGAACCTGCTGGGCAAGCGCGTGGACTACTCGGGCCGCTCGGTCATCGTGGTGGGTCCGGCGCTGCGCCTGCACCAGTGCGGGCTGCCCAAGAAGATGGCCCTCGAGCTGTTCAAGCCCTTCATCTACAACAAGCTGGAGGAGCGCGGTTACGTCAACACCATCAAGAGCGCCAAGAAGATGGTGGAGAAGGAGCGGCCGGAGGTGTGGGACATCCTCGAGGAGGTCATCACCGAGCACCCGGTCATGCTCAACCGTGCGCCGACCTTGCACCGCCTCGGCATCCAGGCCTTCGAGCCGGTCCTGATCGAGGGCAAGGCCATTCAGCTTCACCCGCTGGTCTGCACCGCGTTCAACGCCGACTTCGACGGCGACCAGATGGCGGTGCACGTGCCCCTGAGCACGGAGGCGCAGATGGAAGCGCGCGTGCTCATGATGAGCACGAACAACATCCTGAGCCCTGCCAGCGGCCGCCCGATCATCAACCCCACCCAGGACATCGTCCTCGGGTTGTACTACGCCACCCGCGCGCGCAAGTTCGCCCGTGGCTGCTACCGTGACGTCCAGCTTCTCGACGACGCTGGCAACCTCTCGGGCAACGCCTTGCGGGGCACCTTCGCTTCGGTGGAGGAGGTCCGTATGGCGTACGACAACGGCGAGGTGGACCTGCACGCCCGCATCAGCGTCCGCGTCCCGGACGTGGAGGACGACGGCACCCCTCGGCTCAACAAGCTTGGCAACCCGAAGCGCCGGCTCGTGCAGACGACCGTGGGGCGCGTGCTCATCTCGGAGATTCTTCCCAAGCGCGTTCCCTTCGACTTCGTGAACAAGACGCTCGACAAGAAGGCGCTCTCGGCCCTCATCGACAAGTGCTACCGCGAGCACCGCAATAAGGAGACGGTTCTGTTGGCGGACCGCCTTCGCACGCTCGGGTTCAACTACGCGACCCATGCCGGCGTCTCCATCTGCATGGACGACATGGTCATCCCCGACAAGAAGTCGGAGCTGCTCAACGATGCGCAGAAGCGGGTCGAAGAGGTCGTGGAGCAGTACCAGGACGGTCTGATCACCGACGGCGAGCGCTACAACAAGATCGTCGACATCTGGGCGTCCGTGGCTGACGAGGTCACACGCGAGATGATGAAGGGGATCAGCGCGGACGCGGTGACGGACAAGGAGACCGGGGAGCAGGCGGAGGAGCCGAGCTTCAACCCGATCTACATCATGGCCGACTCCGGCGCCCGAGGGTCCACGCAGCAGATTCGCCAGCTGGCGGCCATGCGCGGCCTGATGGCGAAGCCGTCGGGCGAGATCATCGAGACGCCGATCACGGCGAACTTCCGCGAAGGTCTCACGGTGCTGCAGTACTTCATCTCGACGCACGGTGCGCGCAAGGGTTTGGCGGACACGGCCCTGAAGACGGCCAACTCCGGGTACCTGACGCGCCGGTTGGTGGACGTGGGCCAGGACTGCACGATCCAGGAGTACGACTGCGGCACGCTGGACGGCATCCGGGTGACGAAGCTCGAGGAAGCGGGCGAGGTGATCCAGCCCTTGGCGGATCGTATTCTCGGCCGCGTGGTGCTCGAGGACGTGGTGGACCCGCTCACGAGCGAAGTGTTGGTGGAAGCCAACACGGAGCTGGACGAGGCGTTGGTCAAGACGATCGAGGACGCGGGCATCGAGGAGGTGCTGATCCGTTCGGGTCTCACCTGCGAGGCGCGCCGCGGGGTTTGCGCCAAGTGCTACGGGCGCGACCTGGCGCGTGGCTACCGCGTGAACATCGGCGAATCGGTGGGCATCATCGCAGCCCAGTCCATCGGCGAGCCTGGCACGCAGCTCACGATGCGCACCTTCCACATCGGTGGTGCGGCGGCCCGCGGCAAGATCGAGCAGAGCTCGCTCGAAGCGCGGACCGACGGCTTCATCAAGACGCGGACTGCCCATCTCGTGACCCGAAGCGACGGTGTCACGGTGGTCATGAACCGTCACGGCGAGCTGGTGGTGCGTGACGACACGGGCCGCGAGCGCGAGCACTATCGTCTCCAGTACGGCGCAGTGATGCGCAAGAAGGATGGCGATGCGGTCAAGGCGGGCGAGATCATCGCCGAGTGGGATCCTTTCGCGACGCCGATCATCACTGAGGTGGCCGGCAACGTGATATTCGGCGATCTGGTGGAGGGCGTGAGCGTCCAGGAGAAGGTGGACGAGGTGACCGGTCTTGCGCGCAAGGTGGTCATCGAGTCCCGGGATAAGGAGCTTCGTCCGCACATCTCAATCAAGGACGCGGCGACCGGAGAGATCCGCAAGCTTCCGAACTCGGAGCTGGACGCCACGTACTTCTTGCCGGTGGGTGCGAACATCGAGCAGGGGCTCGAGGATGGGAACCGTGTGGAAGCGGGGTTGCCGGTCGCGAAGATCCCGCGTGACACCACGAAGGTTCAGGACATCACGGGCGGTCTGCCGCGCGTGGCGGAGTTGTTCGAGGCCCGCAAGCCCAAGGACCACGCGGTCATCAGCGAGATCGACGGCGAGATCTCCTTCGGCAAGGACATGAAGGGCAAGCGACGCATCGTGGCGACGCCTTTCGGGCCGGACGGGAGCCCGCTGCACGAGCAGGCGCGCGAGTACCTGATCCCGAAGGGCAAGCACTTGCAGGTGCAGCCTGGAGACCGGGTTCGCTCGGGCGACCCGCTGATGGACGGACCGGCCAACCCCCACGACATCCTTCGCGTCAAGGGCGAGAAGGAGCTCGCGGCCTGGCTGGTCAATGAAATCCAGCAGGTTTACCGTCTGCAGGGCGTGACCATCAACGACAAGCACATCGAGATCATCGTGCGCCAGATGCTGCGGCGCGTCCGGATCAAGGAGGTGGGTGACACCACGTTCCTGGTCGATGAGCATGTCGAAAAGCACGTGTTCGAAGCAGAGAATGCGCGCGTGATGGGGCGGAGCCTTCGCCCCGCGGTGGCCGAGCCGCTGCTGCTCGGGATCACCAAGGCGTCCCTGTCCACCGACTCGTTCATCAGCGCGTCGAGCTTCCAGGAGACCACCAAGGTCCTCACGGAAGCTGCGATCTGCGGCAAGACCGACGATCTGCGCGGCCTGAAGGAGAACGTGATCATGGGCCGGCTCATCCCCGCCGGCACCGGTCTGCCTCCCTACCGCCGTCTGCAGATGATCGTCGAGCAGGACGCGGACGGCACGCAGCGCGTGACGGCCAACGTGTCCACGCCCGCCGTCAGCGGGTCCTGATTCTTTCCAGCCTTCGATTTCCCAGTCATTCGGCTTGAGCCCGAGCCGATCCGATCCGATCCGAGCACGAGCACGAGCACGAGCACGAGCACGAGCGCGGGGTCGGTGCAAATCCGCGGTCACGGGGACAATCAGGCGCACGGCGGTGCAGAGCCCACATCCGCAAACACAACCCAAGCCATCTGCGACCATCTGCGGAACCATCATGCGGCCAACAAGCGGGGTCAGTTGCTTGACGACCCCGCGCGGCCCTGCGTACGATCGCGACCTATCCGTCGAAGGGTGGGACGTTGCGACCGAAGACCCGACCGAACCTCAGGCAGCGGCTCGACGAGCTTCTCCAGCCCTACCGAGGGGACCCATCGCAGCCGCGAACCGGCCTGTGGGTCGACGTCACCCTGGTCCTGGCCATCCTCGCCTCGTGCGCGGCGGTCGTGGTCGAGCACCTGACGGACGCCGCGACCTATCCGTTGCTGCACCAGACGCTCCTGCTCGCAGAAGCGGCGTTCACGGTGCTCTTCACTCTGGAGTACCTGCTGCGGTGGTACGCGTCGCCCAACCGCTGGCGCTATCCCTTCTCGGTCCATGCGCTGATCGATTTGATCGCGATCTTGCCGTCGATCCTGATGTTCGCGCACGTGCTGGGCATCGGCTCGGAGTTCCTGGTGCTGCGGACCGTGCGATTGCTTCGGACGCTCCGGCTGCTGCGCTTGCTCCGCCTGCTGCGGATCTTGCGCCACGGCTACAGCGTCTACCGGCTGGCCGTGATCGTACGGATCTGGACCACCGCCATCGTCTACCAGTACCGCCTGGGAAGGGTCGCCCGCCTGCTTCTCCTCTCGGTGCTGGCCTGGGTCGTCGGGGCCAACCTGCTGCACTTGATCGAACGCGTCAGCGAGAACCCTACCCACCCGAGCCCCTACGCCTCTGACTACTGGGAAACGTATTGGGGTGTCATCGTCTTCATCATCTCCGGCATGGACGCCCCGGAGCCAGTGTCACTCGGCGCCCGGGTCGTGGTCACGACCCTGCTCGTGGCGGGCATCTGCATCGTGGCGGTGTTCACCGGCGAGGTGGTGTCGATCCTCGTGCGGACCGAACAGCGCAGGGGGCGGATGGCGCTCAAGCCCCCTGGACTCAAGCTCGCCGAGCACGTGGTGATTCTCGGCTGGAACGACCACCTCGAGAAGATCATCCACCAGATCCACCGCGCCTTCGGCGGTCGCCATTACGTCCTCGTGGTCTGCGAGGACGCCGAGAAGCTCCCCTCCCCCGGCCCTCTCACCCACCGTCGGGTCTTCGCCCTCCAGGGCAACCCGGCCCGGGACGACGTCCTGGACGCCGCGAACATCGAGGACGCACGTCGGGTCATCGTCCTGTCCGGGGATGCGGGGAAGGTCACCCCCAGCGAGCGGGATGACGTGGCGATGATGCATGCGCTGGCGGCCGTGGCCCGCAACAGGGCCATCCCCCTCGTGGTCGAGCTGCAGGAGCCCGAGAGCCTGCGATACGCGTCGTCCATCAAGACGGCGGACTGCCTCGTGAGCCGCCACTTCGGCGAGATGCTGATGAGCCAGTCGGTGCACAACGGGGGCGTGGCGGAGATCTACGACGAGCTCATGACGTTCAGCGCCGACACCAGCGAGTTTTACCGCGTGAGGGTGCCGTCCCAGCTCGTGGGAAAGACGTTCCGGCAGGCCCAGGAGTTCTTCCTCGACCTGGACACGGAGTCGATCGTGCCCGTGGGGCTCGATGGGCCGGGAGCGCATGCCTACCGTGACTTCCGGCTGTGCGTGGCAGACGGAACCGGCCGGGCCTCGCTCGCGGACCACGTCCTCACCGATTCGGATCACCTGATCGTTTGCGCGTTCGACCGCCCCAGCTTCGACACGAGCAAACCGGAGATGGCATGGCACGAGATCCCTCGGAGCTGACCGACCACGTCGTCATCTGCAACGTGAACGAGAAGGTTCGCGCGATCGTGGAGCAGCTGCGGCACGACCCCGTGGCCGGGGCGATCGACATCGCGATCATCGTGCAGGACGGGAAACTCTGGGAGGCCAATCCGGAGTGGCACCCTCCCCTCGGGGGAGCGGGACGGGTGTTCCAGATCCTCGGCTGCCCTGCGGAGAGCGATGCGTTGCGGCGGGCTCGCATCGCGCACGCCCGGGCCGCGGTCATCCTTGCCGACCCCGAGCAGGGGATGCTGGCGGATGCGCGGAGCGCGCTCGTGGGCATCGCGATCGAGCGCGAGAATCCGCACGTGCACACGGTGATGGAGCTGATCTTGTCCGTGAACCGAAGCCACCTGCGAGCAACCGCGGTCGACGAGGTGATCTGTCTCGGGGAGCTGTCCGAGAAGCTGCTCTCCCAGAGCGCGGTGACCCCAGGGGTGAGCAAGCTGTTCGCGCACCTGCTGTCGTCGCGGTCGGACACCGGACAGCTGTTCGTGCGGGCGGTGCCGAACGTGCTGGTGGGGTCGACCTACCGCGAGCTGGTGAGGCGCGCGATCCGCAATGATGCACCGTATGTCGTGTGCGGGTTCATCCGTCATCGTCCTCGGGAGCGCGGGGGACGCCACGAGAGCATCGTGGTGTTCAACCCTCGGGTGAACACGGTTCCTGGAAAGGACAGCCACCTGGACACGAGGGACAGCTTGATCCTGCTGGCGTCGGGGCCGCCGGATCTGTCGTTGATGGATGGGTGAAACTAGGAACTAGGAAGAGGAATGCGAACACGGATCGTAGAATGACTTGCTCGTCGTCGCACGGCAGAGGGGAAAGCCCAGTTACGGAGCGACGGCGCACACCCCAGCGAGAGGTGCGCGGGCAATCACTTCTTGGTCCGCCGTGACCAATTCCAGCCCCGCCCTGTCGGCAACCCACACGTAGAGCGCATCCGCCGCGCGGAGATGCGTTGCCGCAACGACCCGTCGCACGGATCGCGCAGCACGTGGGCCAACTGTCACGAGCACCCTCGAGGCCAGGTGCTTGTTCAGAAACGTATCCACCCGAGTCAGCGAGATCCCTCGTCGGACCAGCGCCGCCGTGACCTCCACGTCGAAGAGGGCCGGAACGACAATTTCGTCCCGTCCAGAGAACAGATCCATGCACCTTGCAAGAGCCGCCACGTGTCCGGGCTCCGTCGTGCGGATCGCCGCGACCGCAACCGACGCGTCGAGCACGTACCTCACCTCCGCCCCTCGATCAGGTCCTCCACGGCGGAGACGGATGATTCCGCGCTGCTGAATTCCTCCACGAAGGCGAGGACGCTCTTCTCGGCCTCCTCGCGCGGCATGGGACGGCGCCGCTTCTCGGCTACGACGTCGAACGGCACGATGGCGGCTGCGGGCTTTCCGTGTCGCAGGATGACGATACGCTGGCCGTGGTGCTCTGCCGCATCGACGAGCTCCGACAGTCGCGCCTTGGCGTTGGCGAGGGAGGTCGTACGCATAGGACCATTATGACCAATTTCCCGTCGGCGGCAACCAAGCCCTTCAGCCAGCGACGGAACCGGGCGAAGGTCGTCGAGCGAACGGGGTCGGGAGACGCAGCGAGGGGTAGGCCAGAGTCACAGGGTGACCGGGCGGGTCCCCTGGGACCTTGGCGCATCAACACAAGATGGCTTGCCCAGCGGTGGTTTTAACGTGTAGACGGGGTGGGAAGTCCGGTGCACGCGGCACAAAATGTTCCTGGCATCGGGCACCACGAACGGAGGCATCATGAGGTCCTTGATCTTCGCATCACTCCTGTCGGCTATCGCTTTCGGCTGCAGTTCCAACGACGATGGGGGCACGGCCAACACCGCACCCCAGCCGGACGCGTCTCCCGAGAGCTCGTCGAACGAAGACAGCGCGGTCGGCGCAGACACGTCCGTGCAGCCCGACAGCAGCTTGGCGGCTTGCCCTGAGGAAGTGAAACTCTCCGGTAGCGAGTTCATCCCGTGTGACTGCTACGGGCACGAGGCGAACGAGACCACGCTCGCCGATCCGAGCGTGGATGGGATTCATCCTGGAGCGCCGGCCTGCATCACCCAGGTCGTATGCTGTCCTTCGATCCAGAACCTGCGTTGTGAGGACCACGAGTACGTCGACGACGCTGGGAACATCATCGACCCGGATGCGGACACGGACGCGGGCACTCCCACTTGTCCATTCGAGATCGACCTGTCGACGACGACGCTTCCCTGCGTCTGCAAGGGGACGGTGGTTCCCGATCCGCCATCGGACTTGCTGCCCGAATGCGAGAAGAAGATCGTGTGCTGCCCGAGCCAGGGCGTCATCTGCGAGTAGACGCGTCCGTCGATGCGGCGAAGGCCGGCTGAAGGAGATTTCATGAAGAGCCCCTTGTTGCTTTCGGTGGTGAGCTCGGTGGTGTTGGTGATCGGGATGGGCTGTGGCGACTCGGACGACTCCGGCGACGGGTCGTCTGGGTCGGGCGGGGCCGCCGGATCGGGTGGAAGCGCTGGCACGGGAGGCGGGGCTGCGGGGACGGCCGGGACCGGCGGAGGCGTGGCGGGAAGCGCCGGAAGTGGCGCGCCCGCGGACCACACCGAGTCCGTGAGCGGCGTCCTTCACAAGCCCGGCAAGGAGGATCCTCTTGCCAGCTGCACGACCTGTCACGGAGCCGACCTTTCAGGCGGCGCTGCTCCGAGCTGCTATGGGTGCCACAACGCCGACGATCACAGCGACTCGCGTGGTGGGGTGATGCACCTGACCGGCAGCGGCACCACCTGCGCCACGTGTCACGGTCCGAGCAACGGCGGCGCCCTGGGGCCGGCCTGCAGCAAGTGTCACTGACCCTTTAGCCAGCGTTCTCAGGCGCTCGCGCCAGCAGGTCTCGCACCACAGCTTCCGGAAAGAGGTGACGGACTTCTCGCTCGACCGAGGCGAGGATGGGATGAGTCCTGTTCTCGCTCCGCATGCACCAGATGTCCGCCAGGTGCTCGTCGACGAAGAGCAAGCCGTGCTCGACCACGAGGGGGAACATGATGCAGAAGCGGGGTTTTATGGCCCACTCGTGCATGCCGGACTCCACCGCGGCCTTTTGGAGAGCACAGCCGTGGTCCGGGTGAAGAAAGACGCAGGCGTCGCCCACCACGTTGGTTTCGATCGCGATGCCGCTAGGGCACTCGGGCTCTTCCATCGTCCCGCCGAACCAGCAGGATGGGTCCCTGGTTTCCGGACGCATGAAGGGCAGCAGAAGGTCCACGTGTTGAAGGATGAGGTCCTTCTCGGCGACGTCAGCCCACACGCCGCCTTTGCAGCACCGGCTCTTGCATTGCTCGAGGGAGCAGCGACTCGGGAACTTCGCCTGGAACACGGAGGGGTCGATCTTCATAGGTGGTTGACGCCGCTTTACTCTTGTCTGCGAAGCGGGGGGAGAGGATTTTGGGGGGGGCATTGTGCGTGGGGGGCTTCGGGGCCTTGGCGCGCATGAGGTGCTTCGGGTCAAGGGCGCGGCGGTGCAGGAATCGCTTCGGGTCAAGGACGGCGGTGCCGGAATTGCTTCGCGCTAATGGCGCGGCGGTGCTTCGGGTCGATGGCGCGGCGGTGCCGCGCACACGCTCGACTCGGCAGTGCCGAGTCGCTCCGTTGGCGGATGTGTAACGGATCGGAGAGCCAACGGCCGACGGCCAAACAGGATGACTTGAGGGCGGCCCTGGACCCGGCCGTTGACGTTGCCCTTGCTCTGAACCGTCGCCGTTGCCCGGTCTGCCATCGTTGCCGTTGGCGTCGCCGTCACCGTCCCCTCGAGCCGAGCCCTGCGCAGGTAGGCCGTGCGTGTTGCGCCTTACTCCGCTCATCATTCCTGGTTCTCAGTTCGCATTCCGTGTTCTCAGCTCCTAGTTGATGTCTGTCATCCGTCCATTGTCGGCGCCGGGTCTCAACCCGGACACACAGCACCAGTTTCTCGCCCACGCGGCCCCCCGCCTGGCGGTGCGCCACCCCTCCCCTGGCGCCCGCCACCCCTCACTCCACCTAACCCATCGAAATTCCTAACCCCAACCCCTGGCGCGACGCTTGCTCTCCATCGGAGAATGGTCCCCACCCTCCGCTTCGACCGCGGCACCCTCCGCCTCGACTTCCTCCCCAAAAATCACGGGCTCGAGCACGTCATCTGGGACGGTCGCACCGACTGCTGGCGCGCCCCCGCCCTCCGCTACCGCGCACTGCTCGAAGCCTTTCGCGGCGCCCGCCTTCCCCTTCGTGACGAGTTGCGCGCTCGCCTCGTCGAACCCGTGGGCCCCTGGCAGCGGCCGAGCCTTCGCACTTATCAAGAGGACGCCCTGCAGTCCTGGATCGCGCACCGACGACAAGGCGTGGTGGTGCTGCCCACGGGCGCCGGCAAGACCCGGGTGGCCCTCGCCGCCATGGCCGAGGTCGCCAAGCCCTGCGTGGTGCTCTGCCCCACCCGCGCCCTCATCGCCCAGTGGGTCGAACAGATCCGAGCCTGGTACGGCGGCCCCGTCGGCGTCGTGGGCGACGGCGAGCACTCCCTCGCCCCCGTCACCGTCATGACCTTCGCCAGCGCCTATACGAAAATGGATAGTTTGGGGGACCGCTTCTGCCTGGTCGTGGCGGACGAGGCGCACCACTTCGGCGGCAGCCGCCCCGAAGCCCTGGAGATGTGCACCGCCCCCTACCGCCTCGGCCTCACCGCCACCGCCCCGCGCGCGGGCACGCCCGCCGCCGCCAACCTCGACGCGCTGATCGGCCCCGTGGTCTGCCGCGTCGGCCTCGATCAGCTCGTGGGCACCCACCTCGCTCACCTCGACATCATGCAGCGCAGCGTCCGCCTCGACGACGACGAGCTCGAGGCCTACCACACCCTCGAGGCGCCCTTCGCCGAGCTTCTGCGGACGTACTTCCAGATCAACCCGCGCGCGGACTTCCAGTCCATGGTGCGCGCCCTCGCCCAAACGCCCGCGGGGCGACGCGCCCTGTCGGATCACCACAAGGCCAGCGCGATCGCGTCGTTCCCGCGCGAGAAGCGCGTGCTGGTGCGGTCCCTGATCGCGGCCCACCGCCACGCCAAGACCCTCGTGTTCACCGCCCTCGCGGACGACGCCTACACCGTGGCGGCGGACAACCTCATCCCCGTGATCACAGCGGAGATCGGACGCGCCGAGCGAGGCGAAATCCTTCGCGCGTTTCGCGAGGGACACGTGCGTGCCATCGTCTCGGCGCGCGTGCTGAATGAAGGCCTCGACGTCCCCGACGCGAGCGTGGGCATCGTGGTCGCGGGCACCCAGGGCATGCGCGAGCACGTGCAGCGGGTGGGGCGCGTACTGCGACCGTCGCCGGGCAAACGCGCCATCGTGTACGAGCTGATCACGATAGGCACGATGGACCACGCGCGCGCCGAGTCGAGGAGGGCCCATGCTGCCTGAGAAGCTGCTGGACGTGGTGTTCGTGGGCGACACGGTCATCCCGCGGTTTTTGACGCCGCGGGACGCTGTCTGGGTGCGATCGCTGGTCGGCGAGCTCGACGGGTTCGTGGGGCGCCCCGGCCGCGAGCTCGACGAAGCGGAGTCTCACCTCCGCGGCATGTGCCGGGACCAAGGGGCTTCGTGGCGCGCCGCAGCCGGGATGCTCACGGTGCTGTCCCAGGCCTATCCGAGAAAGGTGGTGGCGGCCGCCAGGCCCCTGGAGATCCGTCGGGCGCTGTTCGAGCGATCAGGCGCGGGGCTCGCGCGCGAGGAAGCGATCGAGGGCGCGGCGCGGGAGCTTGGTATCGCGAAGGAGGAGGTGCTGCCTGGGCTCTTCGCGGACCGCCCCGGCCAGCGACGAGTGCTCGGACCCGAAGCGCCTCCGAACCCGCAGCACATGATCGAGCGGTACAACCTCGCGCTGGTGCAAGGCCTCTTGATGCGGTCCGAGCAGGTGAGCGCGCTGGTGCGTGAGCACGTGCGGTCCGTGGTGCGGTTCGCGAAGCTCGGGGGGCTGCTCTGCACCTATATGCAAGACGAGGCGGGCACCACGATCGAGCTGTCGGGGCCGCTGTCCCTGTTTCGCAACACCACGCGCTACGGTCACGCGTTGGCAACGTTCTTCCCCTCGGTGGTGAGCACGCCCGGGTGGTCGCTCACGGCGGTGTGTTTGCTGCAGCCGCGAGGGCTCGAGCAGGGGGCATGGGTGGACGGGGAGCCGCCGCCTCCAAGGCGCTACCGTCTGCACCTGGACGCGATGTCGCCCGTGCACCGGGCGCACGCGTTGCCGAGCGACGCGGACAGCGCGCTCGAGCGCAAGCTGGTGCGGGACGTGAAGCGGCTGAAGCGGGGCTGGGAGATCAAGCGGGAGACGACGGCGGTGCGTGCGGGCGACAGCGTGTTTTTCCCGGACTTCAAGTTGGTGCGGGGAGAGCGGCAGGTGCTGGTGGAGGTGGTGGGGTACTACACGCCGCAATACTTGGAGAACAAGCTGCGGAAGCTTCGGGAGGCGAAGCTCCGGAACTTCATTGTGTGCATCGACCGGAGCTTGTCGTGTGACGACGGGGAGGTGACCGCGGACGTGGTGCTGCGGTACGAGAGGCGAGTGGACGCGGGGGCGCTGCTGGATGCGGCGGAGGGGATGGGCTGCGATTGAGCACAAAAAAAGCCCGCCGGATGTGAGGTCCGGCGGGGCATGGTTTCGTTTCTGAGTGAGGGCCGCGGAGGCGGGGCGCTAGGCCCAGTCAGCCTCCACGGCAGTTTGCACTAGGGTGCTTGGACCGTCACGGCTGCCCGTTGCTCGGGCGGGCCAGCGTTGGCACAGATGCCACCGAGGCCGCCCACGCAAGCCCACACCCAGTCGGTTCCGGCTGCGCCTCCAGCGGTCACGAGACCGCCTGAGGTGGCGCCGCTGCCAACCGCTGTGTAATTGCCTTGGGTGAACCAGCCCGTGGTGGTCTCTTTGGTGATGTCAGCCGAGGAGCTGTCGGAGTAGTGGCCCATGGCCACAAGCTGCGCTGTCTCGCCGAAGTGCATGCTCACCGCAGCCGGTGCGATCGTGATGCTCTGCAGCACGGCAGAGGTCACGCCGAACGGCTCGGTGTTGGTGAGGGTGCCCACGGTGCCCGTAATGGAGGTTCCGCCCACGGCCACGCCTGTCACCGTCCCGCGGATACCGTCTGCATTGGACACGGTGGCGATGGCAGTGCTTGCGGAGCTCCAGCTGGCAGACTCCGTGATGCAGTAGGTCGTAGCGCCGAAGGTGCCGACCATCTGGAAGCGGGCCGAGACGCCGATCGGACGGGTGAACCCGCCATCCGGCACCACGTTCACCGCGCTGAGGGTCGACGCCGAGGTGTTGAGGATGATGTCGTCGCCGATGGTTCCCACAGCGGCCCTGAGGGTCGTGGTACCTGCGGTGGCGCCGGTTTCCACGAGTCCGCCGACCACGGTCGCCACGCCTCCGGTGGAAGACGTCCAGGTCACGCTACCCGTGATGTCACGCCGGGTGCCATCGGAGTAGATGCCCTGGGCGCGAACCCTGGACTTGTAGCCGCCGGCCGGTAGCTGGAATCCCATCTGGATCCAGGGGTCCGACCAGTCTGTGTTGATGGTGGGAGGAACCGTGTTGAAGTTCGGACAGGAAGGCCCGGCCGACGGGATCATCTGCAGAGCATAGGCCCTGATGTCCACGAGCACTTCGTCCACCACGTTGACCGTACCGAAGGCGGTTGCGCCGTAGTAGTTCGCGATGATGGAGGTCGAGCCGAAGTTGGTGGTGCTCGCTCGAGCCGTTCCCTTGGGAAGCTCGACCGTAGCCACGGCCGTGTCCGCGGAGGACCAGGTCGTCTGCACCGGATCGGTGGTCACGTCGAAGGACGTGTTGTTGGAGTAGTTCGCCGTCGCCGTGAACTGGGTCGTCTGGCCCTTGGGCAGGTTCGTCGAGCTCGGCGCGACGGTGATGCCCGTGAGGGTCGCGTTGTTGACCGACACGAGGAGGGTATCGTCGAACGTCACGCCGCCGCACCCAACGATGCTGGCGGTGATGTACGACGACTGGCCGGGCGTGCCTGCGTAGAAGATGCAGGGTAGACCTTCGGCAGCGCCACCGCACTGGGTGGGGTTGCCGAGGGCCGGGGTGTAGTCCGAATCCCAGAGGATGCCGGGGTTCTGCGTGATCGTGCCCGAGGTATTGTCCGAGTAGGACGCGGTCACCTGGAAGCGCACGCCCAGGCCCGACGGGGCGGACGTGGTGTTGGCGCTCAGGGTGACGCCATCGATGCACTTGTTGATGACTGCCAACGGGTTGGCATAGACACCCTGCACGGCGGGGCTGACGTTGTTGGCTCGGATCTCGATGTTCGTCCCGGAGGGCGTGATGGCCGTTGCCGTCGCGTACCCCTTGGAGCCGGCCGCGTTGCTCAACGCGATGTAGCCGCCAATGGATGTCGACCAGTTGACGGTCTCGGTGATGTCGTAGGGACCGAGAGCACCGAACATGCCCATCGCCCGAAACTGGACTTCTTCGCCCAGCACCATGTTGGTGGCAGCGCCGAGAGGAGTACCGAGGCGATTGACCGTGATGGCGGTCAGCGCCTGGGTGCTGACGTTGAGGGTGGCGTGCGTGCTGCTCGAGGTGCCGAGCCTGACGATCGGGTAGACCGTGGCAGGCGTGGCGGACGTCGGCGTGATGAAGCCGGAGCCCGTGATGCTGCAGTTGGAAGCAGCCACGCACGTCGCGCTGTTGTTAGTGCAGCAACGCCAATCGATGCCGACCGCGTTGGTGAGGTCGAACACGAGGCCACCTGTGTAGTTGCCGGTCGCGACGTACTGTTCGCCGTAGCCGACGGGCAGAGTCTTGGTGGCGGGCGCGATGCCGACGGATTGAAGGGCCGAGCCCGGCAGCACTTGGAGGGTCTGCTCATCGAAGATGAGCGGGGACGATCCAAGCATCTCCACGCGAATGATGGCGGATCCGGCTGAGGCGCCGGCGGTGATGGCACCCTTGGTGCCTGCGGTGTTGTTCACGGAAGCCTGACCGACAGCCGTCCAGTTCAGGTCCTGGGTGATGTCGCCGATGAGCTGACCGTTTCCGTCGAATCCTTCGGCACGGCAAGCGCCACGGACGTTGACGGGGATCTGATTCGCCACGATGTTCTGGTCGCAGTGAATGGTGATCGTCGCCAGGCTCGATTCCGTGACCGTCACGGGCGCGGTCACAGCGAAGTCCACCGGGGTGGTGGACGTGCAGGTAGGCCCGTAGTTCCGGAAGGCGCGGATGGTGGCCGTCCCGGGCTGGAGACCCGCGAAGACACCGTTGGCGTTGGGCGCGCCCAACGTGCCGGCAGGCGCCTGGGACACGATGCTCCAGGTCACGTCGGTGTCGATGGCGGCGGAGTAGCTTCCGTTGCCGTACCGCCACCTTGCCCTGAAGTCGACACTGCTACCTTCGGGGATCGTCGCGTTGGTGGGAACGGAGTCGATCACGAGTGCCTCGACGCAGGTCCCACCCACCGTACCGGCCACAGTGCCGGTTCTGGAGGTGTCAGGAGCGTAGGTCGCGGTGACCGTAGCGCTACCCGAGCCGGTGGCGGCGCCGGTGGCGCGGCCGTTGGCGTTGATGGTGAGGAGGGTCCCCGGAGCAGCGCTCCAGTTGACCACGTTGCCCAGCAGGTCGCAGGCACCGGCCGTGGCGAAGGTCCCACTGGCATTGAACTGCTGGGTTCCAGCATTGGGAATCAGGAAGGACGCCGGGGTAACCGTGAGGTTCGCGGCGAGCGTCTGCGCGGAGGATGCCAGGAGGATGTTGCCGCTCACGGAGCCGATCGAGGCCGTGATCGTGGCGACCGAACCGCCCGTGGAGCCGTTCGTCCGCGCGAAGCCGTTGGCAACCGAGATGGCTCCAAGGCTGCTCTGCCAGGTGACCTGGCTCGTCACGGGCGCCGGAGCGCATCCGCCCGTGTAGGTGGCGGTCACAGCGAGGGGAATGTTGATCCCCACGGGGTAGGGCTGACCACCGGTCGGCGGGGTGCCCGGGTTGTAGGGAGCGCCGCCACAAGTGAAGCCTGTTCCCAGGTTCACCGTGAGGCTCTGGATCGTGCAGCCAGAAACCGTCACCGCCGACGAGCCGGTGAAGGTGCCTACCCGCGCCGAGATGACCGCGTTGCCTTCATTCGCAAGGGAAGCGGTCACGAGACCCGCGTCTGCCTGCGTCGTCCCGACTGTCGCGATAGTGCCAGCGCTCGTGGTCCAGTTCGCGATGAGGTCGACGTTGTGCTGGGTGTTGTCGCTATAGGTGCCGGTGGCCGTGAGTTCACCGGTCCCGCCCTTGGCAAGCGAGAGCGACGCGGGGGCCACCGTAACGCCCGTGATGGTGGCACTGTTCACCGTGATGTTGGTGGAAGCGGTGGGCGGGCTGGCGGCATTGCAGGCCTGAGCGTTGACGCGAACGTCAACCCTACCGGAACCCGTGACCGTCTGGCTCGCTTCCACGATGCCCGCGTTCCCGACCGTAAACGCCGTGGAGGGCGTGCAGGGGCCGGTAACCCAGGGGCCGCACTGCTGGATGGTGAGCGGTCCAGGGTTCAAGTAGTTGTAAACTTCCTGGGAACCGTCACTGTAGATCGCCGTCACATCGAGCGGCTGCTTGAGACCCCTCGGCAGGGTCGGATTCTGCGGCGACACGCTGATCGACTGGATGCAGGCGTTGGTCACCGTAAGCAGGTAGTTGCCGGTACCCGTGTAGCCGGGCCTGGTGTGCGTGGCGGTGATCGTGGACGTGTAGGGAGACGCCGGGTTGTTCGACGCCGTCACCACGCCTGTGGAGTTCACCGTCGCCACGCCGGGCACGCTCGACGTCCAGGTCGTGTTCGGTGACAGGGTCACCTCCCAAGCGCCAGCGAACCAACTGCAAGCTCCACCGTACTCAACCAGAGCAACGCTCTGGGTCTCCTGACCCTTGTAGATCCGCCAGCCTGGTCCGTCAGGGATGGCCCAGGGTGCGAGCACCATAAGGTTTGGAGACTCGGGGCAGAGAGTCGGATCAACCACGTTCATGTAGTTGATGCCATCCACGGCATTGAGGGATGCGTAGACTTCTCCGTAGCAGGCGCCCCCACCCCCCGGCACGTTGGCGGTCGCAGTCATGAGCCCCTTGGTAGCAAGGACGTTGCTCATGGTGAAGCAGGTCGTGTTGGTGCTCACCCATGTTACGAGCGCCGTGATGTCCTGCTCAACGGGGGGATTCAGTCCGTCCGAGTACGTCCCCACCGCGACGGCTTGAAGAGTCTCGTTCTCGGGCATAGCCCAGCCGTACGAGAATGGGTTGATCTCGAAGTCGCCGAAGGAAAGGCGATACCGCACCTGAATCGACTGCAGGGTCAGCGGCTGGACCACGGTCAACGTCGCGTTGCCGAACACGGCGCCCAGGGTGGCGCGGACGGTGTACTGGTTCGGCGTGGCGTTGGCGGCGATGGTGGCGATGCCCGTGGCAGCGCCAATCGTCACACCCGTGCCCGTGGGCGACACGGTCCACGCGGCCTGCGTGGTGATGTTCATCGTGGTGTTGTTGCTGAACGTACCGGTCGCGGTGTAGGGCACCGTGGAACCGACCTGGGAGGTCTGCGTTCCGGGGGTCACCGCGATGCTCGTCAGCGTGGCATTGGACACGGTCAGGGTGGTCGTGCCACTCAAGGTCCCCCGGGTCGCCGTGATCACGGACGTCCCGGCGATGAGCGTGCTGGCAAGACCCTTGGTGGCGGCCGCGTTCGAAATCGTCGCGACCGTGGTGGTGCCGCTCGAGAAAGAGACGAGCGGGTCGGCGGTCAGGTCCGCCGTGGTGGTGTCCGAGTACACGCCACGGGCCGTGAACTGCTGCTGGAAGCCGGCCGGAACGGTCGGGTTCGCAGGCAATACCTGGATGGCCGTCAGCGTCGCGGCGGTCACGGAAAGGACCGCCGTGTTGGACGTGATCGGCCCGAGGGCCGCGGTGATGTTCGTCGTGCCAACAGACACGGAGGTAGCCAGGCCATGAGATCCTGCCGCGTTGGAGATCGTCGCACGAGCCGGCGCCGACGATGCCCACGTCACCTGCGTGGTGATGGTCTGCGTAGTGTTGTTCGAATAGTGCCCCACCGCCTGGAACTGCTGGGTGTTGCCCAGCGCGATGGACGGGGCGAGCGGGGTGATGGCGATGGACTCAAGGAAGGCCGCGGTCACCGTCACGGTGGCCGAGCCCGACTGGGTCTGGTAGGTCGCCGTAATGGTCGGAGAGCCGACCGCAACGCCCGTCACCACACCAAGCTGGGTCACGGTGGCGAAGGCGTTGTTGCTCGACGCCCACGAGGCGCTCGACGTGACGTTCTCGCTCGAGAGGTCACTGAACGATGCGGTCGCCGTGCACTGAGAGGTGGTGCCGGCCGCGATGGAGGTCGGCGTGCAGGACACGGCCACACCCGTCAGGGTCTTGCCGGATACCGCAAGCACGGCCGTGTTGGAAGTCACGCCCTGGTACGTCGCTGTGATGTTCGTCGTGCCGTTCGCAACGCCTGTCGCGAGGCCAGCCGAAGTGATCGTCGCGACAGCCGTGGAGCTGGACGCCCAGTTGACGAGGTTGGTCAGCACCACGGTGCTGGTGTCCGAGTACACGCCCGTCGCCGTGAAAGCACGCGTGCCGCCGATGGCGATCAGCGCGCTGGTCGGCGCGATCTCGATCGACTCGAGTGTCGCCGGCGTCACGGTCAAGGTCGTGGATCCGGTGATGCCAGAAAGGCTCGCCGTGATGGTGGTGGGTCCGGCGGACACGGAGGTCGCCAGCCCCGCAGCGTTGATCGTCGCCACCGCGGGAGCGCTCGACGTCCAGCCCACAGCGGTGGTGATCACCTGAGTGCTTCCGTCGTTGTACAGACCGGTCGCCACGAACTGCTGGTTCGCCCCCAAGGGAATGGAGGGGTTCGTGGGGGTGACCTGGATGGTCTGCAGAACCGCAGCGGAGACGTTGACCGTCGCGCTTCCCGAGAAGGTCTGGAACGTGGCCGTGATGGTCGCCGCTCCCGCGCTCACGCCTGCGACCAAGCCCGCCTGGGTCACGGACGCGATCGCCGCGCTGCTCGTGGTCCACGTCGCATTGAGGGTGACGTTCAGGCTCGACCCGTCGCTGTAGGCCGCCATCGCGGTGCACTGCGAAGTGTTACCGATGACGATCGAGGTCGGGTCACATGACACGGTCACGCCGGTCGGAACGGCATTGATGACGAGGAGCGTAGCCGCGTTGGACGTGATGGTCTGGTAGGTGGCAGAAATCGTGGTAGTGCCAGGAGCCACGCCGGTGGCCACACCGCCAGTGATCGTCGCTACCGCGGTGGCGGACGAGGTCCACGACACCAGGCCGGAGATGTCGATCACGCTGCCGTCGGAGTAGGTTCCGAGGGCCGTGTAGGCTTGCGTGGTTCCCGCCGCGATGGTGGCGTTGGGAGGCGTGATCTGGATCGAGTCCAGCACGACCGACGTGACGGTAAGGGCAGCCGTACCCGACACGCCGTTGTGGGTCGCGGTGATGGTGGTCGTGCCAGCGGCAACGCCTGCGGCCAGGCCTCCAGCCGTGATGGTGGCAACGGCCGTGTCGGACGACACCCAGTCGACCGTGGTGGTCAGGTCCTGCGTGGTTCCGTTGTTGTAGTTGCCGGTCGCTGTGTACTGCAGCGTGGTGCCCACAGGGATGGAATCGGTCGCGGGCTCGACGACGATGCTGTCGAGGACGGCGACGCTCACCGTGAGCTCAGCTGTGGCTTCCTCGCCGCCGAACTCGGCGGTGATGGTGGCAACGCCTGCGCCGATACCGGTGGCTACGCCAGCGGCAACGGTGGCGATGGTGTCATCGCTGGAGGTCCAGGTCGCCGTGTCCGTCACGTCCACGCTGGTGCCATCGGAGTAGATCGCGGTGGCGGTGAACTCAACGTCCGGTCCGCCTACGATCGCGTCCTCAGTGGCGGGCGTGACCTGAAGCGAAGTGACGACCGCTTCGGTGACGGTCAGAGCGGCGGTGCCGGACATACCGGAGGCCGCATGGGCCGCCGTGATGGTCGCGGTGCCTGGCGCTACGCCGGTCGCCGTTTCGTCATCCATCGTGGCCACCTCGGTGTCCGAGGAGGTCCAGGTCACGTCGGCCGTCACGTCCTGCGTGGTGCCGTCGGCGTACTCCGCCGTCGCGGTGAACGCCTCGGTGGCGCCAGCCGGGATCGACGCAGTGGCCGGGGCCACGACGATGCCCGTCATGGCGTTGTCGGTCACGGTGAGGATCGCGGTTCCGGTCGCCGCCTCGAACGTGGCGGAGATGGTCGAGGTTCCCGCCGCAACGCCGGAGGCAAGGCCGGTGGCGCTGATGGTGGCGGTGGCCGTTTCCGAAGACGACCAAGTCGCGCTCGCGGTCACGTCGGTGGTGGTCCCGTCGTTGTAGTTCGCGGTCGCCGCGTACTGCTGGGTCGTACCTACGCCGATGGAAGCGGACGCAGGGGTCACCTGGATGCCCGTGAGGGCCTTGGTGATGACCGTGAGCGTTGCGGTGCCCTTGAGCTTTCCGGCGGTGGCCGTGATGGTCGTGGAACCATTGGCTACCGCGGTCGCGAGGCCGGAGGTGTTGATGGTCGCCACGGTGGTGGTGCTGGAAGTCCAGGTAACACCGGTGGTGACGGCCTTGGTCTTGCCATCGCTGTAGACGCCGTTGACGGCGAACTGCTGGGTGGCGCCGACCGCCACGTTGGCGGTGGCGGGGCTGACCGTGATGGACTTCAGGGTAATGCCGGGCGAGGGGGTGTCATCGTCGCCCCCTCCGCATGCCAGGCCTCCCAGCGGGAGTACGAGTAATAAGAGTCCTACGAGCAGTCGCGTGAGTGTCGACCAATGGGCAAATGGTTGAGTCATCTCTTCACCTCCATGAAAATTCCGTCAAACGGGGCCGGGTAAGCGGCCGTAACCAAGCGTTCGGACAGCCACGATCCCGGAGAACCGCGTTGGTTTCCTCCGAGAAAGGAACCTCTAGCAAACCCCGCTGCCCGCAATGTGTCGTGCATCCCCATCAAAGCGGTCCCCTCCGCACAGCGTAATTGCACCCCCACTACTGGTGCCTTCCCGGGGCCGGATGTAACGACCGTCCCGAAGCGGCGTCAAGGGGACAGCGCGGGGAAATGTTCAAGAACTGTTATGTCGAGAACGTAACAGAGTCGGCCCGTTTCAGGTCGCCACCCATCCAGCGGGATTTCCATGAGATCCCCTTCGGACACGGAAAGGTAATAGCTTGTACAGGGACAGGCGTGAATGTGTTACACGCATCGCCCTTGCGTTTTCTTGTTGACCACGGTGCAAATCCGATCCGAACGCGCAGCGGAAGCGTGCAATCGGTCGCGAAAGCGCTCGCGAAAGGCCCAACACGCCACGGTCGCGAACGGCCCGAAACACGTCGCGCTCACCCAAAGGCCGCGCCGCGGCGCCGCGCCCCACGGTCGAGTCGGCTCGCCGAGTCGCTACGTGGCGGATGACGCGACTCCGGAATTGGACGGCAGCACCGCTCGCGGGTCACCCCTTCTTCATCGCCTTGCCCAGCGCGCTCGCCGCGATCAACAACGGCGACCACGACGGCCCGAACGGCGGCGCGTACGCAAGATCCATCGCATACACCTCGTCCGCCGTCATCCCCGCGTGCAGCGCCGCAGCCACCGTGTCAATCCGGTGCGCCGCCCCCTCCGGCCCTACCATGCACCCTCCCAGCAGCTTGCCCGTCGCCCTGTCCCCCACCAGCGACACCGACAGCTTCCCGCCCCCAGGATAGTAGTGCGCGCGCGTCGACCCCGTGATCTCCGCCACCGCCACGTCAAACCCCGCCTCCCGCGCCTCGTCCTCCGACAACCCCACGCGCGCCACCTCCAGCCCAAAGAACTTGAACACCGCCGTGCCCAGCACCCCAGGCACCACCCCACCCCCACCCGTCATGTTCTGCCCCGCCACCTTGCCCGCTCGATTCGCCCTGAGCGCCAGCGGAATCCACACGGACTTCCCCGTCACCGCATGCTTCGCGTCCGCACAGTCCCCCGCCGCGTACACGTCCGACACCGACGTCCGAAGCACGTCGTCCACCGCGATCGCTCCTCCCGCACCCAGCGCGAGCCCCGCTTCCTTGGCGAACACCACGTTCGGACGAACCCCCACGGCCACGAGCACCACGTCGGTCGCGATCTCCCCATCCGTGGTTTTCACCACGATCTCACCCTTCTCCGATCGCACCGCACGCATCACCTTCGCGCCCAACCGCACCTCCACCCCGTGCGCCTTGGCTTCCGCCATCACGCGCTGCCGCATCGCCTCCGGCAGAAACGGCACCAACGACGGCAACGCCTCGACCACCGTCACGTCCAACCCACGTTCTTTCAGATTCTCCGTGGCCTCGAGCCCGATGTACCCACCGCCCACCACCACGGCTCGGCGCGGTTCTGCCGCCAGCGCCGCCTTCAGGTCACGACCGTCTTGCAACGTCTTCAGCGTGTACGCCCCCTTGCCCCACAGCGCTTCGAACCCCTCGATCGGCGGCCGCACCGCCGTGGCCCCCGTCGCAATCAACAGCTTGTCGTACGTGATCGCGAAGGGACCGTCGTCACTCGTGCCGCGCACCGTCTTCGACGACGCATCCAGCACCTCCACCCTGTGACCCAGACGAACGTCGAGCTTCCGTTCGCTACGGAACCGCTCCGCTGAGATGATGTTGAGGTCCTCCACGTCCGCGCCTTCCACGAGCTTGTACGGAAGCCCACACGCGCCGTAGGAGACGTCTTGGGTCGCTTCCAGCACCACGATCTCGGCCTCCGGCGCCCGCCTCCTCGCCTCGCTCGCCGCACTCATCCCCGCCGCGTCGCCCCCGATGATCACCAGCCGCATGGGTCTCTCCTTATCTTCTTGGGTCGGGCTTTCCTGTAACCACGACCCGACGGGGGCGCCACCGCGACCCGGGCCGGAAAACCACAGAAGGGGTTGGCGTGGATGCGGAGCTTGGCAGGATGCCGGAAAACCACAGAAGGCGCAGAGAACACAGAAGGGCTTGGGGTTGGGGTTGCGGTGCGGAGCTTGGCAGCGCGCGGGATGCCCTAAGCGAGCGAGAGACGGGTCGGTTCAAATCCGCCAACGGAGCGACTCGACACCGTCGAGTCGAGCGTTGTGCGCGGCACCGCCGCGCGTGAGCCCGAAGAACCACAGAAGGGCTTGGGGGTTGGTGCGGAGCTTGGCAGCGCGCGGGATGCCCTAAGTGAGCAAGAGACCGGGTCGGTACAAATCCGCCAACGGAGCGACTCGACACCGTCGAGTCGAGCGTTGTGCGCGGCACCGCCGCGCCTCCACCCGTCGCCGACCTCCGTGCTTCGGACCGCGCCTCCACCCGTCGCCGACCTCCGTGCTTCGGACCGCGCCTACTACTCCTCGCCGAACACCTGAGAGAGCGCGTCGGTAACCACCTGCGCCTCCGCGCTCTCCGGCAAAGTGACGCGAAGCCGGTTCTCTCGCTTCATCGTGGAGGCCGCCTGGAACCGCGCTCCCTCGTTGCCAGCCCATGCCCGCCGCGCAATGCCGTTGTTCACATCCCAGAAGAGCATCGACTCCAAGCGTTGATCCGCTTCGTCGCTGCCATCGAGCACAAGCCCGAACCCGCCGTTGATCACCTCGCCCCAGCCCACCCCGCCACCGTTGTGGAGACTCACCCAGCTGGCCCCGCGGAACCCGTCGCCAATCACGTTGTGCACCGCCATGTCCGCACACAGCGAGCTGCCGTCGTAAATGTTCGCGGTTTCCCGGAAAGGAGAGTCCGTACCCGATACGTCGTGGTGATCACGCCCGAGCACGATCGGGGCCGTGATCACCCCGTTGCGTATGGCTTCGTTGAACGCTCGGGCAATGCGGACGCGGCCTTGCTCGTTCGCATACAGAATGCGCGCTTGCGAGCCCACCACCATCGCGTGCTGCCCCGCCTCGCGGATCCAGCGCACGTTGTCGAGCATCTGTTGCCTCGTCTCGTCGGGGGCGTCGACGGCCATGGCCTCCATCACGTCCGCCGCGATGGCGTCCGACTTCGAGAGGTCGACCGGGTCGCAGCTCGTGCACACCCACCGGAAGGGGCCGAACCCGTAGTCGAAGCACATGGGGCCCATGATGTCCTCCACGTACGAGGGGTAGCGGAACCCACCCTTGCCATCGTCCACGTCCGCCCCCGCGCGTCGCGCCTCCAGAAGGAACGCGTTGCCGTAGTCCCAGAAGTGCATGCCCCGCGACGCCACCTTGTTGATCGCATCCACTTGGCGCCGCAACGACGCGCGGACCAGTTCCCGGAAACCGTCGGGGTCCTTCACCATGCGCTCGTTGGACGCCTCGAAGGACAGGCCCGCGGGGTAATAGCCGCCGGCGAAGGGGTTGTGCAGCGATGTCTGGTCGGAGCCGAGCTCCACCTCGAAGCCGGAGTCGACGATCTTCTCCCACAGATCCACGATGTTGCCCTGGTAGGCGATCGACAGGGGTTGCCTGGCAGCGCGAGCCTGGTCGACGCGGTGCAGCAGCTTGTCGAGGTCGGCTTCGACTTCCTGGACCCAACCCTGCTCGTGGCGTTTCGCCACGGCCTTGGCGTTGACCTCGGCGACGATGGCGATGGCGCCGGCGATGACGCCTGCCTTGGCTTGCGCGCCGCTCATGCCGCCAAGACCGGAGGTGACGTAGACGCGTCCACGAACGTCGTCGTGACTGGTGGCGCCGAGGTAGTGGCGCGCTGCGTTGAGCAGGGTGATGGTGGTGCCATGGACGATGCCCTGGGGACCGATGTACATGAAGGAGCCGGCGGTCATCTGGCCGTAGGAGGTGACGCCGAGGGCGGCCAAACGTTCGTAGTCTTGCTGGCCGGAGTAGTTGGGGATCACCATGCCGTTGGTGACCACGACGCGGGGGCCGCTGCTCGGGGCGGGGAACAGCCCGAGCGGGTGACCGGAGTAGAGCACGAGAGTCTGGTCGCGCTCGAGCTGGGACAAGTACTGCATGGTGAGCAGATACTGGGCCCAGTTCTGGAAGACGGTGCCGTTGCCGCCGTAGGTGACGAGCTCGCAAGGGTGCTGAGCGACGGCGGGGTCGAGGTTGTTGGTGATCATGAGCATGATGGCGGCGGCTTCGGTGCAGCGGGCGGGGTATTCGCCGATGGGTCGCGCGTGCATCGGGTAGTGGGGCCGGAACCGTCGCATGTAGATGCGGCCGTCGGTGGCGAGCTCCTGGGCGAACTCGGGAGCGAGGACAGCGTGCAGGTGGGTGGGGAAGTAGCGGAGGGCGTTTCGGAGGGCGAGCTCGCGTTCGCGAGGAGACAAGACTTGCCTGCGAGGCGGAGCATGGCTGATGCCTGGCAGGTCAGCGGGGAATTCCGGCAACTCGTTCGGAATCCCGGCAGCAACTTGATCACGGAAGGAATCGGCCATCGCGAACGCTCCTTGGGGCTTCGTGGGTGACGTCGGGTGCCGAACCGTTGCGCCGAACCCTGGTGGAGGTCAACGGCATTTGGATCGCTAGGAGGTTGAGGCGCGGGGCCGACGATGGACGGATAGGAGACATCAACTAGGAACTGAGAACAGGAATGCGAACACGGAATGATGAACGGCCTGAGCGCACCCGCGCGGCCCTACCTCCGCACCAACCCCCCACCCCTTCTGTGCCTTCTGCGTCCTCTGTGGTTTCCGGTTCGGGTGCTCACTTCGGTCACGCAACAAAGCTTCGCCTACCTCCGCCACACAATGACCCGCCGTTCCTGCGGCGTCGGCGTCAACGAACCGTGCACGGAACGCACCCTCACCGTCTCTCCCATCTTCACCGAGATGATCGGTAGGTCGCCGTCGAGCTTCCACACCGGCCCGTGCGTGAGCGGGTGAATCCACGGCGGCCTCCGGGTCAACCCGACCGCAAGCGCCTCCGTCTTCTCCGGACGGCCCAGCACCTCACCTCCGATCGCGGTGTCCTTCACCCCGTCGATGGTGGTGGGCTCGAACCCGAGCAGCGTCATACGACGCGAGAACGCGAGCATCGTAGCCATCGCCGGCAGCGCGCGCTCGTCGGTCGAGTCCGCAAGCAGCGAGAGCCAGAAGGGCAGACGCCCCTCGGCAGCGCCCTGGGTCTCGACGGAACCCTCGCGGCGCCACTTCTGCGGCTGCGCCTGCACGCAGACATAGGCCTGGAGTGAATGACCAGGGACGGGCTTGGGGACGCAAGCCACGGGCACGCGAGGCGAGACGTCAGGAAGAAACGAGC
Source organism: uncultured Polyangiaceae bacterium (assembly GCA_964488865.1). Taxonomy (GTDB): domain Bacteria; phylum Myxococcota_A; class Polyangia; order Polyangiales; family Polyangiaceae; genus MWCO01. The sequence continues at coordinate 4,672 of CAZAWR010000096.1, read as the reverse complement.
TGGTGTCGTAGAGGCTGAAAGCGAGGGCGCGGCTGTTGGGCTTGCCGGGGAGCCCGGTGCTCTCGCCCTGAATCACGGCCTCTTCGCTCACACCGCTGGCGACGAGTGCGGCCAAGGCGTCGGCCTGCAGGTCCTCGTGCTCGAGCAGGGTAGCGACATGCTTCGCGCCGTGACGCATGGCGGCCTCCTTCAACCCGGCCAGCCCACCGATGCGCTTGGCGTCGGCCTCCAGGACGAGCATCTGGGGGGGGCCGGGGTTCTTGCGCCACACGGAGTAAGCGCGGTCGCTCTTGTAGATACACCAGCCCATGGCGTCCTGGGAGTCCTCGAGCACGCGACGCCCTTCCGCGTTGCGCAGCGTCACTGAGGCCTTCTCGCCGAAGGGCAAGACCAAGTAGCACCGCTGCGAGCGCGAGGAGACGACACCGAACCGCTGGTCGGTCTTGAGGATGCCCATCGGTACGAACAACTCCCGCTTCAACGCCCCGAGGGCCTGGTCGAAGCGCTCGTCGAGAGGCGACAGGCTCGCGTTGCCGGCGGTCTGCGCCCAGACCGAGAAGGCCGCATCGGCGCAACCGTAGGAGCGGGCGTCGTCGAGGACCCGGAACGAAGGGATCTCCTTGCTGGTCAGCACCTCGATGCCCCCAACGGTCCCCATCTTGGCGTTGAGCCACCGCAGCGCCACGCGCTTACTTCCAGGCGTGCCGAAGCTGGCCGTAGCCTGCTCCTTGTCGCACGAGCACCAGATCAACCCGCCCTTGTGCTCGACCGGGTCGAGCCCTTGTCTGGCGAGCCGGACCGGGAGCATTCCGTGCTCGCCCTCCGTCACACCTACCAGGACCGAGCACGTGTTGCGGGGAACCTCGAACGCCACCCCAGCAGGGGGCACGTCGAGCCACTCCGCCTCGACGCCGAAGCGCAGGTGTTTGACCGGAAGCGAAGCCTCCGTCAGGATTTCCTGCAGCGACTTCGCACGGGCCGCTTCGTGCATCACCGCACGCGTGAGGGGCACCGCGGCGATGCCGACGACGAGAACCACGCCAGCGATGATCGCCAGCCGCTTGCGGCGGACACTCCTGCGCTTGGCCGCGACCTCGCGGATCTTGCGCGCCGCCTCCTCCCGCCGCAGGTCTTCTTCCCTGCGAACCCTCAGCTCGTTGACGACTTGCTCCGCCTGGCTGGGGTCACGCTGATGCAGAATGGCCGACGCACGCTCGATCTCGATGAGGTCGTCGTCGAATCCGCCAAAGTCGTCTGAGTCTGCCACGGCTCCCTGGTGCCTCCGCGGTCCCTTCGCGGCCGCTTGCCTGAACTGGACAACGGAACGGCTCTTGGGGTCAAGAACCTTGCGGAAAACCTAGTTTGAATCACTTGAGCCGTGGCGAAACCGAGGTCGTCGAAACTAGGAACTAGAAACAGGAATGCGAACACGGAAGTAGAATGGGCTCCAAACCCTTCCGCATGGATCAATGTGATTCTGTTTAGGTCAGCTCGGGTCGACCACCACGGCCGTCACGTTGTCCATGCTTCCCGCGGCGAGCGCGCGCTGGACCAGACGGCAGGACGCCTCCTGGGGCTCCTCATAGGTGCGAAGGATGGCCGCGATCGCTTCGGGCTCGAGCGCACCACTCAACCCGTCGGTGCACAGCAGGTAGCGGTCGCCGGGCTCCATGTCCTCGATGCGGATGTCCGGCTTCGCGTTGGAATACGCCGCGATGGATCGGGTCACCATGGCCGTGAACGGTCCCGTGAGCCGCTTCGCGAGGTCCTGCCCTCCAGCCGCTTCCAGCTCCGCACACAAGGAGTGGTCCCGCGTCATCTGCTCGATGTGTCCGTTCCGAAGACGGTAGATCCGGCTGTCTCCGACGTGCGCAAGCACCGCTCTGCCGTCGCGAACGAGCATCGTCACCAGCGTGGTTCCCATCGGAGCAAGGTCCCCGACGGCCTTGCGCTCCACCTCGCGCTTGCACATCCGGATGGCCAGGTCCATGCGCTGCTCGGCCAGGGTCGATCCCTGGTTACCGTGGTCAATACCCACGTCCGAGTCCCCCATCTGATCGAAGAACCGCTCTACGGTCTCCACGACGAGCCGGCTCGCGACGTTGCCGCCTGCGTGACCTCCCATGCCATCGGCCACCACGAACAACCCGAGGTCGGGGCGCACCGCGAACGAGTCCTCGTTACGCCGTCGCCGACCCGTCTCGCTCTGACCGAATGCACGCACCATGGCGGCGTCTGTAGCGATCATCGTGCCAGGTTGCGCCCGACCGACGACGACAGTGCGGGAACCCCTCGTTTCGAAGGGATCCACGGGATGCTGCGTCGCGCAGGTCCCGGAACAACATCCATGGGTTACGCCCGCCCGCTTCCAAATCTGCAACCGGCAACGGGGCGTCGGTTTCGGAACTGCAAACGACGACTCCCTCATTCGGCCAGCGGAACACCGTACCGCCTCGCCCATTCCGACACGCTCCGCCGGGTCGCCCGAACCACCACGCGGCCGGACGCCGCACGGGCCGCACGGACAATGAGCCGAGCCGTCGCCCCGTCGAGACGGTGCGCCCCATCGGCCTCGATCACGACAGGCAGGCCGCGCGAGACGGCGTCCGCGAGCAGAGCCTTCAGCGAGACGAGAGAGTCTGGGGCATCGTGCTCGTCGTAGGTGCCCTTCAGCACGATCGTCGTGGTCAGGGTCTCGACGGGAGCGGCGGCGGGGGCGGCCACAGGCACGCCTTGCTCGGGAAGGGGACGGGGCTTGGCGCGTGCAGCGGAGAGGGACGCACGGCGGACCCGCCGGTAGAGGTTCACGGAGCTGTCCCGGTCCGGCACGAGCAGGTCCTCAAAGCTCCGCAAGCTCTCACCATGCCCCACCGCGAGCAGCCCGTCGGAGGCCAGGGTCGAGGCGAGGGACGCCACGGCCCGTCGCGCCGCGTCCTCGTGCAGGTACATCAGCACGTTCCTGCAGCTGACGAGATGGAAGGGTCCGGAGGGCGGTCTGTCGCACAGGTTGTGCACCCGGAAGCGCACGAGCCGCGTGACGCGCTCGCAGACACGTAGAGCCCCGGGGCCGGCGTCTTCGAGGAATCGGTCTCGCAGGGTGGGGGGGAGGTCGGCGACGGTGCTAGCGGGGTAGACGGCGTTGTGAGCCACGGAGAGGGCCGCGGGGGCGACATCCGTTCCCAGGACCTCGAGCCGGGTGGAAGCCCCCTGCTTGTCGATGGCGTCGATAGCGAGCATGGCGAGGGTGTAGGCCTCGGGGCCGGAGGCGCACCCGGCGCTCCAAAGCCGCAGGGCGGGCGGCGACGAAGCCAGCAGCGCGGGCAGGACCCGTTCCGCAAGGAAGTCCAACTGGGCCCTATAGCGGTAGAAGAAGGTCTCGTGCACGAGCAAGGACGAGAGCAACCGCTCGACGATGCGCTTGTGCTGCGGACCGTCCATCGCATCGATCACCTCATCGGGCCCGGCCAGACCCAGGTCGGCGGCGAGGGTGGTGAGGGCGTTGCGGACGCCCAAGGTTCGACACTGCGACAGGTCGAGCCCTGCTTCGGCCCGCATGACTTCCGCCACACGCATCAACCACCGTTCCCTTGCCATCGCTTGCTCGCGCACGAAATCCTGCCCAGCAAGCGCACGGGCGCGACCCGAGGTCAAGGGTCTCGACGATGGCAGGGAGGCATCGGTCAACCTTGGTGAGGCCGCGACTCACCGATCGTCGAAGCGGACGATGACGACGCGGTTCTTCCCCGTTGCCTTCGCGCGGAACATGACCAAGTCCGCGTCGTGGACCGCTTCCTCGAGCGTCGCGGGCGGGTGCGAATACGACGCGGCTCCTACGCTCAGGGTTACCGGCCACGCATTCTGCCCCATACGAGCACTGACGTGTTCTCGAATTCGCTCGAGCAAGGTCAGAGCTGCATCATGATCGGTATCCGGAAGGAGAATCGCGAATTCGTCGCCGCCAAGTCGGGCGACAAGATCGCCTGCGCGGAGGTGCTTCCCCAAGACGTCTGCGAGCGCCATCAGCGCACGGTCTCCCTGAGAATGCCCGAGTTGGTCGTTGACGGCTTTGAAGTTGTCCAGATCCAGAAATGCCAAGGTGACCGGGAGGCCCGATCGACGCGCCACGGTGAGCAGAAGGGTCCCGTGTTCATGGAACGATCGGCCATTGCGCAGACCTGTCAGATCATCCTTTCGACTTAGGTCCCGCTCAGCGCGAAGCCTGCTCTGGAGTTCCGACACAAGGAGTGCGTTAGTCTCGAAAGCAACGAACATCGCGACGATGTTGATCGGCCAGACGAACGGTGTCGAGTACCTTCCGCCCGTAAGGTAGTGAGCCATTGCCCAGGCTGCAGCGGTCAATCCGGCAAAGGCGGTCGATCGGGTGCGCGACGATCTCCACGCGAAGTAGGCAATGGGAAGGGAATACAGCGGGAATACTCGAACCTCTTCACCGGTGGCGTAGTCTACCAAGCCGACGAGGGCGACCGCGCTGACGCCTGCCACGACCACGAGCGGTGAGGGACTGCATTCGTTCTTCTGCACAGTGGGCCACACTCAACGTGGGTTGCGAGCCAAGTTACTTCGATCGGTTGGTTGCTTCAACCCAAGACACAGAATAGGGTGCATTGCGCAAGTCCGGGTTCTGATCCCCTGCCCCTACCCCTGCCCTTTC
>CAZAWR010000095.1:38249-39764 GCA_964488865.1 uncultured Polyangiaceae bacterium | reverse complement strand
GGCTCACCCCCAAACGCCTCGCCTTCGGCTCGGGCTAGTGTGGCTCGCGAGGCAATCGGGGCCGACGCGCACGGAAGGGGGCGTGGCGCGGAGGGTGGGGTGGAATGGTGCCCGGGGGGGGAAACCAGAAGCGATGGGCGAGTTCCTGCTGAGCATCTCACTGGCAGGGAGTGTGCGCGACGATGAACGCACCGAAGCCTTTGCGAGGCTGTTCCGTCGCCAGGACCGCGGAGGGATCACCGATGGGCTGAGGCGCTGGGACGGTGTCCATGGGGACGTCCACCGCGACCCCGTCGTATACTCCTTGCACGACCGGCGTGCCGAACGGGTCATACACACTGCGAATGGCGTAGGTGGCTCCGATGTCCACCACCGAGCTGAGGTCCACAGGCACGGTGTTCGACCAACTCCAGTTGTAGATGATGAGGTTCGCGCGACCGGTATCGTAGACGTTGGGTCGAAGGAAGACCTTGTGCCCGGCGGGCAAGGTGGAGGAAAAGGTGTTCTGCGGGAAGGCCGCTGCGTCCTGTCCCACAAGACCTCCGTACACGGTGTTGCCGGACATCGTGATCGCTTCCCATGTGGAGGTGAATCGCAGCTCGCCCATGAGGTAGTTGTCGAGCACGGTCGCGTCCCCGTTGGCGACGCCGCCGGAGTAGCCGAGTTGCACGCCGCGGGCCGAGGTGGAGCTCGCCCATCCCATGTTTTCCCGCAGCAAGACTCCGCCCGTGGGCGTGTTGCCCCCAACGAGGCAGTTGTCCTTCAGGCCGCCGCTGCCGGGAACGGCTGCACCCGCCGCGAACCAGGTGTTGCCGATGAACTCCAGCCCTTTCAGTGGCTGGCTCTCGTCGTACGCCATGATACCGAAGTAGAAGCCGAAGAAGATGATGTTGTCTTCGATACGCTTGATTCCTGTGGTGTTCTTCAGAAGCAGCCCGGCTCCGTGACCTGAGGAGTCCATCCAACCGTTGTTGTACAGGAGGGAACCGTAGATCTCTACGTCCTGCTCGGATGCCGGAGAATACACACCTTGGTCGAGGTCGTGAATGACACAATTGACGACCTTGACGTGGGATGCTTCGAGGTGGAACCCCGAACCCAGGTCGACATCCCGGTTGGGATTGGAGTTCGTCACCTCGAGGCCGATGAATCGAGTCCAGCCTCCTTGCACGGCAATCGCCGGCTCGGTGCTCGTCACATTGGCATCGAGGATGACGTGCGCACCTGGCAAGGCGCGAACGACGATGGGAGCAGCGGGCGCCCCAACCACCGTGCTGACAAATCGCCCCGTATAGGTTCCCGCGGCCAAGTAGATGGTGTCGCCGGGTTGGGCAGGCCCGGAAGCCGACATCGCCGTCGCCAGATCGAGAGGACTGGCCTCGGTGCCCGTACCCGATGGCAGTCCGTTGGGCGCGACGTGCAGACCCGCAGCCAACGACGGCGTTTCTGGTACGCAAGACCCGGCGTCGGCGACCGCATCCGGCGAGGCATCTCCAGCGTCCGGAAGCCCGCCGC
>CAZAWR010000095.1:26452-38149 GCA_964488865.1 uncultured Polyangiaceae bacterium | reverse complement strand
CCGATCCACCGGTGTCTGTGCCGCCCGATCCACCGGTGTCTGTGCCGCCCGATCCACCGGTGTCTGTGCCGCCCGATCCTGCGGCCGCTTCACCATCGTGTTCCAAAGCGTCGCTGCTTGCGTCGCTGATGCCTCCGCTGCCTCCCGCGCCCGTTCCCCCGGAGCCCGCCTGACCGTCCGGTTGCAGGCTCGTGTCTCCAGCGTCTTGCGCCAGTTCTGGAATGGCTACGACGTCGCGGACCGTACACGCGAGCGTGCCAAACAGGGAGAGCACGAGCGCCAACGCGCGAACGGTGAAGAGCGCCCTACCGACGATTTTTTTCGCGCGAGGGTGTTCCAAGGAGAGTGTGGGCTTGCACTGTTTTCGCATCGATTTGGACCGCTATGGTTGGACGGCGACATGGAGGGTCTACGGCGGCTACCAGGTTCCCTCGAGCATCAGCCCAACCGATTCCTGGGCGACCGATGCTTGGGCTCGGATCCCGCTCGTCTGTGGCTCGTCCGATGGGGCGAGCAGCACGAGCAAGACGCCACCGAACAAAGCGGCGCCGCCAGTGACGAATCCCACGTTGGAGAGGGTCGCTGCGCTCTTGGCTTCGTCGTTGAGTGCGACTCCTCTTGGATAGCACCGCGATGAATCGTCGGGTAAGCAGTACGCCTTCGCATCGTCTTGCTTGGACCGCGCTCGCAGCCCAAACACGGCGCCGGCGGCCAATCCCACCACACCGACGCCCCCGGCAACGTAGCCGAGGGTGCGTTGCGTGCCGCCCGCTCCCGCGCTCGTGTCGGCATTCGCCCTTGCGCCGGCGATCGGCGACGTGGACACCCGTGATACGGGCCCTGTTGAATCGATTTCGACGAGCATCGGGACACGCACGGTGTGGGAGCCCCCCTCAGCGGTCAGCGTGGTGGACCATGACTCGCGCTTGGGGGCTCGCGCGTCGACGCGGTGTTCTCCTGGGTCGACAGGCAGGGCGATTCCCCAGGAGGCTTTGGCTAGGGGCGTGCCATCGAAGGACAACGCCAACCCATGCACCCTATGCTCGGGCGGGACCTCAATGACGAGCCGTGGGAGCGTTGGTTCCAGGGCATCTGCTCTCCCCTTCGCGATCTCGACGCGCTTAGTTTGTCCGGCATGGAGGGCGGCGGATTCGGCGGAACGGTAGGTGGCCCATGCTTGTGCGGGTTTTCCGATCCGCTCGTAGCACTCCGCCAGATACAGCAGCGTCCCCACAGCAGGGTCGAGCTCCTGACTTCGCGCCAGCTTGGGGCAGGCGTCGGGGAATTGCCCGGCTTTCATCAACCGGAGCGCGTCTTGAAATAGCGCCTCTGCGCCAGCTTTCGACGTCTGGTTGACCTCTCGAGCGCTGGCTGTCGGCGCTGCGGACACGAGCAGGCTAGCGAGCAGGGTCAAGGCCCATCGACGGCGGTAGCGAACGAACGAACTTGCATCGGAGCGGACCCAGGCTAGCGCCAAATCAAGCGCTCCGCGCTGCTTTGGGTCTAGGGTCTTCTTAGGGGGCTTCTGCAAAGCCCCCTCGCCGCGCTCAACGCGGCTCACCCCAAAACGCCTCGCCTTCGGCTCGGATGGCCCCAAACCCAAGCACTGTTCTTCGAACAGCGCTTGACTTGGGGCTAGCGTGGTGGCGGGAGTTCGCGCATGTCGGAGGGTACGGTCGGACGCGAGCGGGGCTTCGCGGATTGGATCTGTCATTCCCTTCCTCCGAAGTCCGAAAGCGGGGGAACTGTTGGCGTGGCCGTCTTGCTCGGGCGAGGAGCCGACATCGTGCTTGCTGTGCGTCCGGCGACTCCTTTCGCATCGGGCTGGGGAGCCGGGGTCGGTGCCGAAGAAGGGGAAGCGGGAACGTTCTCGGCACGTGGCGGCGGTTCATGGACGCGGGCTTCTGCGGACGCCTCTCCGGATGGAACGGCTGTCGATGTCGCGGCGGCGGCCCACGTTTCGAGCGCAGGCACTGGGGAGGGACGAGCAGCCCACAGTGCGACACCGACGCCAACGATGCCCAGCGCTGCAGCTCCGAGCGCGAGCCGATGCCGACGCAACGGTTGGGCGACAGTGGTGGTGGCTGTTTCGAACGATATTTGGGAGGGTTCGAGGGGTTCGAGTATGTCGATATCGAGCTCGGCGTGGTCGGGCACGACCACGATATCGGGCGCGACCACGATGTCGGGCGCGCTCTCGTTGGCTGCGGCGTGCGCGAGCCTTTGGAGCGCCTCGGTGACGACACCTTTGCCGGGCCCGACACCCTTGAGGAGCTGTTCAAGGTCGCCCTGGGATGCGGTGCTTTCAATCTCGGCGAGCATGGCGGAACGTTTGCGAAGGGACTTGGCCGCCAATCGATCCACCACACGCCCGACTTCGCGCGGCGACGCGACGGGCATGACCTTTTCGAGGGCTTCGGCCATCTCCTCGGCAGACTGAAAACGTTTGGTGGGATCGCGTTCCAATCCGCGCATGACCAGTTCTTCCACCGCGTGGGGCAGGTCGGGAACGATCTCGGTAGGGCGTCGAATCGGCGAATCGAGCACCTTGCCAAACATGGCGATTTGCGAGTCGGCCTCGAACAGTCGCTTTCCTGTCAGCGCTTCCCAAAGCACCGCGGCCATCGCGTAGACATCGGTGCGTCGGTCCACCAAGAGGCCGCGAAGTTGCTCGGGCGCCATGTAGGCCAGCTTTCCCTTGATCTGGCCTTCGCGGGTGGTCTGCAACCGTCCCGCGGCCTTGGCAACGCCGAAGTCGAGAACCCTTGCGAGCCCATCCACACCCACCTGGATGTTCTGCGGCGAGACGTCTCGGTGGACAATGCCCAGGGGCTCTCCAAATTCGCTCACAGCGTCGTGAGCAGCTTGCAACCCTTCGAGCACGCCGATGGTGATGGCGGCGACGATGCGCAGCGGGAGCCTGACCCGACCCGACGCGGCGGCACGCAGCAATTGGGACAGCGAAGCGCCAGCCACGTATTCCATGACGATGCACAGCTCGTCAGCGTGCTGAATGATGTCGAGAATCGGCACGACGTTGGGGTGACGAATGCGGCCGGCGACCCGGGCCTCGTCGATGAACATGGCGACGAAGTCGGGGTCTTTGGCAAACTGGGCGTGCAGCCGTTTGATGGCTACCGTACGGGAGAACCCGACCTGGCCGACCAGGCGTCCGAGGTGGACCGTGGCCATGCCGCCGGCCGCAATTTCTCCATAGACTGCATACCGTCCGATCGTGAAAGCATCGGAGTCAGTTGCGCTGATCACGCCCAAAGACTAGACCCCAGCGACCGAGAATGCAAGGCGGTAGTGAGAGATCGATGCGCACTCCTTGATCCTATGTTTGTAGGACTTTCTGTTCGTCTTGGGAGCGACGTTTCGCTGTAATGCGATGTAATGCTGCTCGGGCGCACTGGCCTGCTAGAATGTAGTGCGCGATGCTCATCTGCACCGTATTCGCACCTGCGGCCACGCGGAGCAGCGTTCGAACCACAGCCGTCACAACGGCCTTGGGGCTCCGCGGCAGGGGCCGGGGTCGATGAATCAGAACAAGCGACCAGGTTGCAAGTGTCCCGTTAGGATTGCCGCTGAGTTATCGGTCAGTTCTGCATTATACTGGATTGGAACCGGACGCTCCTGGCCAGCGCTGTTGTGGTCCGTCTTCGTCAACCGGCGTTGCCCTCGAGGAAAACCAGCCGCGACGATGACACCAACCGATATCCACTCTCCGCCGTCTCGATCCGCATTGGACTGCCTTCCAACAAGACGCGCAGCCGACGAATCGTCACGCGAATGGTGTTGTCGTGACGCAGCGGGTGGTACGAGACCCCCCAGACCGCGTTGGCCAGCTCGTCCTTGGACAGGCTGGCGTTGGGACGTCGCGCAAGCGCGTAGAGTACCTGACGCACGATTGGCCGGTGATTCAAGTCTACCATGGACGTCCCGATGCGAAGCGCATGGCAGCGGGCGTCCACCGCGACGCCGACCCCTTGCTCGTCTGCCTGGCTGATCAGACTGCTCGCGCCGGAGCTTTCGATCAATCTGGCGGTGCCGATGCTGGCCACGAGCTCCTCGAAGACCGTCGGGTCGACGTTGTCCCTGGCCGCTTCATCCTTGGCTCGACGCAGGTTGTCCCGCGCGGCCTCGTCATTGCCTTGCAGCCGCGCCACCGTTGCCTGGGCGAGTTTGAGAATGGCTCTGTCCAGCCCGTACCCAGCACGCCCCACGACCGGTTGCTGTTCGTCCACGATCGACACGGCCAGAGCGGTTTCCCCCCGTTCGGCGGCGCGGAGGCCAGCCAAACAACGACGGCGCACCCGCGTGCCGACCGTCGCTGCGCTCGGGTTGGGGTCGTCCTCTGGGCGGAGTGGATCGACGGCGTGCTCACGTCGCACTGCTTCCACGAGCGCGAGGACCCCGGCGTCGGCGCATTCAGCTTCGACGGCGTGGTATTCTCGGAGGGCTTCGGCGCGTCTGCCCATGGCGAGCAGGTTGCGTCCGAGTTGGAGCCGGGCCCACCAGACACTCATCCGGAAGCCGCGGGCGGTCTCCTCTTCGATTGCTTCGCGCAGCAGGGCGATGGCGTCGATTCGATCGCCGCGCTCGCCGAGCAACACGGCCCGCTCGACGCGATAGGCCGCGGGAAGCAATTCCTCGCTGTCGCTGAGCCCCTGGCTGCTTTCCCTCAGCGTCCGTTCCGCGTCTTCGAACTGTCCGAGGTTGGCCTGCAACGGAGCGACCGTGATGTACAGGCGGAGGTCACCCGGGGGGCGGGACCCCAGATCGAGCAACGCCTGAGCCCTGCGCATCGGTTCTTCCGCCTCCCGATAACGCCCTTCGAACCAGTACGTAAAGGCCCTGAGCTCCTCGACCTTGCGCAACCGAGGCACCGTATTCGCAGCCTTCTCCGCACGATCGAGCAGATCCCGTGCGTCCTGCATGCGACCTTGCGAGCTGCGAACGACCGAAAGCATGCGCAGCGCCCGGCTGTACGCGGGGGCATCCGCGCCATGCTGTCGCAGAAAGGTCGACAACACCTCGTCCGCCACCGATAGCCGGCCCGTCATCGTGGCTGCCTGCGCAAGGGAAAACCGCAGCAAGTCCGGAGGATCCTCAAGCCGTCGGCGCAACGAGTCCAACTGACGGTATCCGCGCTCGCATTCTCCCGTCCGTACCAACAGCAGCGCCCGAACTGTCTCCAGCGAAGGCGCCAACTCCCGCGGCTTGAGCGACTCCAGCGTCAACAGCAGGTCCGAAGCTCCCCCATGCTCGATCACCGAAAATGCGTTCTGCGAAAGAAATGCACCCGCCTCCTCCAGCAAACGCGCCGCACACAGGTGGAAGGCGGTCTCCCGGATCCGCACCAACGTCGCGAGAGGCGCGTCCCGCAGCGCTCGAGCCAAACACTCGTGCATCGACGTCCGCTCCCGCTCATCCATGCCGGCCAGCAGAACACTGCGAAACAGGTCGTGCAGCGTGCAGTCCCCGGCGGCATCCACCTCGACCACGAGACGACGGAACAGTTCTCGCAGCACGGGCAGGCAGCGTTCGGATGGCACGACGCGTCCGAGGATTTGTTCCGAAAGCCCGATGCGGCTGAGCGCCAGTGCCCTTGCAACCTTCAGGGAGTCCTCATCCAGAGATGCCAGCGTGGAAGCGATTGGTTCTTCTTCGTCGAGGGTGACGGCACCTCCGGCGTGGGCCCGACGGAGCGCGAACGGGCTTCCCCGCGCCCAGGCAAAGGCGGTATCGAATCCCCCCACGGCGCCGTAGAGCTTGTCGAGCTCCAACCACAGCTCGCGCGAGGCAGACTCGTCGAGGGGCGAGAGCTTGATCTCGAAGCGATCTGGATCCCCCGGAAGCACCGGAAGCCGTAGCCTAGACATCGCCAGCACCCGGCCCCCCGCCAGCACGCGACCCAACTCCGACAGCAGTTGCACGGCCTCCACGTCGTCCAAGCCGTGCATGTCGTCAAGCAACCAGATTCCCCGCGTGTCGTTCAGGCGTCGAGCGAGGTCGTTCAGTCGCCGTCCGTTGGACTCGAGCTCGGCGACCGGATCGTCCGCGAGGACCCGGCGCGCATCATTGAGCAGCATTCCCAGCGAGCTGTCGACCACTCGTGAGTAGACCCTGGCGCCGTCCCACCGGGACGCCAAGGCTGCCGCGATGGAGCTCTTTCCCACTCCCGCCACGCCGTAGATCACCGTGACTGGCAACCTTGCCGTAGCATCGTGAAGAATGGCCAGTTCTTCGGCCCTGCCACAAAGCAACGCGGGCACCGGCATGGGTTGTTGAGCTGCTCTTGCACCGGACGTCTGTAGATGCTCGGAGATGGTCATCGGTGAGAACCTCGCTTGCCCAGAACATCTCCCGGGGACGGGCTCGGTTAGCCTATCCCATCCCCCAAGGTACGGGAAGATGGTTCAGCGTGACTTGGCGCGAGCTGCGAGCCTTGGAACAACGTTCGGAACTCAACGATACTGACATTCCTGCGCTGGGTACGGCTGCCAGGGTCGTCGTGCTGTTCGTCGACCATGCTCGCCGTTGCCATGCCGGAAGGACCGACGAGAGGGACACAGAAGGCCGAGTTGAAGGCGACGATCAACGCTGGCAGAAGCCAAACCTCGAGCGCAGTTTGGCCCGGAGGTATTTGAGCTGGTTCATGGGGAGGTCCTGGTCGAACCAGATTCGGTGGGTGGAACGATCGCGGATTGTTCAGGCGAGGAACTGACGGGAGCATTTGGCAAGAGATTCTCCCCCTCTCGCAACGGTTGAGCCTGGCGCGCCTGTTCGTCAAGGACGCCAGCCTCGCTCTGCAACCCGCCTTCCGCTCTGGTGGACACGGCATCGAGTTTTTGGGACGGCCAATCGGTTTGTAGTTGGTCTTCTGCCTGAGCGTCGGGGAGCGCAGCCGGCTTCCCGTCGAGCATGGAGACGGGGATGCCCTGCGGGAACACCACCTCGCGAGCCTCGTCGGGCATCGAGATGCCGTGCTTCTGATAGGCGCGTTTTACCAGCCGGATCACCGAAGACCGCACCTTCAACCAACTGTGTTTACGGCCATTGATCCAGTAATAGACACGCAAGTTGACGGTAGCCTTTCCCAGGCTATCGACCAGCACCGAAGGCTCGGGGTCGCTCAGCACCGCCGGATGGTCCGTCAACACTTGGAGCGCGATGTCCTGCGCTTCGTCGATCGTATCGTCGTAACCGATGCCCACGTCAAAATGGTCGCGCCGGTTGGAGTTGGTCGTGAAGTTGCACAGGTTGCTCTTGTAAACGTTGGCATTGGGAATCTGCACGAGGTTGCCATCCAGCGTCATCAGGATGGTTGTGCGCACGTTCAACTGCTGCACGTATCCGGTCACTCCGGAAACCTCGATCAGGTCGCCTGTCTCGAACGGCCGCTGCATGCTCAGAAAAATGCTGGCCAGGAAGTTCTCAGTGATGTCCCGGAAGGCGAGGCCCACGGCCAGACCGACCAGACCGGTGCCCCCCACGACGGTCAGCGCCAGTTGGGTCAGTCCTGAGACTCTGAGCACGATGTAGGTGCCAACAAGAAACACCAGCACACCGATGCCGCCCGCTACCACATTGCGCATCAGTCGCGCTTGAATCCGGTGACGAAGAACGGAACGCGATCTCCGCGCGGCCAGCAGTCCGGCCCCCACGGACAGTCCTAGCGGGACTTTCGCAGCGTCGAACCGAATGCGCTTAGAATCAAGCCAGATGCGTTCAGTTTGCATGGATGAACGAACAGTTGGCCTCGGGCAGGGTTTCGCCCTTCAAGTGAAGCGAAAACGACACGCGCACATCGGCGCCAGTGACGTTCGTGCTTCAATGGACCGGCGATTCGTTTGTTCATGCAGGTATCGAATGCCGAAATCATCTGGTTTTCATGCGCATGCGGTGCCGTTTCTGGTCGCCAAGTGCGAAAGTCCCGCTAGGATGAGCAGCCCAAGAAAAACAAGGGGCAGGGAACGCAAGAAGTCACGCCACAAACCCATCAGTCCGAGCCATGCCGGGCCCAAGTCCCATATCGACGGTTCGGTCACTTCCATCCGGTTCGCCACGGCGACGACGTCCTGGGTGTTACGCGCCAGATCGCCCGCCCACTTCTTGAGTTCATCGGACGCCGCGCGACCCTTGAGGAAGACGACGCCTTCCTCGACTCGGACTTCCGGTGCGGTGAACCATTCGGTCGCATCCAGGACGCTCTGGAGGCGCTGGCGGATTTCTTCATCACGTGCGACCGGATTGACATCTACCTTCGCGGGAGCCGGCGAAAGGTCTTCGTTGGCAGGGGTCGCCGCTGGCGAAGCGTCGGCCTTGGGTGGCGGTTCTTGCGCCGCGACCGTCACGATCAGCATGCCATAAGCAGCAACAAGCCACATCGCTCGCCGCAGCAGTGCAAAAAAATGGCCCTTCGATTGCCGTGTGTTGCGAGTCCAGTCCCTTGCGGGGCGCAAGGGCATGGTGTGATTGGGGCTCATCTTGTTTGGGGTGCAGGTCCCGATCCGCAGCGGTATCGGGGCTGAATTCCTGCTGAAATGCGAGTGGGTTTGCAGAACGTTGTCGTTGAGCGGACGTACATGGCCATGAATAGGCGAGCTATCAAGCCTTCCGGCTGGCCTTCTCGGCCCGAAGTCCTTCCAACTCCGGCTTCACGACCGTTTCATAGCACTCCGGGCAGATGCCGTGACTGAACTGCGCGTCGGTGTGAGCGCTGATGTAGCCCTCGACGGATTGCCAGTAATCTTTGTCGTCGCGAATCTTTTTGCAGTAGCTGCAGATAGGCAGCAAGTCGTTCAACACTTTCACCTCGGAGAGGGCGTGAGACAACTCCCGGTTGGCGGTTTCGAGCTCCGCCGTGCGTTCCTGGACGCGCCGTTCCAAGTCGAAATTCAGGTCCACGATGAGGTCGTGCGCGAGTTGAAGCTTGCCCAGCGCGCTCTTGAGTTCGGCGTTCTTCTCCTCCAGTTTGTGAACCAGCACTTGGCTGTATTGCGTGAGGACATAGGCTTCCTCCACAGCCGGCGTGGATGGCATCGGAGGCGCAGCCTTCTTGGCCACCACTTCCCGCAGCGCATCGAGCACGGCCGCAGTGGGCGCAGGCTTGGTGAGATACTTGTCCGCGCCGACGGTCTGCGCGAGGCTCTCGTCTTCCGGCGAAGTGTAGGTGCTGGTGTATATGATGAAGGGCAATGCACGGAGTCGTTCGCTTCTGCGAATCTCGTGGCAAAGACGGAAGCCGTCCATGTTCGGCATGAGTACGTCGGAGATGACAGCGTCCACCGTTTCGCGCTCGAGGATTTGCAGGGCTTCGACACCATCTGCGGCTTCGAGCGTGTGGTGGCCCTCGGCCTCCAGTCTCACCCGAAGGAGTTTCCGGTCGGTGGCAACGTCGTCCACGATGAGGAGGTTCACGACTTTGACCATTCCTTTGCCAGCAGATCAGCTACGAGCCCTGGAAGTTTTCGCGTGTCTATGGGTTTGGTGATGTAGTCGTCGCAGCCGGCGTCGAATGCCCTCTGGTCGTCACCTCTCATGGCATAGGCGGTGAGCGCGATGATGCGAATGTGGCGAGTGCGTTCGTCCGCCTTGAGTTTGCGCGTGAGCGTGAGCCCGTCCATGCCGGGCAGAGCGATGTCCATGAGGATCAATTCTGGCAGATTGCCGGCGAGAACGACCAGGGCCTCCTCGGCGTCCACAGCCCTGAGGATCTGGTGGCCCTCGAATTCGAGCAGTTCGGAGACGAGTTTGAGATTGGTGGGGTTGTCGTCAATGACGAGGATTGTCGCGCTCATTCCTCCTGCCGTTCTCCCGTAACCACCGGCAGAACGACCGTGAACACGCTGCCTTTGCCGGGTTCGCTTTCCACGCTGATACGGCCTCCTTGGAACTCGACTATCTTCTTTGTCAACGCCAGGCCCAGCCCTGTGCCCAGGAAACGACGCGCGGTGCCGGAATCCAGTTGCTCGAATTCGTTGAAGACACGGCCCATATCCTCGGCCTTGATGCCAATGCCTGTGTCGCAGATCTGCAGTTCGAACTCGTGCGGGACCAGGCGGCGGGCTTTGACGGTCAATTGCCCAGAGTCTTTGGAAAACTTGATCGCGTTGGAAAGCAGATTGTACAGGACCTGCTTGAACTTGTGCACGTCGAGCTTGACAGCGTCGAGCCCCGCTCCGATGTCGATGCTCACGGAGATGTGTTTCTTGCTGGCAATGCCCTTGATGACGGCGACCACTTCGTCGACGGCCTGATGCACAGGGAAGGTCTCTGCGTGCAATTCCATTTTCCCCGCCTCGACTTTCGCGAGGTCGAGCACGTCATTGATGAGCTGGAGCAGGTGGCGTGCGCTGCTGAGCACGTCGCCCAGGTATTCCTTCTGCTTCGGCGCCAGCGGGCCGGGTTTCTCGTCGATCAAGAACTCGGTGAAGCCGATGATGCCATTGAGCGGGGTGCGCAACTCGTGCGACATGTTAGCGAGGAACTCGCTCTTCATCCGGTTGGCTTCCTTGAGCGATTTCTCGAAGCTCTTGTGCTCGGTGACGTCGCGCGCCGCGGCGAACACACCTTGCAGCTTCCTGTCCCGGTCGTAGAAGGTGGTCGCGTTGAAGGAGACGACCGTTTCGTTGCCATCCCGGGCGCGCGCGGTAAGTTCGTAGTTGTTGAGCTTCTTCTCCGTCAGCACCTGTTTGATAGTCATCTCCGCCCGATCCGGGTCGGTGAAGTGCTTCTTGAACGGCGCACCAATCAGCTCATCGCGCGTGCAGCCGGTGAGCACCTCCATCTGTTTGTTGACATCGGTAATGATGCCGGACAGATCGGTGGTCATGATTGCGTCGATGTTCGATTCGAACAGGGAGCGCGTGTAGAACTGATGGTCGCGCAACCGCTGACTGAGTTCCTTCTGCTCTTCCTCGATCTGCTTGCGGGCCGTGTCGTCGGTGCCGATCAGCAGGTAGCCGATGATGGCGCCCTCCTCGTCGCGCAATGCCGTGACCGACACCACGGCCGGAAAGCGGCTTCCATCCTTGCGGATGTAGGTCAGTTCGTAGATGTCCTCGATGCCGCGTGAGGCCTTGAACACCAATGCCTCGAAACCCGGCGTGATCGGCGTGGACAGTTCGGCGGACAACTCCTTGGCACGGGCGATCACTTCCTGGGGATCCGAGATGTCGGCCGGTGTGATTTTGTTTACGACGTCGGCAGCGGTGTACCCAAGCATCCGTTCCGCGCCGACGTTGAAGATCTGAATGACGCCGTTTGCATCCGTGGCGATGCTCGAGAAGTTGGCGCTGTTGAAAATCGCGCTCTGTAGCGCCCCCGCTTTCAGCAGAGCCTCTTCCGCCTGCTTGCGGGCCGTGTTGTCGGTGCCGATGAGCAGGTAGCCGATGATGGCCCCGAGCTCATCGCGTAGTGCCGTGACGGACACCACAGCCGGAAAGCGGCTCCCATCCTTGCGGATGTAGGTCAATTCGTAGATGTCCTCGATGCCGCGTGAGGCCTTGAACACCAATGCCTCGAAGCCCGGCGTAATTGGCGTGGACAGTTCGACGCTCAAAGTCTTGGCTCGCGCGATCACTTCCTGGGGATCGGAGATATCAGCCGGTGTGATCTTGTTCACGACGTCGGCCGCGGTGTACCCAAGCATCCGTTCCGCGCCGACGTTGAAGATCTGAATGACGCCGT
>CAZAWR010000095.1:23272-26352 GCA_964488865.1 uncultured Polyangiaceae bacterium | reverse complement strand
TGGCGCTGTTGAAAATCGCGCTCTGTAGCGCCCCCGCTTTCAGCAGAGCCTCTTCGCGCTGAATTTCAGTGGTTTCGCTGACGAACTGCGCAGCTGAGGGTGCGCTGTCGACAAACGGTCTTTTTCCCATGATGATTCCGATCGCATGACATACCCTGCCCGGTATTGAGCTGGCCGTTCGTCAGCGCAATTCCTGACGCTCCAACCCCGCACTGTCCCGAGACTCGATCCAGCCTACGCCGGCAGGCGGCTGTAGTAAATGAGCACTTCGTCAGGACGCTCAACCCGGCACCGGATTCTCCGACTCCCACGTCTCTGCACGGCAATCCTGCCGCGGGCTTCGAACTTCGGCATCGTGCACCGGGAAGGCCCACGGCAACCACCGCGGTCCCTGGGCGGACCTCGGTCGCATCTTTCCGCAACGCAGCGGTTGATGCGCAGCCCGGGGCGCGAGACAATCGCCCCATGAAGAAGGCTCCGTATCGTCGCGCGATGTCCCCCTCCACCGCGGCCGCGTTGGCGCTGACCGCCTTCGCTCTCTCCTGCGGTTCGGATGGCGAATCATCGGCCGGACCGAGTCCCCACGCCACGGACGGTGGCGCGGACTCGTCCGTCGTTGACGGAACGGGCGACGTCGGAGCTGCCGGAACAGCCGGCGGCGCGGGAGAGGGAGGGGTCGATTCCTCGGTGGACGCTCCGGGTGGGGAAGCCTCCGCGGACGCGGGGCTGCAGGACGGCACAGCACCCGCGACGTGTGGTACGCCGGGACCCGTCTGGGCCGACGTGCAATCGATGGACGTGGGGGCGCAGTCCGCGCCCGGGCAGACGGGGCAGTGGTGGTGCGACAACCACTTCGGCAAGAACCTCGGTGGTGCGTGGCAGTGCATCGACTCCACGGGCGGCTGCGGCGCCGACACTCCGCAACAAGGCGGCGTGACCTGCGGTCGTCTCGGCGCCGATGGCGCGACGCCGTATTGCGGGCACGGCCAGAGCGCGGGCGCTTTCGGCTATGGGAGGGTCGAGTCGGTGCTGGTGACGCAGTCGGCTCCGGGTCAAACCGGGCAGTGGTGGTGCACGAACCAATTCGGCAACAACCTTGGCGGCTCGTGGAAATGCCGGGGCGTGTCGGGGGGAGGCGCGTGCGGAAGCACGGTTCCGAACGGGGAGCTGGTGAGTTGCAGTCGATACGACGACGTGCAGGCGGTGACCGTGACCGCGCCGGGAACCGGGCAGACGGGGCAGTGGTGGTGTGAGCACCACTTCGGCGTGAACCTGGGCGGGACGTGGGATTGCGTGGGGGTTTCGTCCGGCGGATGCGGGCAGGACGTGGTGGCGGGCGGCGTGGTGACGTGCGGGCGGTTCGGGGTGGTGGACGAATCGCCCTTTGCCCCGGTGGCGTGCACGTCGTCGGAGCTCGACGGCCCGGAGCACGATTTCTGCGCGTACACGGAGTACATGACGACACGCGCGGCGACTGCGGTCTACGTGTACAACGACTGGGTGCGAGCCGGCGTGGCGCGGTCCTTCGGCGGCGCGCTGTTCGAGTTGTATGGCACCGACAAGCGGAATCGAATCGAGGAGCACGGCGGCGCGGCCGTGCAGCTCTCGGTGTGGGGCTATGACGTCGCGTCGTCGGGCGCGGGGTACTTCACCACCACGGTGTGCAATCCCAACGCGTTCAACGATGTCGGGGCGTGCGCGGCGGCGAACGGCGGCGCTGCCTGCTCCTACTACGCGGCGACGGGGGCTCACATCTGCGATTGCTCCACCGTGCTGCCGTGCGGGACGTGGAGCGCGGGCGGACCGTGGAATCCGATCCAGGCCCAGGCGGCCAACTGCAGCTGGAACGGCCCGACGAACGACGTGTCGTCGGTGAATCAGACCGCGGACGGGCTGGTGCTGCAGCAGGTGAATCCGTATCACTTCAGCAAGACGACGGCGTTCGAGGGCATGAGCTGGTCGGTGGCCGCGCTCGCGCCGTCGGAGCGCCCGTACGTGCGACTTCGCTACCGGATGACCTGGAACGGTGCGATCGGAGTCGGGGAGCACAACCAGGAGATCCCCGCCATCTTCGCGGACAACCGGATTGGCGGCTGGTACTACTACTACGCAGGGGACAAGCCGTATGCGGACCCGGCTGGAGCGGTGACGCGATTGCGCGCCGACTTCGGCTCCGAGCTCGCGTTGCCCGGGCGCCCCGCGCCGCTTCCCCAACCGGAACCCGCCAACCTGCGCAAGGGCACCGAGGAGTGGATGACCGTGTGCGATGGCGCTGAGGGGCAGTGCCTCACGGTCGTGTCCTTTGCGCCCGTGGTCAAGGCGTTCGTTCAGGGCGCGCACTACGTGACCGCCTTGGGCCGCTTCGGTCTCGGGACAACGTGGGGCGACACGTGGGACGTGTACCTCTTCCCGTATCGATTCGACCAGGTGGTCGCGGGAAAGACGATCCGGGAGTGGGTGTACGTGTTGCGCGCGGAGAGCTGAGAAGCTGCCGTCTACGACATCGACTCGTTGAAGTGCCCCAAGCGCGGCGGTCAGCTTCGGCCGATCGCCATGCTCACGGAGCCCGAACGGAGCCCGAGCGGTTCGACCGCGAGAAACAGCTAGAAATCGGGGGCGGGATGGGGCACGATCGGCTTCGGGCTTCGGTTGGCGCGCTGGCAAGGTTCGGCCGCCCGGTGCGAACGAGATATTTGTCTCAACACCTCACCCAGGCGAGGGAGGAATGCACGCATGAAACGAAGACAGAGACTGTCATTGGTTGCTCTATTGGCGTTCACGTTCGGAGCCTGCGGAGGCGAAGACGAAAACGGAGGTTCGGCCGCAGCCGGCGGCACTGGGGGAACTGGCGGCACTGCGGGCACGGGCGGCACTGCGGGCACGGGCGGCACTGCGGGCACGGGCGGCACTGCGGGCACGGGCGGCACTGCGGGAACTGGCGGCACTGCGGGAGCTGGCGGCACTGCGGGAGCTGGCGGCACTGCGGGTACTGGCGGCACTGCGGGTACTGGCGGCGCTGCGGGTACTGGCGGCGCTGCGGGAGCTGGCGGCGCTGCGGGAGCTGGCGGCGCTGCGGGAGC
>CAZAWR010000095.1:0-23172 GCA_964488865.1 uncultured Polyangiaceae bacterium | reverse complement strand
GAGCTGGCGGCGCTGCGGGAGCTGGCGGCGCTGCGGGAGCTGGCGGCACTGCGGGAGCTGGCGGCACTGCGGGAGCTGGCGGCGCTGCGGGAGCTGGCGGCGCTGCGGGAGCTGGCGGCGCTGCGGGAGCTGGCGGCACTGCGGGCACCGGCGGGTCCGGCGGGGGGGCTCTCTGTCCCACAGGCCTCTCGGGAACCACGATCGGTACCCTCGAGCCCGACGGCACAATCCTGGACTGGAACGGGATCCAGTTGCGTGCCGCAAAGGGAGCCTTGGACGTCAGCACTCCGGTTACCGGCGCCGTGATCGCTGCGGGCGGAGACGACCCAGATCATCTGATGGGCAGCATCTACGACCTTGGCCCCCATGGCACCACGTTCCCTGCAGCAAAGCCTGGTTCTGGACAGCCGATGATCGTGCTGCCCGCACCCGCCGCGAGCATTCCCGCGGGGCGAGTTCCCGTCATCGTGCGCTATGACACGGACCTGTGCCTCTGGCGCCTGCTCGCAACGATTCACGTCGCGGAGGAGGAAGTCGCGCTCACTTCCCTGGAGCGCATAGACCGGCTGGCCGTGGTCACGTTGCCTGAACCGGCAGCGTGCGACGCCTACACAGCGTGCGGTGGGAACGTGGTTGGAACCTGGGGAACGACAACCTTCTGTGACCCGGATACGATCCCACCCGAGGAATTCCTCTTTTGCACGGGAGTTCCTGGCAGCTCCACGATCACCATGGTGACCCTCCACGCAGCGGTGGTCACGTTCGACGACGACTCCCGGTTCGCGTGGGACTTCTCGGCGGGACTCCACTACACAACCACGATGCGTCCCGCTTGCACGTCGATCATCGAACAGTACCTCGTCGGCTCGACGTCGAGTTGCGCTCACATGGGCGACGAGCTCGCGCTCGCAGGGTGGAACGTCGGTATCTGCCGCGGGGACGTTGCGGTTGAGTGCACATGCGAGGGAGGCGGGCCCACTCCGTCCGAGGATCCCTCGGTCGGTACTTACACAACCGACGCGAACAACATCATTCTAACGCGGGATGGGCATCCAGCGGGTTCGCCCGAACCGTACTGCCTGGACGGTTCAGAGCTGAGGATGGGAACCGGAATCGACATGATCGTACTGGCGCCGTAGCCAGCCGGCCCATGGTTCTGAGCTGGCCTCCTCGACGCTCTTCTGGACGTCGCCGAGCAGCCGACCACATCTAGGCAACCGCTCTCAAGTGCGGCAGCATGGCGCCGGATTCGAACATGCAAGAGGAGCAGGCCGATGGGACGATTCGACACAGCAGCGCAAGCCGACGCATTCGTGGACGCCTTGCCCGCAAGGACCCGCACGAGCCTGGGCCCCGCCCTCGCCAAGCGCGTGGACGGCGCGAAGTTGGACCCGGCCAACGCCTTTGCCAAGGAACTCCGCAAGCGCTTGCACCTCGAATACGGCGAAGAACGGCCGATCTGCTGGTCGCTCGTCCGACGCGGTCTCGTGGATCGGCAATTGCCCCCCCTGTGGCTCGCCTTGGCGGACGGCTTCGGCGCCTATCCAAGCTGCGCAAGCTCAGCGGATGTGTTGCTGCTCCTCTCGGGGGTCACCGATCCGGGGGCGACCGAAGGCGGCTTGATCTGCTGTCTTCCTCATTGGTCGTGCGCCCTCGACCGGATCTGCTTCGTTGGGTGTGGCGCGGACCTGGCTCCGCTCAAGACGTTCTGGCAGTCCACGACAGGTCTGCTCCGTACTGGGCTCGCGACGGTCCTGGCCCGTGGCGGACTCCTTCGCCGCGAAGAGCTGGACGACGACTGGGCCTCGCTCTTGGCGGTCCACTATCGCGAGTACAAGAAGTTCGGGGGCGGCGAATCCACCCACGACATGCCGATCATCTGGCCGGCGCACCCCGACGCTGTCCCACTGGATTGGCACCCGCCCCACGTCACTGTCGTCAGTCTGTGGGACCGTCAGGCCGACTCCTGGTCCCCTGCCTTCGAAGCGCTGCTCGAGGCGTTTACGACCCGCGATGCCTACGCTCGCAGCCTCTCCACGGCGACTCCGCCCAAACCCCGTCGGCCGGCGCCCCGACGCACCGGCCGTGCACCAGCGAAGTTGGGAACGGCGCCGTCCTACGCGGAGGTTGTGTGGGTGTTCGGCCGACGCGTGCGATCGTCTGCATCGGCGGCGGAGCGGGACGCGGTCGCGCGGGAGATGGCCGAGGGCGCGATGGATCGGAAGCTCGCCGGTGATGGCCGCTACGGGGTGTTTGTCTTGCCCATCGGAGGCGAGGGTGAGCTTTGTGTTGGGGTGATTCTCAACGGCTCCCCGATTGTGCGGGACGCACCCGAGATGCGCGAGAACGTGTTCGCCAAGGTTCACGCTGCGGTGGGGCTGGAGCAGGAGCTGGTGCATAGCGGCGAGAACACCTGGCAAAGGGAAGTGGCGGACCTGATCGACGAAACGATGGCGACCGATGCGGGCAAGTCCCTTCGCGCCACGCATGGGATCGAAGACGCAGCGCTTCAGGGGCCGTTCGCCATTCCCGCAGATGAAGATCTGGGCGGCGTGGCTTGGCATCTGGCCGCGCGCACTCCGGGGTCCGGCGGCGCGGTCCTCTGGGGGACATTCCTTCCGAACGATGGCGGCAGCTACGAAGACGACGTGGTCCGCACTATCCGGTGCCGTGATGCAGACGGGACGGTGGTAGCAAGGCTTGTGGGTGCGACTGTGCTGCGAGTGAACGCGGATCGGGCGGTTGCCACGCTTACAGGGCCGCTCGCGGGATACTCTCCCGAGCTGGAACTTTGGCAGCGGGATCTCGCGCTGAGAATCGAGCGGTTGACGGGTAAGCCAAGGCCGTGCCGCGCTTGGCTCGCCAGCGGTTCCTCAGATGGATTGCCGTGACCATCCGGGACGTCAGTCCTCGGACTTCACCTCTGCCGACGATACCCCTGGCGGCTTGCGGGTCCGCTTCGCAGGTTTGGCGAGGATCTCGATGTAGACTGTCGCCCAACCGTTTTCCACTGCCTCGTCGATGGCCCCGATGATCTGCGCGAGATGGACAACCTTGTCTGGACCGTCCCTTCCCGTCCTGCAGTCGAAGTCCCAGAAGTCGGCGTCTTCCGGCAGTTTCTTGCCGCGCTCACGCTTGATGTACTTGCGGACCTCGTGCTTGATGGCGGCTACCGCCTGAGGGGGCTTGTGGCGGGGGTGCTCCAGCGGAAAGGTCTTCCTCATCGATCCCTTGTGGCCCCGGTGGATGCCCGTGTCCAGTAGATGCGGAGCGTGGTCGCCGCGAGGCAAGCCCAGCTGGCGTCTCGACCCTTCACTCCGACTCACGCAACGCCTCGAAGGCTTGCCCGATGGCAAGCACCGACGCGTCCTGCCAGCGCCCCGCGAAGATCGACAGCCCGACTGGCAGGCTCACGAAGCCGGCTTGCAGGTCGACCACCTCGCCCATGGGAACCGTCAGGTGCGGTCCTCCGGAGATCGCGGCCGGGGAGCTCGCCCCACCAAGGAACCGGTCTCCCGTGGCGTAGTTCGTCTGCCAGGCCGGCCCCCCGCTCGGCGCGATCAGCGCATCGAGGTCATTCGATGCCATGACGGGGTCGATGCCCTCCTCGCCGATGACCCGGGGCACGATCTCCTTGGCGTCGAGATAGGCCTGTGCATCCAGGCCCGTGGTGGCCTCGGCTTGCAGGAAGATCTCCTGGCCGAAGTACGGCATGACCTCGTCCGCGTGGGCGTCGTTAAACGCAATGATCTCCGCGAGGGTGGTGGGCTGTCCCGGGATCGGATGCGCCGCGAGATAGGCGTTCAAGTCGTGCTTGAGCTCATGCAGAAGCACCGTCATCTCCGCGGATACATACGCGGAGGCCGGGGGTAGGGACACATGCACGACGGTCGCGCCCGCGGTTTCCATCTTGGCGATGTGTTCTTCGAACAGCGCGTCGAGCGCTGTGTGATAGCCCATCAGGTTGTCGACGACGCCGAGGCGCAGGCCCTCGAAGGAAGCGCCAGCAAGGCCGGCCTCGAAGTCGAGGTCGAGCCCGTCGGGGATCTCGTCGGAGGCGGGATCCTTCGGGTCCGGGCCCGCCATCACCGTGAGCAGGCGCGCGGCATCCCGAACGTTCTTCGTCATGGGACCGGCCGTATCCTGCGTGTGCGAGATGGGAATGATTCCGGTTCGACTCACCAGTCCCACCGTCGGCTTGAAGCCGACCACGCCGTTGACGGAGGCGGGGCACACGATCGAACCGTCGGTTTCGGTGCCGATGGCGGCGGATGCGAACCCTGCGGCCACGGCCGCTGCCGAGCCGGAGCTGGAACCGCAGGGGTTGTAGCCGGGGACCGCGCCGTTGCGAGTCTGTCCGCCGAGACTGCTCCACCCGCTCGTCGACTTCATGCCACGCGCGTTCGCCCATTCGCTGAGGTTGGTCTTGCCAAGAATGACCGCACCGGCGTCCCGGAGCTTCTGCACCAAGGGGGCGTCGTTTTCCGGCACGTTGTCGGCCATGGCCAGCGAACCGGCGGTGGTCGCGAGTCCCGCCGTGTCGATGTTGTCCTTGAGCAGGATGACCGCCCCTTGCAGCAACGCGCCACCGCCTCGATGCAGGTCCGCTTGGGCGGCAAGATCTTCCGCGGAAGGATCCAGGGAAAGCACCGCGTTGATCCCGCCGGCACCCCGATCTTTTTGATCGATCCGTGTCAGATACGCCGCGGTGAGCGCTGCGCTGCTCAGGCCAGCGGACTCCATCGCCTCGACCTGCTCGATCATGCTGCGATCCAGGTACGTCTGCGGGTCGATCTCGGCGTCCTCGGACGGTGCGTCCCCAGCTTCGGGCGCAGCGTCAGCAAGGGCGTCGGGAGCGGCATCCGATCCGGAATCCAATCCGGCATCCGGGCCGGTCGACGTGCCGACGGACGAGGACGAGTCGTCCCCGCAGCCGGCGGCGGCGAAGACGAGCGGAAGGACAGTCGCGATGACAGCTTTGTGGACCATGGGCACCCCGGCAAGGTTCGTTGGTGGGAACGATGGCCTGTCCGCTCGCGAAGGCGCAAGCAAAAACACGTAGCGGAGTCGTGTAGCGTCCCAGCCGTTTCCAGTGGTTGCCCGCACGGCAGGAACGCGCCAGGATCATGGGCGAGGTGGTGCACCATGCTCGAAGACCTGATTGTCCGCGACCCAGCCATTTGCGGTGGGCAACCCACGTTTCGAGGAACGCGCGTCCTGTTGCGAACCGTGCTCGGCTACCTATCGAAGGGCGAGCCAGTGTCGACCATCCTTGCGGACTATCCGAGCTTGACCGAACGGCTTGTTCGTGCCGCCATCGCGTTCGCAGCTGCGTCGGCGTCCGAGGATCTGCCTGCTCCACCCCCGGCGCCCAAGGGCAGGGCAGCATGAGAATCAAGCTCGACGAGAACGTCACGGCGAAGGCGGCTCCACCCTTCGATCGCTGGGTCACGATGTGGACACCGTGTTGGATGAAGTACTTGGCGGAGCCTGTGACGACGACGTCTGGCAGGCAGCGCAGGATGCGGGTCGATTCTTCGTCACGCAGGACCTGGATTTCGCCGACGTTCGCCGGTTCGCGCCAGGCACCCATCACGCGCGTGAGGAACGCAGTGCACCCCTGTTTCCCGCTCCCACAGTGAGTGGACTGACCTTCTTTGGGTAGAGCTTGTAGCGTTGTATGGGCGGGGAGGTCGAGTGAGTTTCGGTCGCCGGTTGTGTCCAAGGCGGGTAGACTCGATTAGACTCTTCCTCCAGTCACCGCGCATTCCGGAGGTTCCGTCGAGGTTGGGATGACTTCACCAGGCTTGCTCGAGACCACTATCGGCGTGATGCGCCGCCCCAACACGTTCTTCGGAGGCACGCCGGGGCGGTGGAGCGACGTCCATCCGGCGGTCTATGCCGTGATCGTGACCGGGGTGCCGTTGTGCGTCGCGCTTGCGATCGTCGGTGAAGGGAGAGATGCGCCGGACTACGTGCTGCTCTTTTTCGCGGTCGGTTTCGCTTCGTTGGTTTCGGCGGGATTGGCGACACTTTGCGCGCACACGTTCGTTCGGGCCGCGGGTGGAGCGCCGCGGTCCTTGGCTGAGACATTCTCCTGCGTCTGCTACTGCCAGGCTCCCATGGTGTTGCTCGTCGTGCCCCTCCTGGGCTGCGCGCTCGCGCCGCTCTGGTCTTGCGTCGCCCTGACGATCGGGCTGCGAAAACTCCACGGCGTTTCCACGGCGATCGCGGTGGGCGCAGCGGTGGTCGCGCAGGGCGCCGAGGTTGGGCTGGCCGTCGGCCTTTGGTATGGGTCCGTCTGACGAGCCGCTGGAGACGAATAGGCTTGCACGACCTCTTCGCCGAGTTCGCGCTCTCTCATGTGGCTGAAGGTGTCAATCCACCGTTCGAGCCACGAATCTCCGCACCACGGGTTCCAACGCCTTGTCCGTGCGCATCCGCAAGCACCCAGCCCCATGCTTGCGCGCGAAGGCCCGAAGCTCCTCACACAACCCCGTAAAACGCAGCATGTACGCCTCGAGCGCCGCGGGATCCATCGTCACGTCCACCGTGGTCCCCGGTCTCGCCGAACGCTGCGACACCGCGTCGATCGCCTTGCCCAGGTTCGTCGCCCCTCCGGGCTTCAGCGCCTCCAGCGACTTGAGAAACGAGGCCAACCCACCTCGCCCCCGGGCGCTGCGGCTCACGCTCTTGACCGTCTCGGCCGCCGCGAAGATTTGCGCCCGTTGCGAACCGGACATGACCATGTAGCCGATCGCCGCGCCCACACGCCGCGCTATCTCGAACTTCGACGGCTCCCTGTTCGACGACACAGAGCAGAATGAGTATGCGACGATGTCGAGCGGCAAGCCGACGGAAACGACTCCGATACCCGGGCGCACCGGGTGCGTCCAGCTGGCGGCGCGCTTGGACCTGGACGTGGGCTGCGCTACCATGACAGCGAGAGGTACGGCCATGACGTCACGCGAGGTGCTGATGCACGAAATCGAAAGTCTGTCCGAGGAGGACGCCGAGATCCTGGTGGCCCTTGCGCGCAGACTGCGGGCCAAGCCGCTTCCGATACAGGGTGCGCAACCTCAGAAGTTCGCTGCGACGGCTCGGCCCAACACAGCGCCCTTGGCGGGGTCGATCATCATGCGCGGCGACATGGTCGCGCCCGTCGGGGACCCTTGGGAGGCCGACACGTGATCGTGCTCGACACCCACGCGTGAGTCTGGTTCGCCGCCGATGATCGTCTGCTATCCGACGCCGCGCTCGCAGCGATTCGCAAGGCGGATCGTATTGGCGTGGCGGCCATCTCGGTGTGGGAGGTAGGAATGCTCTGCGCGAAGGGTCGACTGCAAGTCGTACCGGGCGTGCGCGAGTGGGTGAGCGCGGCGTTGAAGGTCGACAAAGTGCAGCTGTTGCCGCTGTCGCCGCAGGTGGCCGTTCTTTCGACCGAGCTGGCGCTGCACGGGGATCCTGCCGACCGCATCATCGTCGCGACCGCCATCGTGGCGGGTGGACAGCTCGTCACCAAGGACGAACGGATCCGGCAGAGCGGGTTGGTTCCGTGTACGTGGTGAGTCAATCTTGAAACGAGGCCAGACCACCTCGCCCCAAGGCGCTGCGGCTCACGCTCTTGACCGTCTCGGCCACCGCGAAGATTTGGGCCCGTTGCGAACCGGCCGTGACGACATCTCATCGGCTTCCGCGAGCATTGCTTGGTTCTTGTGAATGATCTGCTTCGCACGCGTGCTCGCTGCCGCGAACCCCAGGCCGATCAGCGCCCACGCCAGGGAGCACACCGCGCCGACGATCATCGCCAGCCCGCGGTGCGGCTGATCCAACGCGGCCACCAGCACGAAGACGAAGAACGGCGAGGGCGCAGCGACCACCAGCGCCTCGTCGTTCCCATCCGACACCACACTCGCGATGGCCGCCACGGTCCAAGGCCCAGTCGAGGACAGGAAGAACGCTACGAGCAGCACCGCGCGCGCGATCCCCGGCGTCGACGCCTTCGTCCTCACCCACGCCGCGAATCCATCGCAAATCGCTGTCGAATTCGACAATCGTCAGGGAAGGCCCAAAAAGTGCGCAACCGATCTCGCGAGCGGCCGACAAGAAGGGTAGGCCCCCCCGAGGTCGCAGATGTCCCTTCGAAGCCGCGAGTTCTCCCACTGTTGCACGCGCTACCGCGTCGAATTGCTTGAAGGCAGGCGAGCCTCCGAAGGCGAGCAACGCACCGCCAAGCAAGTGCTCGCGCGGATCATGCTCGGTTTCGAGTATGGCGACGGCTCGCACGCTCACCGCGTGCTTCTCGATCTGCTTCTCAGGTTGGACCAAACTGCGGGCAGCTTGGAACGCCGGATGAGGGAACTTCCACGGGACGTACTGTGCCGCCAAGTGCATGAGAGGCTCAAGTCCGCCATCTGGCTCGGTCAGCTCACGTTCACCGAGGTGAAGGACAACGGATTGGCGCGCGTCGCTTGGGCTGAGCCCATGCCTACGCGCAGACCCTTGCCCTTGCCCTCGCAAGTTCGGCGACCGCAGCCCGTTCCTGCATTCCTCTCTCGACCGTGCAGCGGCGTGGATGAGAGCAAGAAGACCTGGTTCGCAGCGCAGTTCGTCGACGAAAGCGGTCGGTGGATCGCGGCGCTCGGCGTGAACCTCGAGGTCGATGGCACCACCCGACGCCTCACGACGGACGATGCTGGCGTCGTGAAGCTTACTGACCAGACGTCCTCGCACGCGTCGGTGTCGGTTGCGAACGTAGCTCAGGCCGAAGCGATCTTGGTGTCACGCATCCATGGGCTGGAGGAGCACGGTGCGCCCCGAGGCGACGATGTCGTGGACTACCCACTGACCGGGCCGGGCAACACGGTCGAGCTGCAAGCGGAGCTTCCGTGGACGATCGTGCTCGGCTTGGAACGAACTTGGTTCGAAGTGCGGGTGGTCGACGAGTGCGGGCTCGCCGTCACGGGATTGGACATGCGCTTCTCCGCCAACGAGGACGCGGTAGTGACAACGGACGGCATCGGCGTAGCGCGATTCGAAACGTTTGGAGCCCCGAATGGAAGCGTGACGATCGCGAGCATTGCGCAAGCGCGCACCATTCTCGCGCCGCGTTGGGAGAAGGTCCGAAAGCCACTGAACCTCGGTGGACCTCACCTCTCCACCCACCAGCTCACCGATGACGTCCCGTCCGTTGCGCTCCCCAAGCGGCATCGCCATACGCTCGTGCTCAACCCAGCGCGTACCTTCATCGAGATTCGGGTCGTTGACGACAACAACAACCCCATCTCGGGCAAGCGCGCGAAGCTGTTCCTGACCGACGGCCGGGTGATCGACACGATGTTGGGGGCGAACGGTGTCGTGCGCGCTGAAGAAATCCCTGCTGGAGATTGCCGATTGGAGTTGCCCGTTGCGGATCGCGTGGAGTGGTTCGATCCCGACGCCCCGCCACCGGAAGTCGACGTCGAGCCGGGTCCCGACGGGCACTGGATCGTGCGCCAAGACATCGAGTCACCCGGGCCAGAAGTCGCGCGCCTTCCAACGGGCGAGGCGCACGTGGTCGTCGTGGGAAGGAAACGTGCGGAGCAGCTGGAGATCGACGACGCACTGTTCCGGGTGATGAGCGCAGTGCTGCTGCCGGAAGGCCAGAGTCCGGGTGCCGATCCGACCGAACCCGACGGCACGAGACCAACGACGTTGGATCTGGTCGCGGCATCCCTGCGTTACGCGCAGCAGCATCCCGACCGAAAGCTCCTCATCACGGGTCACACGGACACCTCTGGGGGCGACGAGTACAACCAGAATCTTTCGGAGTTCCGGGCTGCGGCAGTGCACGCGGTGCTCACGAACGGCAGCGGCAGCCGGGAAGACTTCGGGGATATCGCGCACGGCCCGCACCTGCAGGGAAAGGAGAAGAAGCAGCAGGTGCTGTATG
Source organism: uncultured Polyangiaceae bacterium (assembly GCA_964488865.1). Classification (GTDB taxonomy): domain Bacteria; phylum Myxococcota_A; class Polyangia; order Polyangiales; family Polyangiaceae; genus MWCO01. Next base: position 13,241 of record CAZAWR010000095.1, on the reverse strand, counting down.
ATGACCGGGTGCAGGTGCTCAACTGGATAGCGGCGACGTTTGGCTGGTCTTGCGCGACGAGCGGCGAGTACGGTGACTACCTGCGCGCGGTGAAGTCGTTCCAGCGCACGTACAACGACAAGGGCAACAATGGGGCGCCGCTGGAGCGGCTCGAGGTCGATGGAGACTTCGGGCCTGCGAGTTGGCGAGCGGTATTCGACTGCTACCAGATGCGGCTGGCGGAGACGTTGGGGATCGAGGCGGACGAGCTTCGAAGTTTGCAGGATGAAGTGGGCGGTCGTTTTGTCGCGGCCGCGCCGGTCGCGGGGTGTGGGGAGAACAAGCCGAAGGAGATGGCTGGGATCGACAACTATCGGAGCCAGACGAATCGCCGGGTGGAGGTGTTGTTCTTCGAGCCCGGGCACGAGCCGAAGTCGCCTTGCCTTGATGGCAAGTGCGATCCCAAGGCTTGCGAGCTGTATGACCGGCGTTGGTATCGGCGAAAGCGGCTGCCGGCGCAGGTTACGCCTGCGGAGCCGCTTGTGTGGCGGATCCGGATGCACGGGCAGGATGGTAGGTTGATGAAGGGTACCTGGTGTCGGGTTTCCGGACTTGTGCCGACGACCACGAAGCAGGCTGATGGCGATGCGTGGCTGGAATTCGACGCGCCATCCGTGTGCGGCGCGAGTGTGCTCGTGGAATGGGGGGCGCTAGATGCCAACGGGCCATTCCCCTACACGAGAGATATATTCGTGGAGTGCGCGGGTGACGAACAGCAAGTTGCCCAGCAACGGCTTTGCAATCTTGGCTACGGCACGGACGAGGACCTCGAGGTGGCGGCGACGAGTTTTCAGACCGACTACGAGGTGCCGGAAGCGGGGCTGGATGACGAGGGCGGACTACCACCCCTCACACGTGCCCGGCTCGAGAAGATCTGGCAGGAGGATTGTGACGCGACACGGTAGCCCGTGACGAAGGCCTCTGGGAGAACGACGATGGTCAAGCCCACGAAAGATGCTGCTGCGGCTCCTCCGCAACCGATCGAGATCAGCGCGATCGGAAGATATCCCGTCCCGGCGGCTTGGGAAAGCAACGGCAAGACCGAGCTTGCGGTCCTTGCTGCCGGGAACTGGCACCCCACGACGGTGGACTTCGAGGCGGTTGCCGAGGTGCCGAACAAGCCGAAGCCAAGGACGATCGTGACCGAAGTGGGAATGCTCAGCGAGTTGTTGGGCATCATCATCAAGACCATGAAAGGCGGGGATCGTCCAAACGCGAGCATCGCAAGGCTGAACATCATTTCCCACGCAAACCCTGGGGTCATCGGACTCAGCGGAACGGTCGCCGATGACGGCAGTTGTAGTCTTGGGCGGTTTGACATCAACGACCCGCTCAACTCGGAGGGAATCGACTCTTCGGCGATGACCTGGCTGGACACGACCGGTCAGTCGTTGCGGGACGACGCTCGCACCAAGTTCGCGCCAGGTGGCGAGATCTGGCTTCTGGTCTGCAATGGAGCTACCGCAGGGCCAAGCATGCTGCTTGCGGGGGATATGGCGCGCACTTTTCGAGTGCCGGTGGTGGCTTACAATCACCCTGTGCACTACTGGCCTGAGAAGAACGCGTCTGGAACCCAGATCACCAAACGGTGCGTGACTTCCATCGGCCCCGCGGGCGCGAAGGGCGACGGTTACTTCTGCGGGGTGAAAGTCCCGCCGGCTCAAGCGGGCCAGCACCTCGGACTGCAGACAGGAGCCAACGGCAACGGAAAACGGTTCACTCCATGACACCTGGTCGTTCTTTGCTCGTTCCGGGCGCGATTCTGACCGTGGTCTGCACGGTGTTGAGTCACCTGGTCGCGTGCGGTTTCAAGCCGACGCCATCCGTTCAGCTCGTGCCTGCGGCGAGTGGCCTGGCGGTCGAGCCTCCACCCGAGCTCGACGCCTGCGCCGAGTGGACACGTGCGCTGGACGATGAACGAGATGTCACCAACCTGCTTCCGACGCGGGACGGCGGCGTGGTCATCATGGAGAATGTCATGACGTCATTCGCCGCTCATCCACGTATCACCGTGCTGGATCGTTGCGGTGTGGTTCAGGCCCGGCGAACGCTCGAGCTGGATCGGTCGGTGGGCACAGGCAACGCTTGCATCGATTCCCAGAACCGCGTGTTCCTTACCGGCGCAGCAAACGATTCCAAGGGCATCTCGAGCCTATGGATCACGGCCCTGGACGAGCTTGCGGTACCCCGTATGGTTCGCAGGTGGCCGACTCGCTACGCGGATATCGTCGCCATGGCATGGGATGATGACGGTCCGTATGTCTTGATAGGCGGCCACCAAGTGGAGATCGGTGGCCGCACGTTCGTCGACGACCAGGCGCCGGAGGGCTACTCCGTGTCGCCAGGCCCGTTGTGGCTCGCAGGGCTTGACCGGTCGGGGGAGGCTCGCTTCGTACAGCAGGTGGGGCGAGGCGAGGGTGGCTATCTGCTGACAACCGCTGATGCGGTTCTGGCATTGACCCAGAAAGGTGGAGAACGCACGACGTCCCGTTGGACCCGGGACGGCCGTCTGCTCGAACGGCAATCCGCACCAGGAGTCTTTGGCACACCCATCTGGGAAGACACCGATGCGCTGGTACGCGAGATCCGCACGCACAGAGCGGCTGCGTCGCGCGGAGAATGCACCCTCCCTCCATCGGTCGCCACGTTGGTAGCGGTGGACCGTCGGGGTCGCTTGCTCGAGAGCGTATTCGACGATACGCCTGCAAGAAGGCGCACAAAGGTACTTGTGCGCGAAGTGGATGGGAAGGTGTCCTCGGAGCGAGTCGTGAGTGACGAGGGGGCCGGCCCGCTGGTTTGGGGCGATAACGGAAGCGCGTTCAGGGTCTCGTTCGTTCACTCCCGGGGGGTGATGGAGGTGACGAAGTGGCGGCCTTGACGTTCCTGGCGGGCAAGCTCTGGCCGAGTCAATCCACCGTTCGAGCGACGAATCTCCTGACGACCGGCTCCAACGCCTCGTCCTCGCGCATCCGCAAGTACCCGGCCCCGTGCTTGCGCGCGAACGCCCGAAGCTCCTCACACAACCCCGTAAACCGCAGCATGTACGCCTCGAGCGCCGCGGGATCCATCGTCACGTCCACCGTGGTCCCCGTCTCCATGTCCTCGAGCGTCCAGTCCCCTTCGAACGGCGGCTCCACCTCGTCCGGTGACACCACGTGCACCAGCGCAAGGTCATGCCCCGCGGACTTCGCCCGCCCCATCGCCGGGTGATCGACACGATGTATGCCCCCGAAGCCATGAATAGGAACAGCCGCAAAGCATGCGCAGGAATCGTCGCGATTCTCGTGTTGGTGGCGGGGCCTCTTACGCAGTGCGCCCCGCAGGCTCCTGCTGTCGATCCCATTCCTGCCGTCTCATCACCATCCAACGCACCCGTGGAATCGACCTGCGGGGAGTGGGCACGGACACTAAAGTCTGGCGATGGGTTAACTCCAGCGAGGCTGCTGCCCACAAGCGGAGGAGGCGCTGTTCTGGTTGACAATGTGATCGTTGAATCGTCGCTCTTCGCGAGGATCATCATACTGAATCGCTGCGGGGAGGTTCACGAGAAGATTCTCGAAGTCCCGGGATTGGAAGTGACAGGCAACGCCTGCATCGACCGCGACGACGGAGTCTATGCCGGAGGGATGGCATATGCTCCTGGCCTCGGCTCTCGCGTTTGGGTGATCGCTGTTGATGCGAGCGGGCAGGTCGCGTATCTGCGCCAATGGCCCAGTCGTTATGCAGCTCTCGTCTCCATGGTGTGGACTGTGCAGGGCCTGTACACATTGATTGGCGGCCACCAAGTGGAGATCGGTGGTCGCACGTTCGTCGACGACCAGGCGCCCGAGGGCTACTCCGTGTCGCCAGGCCCGTTGTGGCTCGCAGGGCTTGACCGGTCGGGGGTCGCCCTTTTCGTGAAGCAGGTGGGGCGAGGCGAGGGGGGCCATCTGCTGACAACCGGTGATGCGGTTCTGGCATTGACCCAGAAAGGCGGCGAACGCACGACGTCGCGTTGGAGCCGGGACGGCCGTCTGCTCGAAGGGCAATCCGCACCAGGCGTCTTTCGCACACCCATCTGGGGAGACACCGAGGCGCTGGCAAGCGCGGTCTGCACGCACAGAGCGGCTGCGTCGTCCGGTGAATGCTCCCTTCCTCCATCGGTCGCCACGCTGGTAGCGGTGGACCGTCGGGGTCGCTTGCTCGAGAGCGTATTCGACGATACGCCTGCAAGAAGGCGCACAAAGGTACTTGTGCGCGAAGTGGATGGGAAGGTGTCCTCGGAGCGAGTCGTGAGTGACGAGGGGTCCGGCCCGCTGGTTTGGGGCCATGACGGAAGCGCGTTCCGGGTCTCGTTCGTTCACTCCCGGGGGCTGATGGAGGTGACGAAGTGGCGACCTTGACGTTCCTGGCGGGCAAGCTCTGGCGACTCAATCCACCGTTCGAGCCACGAATCTCCTGACGACCGGCTCCAACGCCTCGTCCGTGCGCATCCGCAAGTACCCAGCCCCATGCTTGCGCGCGAAGGCCCGAAGCTCCTCACACAACCCCGTAAAACGCAGCATGTACGCCTCGAGCGCCGCGGGATCCATCGTCACGTCCACCGTGGTCCCCGTCTCCATGTCCTCGAGCGTCCAGTCCCCTTCGAACGGCGGCTCCACCTCGTCCGGTGACACCACGTGCACCAACGCAAGGTCATGCCCCGCGGACCTCGCGCGACCCATTGCCGCCGTCACCGGCCCCCCGTCCATGAAGTCGCTCACCACCACCAACATCCCCGGCCTCGCCGAACGCTGCAACACCGCGTCGATCGCCTTGCCCAGGTTCGTCGCCCCTCCGGGCTTCAGCGCCTCCAGCGACTTGAGAAACGAGGCCAGACCACCTCGCCCCCGCGCGCTGCGACTGACGCTCTTGACCGTCTCGGCCACCGCGAAGATTTGCGCCCGTTGCGAACCGGCCATGACCATGTAGCCGATCGCCGCGCCCACACGCCGCGCTACCTGGAACTTCGACGGCTCCCCGTGGTCCAGCGACGCCGACGTGTCCACGAGCAGCCGCAGCACCACGTCCTCTTCCATGCGGAAGAGCTTGAGCACGGGCTCACCGGTGCGGGCGAAGGCGGCCCAGTCCATCCGTCGAAGGTCGTCCCCCGGCGTGTAAGGGCGATGATCCTGGAACTCCGCGGAGCCGCCGCGACGCTTGGCAAGATGCTCACCCGCCGCCCCCGAACGCGCCTTGATCTCGAGCCGTCGCCGCAGGGCTTCCAGCTCCTTGAGGAACGTCGCGTCGAGCAGGTCGCTCATGAAGCTGGCGCTCCTCCCGCGGGAAAGGGCTGTTGCACCTGCTCCTCGGTGGAGCCCGAGGCCGCCGCTGCCGCTTCCGCATCCTCACGCGCCAGCATCTCATCGGCTTCCGCGAGCATCGCGTGGTGCTTGTGAATGATCTGCTTCGCGCGCGTGCTCGCCGCCGCGAACAACCCCAGGCCGATCAGCGCCCACGCCAGGGAGCACACCGCGCCGACGATCATCGCCAGCCCGCGGTGCGGCTGATCCAACGCGGCCACCAGCACGAAGACGAAGAACGGCGAGGGCGCAGCGACCACCAGCGCCTCGTCGTTCCCATCCGATACCACGCCCGCGATGGCCGCCACGATCCAGGGCCCCGCCGAGGACAGGAAGAACGCCACGAGCAGCATCACGCGCGCGATCCCCGGCGTCGACGCCTTCGTCCTCACCCACGCCGCGAATCCGGCCAGGAACAGGAAGTAGGTCGCCGTGTATTCGACGAAAGCGACCACGCGTTGGGCCTCGATGTCTCGGCCGACCGTGACGTGGGGGGAGAAGAAGCTCACCGCCACGCCCGCCACCGCCACGACGAGCAGCGAGGCACCGCCCATGACGAACACGAGCGTCGAGGTCTTGAGCAGCCCCGGCCCGAAGAACCGGGTGAGCCAGCTCGCGTTGCTGCGCTCCCAGTGCACGAGCACGCGCCGCGACGGCCCGATGGCGTCGCCCTGGAACACGAAGAGGGCGAAGACCAGGAAGCTGAACAGCACCGAGAGGCCGACCATGAAGGCGCCGGAGGGCTCGGACAGGGGCGCCGTCACGGCAGGGATCACCACGGCTCCCGTCAGCAGCGGCGTCATGACCGCGAACCACCGCTTCAATCCCGTGGCCCTGTCGTCCGTGAGGCTCGTGAGGTTGGCGACCGTGATCTCGTAAAAGAACCAGGCGGGGAGGATGACGCCCGCGATGGGAATCAGCACGAGGAAGGTGAAGTACTCGACGGAGAAGGGGGCGCGTTCGTAGGCGGTGGGGAGCCAGACGGGGGCGCCTTCGATCACGGCGGACCATGCGTTGTGGGCGGCCACGGACAGGCCGACACCGAGGCCGAAGTAGGCGATGAGGGTCAGGAAGAAGGCGAGCAGAAGCGTCAGGAGGATGGCGGCGCGCCCGCTGGCCAGGGCCGAGCTGATGGCGAGTCCGAAGGCGACGCCGAGCAGGGCGAAGAGGAACAGGAAGAAGAAGGCGACCACCACCTCGAGCGCCGTGACCCCGCCGAACAGGAACGACAGCGCGCCCACGGGCGCCATCATCACGATGTACATCGATATGTTGGTGAAGGCCGAGAGGAACTTGCCGCGGGCGATCGTCTTGGGGGCAAGGCCCGTCAGGATCACGGCTTCCCACGTGCGTCCCTCGCGCTCGGAGGCCACGCTGTTGGCGGCGAGGGCCGGGCCTACGAGGGTCACGACGAAGAAGGCGACTGAGAAGAACGTGTGAAAGAGCGTGATCCCGGTGGTGGCCGGGGAGGCCGTGACGCTCATGATGCCGCCAATCGCGGTCATGAGCAGGGCCACGAGGGCCGTGACCGTCATGAGGATGATCGGCGTGCGTCCCAGGCGGGTGGCCTGTCGCAGCTCGCGGATCCAGATCGGGTTGGGGTCGTTGCGGACGCGACGGATGCTGGTGCGGGCCAGGTCGACGGCGCGAGACGACGGAGGGGAGGGGACGAAGGACGGGGTCCCGGTCTGGGCGCTCATTGGACCTCTCCCTTGGTGACTTCGAGGAAGATACGCTCGAGCTCACTGCGCTCGGGCTCGACCCCCACGACGGCGACGCCGTGGGTCACGAGGTGGCGCACCATTTCGGCGACGAGGGAGTCGGAGCCCTGGTAGCCGACGAGCAGGCTGCCCCCGGCATGGACCTCGATCTCGATGATCCCGGGGCCTCCCCATAGGAGCTGTGCGGCTTGGCTGGGGTCGCTCAGTACGCGCAGCTTGAGTCTCTTGCGGGCCGCGCCAGGGACCGGAATGCCTCCCGGCGTGGTCGGCAGCGGCTGCTGCATCGTCGTGGCCTGGGGTGCGGTGCCCATGCGCAACGTGCTCGGCGCGGCGTCCGATGCCGCGTTCGATGCCGCGTTCGATCCCGCGGTCGCAGGCGCCTCCGGCAGCTGGGCCGGACGACCTTGCTCCATGGCGGGCGGCTGTTGCCCGTAGGCCATCGCGTAGCGCCGTCGCTCCAGCTGGTCCGCGATGTTCGAGATGGGACCCGCCACCACCAGCGCCCCACGCTCCAGGATGGCCACGGACGTGCACACGTCTGCGAGCTCCGTGAGGATGTGCGACGACAGGAAGATGGTCTTGCCGAGGGCGCGCAGCTCCAGCAGCAGGTCCCGCATCTCGATGCGGGCTCGCGGGTCGAGATCGCTCGCCGGCTCGTCGAGCACGAGGATCTTCGGGTCGTGCAGCAGCACGCGCGCGAGCTGCAGGCGCTGCTTCATGCCCTTCGACATCTCGACCACGAGCTTGTTCTGAAGCTTCTCGAGGTCCGTCAGCTCCATCACCGTCTCGACCACGCCGAGGTGCGGGATCTGATACGCGTCCGCGAAGAACTCCAGGTACTCACGCACCGTCACGCGCTCGTAGACGCCCGCGTGATCCGGCATGTACCCGATCATCCCGCGCACCGCGTCCGGGTCGATCGCCACGTTGTAGCCATCCACCTCGACCCGCCCCGCCATCGGCTCCAACAGCGTGGCAATGATGCGGATCGTCGTGGTCTTGCCCGCCCCGTTGGGCCCGATGAACCCGAAAATCTGCCCGTGCTCCACGTCGAACGTCACGTCCCGTACGACGTCGAAGGAGCCGTAGCGATGCCACAGGTGGCGGACCCGGATCGCGTAGGGGCTGTGGTTGTTCGTCACCGGCATGGAAGCCGGCATCGGCATGCTGGACATGTCGACGATCGAGACGGAGCTCATGGCACGCCTCCCCAGCCGACGACCCGGAGCAGCACGCGGTCCGAATCGAGCCGCAGCCCCGAGTCCGTCCAGTCGCCTTCTCCGCCGTCCACTTGGGCTAGCACGATGGGGACGTCCTCCGGCCACCAGTCCACGTTGCGCTCGCTGGTCGTGCCGAGCGCAGACCAGGCCGTCACCAGGCCGCTCGACTCGCCTTCGAGCTCACGTCGGATGGGAGCCAGGTCCGACTCCGACATCCGGGTACTCGACGTGGTCCACGGCTCGAACGGCACGGGCGTCCCCTCGGACGCGCGCTTGCTCTCGCCGTCGCGCAGCCGCGGGAAGAAGTACACCTTGCGTGGGCTGCCAGCCGCGGAAGCCGCCTCGATGACCAGCACCGCGCGAAGGTCCCGCGCCATCCGGTTCGTCAGCACCATTTCGTCGTTGGCGTCCCGCGTCACGCTCAGCCCCGCGCCGAGCGACGCGAACCCGTCTTCCCGAACCACCAGCGTCTCCCAGGGCATGGTCGACAGGCCCACGAGCTGTACGCCGTCGCGATCCACGACGAGGGAGCGAGAGGCCCCGGCCCGAGGCTCCGTCGCCGTGTCCAGCACGCTGCTCACGTCCGTGGCGCGCACCGTCAGCTGACGGGAGCCCGAGGTGAAGAAGCCGCGGTATCGGCACGCCGTGCCCTTTGTCATTCCCGCAGCCGCCTCGATCATCGTGAGGTGACGAGCCTTGCCGGACCATCCCTTGGCCGCCACTCCCAGCACCACGAGCATCAGAAACGTGACGAGAGACAGCGCCGGCAACACCCACAGGGCGCGGAGCGGTCGCTGCCTGCGCGCCGCACGCGCAAAGTTCACGGGTCCCGCCAGCACCGAGTACGCGATGAGCAACACCGCCGCGACGACGATCGCCCAGCGGCTGCTCTGGTTCGGGTCCAGGACCTTGAAGACCGAGTTCATCCGGTACTCGTCCGGGAACACCGCGCCGTGCGGTACTGCGAGGAATTGGCGTCGGTCCCACGCATGGGAGACCAGATCGACCATCCGTGACTTCACCCACGCGTCGTCCACGCCGGGGGCCTGGGTGGGGTCGAAGGCCAGGATGTGGACCTCCCCGAGGCCGTAGCTCGCCGCGGCGCCGTGCAGCGTGGGGCGAAGGTTGCCCCCGGTGTAGCCCACCATCCCGTTGTCCACGTCCTCGCCGGGGAACACGCGCTTGCCCGTGCGACCCGAGCCCGACCCGTGATCCGCAGGGGTTTCTATTTCCTCTCCCGGCGTGCGTCGCAACGTCCGCGACGCCGGCCCTGACGTGACCTCTCCCCCCACGAAGGTCACCAGCGAGCCGCTCCGCAGGTCCTCCGGCCGGGCGACGGTCACTGCCAGCGAGCCGCCGGACAGGACGAAGTTCGCCAGGGCGTCGAGCTGCATGCCCGACATGCGCGACAGTTGGTCCGAGCGCATGACGACCAGGGTCGCGCTCGCGTACCCGGCCGCTCTCTCCGGCATCACCGGGTCACCCGTGGCCGAGTCCACCCGCAGGCTACCCGTCGCCACGTTCACCTTCCCGCCCACGTGCGACCGCGGCAGCGAGCCGCCTGTCGGGTCGAAAACGACCGACGCGGGAACATCGCGAAGCGCGCCCGCGAGCCTCGGCGGTTCCGTGGCGTCCAGGAGGAACGGGCCGGCCGCCCCCGACGTCGCCACCGCGGTCCTGACGACTTCCGCGCCTCCCTCGTTCGTCACGATCAGGTCGAGGGAGCCTCCGCTGTGAGGGAAGGTTCGGATCGGGAGCCGGACATTGACCGTCGACCCACCCGTGACCGCATAGGCCGTCTTCACGCTCAGCTGATTGTCGACCGAGTACCCCGCGACGCTCTGGATCTCGACGTGGCCCTGTTCTGCGCGGGTGCCGGCGTTTTCGATGCGGACGACACACTCGACCCAGGCGCCGTTGGAGGGGGTGTTGGCGCCGAGGATGGGGGAAGCGGAGACGCGCAGCTCCGCGTGGGCGTGGGATACCGCAAGCAGGGCTGCGATCGCGACGGCGAGCGCCGCCAGCCTGGCGCGGAAGGACACGGTTACCCCTTCCTCACAGCTTGGTCCACGGCCTCCGGGCGGCTGGGGACCGAGCGCACCAGCTCCTGCACGATGTCATCGGTGGTGATGCCGTCGGCTTCCCCTTCGAACGATCGAATGATGCGGTGCCGAAGCGCGGGAAGGGCCACCCGCTGCACGTCGGCGAACGCGACGTGGGCGCGCCCCTCGAGCATCGCGACGGACTTGGAGGTCAGGATCAGGGACTGCGCCCCTCGCACGCCCGCGCCGTAACGCACGGAGTGCTTGATCTTTTCCGGGGCGCTGGGCGACGCCGGGTCACTCGCCGCGACCATCCGGGCCGCGTAACGCAGGACGGGCTCGGCCACGACCACGTCGCGACAGAGCGTGCGCAGGGAGAGCACGTCGTCCTGGGCGAGGACCTTGGAAGGGGGGGGGACCTCGTGACCCGTCGTGCGCGCGAGGATTTGCGTGAGCTCGTCCTCGGTGGGCATGGGCACGATGACCTTCAGAAGGAAGCGGTCGAGCTGTGCTTCCGGCAGCGGGTACGTCCCTTCCATCTCGATGGGGTTTTCCGTGGCGAGGACGAAGAAGGGCTCTTCGAGCACGTGGCGCTGGCCCGCGATGGTGACGGCGTGCTCCTGCATGGCCTCGAGCAGGGCGCTCTGGGTCTTGGGCGTGGCGCGGTTGATCTCGTCCGCGAGGATGACCTGGCCGAAGATCGGGCCCTTGTGCAGGGAGAAGTGCCGCCCGCCGCCTCCGCCCTGGTCCATCACGAGCACCGTGGTGCCGGTGACGTCGCTCGGCATCAGGTCGGGGGTGAATTGGATGCGGCCGAACTTGAGGTCCAGCGCGCTGGCCAGGGTGCGGACGAGCAGGGTCTTGCCCAGCCCCGGCGCGCCTTCGAGCAACACGTGGCCTCCCGCGATGATCCCCCAGAGCACCTGGTCGACGACGGCATGTTGGCCGACCAGCACCGTGGCGATGGCATCCCGGAGCCGCTGGCTCGCTTGTGCGGCTTGGGCCAATCGAGCTTCGAACGAGGCAGTGTCAGTCATGCTTGATCCTGGCTGGAGGGTGGCGGGACCCTAGCGCGAGTCGGGGTGGCCGCAAAGTGTCGGTTTGGTGGTCTCGTGCCGGGTTGAGGCTCGCCTACGACAAGGGACGGATGACGGACATCAACTCGTGCTGCGTGCCCGAAGACCCTACCGGGTTGCGGCCCGGCTACGACTATGGACGGATGATGCACATCAACTAGGAGCTGAGAACACGGAAGGCGAACAGAGAACCAGGAATGGGCGGAGTCAGGCGCAACACGCATGGCCTCCCTCCGCACCAACCCCCCACCCCTTCTGTGCCTTCTGTTTCCTCTGTGGGCTTCTTACAGGTCGTTGGGCGTCGCTTCGCTTCGGAGCAGGGGGTGGGGTCTCGCGTTGCTTCACGCGGGCCTCGGATCTATGCGGGGCCCATGACCCCGCCGAAGAGCTCCTCGCTGTCGGACCTCGTGGTCTGGCACGGCCAACCGACCGGTGTGTTTCCCCCCGGCGAGCATGTCTATCCGGTCGACCTCGGCGTCGCGAAGGAGCTCCTCGCGGCGCTGCATACGGACTTCGCCGAGACCTACCTGGTATCGACCTCCTTGCTCGGCAGCGACCACCCCGACCCGTGGCCCTTCCGGCTGGCGGGTCTCCGAGCGTTTCTACAGAATCACGCGTCGAGGCTGGACGAAGTCCTGGGGTGCCCGGCCGTCATCGCGAACACGCGGGAACATGGGAGGCACCTGGTCGCCCGACTCCGTGCGCTCGGAGCGCCCAAGGTGATCGTCGATTACCAGGAGGCTGAGCTCGCGCGGGTGTCGTCGGGGCAGTGGAAGCCAGGCGTCGACATCGCCGATCTCGTGCCGGACGTCCTCGGCACGGCGAGCGTGGTCCATGTCGAGTCGCGCGCCACGCACGGCTGGGGGGTGGCGGTGGAGGCGGACATCGGCATCCTCATCCTGCTCGCGGCGTCGTGCTGTGTCCTTCCCGGTGCGGTCGATGAGGGTGGGCCCGGGTTGGACGGGCTCGATTGGACCTCGCTGCTCGACATCGATCGCGAGGAGGTCCCCATTCCGGCAGGCTCCATCCGTGTGAGCCCGGGCGTCTACCCTGACGTGGTCGAAGCGCTGGAGTTTGCCGAGGGCTCTGCGGGGTTGCTGCTTGTGACGGTGCCGTGAACGATGGCGAACTGTATTGGGAGTCCACGACGGTGGGGATGTCCCTACCGGGTTGAGGCTCGACCACGACAATGGGCGGATGACGGACATCAACTAGGAGCTGAGAACACGGAATGCGATCCGGAGTGGACGGAGGCTAGCTTTGCTGGCCGGAGTCCACGTAGGACGAAGAAGCCGAAGGCGCAGTCAATTCGAACCAGGAATGGGCGGAGCCAGAGGCAACACGCACCACCCAGCTCCGTACACACCCTTGTGTGCCTTCTGCGACCTCTGTGGTCCTCCGGAGTGTGATCCCCGCTCCGCGGGCTCCCGTGTGTCCCGCCCGTTCGGCACCACGCCGCCAACCGTCTCCATCCCGGCATTCGCCGCCAACACCTGGCGAACGCACAAGGGTAGCCCGCAGGGCTTTGGGATCCGTTCACGAGGTCCAGCTAGCCGTCGGTTTCAACCGGCGGCGTCCCCTCTCGTGTGTCGCCGTCGCGATTGGACTGCAACCACACAACGTCCCGCCCGTTCGGCACCACGCCGCCAACCGTCTCCATCCCGGCATTCGCCGCCAACACCTGGCGAACGCACAAGGGTAGCCCGCAGGGCTTTGGGATCCGTTCACGAGGTCCAGCTAGCCGTCGGTTTCAACCGGCGGCGTCCCCTCTCGTGTGTCGCCGTCGCGATTGGACTGCAACCACACAACGTCCCGCCCGTTC
>CAZAWR010000094.1:0-39992 GCA_964488865.1 uncultured Polyangiaceae bacterium | reverse complement strand
AGGTGGTGCGACGGGCGGCTCGGGAGGTGGTGCGACGGGCGGCTCGGGAGGTGGTTCCGTCAGTGATGAGTGCGCGGCGGCTTGCGATCACGTAGCGAGCGCGAACTGCTCTCAGGAGGACGATGCGGCCACGTGCACCGAGGTTTGCTCGAGCTCCATGGGCGAGCTTGCGGCGGATTGCGGTGCCCAGGTCAGCGCTGTGACGGCATGCGTGGCGTCCGCGGAGATCACGTGCGACGAGGACGGCTACGCGGAGGTCCCCGGGTGTGATGCGCAGGACCGTGCGTTGGAGGGGTGCGCGATCTGCGTCCCGGTGTCGACGGACGATGCATGCGAGTCCTGTGAGAAGGCGGAGTGCTGCGACGAGATGAAAGCCGTGGTGCTTGATCCGGACGCGGACGCCTACCAGGAGTGCCTCTTCGGGTGCACGGATTCAGCTTGTCAGGAGGCGTGCGACGAAACCTACTCCGCGACGCTTGCGGCGATGGTGGCGCACGTGACCTGCGTGGACTCGAACTGCGGCACGGTGTGCGAGTGAGGTAGGCGCGGCGAAGTCAGGGGCTTCCTGCGGGAGCGGGTGGCGCGTTGCGTATCCATCCGCTACGTTTGCTCACCCATGACCGCCCACACCGCGAGGCTGCTGATCTTGCTCGCGTGCGCGCTTGCCGGCGTGCAGGGCTGCGCGGCTCCAGAGCGACCGACTCCGCGGGTCCCGTCCAGGCCCGCCCCGGGCGAGGTGGCCACCGTTGCCGTCGGGCAGCGGGAGGAACCCCGCGCCGCCCCTGCGTTGGAGCCGGCGGTCGCGAGCGAGGACGCCGACGACCCCATCGACGAGTCGATCGAGGACGGTGGGGACCTCCCGGAGGAGGTTCCGACGGTTCGCTACCGGCCCATCGACCATCCCTTGGCATCGGTGTCGGACGCAGAACTGGAGCGGATGCTCGAGAAGGACCCGTCGCTGCTTGGCTCGATGTCGTTCGGGGCGACCAACGGCGGGATGCTGATGAACGGTGTGCAGATGCCGCCGGGCGAGCGGTGGGAGTTGGTGGACCCGGCGCGGGCGTGGGGGACGCAGGAGACGGTGGACGCGATCGCGCGGTGCATCGATGCAGTGCACGAGAAATTCCCCGACTCGCCGAGGACGCAGATCGGGCACATCAGTGCGCGTCGGGGGGGGGCGTTGTCCCCTCACGTGAGCCACCAAGCGGGACGAGATGTCGACGTGAGCTACTTCTACACGTCACCGGTTCGCTGGTACGTGCGCGCGCATGCGGGCAACCTGGATCGAGCGAGGACGTGGGCGTTCGTTCGTGCGCTGATCGTGGAGACGGATGTGGAGATGATCCTGATCGACGGGGGATTGCAGCGGTTGTTGCGTGAGCATGCGCTGGAGATCGGAGAAGATCCGGGGTGGGTGGATGACGTGTTTCGGGGTGGTTCGGGACGGCCAGCGTTGATCCGTCATGCTCGGGGGCATGCGAACCACATTCACGTGCGGTTTTACAGTCCGGGGGCGAGGGAGACGGCGAGGCGGGTGCAGCCGATCCTGGCGAAGCAGGGCAAGGTGGACCCTCCGACGGTGCATGTCACGCACCGGGCGCGCAAAGGGGACACGCTGGGACGGTTGGCGAACCTGTACGGGACGACCGTGGAGGCGATCAAGCGGGCCAACGGGCTGAGGTCCAACCTGATCCGGGCGAAGAGGACGTACCGGATTCCGAAGCGGGGAGGGGTGAAGGTGGCGCCGAGCCAGCCGGTGTCGATTCCCCCGCGGCGTTTGCCGCCGGCGAAGGCGGTGGCTGGTCAGTTGGAGTCCCCATCGGGATAGCGGTCGCGGAGGTGTACCGCCCGCCCCTCGGTGCAACTTCATGCAGCTCTGTGAAGTCGGCTTCACTCGGTCACGGCAGCCACGGGGGCTACCTTCGCGACGCGATGACGACGGCGGTACGCGCTCGAGAACTTGCGCGCCATCGCAAGGCGTAGCCCTCTTCTTCGAGGTTGGCTTGGGCCCGGTTCATGGTGCGGTCCCGCGTCACTGCCCACTCGGACTGCGCAGCGCGGGCGGCGTCGGTCGCCACGGAGAGCTTTTTGAAGGACTGCGGGGCCAGCCCGACGGTAACGAGGGTCTTCGCCACGGTCGCGTCTCGGGTGGACTCAGCGAGATCGCTGGCTTCCTGGAGCATAGGGACAGGTTGCATCTTGAGAACCTGCGTGCGAAACTTCGATCCATGAAGCGCCTCTCGATGCTTGCCGGGACCGTTGCGTTCGCTCTCTTTCTTGGTTGTGGCACGTCGAGCAGTGACTCGACGCCCGGCGGGGATGGGGGCACCGCCAAGGGAGGGTCGGGTGGGAAAGGTGGCTCGGGCGGTGCGACGGGCGGAACGGGCGGAGGCGGTGGTGCGGCCGGGGAGGGCGGTACCGGAGGTGGGTGGCCCACGGGGGGAACGGGCGGAGGAACGGGCGGATGGCCCGAGGGCGGAACCGGCGGTGGTGGGACCGGCGGAGGCATCCCTGACGCGGCCCCGGACGTCGACTTCACGTACGACGCTCCCAACAACGAGGCGAGCTTGCAGGACGCGTGCGTGGACGAGACGGCTGCGGCCGAACCCGTCCCGCTGGACATCTACTTTATGCTCGATGCTTCCACGAGCATGTCGACCCCTGCGGGGTCTTACACCGCGGGCGACTGCAACGTCTCGCCCCCGTTTGCGCCGGCCATCAACTCCCGGTGGTGCAACGCCCTGAACGCGATCGCGGGGTACGTGTCGAGTGCGCCGGCCGCGGGCAACCGCGCTGCTGTGGGGTACTTTCGGCACTACACCAATCACAATTGCAACGGCTCCGGGTACGATCAGCCCATGGTTGCCCTAGGAACCTTGGCGGGCAACTATTCGGGGCATGCGCAGGTGATGGTTGAGCAAGCCTACGGTGGTCTCAACTGGGCGGAGCCGCACGACGCGACCCCCACCGAAGGGGCCTTGCGAGGCCTCGCCGCGTTCACGGCCGCGAACAAGTCGGCAGGGCGTGTCATCATCGGCATCCTGGTGACCGACGGGTACCCCACCGCGTGTGACACCAACAACGACACCCTTCGGGCCATCGCCCAGAACCACTTCAACGCGACCGGGATTCACACCTTCATGGTCGGCATCGAAGGTGCGTCCTTCGCCTCGCTCGAGCACTGGGCGAGCTACGCCGGGGCCATCTCCCACGACGACGCGAACGACGCGTGCGGTGCGAGCTACGCCACGTGCCATCACTACAACGTTGGCAACGGCAACCCCGCGGTCTTCATCGCGGCGCTCAACCAGATCCAGCAGTCCGTCCTATCGTGCACGTTCCAGGTGCCTCAACCGAGCCAGGGCATCCTCGACCCGAACCTTGTGAAGGTCGAGTACTCGCCGGGAGGGCAGCCCCCGCCGATCGAGTTGCCTCGTGTCCCGTCGGCGGCCGACTGCGCAGGGCCGGGGTGGTACTACGACAACCCGACGAACCCGACGACGATCAACTTGTGTCCCGACTCCTGTGCCACGGTGCAGGCGGACAGCAACGCCGCGATCAAGATTCGGATCGCCTGCCAGGGGTCGTAGCGGCCCGTTTCGGAGAGCCTACCCCGCGTACTTGCGCAAGGGAGCCAGGTGCTTCGCATAGGGGCGCCAGCGCTCCACGGACCGCGTGTGCACGGGCTGCCGCACCTGCCAGTTGCTGACGGTCTGGGTGGTGCCTTGTCGGCGATGGAACGCGAGGCAGGCGGCGTCCCACGGGAGATCGACCGCGTCGATGAGTGCGCGGCTCTGCTGCTCGGGGTCCCGCACCAGGGCTTCGTACTCCACTTCGACGGGTGGGATGGGGCTGACGCGCCTCCAGTGGGACATGAGCTGGTTCGCGATCTGCTGAACCTTCCCGATGTCGTCGAGGTCGTAGGCATAGCCGACGCCGCCCCCGCGGAAGGACTGCTGGTACATCGAGAGCCCCACGTCCATGAGGTTTCTGTTGCAGTGGAGGATCCGCGCGCGCGGGAAGAGGACAGCGATCAGGCCGACGAGCACGAGGTTCGAGAGCATCTTGTCGCAGACGCGAAGCGTGTCGGGTGTGGCGTCGCGGGTGAGCCTGCGAAGGTAGTCCGAGGCGAGGGTTCGAGCGACGTCCTCTCGCAGTTCGCGCAGGCACTCGGGGAAGGGGGTCCGTGTGGCGAGCCGGTCGGGGAGGTCGGCGGCAAGTCTTGGTAGGGTTCCCAGCTCGCCCACGCCATGGGCGCTGGGGTGACTCGCGATGATCTGCTCGACCAGGCTGGAGCCGCTTCGCGGCAAGCCGATGAGGAACACAGGCAGCGATGATTCGGACCCAAAGCTCCGGCACCGTTCGAAGAACGCTTGGTCGCACACGGCAGCCATGCGCGTCATGAGTTGCTGCATGGCGGCGATGTCGAAGGGGTGGCGCTGGCGGTGCAGCTCGTTGGCGGCGCGCATGGTGCGGAAGGCGTCGTTCGGGCAGCCCAGGTCGTCGTAGGCTTTGGCGAGGGCGAAGCTGAGCGCTTCCTGGTTCGAGGGGCTCGAGGTTCGGTCGCGCACGAGGGTCCTGAGCTGACGGAAGTCGGGGTCCTCCTTCTTGCGGAAGCGTCGGAGGTGCGCGAGGCGCAGCCAGGCTTGTCCGGAGTGCGGGTCGAGGCGAAGAGCTGCTCGAAGGGATTGCTCGGCCTCCGATCGCTGTCCCCGCGCAGCGAACACGTCGGACAACGTCGTGTGAGCGGTCGCCCGAGACGGCTCCAGTTCGATCGCGCGAACCAGGGCCGAGGCCGCTTGGTCGAGGCGGCCGTCCTGCAGCATCACGAGTCCGAGCGCCTCGTGCACGGCGGGATCGTCCGGGAAGTCGATCGCGGCCTGTTGCAGCAAGTGACGCGCGTCGTCCAGTCGTCCTCGAGCGGTCAAGCGCGAAGCTTGCGTGCAGGGGTTGTCAGGGCCGGGAGGCGCGATGGCCGGAGCCTCGCTCGCGATGAGAGACGACGTGATCGGTCGCGAGGTCACGCGTTTTCCACGAACGCACGGTGAAGCGTCTGCTGCGCAGCGATGGCCTGGTCGGCCGTGACGGTGACACGCAGACGCAGGGACGATGCGCGCAGGTCGAGTGGGGAGACGTTGGCCTGCTCGAGAGACTCGACCATGCGCATGAGGGGCTCTGCGCTCTCCGCGAGTCCGTATCCGACCACGCTTACGACGGCCACGCCGGTGTCGATGCGGGCCTGGGTCCAAGGTGGGGTTTGTCTGAGGCGCATCTTGGCGCGCTCCCAGTCGGGGACATTGGCGAGGGGGACGACGAACGATCCTCCACGCGAGGAGAGGCTGAGCTCGCGGAGCGGCAGGTCCAGCTCTCTGAGGCAAGCTGCGGCGGACCGGAGGGTCAAGGTGTCCTCGGTGGCCAGGCGGACGAGCGCGGCGTTCTTCTCGCAGGCGACGGCGCGGACGCGGTTGTCGTCACGGGGCGCGTCGCGTCGCACGATGGTCTCGCGTTCGGGGTGGCCGTTGGTGTCCGCGGGACCGAAGGTCGATCGGGCGTAGATGGCGATTCCTTTCCTTCGGGCCCACTCCACGGCCTGTGCGTTGAGGACTTTCGCGCCGCTTTCGGCCATTTCCTGCAGGACTTCCGGGTCGATTTCGGGGATGTGCCTGGCGTCGGGGACGGCGCGCGGATCGGCGGAATACACGCCGTCCACGTCGCTGTAGATCTCGCAGCGGTCCGCGTCGAGGGCAGCGGCGAGGGCGACGGCGGTGGTGTCGGACCCGCCGCGACCGAGGGTGGTGATCTCACGCTTGTAGCTGACGCCCTGGTATCCGGCGACGATCACGATCCTTCCGCGAGACAGCTCGTCCTCGACGCGGTGGGGGCGGACCTCGATGATGCGGGCGTCGAAGTGGCGGTCGTTGGTGAGGATGCCGCACTGCGAGCCGGTGAAGGAGATGGCATCGCACCCACGGGCCTGGATGGCGAGGGATAGCAGGGCCATGGAGACGCGCTCTCCGGTGGTCACGAGCATGTCGAGCTCTCGGCGTGCGGGTGCCGGTGGCATTCCATCCACGGTGGCTGCCTGGTACCCGAGCTCGAGCAGGGAGTCGGTGGCCTTTGCCATGGCGCTCACGACGACCACGACCTGATTGCCGGCTCGGTAGGTTTCGACGACCTTGTCGGCGACCCGTTGGATCTTGCCCACGTCGGCGACCGAGGAGCCTCCGTACTTCTGGACGATGATGGCCATGAGAATGGGGTATCACCGAAGCCATTGGTGTGGGAACGGGGAATGCGCCGCGCCGATCCGGGCGCTGAGGGTGTCAGGCGGGGAGTGTGGGGGACCAGGCGCAGAGGCCGAAGGCGCCCGCCACCCAAACGCAGCCGCGGAACGGGTCCCAGGTGACCTGGTGGGCTCGGCCCAACCCTTCGGATGGGTCGAGGTCGCCCGCACCGACGGTGACGTCGGGGGACAGGTCGGCGACGAGGGACGGCTCTTGGCCCGGGGTCCAAGCGAAGAGGTAGCTCCGGTCCTGGGACTCGAGGAAGAGCGTTCCAACGACGGTGGCTTTGCCATCGGCCGGGACGACGGACAGGCCACGGACACCTGGGGGGACCTTCGTGTGAGTCCAGGTCTCTCCATCGTCCGAGGACGCCAGGAGGTCACCGCATTCCATGGCGATCGTCCTCGTGCCTGCTGCCACGGCAATGGCCGCGACGTCACCGTGCGCGAGGCTCTCGGGGACGTTCAGGGGGATGGATTCCCAGCGTCCGTGATCGTCCGTTCGTAGCCAACGACGGGTTCCCTCCGAGATGGCGAGCACATGGGCGCCTCCCGCTTCGTCCACTGCGAGTGCGAGGACCTTGCCGACGCCGTCCATCGTTCTCCACGTTCGGCCGTGATCCGCGCTCACGCGCAAGTCGCCCTGCATCGTCATTGCGTAGGCGAAGGTATCGCCCGTGCCACCGAACTCCACGCGATGGAGCCCGTCGCCGGCTTGCAGGCCTCCGTCGAACCACCGGTGTGTGTCGCCGGCCAGCGTGGTTTCGAGGACGCGCTGGCGGCTCGCAAGCAGCACGTGTGCGTCCGAGGGGGTGAAGCCGACCGAGATGAACTCGACCCCTTCGGACTCCTCGATGGGGAGGTAGATGCACGTACCCACGGTTTCCGGGTCGAGGGCGAGCAAGCACACGCCCTCGCCCGCCGCGACGACGAGAGCGGGCGTGCAGACGACGGCGCGCATGGGAACGGCCACGAGCGGCGTGTTCGCGCGATGCCATCGCGCGTCGGACCACGACGGCATCGGGACCTCGTCGGGGAGATCGAGCTCTCCGACGTCGACGCCTCCTGGCAGGTCGGACTCGTCGTCGGAGTCGAGCTCCGGGAAGGCGGACTCGTCGACCTCGCTGTCGAGCGCGTCCTGGGTGCCTTCCGTCCCATCGTCGGTTTCTAGGTTATCGAGCGCGTCCACGCCGAGTGACGTGTCGTCGCCGTCGACACCGTCTTGGTCGTCATCGGAGCGGGTCTCGGACGATTCAACGAAGGAGATGTCAGCTTGTCCGGTGTCGACTTCGCCAGGGACGGTATCGGACTCGTCGGAGGAGCCTGACGGATCGTAGGGCAAGTCGACGAGGTCGCCGACGGGCAATGCGAGCTCTGCTTGGCCATCGAGCTCGTCGCTGGTGATGGCCTCGAACGAAGAGAGATGGTCTTCGTCGAAGGTGTCGGCGGGAGGTGTGTCGTTCTCGTCGTCGCCGTCGAGGGGCGGGAGGTCGTCGAGCAAGTCGTCCTTGTGCAGCGGGGTGGCTCGCATGCGGGGAGCATAGTGCAGCTTCGTCGACGAGGTGGGAGTCAAGCGGAACTTTGGTGGGGAGCGGGCGATCGCAGGTGGTGGTGGAACCGATCTGATGCGCAGGACTGGACGTTCGAACCCCCTTGCCGTACGGGACAGGGAGTGACAGGGGTAGCTTCTTCGCCCAGCTGCTTGTCGAGCCAACGATGCCCGTTCCTCTTCCCACGATCGATGACGATGCGCTGGTATGGCGTAGGATTCGCGTTTCTGAGAGGGACGTGGGGTTCGTTCGAGGCGTGCTCGAAGCGAGCGAGGGGCTCGCGTGCATGTTCGCCGAGAAGGGGGGCGACCTGATGCTGGTGTCGCCATCGAGTCAGGAGCAGCGGCTGGACGAAGTGATCGACGACCTACGTGTGGAGCTGGGTGCGATAGTCACTGAACGAGGAGCAAACGGTGGGAGGAAGCGCGAGTCATCTTCCGACGGTCATGCGTGACGGATTGAAGCCATCGAGGGTCTTCGATACGTTGGACGGCATGTCGTCGACTGCGTCGCGCGAAGCGCCGGACGAGGGGGATCCTGCGCTGGATCGTGTGGAGCGTGCGTGGCGTGCGTGGCTCGAGGCGTTGGCGACGGACGCGGAGGCGGCGCTGGGTGCGGCGCTTGCGTACGAGACGCTGGACGAGCAGGCGCGATGTGCCGTGCTCGAGGTGCTGGAGAAGGACGCGACGAGGCTTGCGGTCCCGCGTGTCGCGGTGTTCGCGCCGCTGCTGTCCGTCGAGCTCGATCCGCAGCGTCGCGAGCGTATCCGGGTCGCGATGGGCAACGACGTGGGGGTGGACATGAGCGTGCCTGCGCGGGCGCTGATGGGCGCGGCGAAGAACGGGGACAGGATCGTGGTGGCGGAGACGCACGTGTACTTGGACTTTGTTCGCGTAACGGTGTGTCGACTGGATCCGGAACGATGTGTTCACTGGGTTCGCAGTGATCCGTTGATTCACGTGCGAGATGCGACGCGGCCGGGATGTCGGATGGAGGGGGCGGTGCTCGAGGTGGTGCCGCTGCGGACCGCGGTGGACTTCATCGCGAGAGCGGTGGTCGCGCAGCGTCGGCGAGACGGCGAGCTGCCTCTGAGCTTGCGTCCGCTGGTCGAGCTGTTCGATGCTGGGGGATGTGAAGAGGCCGAAGACGTCCGAGGGTAGTGTGCTTGAAGTCCCTTCCGGGTTGAGGCCCAGCGCCGACGATGGACGGATGGCGGACATCAACTAGGAGCTGAGAACACGGAACGCGAACAGAGAATGATGAACGGGCGGAGTCTTGTCTGTGCGAGCTTTGCGTCAGGCGTGTTGGCAGATCGAGCACGAGCACCGCTGTCGCTGAGCACGAGGGGTCTGCACACACTCCGTACGGTTTGCAGAGCGGTCGAGCGCTCGTTGGGGTGCGGCGCGCGGGGCCTCGCGATGCTGCTGATTATGGTTGTTGTTGGGTGTGGTGCTGCCGAGCCGGCGCAGCCTGCCCGAGGGGCAGCGGACGTGAACGCGGCGTCGGCGCCCAAGCTGCTTCCACCTGGCAATGCCCCACGGTTCCGGTTCCGTGCCCTGGATGGGCGCGAGGTGTCGAGCGACGTGGCGTTGGGGCGCAACACCGTGGTGGCGTTCCTCGCGACGTTCGACTGGGCGTCGCAGGCGCAAGCGAGGTTCGTGTCCGGGATCGAGCGCAATCACAAGCCGAGGACGAATTGTTACGCGGTCGTGGTGGAGCAGCCGGAGAACGAGCCGCTGGTGGCGTCGTTCGTGGAGACGCTCGGGCTGCGTTTTCCGGTGGCCCACGTGACGACGCCCGTGTTGGCGAAGACGACCCTGGGAGTTCGGACGGTCCCGACGGTGATCGTGCTGGACAGCGGGGGGAACGTGGTGTGGCGGAGCCTGGGGCTGGCGACGGAGGACACGCTTCGTGAGGTGCTACGCGCGGTGGAGGCGAAGGCATCGGTGGCGGAGCGGTAGGCAGCTCGCTGGCTCACGTGCGATCACGGGATGAGGAACGGGGCTGAGCGGTGTTCGTGCCGGGTGTGGCTGGACATCGAGGCCAAACGTGCATACATGCCGTGGATGGCAAGGAGGTTCCTGTGAAGCACGAGGTCGCGCACGACTTGTCCATTCCGCTCGCGAAGGCGGCTGTGAACAAGGCATTCGAGTCGTACAGTCAGAGGTTCGCCGAGTACAAGCCGACGCTCACGTGGGTGAACGACCGGACGGCGAAGGCTGGGTTCACGGTCAAGGGGATCTCGTTGAAGGGAGGGTTCGAGGTGGGTGAGAAGACGATCGGGCTGGAGCTCGACGTGCCCTTCGTCTTTCGCCTCTTCAAGAACCAAGCCTTGGGGGTGATCGAGAAGGAGGTGGCCGCGTGGGTCGCCAAGGCGAAGGCGGGGGAAGTGAGCGTGTCCTGAATTCGTGGTCGGGATGGGCAAGGCCCTGAGGCTTTGTCCAACGATCGATCAAGCCAGGTGATACTTCGCGGTCGCGCGGTCACCGGTCTTCGCGACCTTGCCGTCGGCGACGAGCGACTCGAGCGTGGCGCGGAGGTATCGAGCGTCCTTGCCTGTGAGCTTTCGCAAGTCGGGCACGGAGAGCCCTTCCGCATCGAGTTGGTCCAGCACGAACTGCTTGTCCGTGTCCGCCGCGGGGGCCACTTCGGGCTCCTTCTTGGCTTTCGGAACGGCGCGCTTCACCTTGTACTCCACCCGCATGGCGGAGAGGATGGCGTCGTCGCTCAGCCGCGCGGACAGGAGCATTCTCATCTGCTGCTTGGCGGCGTCGACGCGGCTTTCGACGGTCTTGAGGGCGGCCTTCTTCTCTGCGATCTTGGCCTCGAGCGCGACGATCTCCTCTTGCAGCTTGGTTCTCTCGTCGTCGAGGCGTCCTGCCGTGAAGCCAGCTTCGTCCTCGAACTGGAGCCAGAGCACCTCGAACCGTTCCCCGTCGAGTGGCACGGGGGTCTGGGCGGGGCTCTTGGTGGTTCGGATCGCGGCGGCGGACTTGCTCTGGGGTTTCTTCGCGCGTGCTTGCGTCATGATGCGGCTCCGCAGTCTTGGGACCGTCAGGCGTTCGGTCCAAAGGACAGGATCAGGTACCCTCCGGATCTCTCGTCCTTCTGGGTCTCGAGAAGGCCCCGGCGCTGAGCGTCTTCGATCAGCTCATTGAAGGTCCGGTAGCCGTGGAAAGTCTCGGAGAAGTTTGGCTTCTTGCGCTTCAGTGTCTGCTTCACCATCGAGCCCCACAGGTTGTCGTCGCGCTCGCGGAACAGCGACTCGACGACGTCGAGCACCATCTCGATCGCCTCTTCCCGTCGCTCATCGACGCTCTTGGTGTCGGCTTCGGGGGCGGGGGACGGCGCGGCACTGGCGGTGGGGCCGGCGGCGCTGTCCGGCTTGGGGGGAGCGTCGGGCTTGGTTTGGCCGTCCTGTCGGGCGGCAGCGGGCTTGATCGGCGCCTTGACCGGTGGCTTGGCCCTTGCGGGCTCGGCCCTCGGGGACTCGCGTTTCGCTCCGGGCTTCTTGCCCTTGCGGATCGATCGGATGAGGTCGTCGTAGTAGATGAACTCGTCGCAGTTGTCGACGAGC
The DNA here is from genome assembly GCA_964488865.1 of uncultured Polyangiaceae bacterium. Classification (GTDB taxonomy): domain Bacteria; phylum Myxococcota_A; class Polyangia; order Polyangiales; family Polyangiaceae; genus MWCO01. The sequence goes on along the minus strand of CAZAWR010000094.1, from coordinate 28,582 downwards.
AGGTCGCTGCTCGAGTTCTTCACGCCAAGGCCGATGACCTTCTTGTCCATCTCGCGCAGCTTGCTCACCAGCGGGGAGAAGTCGCTGTCGCCGGACACGATCACGAAGATGTCGATGTGATGCTTCGTGTAACAGAGGTCGAGGGCGTCCACGACCAGGCGGATGTCGGCGGAGTTCTTGCCCGAGTACGAGACGTGGGGAATTTCGACGAGCTCGAAAGCTGCTTCGTGCATGGATCGCTTGTGCGACTTGTACCGATCCCAGTCGGCATAGGCTTTCTTGACGACGATCTTCCCTTTGTCGAGGAGTCGTTCGATCACCATGTTGATGTCGAAAGGTTCGAAGTTGGCGTCGCGTACGCCGAGGGCGACGTTCTCGAAGTCGGCGAAGATGGCGATGTTGGGGGGGGCGTCTTCCCGTTGGGTCATGGCGCGGCATCCTAGCAGCGTGGTGGCAAAAAAGTCGCGCCCAGACGGTTCGGAGGGGCCGTCTTGGGCAGCGGTGATGTCTGGTTGCTGAATTCCCCGACGGGGGAAGGGAAAATGGGAGGACCCATTTTTGCGAACGTGACCCCACGTTTTTCGGTATTCTTCCGCCATGGTACGAAAGCAACCGAATCGACTCGCTTGGATCGCTGTGGGCTCCCTCTTCGTCTTGGTTGGCGCGTGCTCCATCGTGGCGGAGGTCGACCGGGAGGAGATTCCCGAGGGCTCCAGCACGGGTGGGACTGGGGGTGCGGGAGGCACCGGAGGTACCGGAGGTACCGGCGCGACCGGGGGAACGGGCGGAACCGGGGGTGGGGGCGGATGCACTTCTCCCTCGGATTGCCCCGGAACGGATGGTGACTGCCAGGCCCGCACCTGCACCGACAGCACCTGCGGTGTCTCGTTCACCACGGCGGGCACCGCGACGGTCAGCCAGGTCGACGGGGACTGCAAGAAGCTCGTGTGCGACGGTTCGGGAAGCGTCATCGCGGTGAATGACAACGCGGACCTCCCGACGGACGACAACGACTGTACGACGGGCACCTGCGTGAACGGCTCCCCCAATACGAGCTTCGTGGCCGAGGGGACGTCGTGTGCTACGGGTGGTGGCAGCGTGTGTGACGGAGCGGGGGCTTGCGTCGAGTGTCTGGGGCCTTCGGACTGCCCCACCACCGGAGACCTCTGCGTGGGCAACGAGTGCGTCCCCGTCACGTGTGGGAACAGCCAACTGGACACGGGAGAGACGGACGTGGACTGCGGCGGGCCGGACTGTTCGCCGTGCGCTGACACCCTCAAGTGTCTCGAGAACGACGACTGTCAGAGCGGGGTCTGCGACGCGACGGCGAAGACCTGTACGGCGCCAGCGTGTGACGACGAGGTCGAGAACGGCAGCGAGACGGACGTGGACTGCGGAGGCTCTTGCCCGAACGGGTGTGCCGAGGGAAAGGCGTGCACGGAAGACGGCGACTGCAAGGGCGGGGATTGTGACGGCACGGTGTGTCTGGCGACGTGCACGGACGAAGAGAGGAACGGGACAGAAACGGACGTGGACTGCGGCGGGTCGTGCACGACCAAGTGCGCGGTGGGCAAGGCGTGCGCTGGCGACGGGGACTGTGCCTCGGACAACTGCGTCAGCAACGTGTGCGAGCCGGTGGATGCGTGCGCGAACCAGGTCAAGGACGGGGACGAGACGGACGTCGATTGCGGCGGCCCCGATTGCGACCCGTGTGGGGACGGGGACGAGTGCGAGATCGACACGGACTGCGTGAACTTCTGTGCGGAGACGAGCAACCTGTGCGTGGCCTCGCACTGTGACGATGAGAAGAAAAGCGGGGACGAGACGGACGTGGACTGCGGTGGCTCGTGTCCGGGCTGTGCGGCCGGCGATGTGTGCGCGGACGATGGCGACTGCACTGGCTTCTGCGCGGCCACGGCGTTGGTTTGCGTCACCTCGCACTGTGCCGACGAGAAGCAGGACGAAGGCGAGACCGGCGTGGACTGTGGCGGCACGTGTCCTCTGCTATGTATCGGGGACGCTTGCACGGAGGGCAACCAGTGCAAGAGCGGCAAGTGTGACGAGGGCGGCACGAACCTGTGCATCCCCTAGAACCCTAGAAAACACCTCATTCACGACGGCTTGACCGGGGAGCGATGCGCCCTGGTAGTGGCGCGCCCGCGTGCCGAGCACGGACAGATCAGTCTTCAGGGTAGGCTGGGGTCAAGTCCACCGTGACGGTGTCGTTTGGCGCGGGGAGCGTGAAGTCCACCATGGCGGTGTGGATGGGCGCCGACGTGTAGGGCTCGGGGGTGAGGTACACGGGCACCTCGATGCGGTACTTGCCAGCGGGTGCTTCGAACGTGTTGTGGCAGCTGCACCCTTCGGAGTTCGTACCGAACGTGAACGTATTGCCGAGCCAGGAATCCTGGGCGCTCGTGGAGGCGCTCACCGGGACCATGAGGGACATGCATGCCCCGCATGCCATGCACCCGCCGACGGGGGGATCGCTGCAGTCCACAGTGCAGTCCGCGGTGATCGCCAAGGCCGTCTGGTAGCCGTCGGCGCACGACTTGACGTGGTATTGCAGTCGGCACTCCTCGAGCAGGTAGACGGGTTGGACATTCTTGCTGACGAACGAGAAGGCGACCTGATAGGGGCCGGGAAGGTTCGTTTCCACCGCGCAGGCGTCGGGCATGGACCCTCCCGTGCCGCCGGTGGCCCCACCGGTCCCGCCAGTCCCTCCTGTGCCTGCGTTGCCGCCGGTGCCTGCGTTGCCGCCGGTGCCTGCGTTGCCGCCGGTACCCGCTTCGCCTCCCTGTCCTTCCTCCACGCTGCCGCCGCAAGCGGACAGAATCATTGCTGTCATGAGGTATGCGATTGTCTTCATCGAACAGGCCTTTCCGAGGGTCGTGCTTTCTGATTCAACGCGGAGCAAGCCTCGTGCCTGGTGTGAGACGACGAAAAATCGCGCGGTCTGTCGCTCGCGAGCCCTGCGGCGGGTATGACATGTGCCAGCAGGTGTGCCACTCTTTGCGGGGACGCTCATCGGAGTTGTTTCTGGACGAAACGGGAGATGGGACGTCTCCATAGTGCGACGAAGATGGCCAGGAACCCGAGGACAGAATGGCGCGGCGGTCCTCCGGATCGTCCGGGGGTGAGCCTGCAGGCGCAGCCGTCGTCATCGGGTGTGGGGGTTGTCGTGGAGACCTCCGTGGGAGCATCCACCAGCGGGGGACCGTCCGTGGCGACCGCGTCCGCGCGCGCCTCGTTCGCGTCCGCGTCCACCGAAGCCTCGTGGGGGTCCGCTTCCGGAAAGGCGTCCGCGGAAGGCGCGTCTTGCGAGGAGCCGTCCTCGAGGGGACCGGCGTCGGGGGGATCGGGCGCGCGCTCGTACGCTCGGATGTAGTCGACCTGGTAGTGCGCGGGGAACGCCGTGGTGTCATCGGGGGCGCCGGGCCAGCCGCCCCCGATCGCGAGATTGGTGATGATGTACATCTCGACCTGGGGCACGCCCTCTCCTTCATGGCGAAACGTCTCGGCGCCGTCGACGTACCAGATTACGCGGTCGGGATCCCAGTCCACCGCGAAGGTGTGGAAGTCCGAGGTGAAGTCGGGCCCTGCATGGCTATCCCCGTTGCTTTGGTGGCCTGTGCCGTAGTCGGATCCCCAGTGGATGGTCGTGTAGATCGTGTCCGGGTCGTGTCCGAGGAATTCATGAATATCAATCTCGTTCACGCCGTCGCTACCGTTCTTTCCGAGCAGCCAGAAAGCGGGCCACAGCCCCTGTCCCGCGGGCATGCGGCAGCGAACCTCGAACCACCCGTATCGTTGCTCGTGTACGGAGGACAGGACTCCCGAGCGGTATTCGAGGGTTTGGCCGGCATACTCCCCTGGGGCGTGGGTGCCGACGATGTGAAGGACCCCATTTTCGAGGCTGAAGGCGTCATCGACGTAGGCCTGCAGTTCCTGGTTGATGACGGCTTCTCCCCACTTGTAGCGCTTGACCCAGGCGGCGTCGTCGACGGATGTTCCGTCGAACTCGTCGTGAAACGTGAGTGCCCAGCCGGGCTTGTCCCACGGGGCGGCGATGGACGAGGGAGCCGCGGTGAGGGTGGTGAGGCCGAGCGCGAAGGCGAAGGGGAGTCGGGGGTACATGGGGACATGGTAGCTGAGATTCGTGGTGAATGGGCGATGGGTGAGCGGGCGGGGGGGGGGGCGTCGTCAAACGGCAGAAATGGGGACCCTCGGATCCTGTCCGAACACTCTCGTTCTGTTGGGGCAAGGTAGATGCGCGTTGCCGGTTGAGGGTGCGGATGATACGATGAAAGATTGCGGCTTAAGGCCAACACGCTAACGAAGGAGAGTGAGCATGAGCAGGTCTCGATGGAACAGGCCCCTTGGTTGGGTGGTTATCGGGCTGATCTGCCTCGGTGTCGGCTGCGGTGACGACGATCCGCCGCCGCAGGAGCCTGGTCCCTGCTCGGTGGCAGAGCAGACCGGGTGTTCTGCGGGGCTGGAGTGCATGGTGGGGGAGGACGGGAAGGCCGGGTGCTTCTGCTCGACGTCGGCGAAGACGGGGTGCGAGCCTGGGTTCGAGTGCCAAGCTGTGGAGGGCGGCTGGGCGGACTGTTTCTGCTCCGTGGACATGCAGTCCGGGTGCGAGGAGGGCCTGTCGTGCCAGCCGGTGGTGGACGGCAATTCTGGGTGTTTCGCGCCCGTCGTCGTGGCGGGGCAGGTATTCGACCTCGGCACCGGCGAGGCCCTCGAAGGGGCGAGGGTTGTGGGGAGAGACGTGAACAACGCGGCGGTCACTGGGGTTTCTGTGACGGATGCCCAGGGGCGCTACGAGCTCTCGGTTCCCACGCCGCACAACGAGGACGGCAGTCTCGCTTCCTACGAGGTGTTGCTGCGGGCCGACGCCGCTGGGTATCTGACGTTCCCCAGCTGGCCGAGAGTGGCGGTGCCCGTGGATGTTGCGTCAGCCACGGGGGACCCACCGGTGCTGGAGACGGCATCCACGAGCATCGGGTTGCTGGCGCTCGAGAACCCGTCCGGGTTGGGCAGCATTTCGGGCAAGGTCCTGGCGGACGCTCCGCGCGGGACCCTCGTGGTCGCGGGTGGCTCTGCGAGCGGTGGGGGTGTGACCGGCATTGCGGACCACGATGGAAGCTATGCGGTGTTCAACGTCCCCGTCGGCTCCGTGGGGGTGCAGGGCTACAAGGCGGGATTGCAGATCGGTGCGGAGACGGCGAGCGTGGCGGCCGGGGAGACCACACAGGACGTGGACCTCGCGGCCCTGGGAGAGGCGACGGCAGTCGTGAGCGGGAAGGTGGAGATGGTGAATCCCGGCGAGGGAAGCGACACGAGCATCATCCTCGTGGTGGAAGAGACGTTCGACGAGAACGTGGCGAGTGGTGAGGCCCCTCCGGGGCTCAGGGCGGGAGGTGTGGCAGGGACGTGGTCGATCGCGGGCGTGCCGGACGGCGACTACGTGGTACTCGCGGCGTTCGAGAATGACTTTTTGGTGAGGGACCCGGACACCAGCATTGGCGGGACATCCCTGGTGCGTGTGACGGTGTCGGGCGCCGACGTGGCCATCTCGGAGGGCTTCAAGATCACTGGGGCGCTCGACGTGGTATCGCCGGACAAGGAGGAGGAGGTGTCGGGAACTCCGACCTTCGTATGGGTGGATGATTCCGGGGAGGACCACTACGAGGTAGTGGTGTTCGACGCGTTCGGGCACTTGGTGTGGGAGAAAATGGACGTTCCCTCGGTGAGCGGAAGCAAGAACGTGACGGTCGAGTACGGGGGCCCTCCGCTCGAGGCGGGCATGCTGTACCAGTTCCGGGGGACGAGCATCAAGAACAGCGGCTCGCCACTTGCCCGGACGGAAGACCTACGCGGCGTGTTCCTTTACCGCTAACGCCCCGGTTGGGGAGAAACCACAGAAAGTGCAGAAAACCCAGTCGCGCGGCTGGGGAGAAGCCACAGAAGGCGCAGAGGTCACAGAAGGCAGAGGGTTCGGTTCGCAAACTGACGCCTCGGTCTCGACACAGACAGGGAGCCTGGCTGCATCTCGAGGGGATACCAGCGGTTCCTCACCCCTGTGCCAGCTCGACCCTGTTCCGCCCGCGTTCCTTTGCTTCGTAAAGCGCGCGGTCTGCCGCGTCGAACAGGTTGTGTTTCGCGGAACCGGAAGCGGGTTGGATCGCTGCGACTCCCATGCTCAGAGTCACCCAGGAGGCCACGGGGGAGGCCTCGTGCGGGAGGGCGAGCGCGGTAATCGCTTGCTGGAGGCGCTGCGCCGCCCGTCCACCCGAGGCAGCGTCGCAGTCGGGTAGGAGAACGGCGAACTCCTCCCCCCCGATGCGCGCCGTAAGATCCCCCGCGCGGTTCATTGCGCCCTTCAGGCAAGCTGCCACCGCGCGCAGACAGTCGTCGCCCGCGAGATGCCCATACGTGTCGTTGTACCCCTTGAAGTGGTCGACATCGATCAGGATGAGCCCGAGCGAAGAGTGCGCGCGAGCCATTCTTCGCCATTCCAGGCACACCGTGTCGTCGAAGCATCGTCGGTTGGCGATGCCTGTGAGGCCATCGAGCAAGGCGAGGCTTGCCAGCGTGTCGCTCTTGCGCTTGAGTTCGACGTGGGTGCGAACGCGGGCTCGAACGATGGGGGCTCGAAAGGGCTTGGTGATGTAATCGACGGCGCCGGCGGCGAAGCCCTCTTGCTCATCGCGGGGGTCATCCTTGGCGGTGAGAAAGATGACAGGAACGCCCGGGGATTCCGAGGCTTTGATTCTGCGACAGACCTCGTAGCCGTCCATGCCCGGCATGACGACGTCGAGCAATACCAGGTCGAGGTCCGGGCTGGCCTGGACCACGTCGAGGGCCTCGGGACCGCTGGTGGCGAAGCGGACCTCGTATTCGCTACCGAGGACGCCAGCGAGGGCCGCGACGTTGACGGGGACGTCGTCCACGATCAGGACGACGGGACGCGCGTGCAGAGCGGTCATGAGGCAGGGACCTCTCCGAGACCGATTGCGGATCGCAGGTCCGCCAGGCTGGAGCGGGCGGTCCTGAAGTCGAGACGCTCGACGGACGCCTCGATGGTTTCGAGGGCGTGGCCGTGGGGACCGTCGGCGAGAGCGCGGCGAAGCTCCTGGAGCCGTCCGCGGGCATCGAGGCTGTTGCGTTCGAGCAGTGCCTGCAAGCTGTCGAGCGCCGTCCGGAGGTCTCGAGGCACGGTCGGCCCGGGTGCCGTGAGGTAGAGCGGGGCAGCGTGTCGATCACGGCTCGCGTTTGGCAAGGACGCGATGGACAGCGCGGCCTCGTCCAGGGCAGCCTCCAGCAGGGTCAGCGCTCGAGGGATGTCTGCTTTCGCGTCCCGGCGCAGCAGCGCCTGCAACTCGAGTGCGCGGGAGTAAACCGTTCGCAGGCGGAGGTTGCCAGCCACGCCGACCAGGGCGTCCCGCAGTTGGACAGCTCAACGACGCGAACGCACGGCGGCTCTGGCCTGGGGCTTGCGATCTGCCAACACCTGGCTCGCCTCATGGGCGGGACCCTCGAATTGCGAAGCGAGCTCGGACAGGGCAGCGTCTTCACCTTCCATGTCGACTTGGACCTGCAGCCGGACCCGCCGGGTCCCCCCGTTTCGTGCCGGACCCCAGGATCGGGACGCGTGTCCGACCACGTCACCAAACCCATTCACGCGCCCTCCCTGATAGCAACCGTGCGGCAACACGTGGCCCGCGCGGGCCACCCATCGGCCTCGCCCCCACCCGTCCACGAATCGTCACCCTCCCCCAAGCTCCTTGCCCGGCGTGGACCTCGCCGACGCGCTCGACCACTTCGGTGGGAACCTGCACACCTACCGCGCCCTGCTCGACGGATTCCTGAACCACTATGGCCGCTCTGTCAGCGAGCTGCGTGACGCGACTCGCTCCGAGGACACCCCAAAGGTACGAGACATCGTCCAAGGACTCGAAGAGCCGCGGGACGTTCTCCGGGGCGATGCCGATGCCCGTGTCCGTCACGGAGAGGCGAAACCGACGTCGCGTCCCTTGCCCCTCGCACCGGGCGGCAATCACGATGTTGCGATCAGCCGTCAGCTCTCAGCGATCAGGCGGTCCGACGCTGGCTGGGCGCGGCTTCGCGCTCGGTGCGTGTGGAGAAGGTGGGCGCCTACTCGATGTGAGCCGCGGTGAGCGCGGCGAGGGGGCTTTACGAAAGCCCCCTTAGAAAGACCTAGACCCAAAGCAGCGCGGAGCGCTTGATTTGGGATTAGTCTTCGGACGGTGTGGGTCGAGGCACAAGACTCGCGTAGGCGATGTCGCTCGAGTGGCCTTCGGTGAACCCGCAGGGCTCTTGCAGAGCGTCGGAGGAGAAGTCGGCTACCTCTCCTCCCCCGTAGAAGGAATAGGATTCGAAGTGAGTGCCTGCGGGGATCACGCACGCATCGCCCGTGAGCGCTTCGGAGGCATAGAAGCTGGTATCACGGAGCAGCACCATGTGGCTGGACACGGTGGTGGGGTCTGCCACGCAGTCGGTGCTGAAGTCGGAGCCCGCCACGAGCCCGGTGGAGAAGTCGGCGTCGATCTGGGTGGGGGAGCCATCGTTCAAGATGACGTAGCCCTCCCACTTGTCGAAGCTCTCGGCCAGGAGAAACACACTGCCGGCGGGGGCCACGAGGTCGTCGGAGCTTTGCCATCCTCCGGCCGCCCAGGGGACCATCAACTCCTTGTCCTTCAAGAGGGTTCCGGTGCAGTACCCCTCGAAGGCAGTCAGGTTGGCTGCGCCACCGCTGGCAGGGTTGCCAGCGTCGTCATCTCCGGAACAGGCCAGCAGGGCGAGGGGGGCGACCAAGGTAGAGAGCCAGACGAAACGAGCATGAAACAACATATCAATCCTCCAAGAGAAGCAGACTGGATATGGGCGTCGTGGTTGCACGCCCTGTGCCACGCCCCTTGTGTGAGAATTTCGGGGGATTTGCTCTTGGGAGGGCAGCTGGGTGCGTAACGCGGATGCGTAACAGTGCAACGGGAGGTGCGCCTCACTCCACCACATACACGTCGAGGAACCAGGCGCCGGACTCGCCGAAGAAGCCGTCGATCTGGACGAAGTAGGTGCCCGCGTCGAGATCGAGGTCGAGGAAGCTGCGCTGTTGGTAGAAGCCGACGGAGCATGCGCCTGGGACTTCCGCGCCCGGGCAGGCTGGACCCTTGCGGATGTTGAGGAGGGTTCGGTACGTGGACCCCCGCATGTCGAACAGGACGCGTCGCGGTCCGGGCAGGTCGAGCCGGAGCATCTGGTCTGCCGCGCCCTGGGTTGCACCGCCAGCCTGATCGCAGCCTGCGACGTACTGTGAGGAGGCGTTCGACGTGTTGCCCTGGAACAGGCCGCCCTGCAAGGGGATGGCGTGGGCCTCGTCGCAGGTGTCGGCGAAGGCGACGAGGGTGGGGGGCGTGGCGGGCCGGGTGAAGGCGGTGAGTTGGGTGGGGTTGGCGTTGCGCGATTCGATGACGGTGCGGTATTCGCCTTCCGGGAGGTTGGGAATCGCGACCCGTACGGGGGACGGGGCTGTGTTGGCGCACGCGAGCATGTCGGTGGGGCCGCAGTCGGGGAGCCACAGCGACACGGCGCCCTCGTCGGCGCTGGAGATGTTTCCGAGCAGCAGCACGTCGGAGGGTTCTGTGAGGGTGAGGGTTCGAACGGCGTCCGGGGCGTTGAGCAGGCAGGTGTCTGCCAGGTCATTCATGTGGCCCTGCAGGGCGATCGGCTCGGTGGTGTTGGGCGTGATGGGGGGGGCGTCCTCGCAGGTGTCCCCGACGGGCGGGGAAGAGGGGGCTTCCAGCTCCACGCGCAGCTGGACGGAGGTGGGCGCGGTGGCGCTGACGGCAACGAAGTAGGTACCGGCGGGCATGTCGCGCGCGAACAGGACGGGAGCGCTTGCGCTCTTGCAGGCGATTTCGTCTTCGGGCTTGGCGCAGTTCTCGTTGCGGAAGCTGAGGACCGGGTCCCCGAGCCCGTCGACGGAGCCACCGAAGACGTAGATGTCGTGGGGCGCCTCGGTGGTGATGCGATAGACGAGGTCGCCCATGGTGGAGGGGCAGTTCGAGCCGAGGTCTTTGTCGACACCGACGAGGGTGGCGAGGGTGGGAGCTGCTGGAGTGATGTCGATGGCGGTTCCGCAGGTTTCGTTGGAGGGAGGCGGTTGAGCGGGGAGCAACGAGGCGCGGACCTGCAGTTTCTGCTCGATGTCCGAGGCGATGTAGATGGGGGTCATGCCCGTGGTGACCTGGCGGGCGATGAAGCGGGCGACGGGGCCGAGGGGGCCGTAGGCGCCGGGGCCGCAGGCGGTCTCGGTGGCGGGGTCCCCGCACTCGCTAGCGGCTGCGGCGAAGACGAGGCCCTGATCGCCGAGGACGAGGACGTCGAGGTCGTAGGCGGCGTCGTTGGGAACGGCGACGGCAGCGACGATGTCACGCAGTCCGGCCGAGGGGATGCAGGAGGCTGCGTAGTCGGGCTTCGCGCCGAACAGGGACGCGACGACGGTTTCTCCGACGGGCAGCGTCAAGGGATCGGAGCAGGTGTCGTTGGCGGGGTAGCCACAATCTTCTTCGTCCACCTCGCCGTCGCAGTCGTCGTCCCGTCCGTTCCCACAGATCTCCATGGCGAGGCTGCTGACGAGCGGGTCGCCGTCGTTGCAGTCGCCGCCGCCGCAATGCCAGTCGGGGTCGTCGTCGCCGTCGGCGTCTCGCGGGTCGCGAGCGCAGTCCTTGGTATCTTCGACGCATCGGTCGATGGTGCAGGGGTCGATGTCGGAGCAGGTGACGGGCTCCCCGGGCGAGCAGCCGATGAGCGGGTCGCAGACCTCGGAGCCGTTGCAGTAACGTTCGTCCTGGCAGGTCAGGTGGTTGGGCTCGTGGCGGCAGCGCTTTGCGTCGGGATCGCACAGGTCGAAGGTGCAATCGATGGCGTCGTCGCACTGTTCATCGTCGAGGCAGGGGCCGCCGAGGGAGGGGTCGACGTCGGCATCCGTGGTGTCGAGGGGGGCATCGGCGGAGGATTCGGGGGAGACGTCGGCTTGGGAGTCGGGGCTGGCGTCTGGCTGGAACGGGCTGGGAACCACTTCGACGCAACCCTGGGCGAGGGGGAGGAGCAGCAGGGGTGCGACCGCGAGAAGGGGGGGTGGGTTCACGGACGAGAGCGTAGCAAAAAACGGGGAGAAGGCATGAACAACGCCTGGGCTTGCCCTCGTTCCCCGGCAGCCGCTAGGATACCGCAACGCAACAAAGAGGGTTCATGCTCGTCAAGCGCTACAGCAACCGTCGCCTATATGACACGAAGGACAGCCGATACATCACGTTGGCGGACCTTGCGGCGAAGATTCGGGAGGGGGAGGACGCGCAGGTTCTGGATGCCAAGACGGGGGACGACCTGACGCAGGCGACGCTCACGCAGATCATCATGGAGAGCCGGGGGGCGGCGAGGCTTTTGCCGGTCAGCTTGCTGGTTCAACTGATTCGTCTGGGCGATGCTTCGCTGGCGGAGTTCATGGGGCGGTACATGTCGGTGGCGCTGGCGCTGTATCTGCAGGCGAAGCGTGGGGCGAGCGTGGTGAGCACGTACAACCCGTTCGCGTCGGTGCCTTTCGACGCGATCAGCGCGTTTGCGCGGATGTTCGCGAGCTCGGTGCCGTTCGTGGAGCATCCGCCGCCTGCTGTGGTTGCCGAGGAGGCGGAGCTTGCGACTTCGCAGGTGCACCCAGACGTGGCGGAGCTTCGCCGTGAGGTCGAGGAGCTTCGAAAGGAAATCCAGACGAAACGCAAGCGCTGAGTCGGTGTCGGAAAATGTTGCAGCGCAACATTCTGTCCCTTGACATCCCTTGGGCCGGGCCTACCTTCCTTCCCGTCAGAAGATCAAAAAAGGGTAAAGCAAGCCTTTGCCCGCACCGAGGGAGACTATACATGTCCGAGAATACGAATTCGCACGTGCAGCATGCTGTCGACGCCTACAAGAAGATCGTGGACAAGCAGCAGGAGATCGCCGGGGCCGTGACGGACGAGGTCGTGCGGTTGCGCAAGACGGGAATGGACAAGGCGTTCGAGAACATCGAGCAAGCGCAGCAGTTCTCGAAGGAAGTCGCGGAGCATACTCGGGAGATGGCGGACCCGACCGAGGCGTGGGGCTCCTGGAAGGACCTGATGGACAGGCAGGTCGAGGTTCTGACGGGGGCGGCCAAGTCCGTGGCTGAGCTGCAGACCGACGGGATGGACAAGACGCGTACGGTCTTCGAGACGTTCACCCAGGTCACGGCGACGACGATGGATCACGGCATGAAGGTCCACAAGGCCTGGTGTGACGCTGCGGTGGAGACGGCCAAGCGGTCTGTCGGCTGGGTTCCTTCCAGTCTGTGACGGACCTGCAGGGCAGGCCCGGTCGGCGTCCTTTCTGACGTGTCGGGTGTCTGGACGGGTCGTACGTTCGGGGGGCGTGGGGTGTCCGGGAGGGGGTGGCAAGGCGACGGGTTCGCCCCTGGGCGAGTTTCGTGCTACGACCCACCTTCCTCTCCGAACGCTCACGCCTTTTCCACCCGCAACACGCGGCAAGAGCCGCCAGATGGGCCCCGGCCTGCCTACCATGAAGAACCCCGCACTGGACGACCGCCTTGCGCGCGCGGGCAACCGCACGACCTCGACCGCCGCTCCTCGGAAGAACGGCAGCTCGGTCGTCGCCCTTCGGAGTGTGCGCCTGGATGACACGGCGAGCGTATCGTCGAGCGACGCAGCCGACCCTGTACAGATCTACTTGCGAAAGATGGCGACCATCAAGCTGCTGACCCGCGAAGGCGAGGTGGAAGTGGCGAAGCGGCTGGAGGAGGGTAGGGGAAGAACGCTCGAGGCGATCCTCGGCTCTCCGATCGCGGTGCGCCACATCATCGCGCTCGGCTCGGCGTTGAAGGCGGGTACGGTGCGCATTGTGGACCTGGTCTGCGGCCTGGACGACGCGGCGGAAGATCTGGACGAGGACAAGGCGATTCGAGACTTCCTGCGTGGCATTGCGAGGCTCCAGCGGCTTGCGGGCAAGCAGCCCACCAAGCCGAAGTCCCGGGGCAAGACGGATGCGACCCTCCGCGCCGAGATGGTGGAGACCCTGCGAGGCATGCGTTTGAGCCCTGCGATGCTCGACGGGATTGTGGCCAAGCTCAAGTCGCTGGCGGCGAAGGTCGAGCGAGCCTCTGCATGCACGGAGGAGTTGGAGCGGCAAGCTGGGTTGCCGCTGGCAGAGATCGAGCGGATGGTCGGGGAGGCGCGCAACGACCCGCACTTGCGCCGGCGCTACGCGACTCGCCTCAAGCTGGATATGGCATCCTTCGACCGGCTCCACGACACGTTGTGCGAATCGCGGTCGAGCCTCGCCAAGCTTGGCAAGGACATGCGCGTGGACGTCGAGGAGTTGCGTGCCACCGTTCTGGAAGTGCGGGCGGGAGAGTCTGCGGCCCAGAGGGCGAAGGCCGAGCTGGTGGAAGCCAACTTGCGTCTCGTGGTCTCCATCGCGAAGCGCTACCGCAATCGGGGGTTGAGGCTGCTCGACCTCATTCAGGACGGCAACATCGGCCTGATGCGTGCGGTCGACAAGTTCGATTACCGTCGGGGATACAAGTTCAGCACCTACGCGACGTGGTGGATTCGGCAGGCCGTTACCCGGTCCATTGCGGAGCAGGCGCGCACGATCCGTGTCCCGGTCCACATGACGGAGCTGATCAACAAGGTGGAGCGAACGACGCGGGACTTCGTCCAGGAATTCGGCCGCGAGCCTTCCGCCGACGAGATCGCCAACAAGCTCGAGCTGACCTCGTCGAAGGTGCGCTCCGCGCTCAATGTCGCGAAGGAGCCGCTCAGTCTCGAGACGCCGTTCGGTCACGAGGGAGACAGCACGTTGGGAGACTTCGTGGAGAACACCAACGCGACGAGCCCGGGAGACGAGAGCATCTACCACAGCCTTTCGGAGCAGACGAACGAGGCTCTGGAGATGCTCACGCCTCGCGAAGCGCAAGTGATTCGCATGCGCTTCGGGATCGGGCGCAAGAGCGACCACACCCTGCAGGAGATCGGCTGTGAGTTTCACGTCACGCGGGAGCGCATCCGCCAGATCGAGGCGAAGGCTCTCCAGAAGTTGCGCCACACCAGCAGGAGCAAGCGATTGGAGAGCTTCGTTTCGCGCTGATCACCCCGCACGACGGCAACCCATTCGAGCCTGGCAACCATGAGGTCACGATCCATGCGAGCGAAACCACCCCCGAGCGAACGCCTGGCCATCACCACCCAGTTCCGCTCTCACCACGCCATGGTCTACGAGTTCGAGGGCTTCGGGTCCAAGCTCTCCATTCGTATGTCGGAGCGCGAATCGGACGATGATGAAGGCAACTGGTGTGTCCAGGCCGGCGCCGAGCATGGGCCCACCGTGGGGACGATCATCGCATGGGGCCCGACCCGTGCCGAAGCCCTGAAGAAGGTTGCCATCGAGTGGAGCCAGGAAGGTGCGGCGCTCGGTCTCCCTCAATTCGACTGGGACGAGGTGGCTCGTCTGCTCACCACGGTGGCTGCAATATGATGAAACAAGACCAAGAAGTCCTCGCGAAGGTCCTCGAAGCCCAGGCCGCCGTCGCCTCGGCGGAGGGCAGCTTGCAGCAGATCGTGGGCGAGATCCAACGCCTGCCTCGCGCCGAGAAGACCACAGTGACCGAGATCGTTCGGGACGCCTTCTCGAGGCTCAAGGCCGCGAGGGATGACCTCGCTGAGCTGGAGAAGTTGCTGAGCGGCGCTGGCGAGTGAGGTTGCCCCGGAGTACAACCTGCCCATGCGACTCCGAGCTTCGATTCTTCTCTTCGGTTGCCTTGTCCCGACTGCCTGCGGGGGCAGCGACGACACCCCGTCGGGGCCGTCGCCCGATGCGGGCACGGTCGACGTGTTGAACCCGGACGTGTCGCCCGAGTCCGCTCCCGATGGGGAGCCTGACGCGCAGGATGACGTATCCGGCGAAGCCGAAGGGGGAGACCCGGACGTGGTGGAGACGGATGCCGGGCTCGAGCGTCGTACCTATTCCGGGCCGGAGGGGCGTCGCGACTACTTGATCCGTCGTCCGGCGGGGGGTGGGGACATGCCTCTCGTGATGGTGCTTCACGGGTGCCAGCAGGCCGCGAACTCCTTTGCCACGCTCACGGGGTTCGACGCCCTTGCCGACGAGGAGTCCTTCATCGCCGTGTTTCCGGAGCAGTCGGGTGCGGCGAACCCGTACTTCTGTTGGAACTGGTTCCTGGAGGAGCAGCAGCGCAGAGACGTGGGGGAAGCCGCTATCCTGCGTGCCATCGTGGGGGAGGTGGTTGCCGAGGGAGGGGTCGATGTTTCGCGTGTCTATGCCGTGGGGTTGTCGGCGGGGGGAGGCATGGCGGTGGTGCTCGGGACGGTGTTCGCGGACGTCTTCGCGGCGGTGGGCACCGTGGAGGGATGTCCGTTTCGCGGCACCCCCTGCCTCAATGAGCCGTCTTCCTTGACGGGCGACGAGCTTGCGCTCGTTGCGCACGGGGCGATGGGGGCTCACGCGCGCGTTCTGCCGGTGTTCGTGGTGCAAGGGGACGTGGACGTGTACGTCGCGCCTGCGAACGGCGATCTGCTCGTGGGGCAGTGGCTTGGGGTGGCTGACCTGGTGGACAACGCCTTGCTCGACCAGTCCGTGTCGCGCGATCCTGCCTCCGTCACGACGGAGACGGCGCCGGGGGGCAAGAGTTACGACATCCTCACATACGGGGACGAAGCTTTGCCTCTGGTGCGTCGGTGGACGGTCCACGGGATGTCGCACGCGTGGTCGGGTGGCGCGGCCGGGATGTCATTTTCGGACCCTGGGGGACCGGACGCGGCGCGCGGCGCATGGGACTTCTTCTCGGCGTACGAGCTGCCGTGATGACGTCGCCTGTTCCGGCATCGGGGCCCCACCGTGTTCCGACGTTCGAGGATGTGCTGGAGGCGGAGGGGCGGGTTGCGGGCGTGGTGCACCGGACGCCGGTGTGGACGTGCGCCGGGCTCGACCGTCTCGTGGGGGCTAGCCTCATTTTCAAGTGCGAGAACTTTCAGAAGGTGGGGGCCTTCAAGTTTCGCGGTGCCACCAACGCGGTTCGGTCTCTTCCCGATCGGGAGGCGAGGCGAGGGGTCGCGACGCATTCGTCGGGGAATCACGCGGCAGCGCTCGCTCTCGCGGCAGCGCAGCGAGGGATTCCTGCCCACATCGTCATGCCGAACAACGCGCCTGGGGTGAAGCAGTGCGCGGTGGCGGGCTACGGGGCGAGGATCGTGCTCTGCGAGCCGACCCTCGAAGCGCGGGAGACCGCCCTGGACGGGGTGCTGAAGGAAACCGGGGCCACGTTCATCCACCCCTACGACGACGCACGCGTGATCGCGGGGCAGGGGACGGCTGCGCTCGAGCTTGTGCAGGACGTGCCGGACCTCGACGTGGTGATGGTGCCGGTCGGCGGTGGCGGGCTCTTGGCGGGCACCATCCTGTCCGTGCGTGCGCGCTCCCGCGCCATGGTCGTTGCGGCGGAGCCCAGCGCAGCGGATGATGCGTTCCGGTCTCTTGCTGCCGGTCACATCATGCCCTCCGTGAATCCCTGCACGATGGCGGATGGGTTGCTGACCTCGCTCGGGAAGCTGAACTTCGAGATCATCCGGGGCGGCGTGGGGCGGATCGTGACGGTTGGCGAGCCTGCCATCGCGCGTGCGCTTCGGCTCTTCCTCGAGCGCGTGAAGATCGTGATCGAGCCGTCGTCCGCGGTCCCGTTGGGGGCGTTGCTGGAGGGGGGGCTCGACGTGCGGGGCCAGCGCGTGGGCGTGGTGCTCTCGGGCGGCAACCTCGACTGGGACCGCCTGTCCCAGTGCCTTGCTGTGGCGGGCGATCCGCAAGTTTGAGCGGGGGAAGCCCCCGGGGGAGATACGGCACCCGCGGGGCGTATCACGGCTAGGACAAATCCCATTCCAGGACTCGTGCCATGCGTCTGCTCCGAACCCTTCGAATCGCCATCGCGTTTCCGCTGATGATTGCCTGCGGCAATGATGATCACAGCGACCTGAAGTCGCCTCCGCCTGACGCATCGACCGGCGCGTGCGCATCGGACGACGACTGTTCCGGCTCCACGCCCGTGTGTGACGCGCTTGGGGGGGCGTGCGTGCAGTGCCTGTTCGACACCCAGTGCGACGGCGACGCGGTCTGCGAAGCGCGCGTTTGCGTGAAGCGCGTGTCCTGTAGCAACAGCCTGGACTGTGTGGGGACTCCTCCGAGAACCATCTGCGACTTGGCCTCGAACCTATGTGTCGAGTGCGTGGAGCCGGCGGACTGCGTGGGAACGGCGGACTGCAAGGGCAACCGCTGCGAGCCGTACGTTTCCTGCACCACGTCGCTGGACTGTCCTTCGGGCTTGGTTTGCGCCAAGGCCGAGGGGCGGTGTGTTGCGTGCGAGGCGAAGGCGGACTGCCCCGAAGGGCAGGACTGCGTGGGCAACGAATGCAAGACGATCATCCCGTGCGTGTCGGACAACCAGTGCACGCCCTCCGGCCAACTCTGCGACAAGGGGTTGGGCTACTGCGTCGATTGCTTGAATGATCTGCAGTGCCCGGACGCGTATCATTGCGCGCTGGGGGCGTGTGAGCTCGACGAATGCGAGGCGGGCGCGACGAAGTGCCAGGGCAACGCGCTTGCGACGTGCGTGGCCGCCGGGGGTGCATGGGGGGATCCCGTACCGTGCCCATCGCGCTCGACGTGCAAGAACGCGGGGGCGTCGGCCTCGTGCTTGCCTTGGGCGTGCGAGCCTGGGCTCACCGCTTGCGTTGGCGACGTGGCGCAAACCTGCTCGGCTGACGGGTTGAGCGTGGTCGCCTCGGTGAACTGCGCTGCCCAGGGACTTCACTGTGCAGGCGGGGTTTGCTCGAACATGGCGTGTACGCCGGGGTCGGCGTTTTGCGCTGGGAACGAGGTGCGCGTCTGCAACGGGGACGGGACCGGCTCGAGTGTGGCGAGCGTGTGCTCGTCGGCGCAGTATTGCGACCCAGGGACGGCGTCGTGCCAGGCGCTGGCGTGCGCGCCGGGTGCGCCTGCTTGTCAGGGCAGCGTGGCGACGATCTGCAACGCGACCGGCACGGGGTACGAGCCGGGAGGCGTGGACTGCGCCGCGAGTGGGAAGGTGTGCAAGGCGGGCGCTTGTGAGGCGGGGACGGCTGCCAAGTGCGGGTGGTCACCGTCGAACGCCTACTACGCGTGCGGATACCAGGGTGCGGACCCCTCGGGAACCAATCCGATCGCGTGTCCGCCGAACCTCGTGGAGGCGAGCGATTGCGGCACCGTCACCACGGTCGGGTGCTGCGACGAGAACGGGGACAACTGGTACTGCCAGGACGCGGTCTTCATGAAGACGCTCATCAAGGAGGAGTGTTCGGAGCCTCCACCGCCTGGGCCTGGCGTTCGCTGCGGCTCGTCGACGTGCAGTACGTCGCAATTCTGCTGCTTCCAGTCTTCCACCGCGGCTTCTTGTGTTTCTTCTGGCGGGGCGTGTGCGCCGGGAACGCCCATTCAGTGCGATGGTCCGGAGGACTGTCCGGGTCAGGTTTGCTGTGGTGAGTCGGTGGGCGGTTCCTCGTACAACGTCGTGGAGTGCCGTTCGAGCTGCACCGCCACGGACGACCGCGTGTTGTGCAATCCGGGCGGAGCGAACGTGTGCCCGACGGGGACGGCGTGTCAGTCCAGCGCGGTGCTCACCGGATACTCCATTTGCCTTTAGCCTGAGGCTATTCTTGGACGATGACGTAGAGCGGGTCTTCGCCGGGGATGCGCAGCATGGTCTTGCCGGGCGCGAGGCCCACGACCACGTAGCTGGCGGGTGTGAAGGTCCCTTGCATGTAGCGATCGAGTATGCCCACGTGAGCGGGGTAGACCTGTGCGATTTTGGGGTCGTCGATGGTCGCGACGCCTTCCGAGCACGGGTTGCCGCCGGGGGCGACGCATTCGAAGGCGAGGGCGACGCCGCGGGAGAGGCGCAGCTCGTTGTCGGAGGTGTTGAGGGAGGCCACGCGGCCTGGAGGGGGCGGGGTGAGGGCGCCGTAGTAGGTGCACCCCGAGGCGAGGGCCGTGAGCAGGACGGCGAGACACGGGATAGCTTTCATCAGAGACCTCCGATCGTCGATCCGGCGGCGGGTGGAGGGGATGCTGGTGGCGGCGGCGGTGGGGGCTCCGCCTGGGTGTTGGGTAGGACGCGGATCGGGACACGCACGGAGACTCCGGGGATGGAGACGGTAAGGGTGGCTTCGCCCGGTCTGGCGGCGAAGAGGCGTCGACTGTCGGCCAGGCCCTGTTTGAGGAGCAAGGCCACGGGTGGATCGATGGTCCAGGTTCCCGGTACGGTACCGGCCAGCTCCTGGGACTTGAAGTAAACGCGGGGCGTGACGTAGATCGATTCGCCCACGAGGAAGTCGATGCCGTCGAGGACCTCGCCTAGGTCTCGTGCTTGGTCGTCCTGGCGGTGCAGGGTCATCCGGGTGGCTTGCTCGACCCAGAGGTGGTGGAAGTCGAGGACCGTGCCGTCCTTCGTGGTGATGAGGATGGCGGCCACGCCGGGCGATCGGCCCACGATCTTGCCGTCCGCGGCGGTGGCGACGTCGGGCCTGGCCGAGATCAGCTCGATCGCGGGGGATGCGGTCCCCCGCAGGTCGATGTCGACCTTGGGTTGCAGGGATCCGCCTACCGCCAACGGGGCGATGATGGGTTTGGCGGTGTCCGCGTTTCGCTCGGACATTCTGCTTTGCTGCATGGCCCCGCCGCACCCTGCCAAGCAGGCGCAACTGAGCCATGCGGCCACCACCCTGACTGTCGTGTTCATCTCCATGCTTCCTCCGGTCGACTCCCGACGGGAGGAGCGTAGCGAGTTGAGTGGCTCTTGTTCAAGAATGATCCCCGCCCGTGGGCGCGCGTAGTGGTCCACGGTAGGATCGTCGGAAGGAGGGCGACGGGACAGGTTAAGGCCACATTGGGGTGAGGTCCGTGCGTTCCGAGGGTCAGCGAATGCAGTAGCCGGAGAAGGTGTTGGCCTCTCCTAGCTCGGTGACCTGGTTGGCCGCGTCCACCGAGATCCAGAAGGGAGCGCCGCCGGTCCCGACGAGAACGGCTTGCGGGTCGATTGGGATCTCGGCCGTCTCGCCCACGGCGAGTCCGGGGGTCGCCACCAGCAAGAACTTGGTCGGGTCCGTGCCGCGGATGAGCGTGTAGCTCGGTCCCGCCCCGATGAGCCCGGTGTTTTTGACACGGATCACGAGGTCCGGTCCGTCCACCGAGCAGTACGCCAACCCGGGCGCCGGCACCACGGTCCCGTCGGGCGTGACCGCGACGAGGTTTGCGCGGGGCATGGGGATGTTGCCGACCGCGAGCTCGTCTTCCGTTGTCCCGAGGGCCCCTTCTTCGAGCATGTCGCCTTCGGTCTGCACCGCACAACCACCCAGAACCACGAGCATGAGAGCTGTCAGAGAAAGATTCCGCATGATGTCCTCCCGTCGTTCTCCGTGTCGGAGAATCGCGTTGAATGGGGACGACCCGGGGACCTGCACGACCGGGCGCGGTCACCGTGTTCGTCGTCTTGACCGTCTGTACGCGACGGGGGGAGGGATCCTGACGTGGGGCCCAACTTTTCTTTCGGGTACCGATCGGTCCGCGAAGGGGAGGGCCCGAACCGTGGGCGAACGGTGGCATTTCCGCGCCCTTGGGGCTATACGCTTCGCGACCCAAACCCACGAGAAAAGCTGATGGCTGACCGAAAGAACACCTTCGACGTCGTGCGTGCCGAGATCGATTGCCCCCGTGACGAGGCGGCGATCCTTTCGTTCTGGAAGGAGCACGGCATCTTCCACAAGACGCTCGATGCGCGCAAAGACAGCCCCCTGGGAACCTTCGTGTTCTACGAGGGCCCGCCTACGGCCAACGGCATGCCGCACAATGGCCACGTCCTGACTCGCGTCATCAAGGACTTGTTCCCGCGCTTCAAGACCATGCAGGGCTGGAACGTGCCACGCAAGGCCGGGTGGGATACGCACGGCTTGCCTGTCGAGGTCGAGGTCAGCAAGGAGCTTCGCATCCCCGACAAGGCCGGGATCGAGGCTTACGGTATCGAGCCGTTCACCCAGAAGTGCGTGGAATCCGTGTTTCGGTACACGTCCGAGTGGGAGGCGCTCACCGAGAAGATCGGCTTCTGGGTCGACCTCGAGCAGGCCTACGTCACCTACCACAAGAGTTACGTGGAGAGCGTGTGGTGGGCCTTGTCCAACCTCTTCGAGAAGGGGCTGCTCTACCAGGGGCACAAGGTCGTCTGGTGGTGGGCACAGGGTGGGACCGCCCTGTCTAGCCACGAGGTAGGGCAGGGGTGGAAGACCGTGGACGACCCCAGCGTGTTCGTGCGGCTTCCCCTGCGCGACGATCCCACCACGAGCCTGGTCGTCTGGACCACCACACCCTGGACGCTGCCTTCCAACGTGTACGTTGCGGTGGATGTCTCCTTTGACTACGTGGTGGTGCGGGACGGGGAGCACAAGCTCATCCTGGCGGCGGCGCTGCGTGAGACCTTGGAGAAGAAGCTCAAGCGCCCGCTCGAGGTGATCGAGACGAAGAAGGGGGCGGACCTGGTGGGTCTCACGTACGTGCCCCCGTTCGACATTTTCTTCCAGGAGCACAAGGACCTCAGGGCCAAGCTGCGGGAGGGGGGCGAGGTGCCGGCGTTCTGGCGCGTGATGCCGGCGTCGTTCGTCACGCTCGACACGGGCTCGGGGCTGGTGCACGTGGCGCCTGCCTTCGGTGAGGACGATCACGGTCTGCACCGCGCCTTGCTGGACACGTACGCGAACCCGTCGAGCATCCCGCTGCTGTGCGCCATCGAGCCGGACGGCAAGTTCGTGGATGCGATGGGGGAGCGGTACGCGAAGCGGTGGGTGAAGGACGCGGACGCGGATCTGATCAAGGAGATGGCTGCCCGGGACCTCTTGATCCACGCCGAGTCCTACCGCCACGATTACCCGTTCTGCTGGCGAAGCGAGGAGGACCCGCTCATCCAGATGGCCCGGCCGGCCTGGTACATCCGCACCACGCGCAAGATCGACGGGGCCATCGCGAACAACCAGACCGTGAACTGGATCCCGGAGCACATCAAGGACGGCCGGTTCGGCGACTTCCTTGCGAACAACGTCGACTGGGCGCTCTCGCGTGAGCGGTACTGGGGCACCCCCCTGAACGTGTGGGTCTGCTCGAAGGACCCGGAGCACAAGCACGCGCCGTCGTCCGTGGCGGCGATCGAGAAGCTCAATCCGCAGGCGTTCGACGCGTTCTGGGCTGCGAAGGAGAAGGACCCACAGCTGAGCGATCACCTCATGGTGCACAAGCCCTGGGTGGACAACGTCGTGTTCGCCTGTCCGGTCTGTGGGGGCGAGATGCACCGGGTGCCGGAGGTGATCGACTGCTGGTTCGACTCCGGTTGCATGCCGTTCGCGCAGTGGGGGTTCCCGCACGCGCAGGGCTCGCTGTCGCGCTTCGACGAGAGCTTCCCGGCGGACTTCATCAGCGAGGCGATCGACCAGACGCGAGGCTGGTTCTACTCGCTGCTGATGATCTCGACGTTGGTGTTCGACGAGGAGACGCAAC
This sequence comes from uncultured Polyangiaceae bacterium, assembly GCA_964488865.1. Classification (GTDB taxonomy): domain Bacteria; phylum Myxococcota_A; class Polyangia; order Polyangiales; family Polyangiaceae; genus MWCO01. Next base: position 5,884 of record CAZAWR010000094.1, on the reverse strand, counting down.
GCCAGATGGGTCTGACGCGGATGCGGAGTTACCCGCACCCGTACAAGGCGTGCATCGTGCTCGGTCACACGTGCGACAAGGACGGGAAGAAGGAGTCCAAGTCCAAGGGGAACTACACGCCGCCGGAGGTGATTCTGGACAGGGTCCGGATGGACTTCGCGGTGGTCGACGAGGCTGCAGCCGGCAAGGGCGCGGTTGCGAAACAGGGGGAGGCGCTCATCGCCACGGCGGACCTCGAGGGGCTCGACCTCACGGACGGTGCGACGGTGCGCCTCTTCCGCCCTGGCGACGGTGCGCGGGAGATGGTGCTGCGGGGTACGCGCAAGCTGCCGCGTCGCGTGGTGTTGTTGCACGACGTGGACCGCAAGGGGTTTGGGGTGGAGGTGGGGCCGCACGGTGCGAAGGTGATGGCGGTGGAGGTGCCGCGGCTTCCGGAATCGCAGCGGGTGACGATCGAGGACACGCACACGCCGTCCCCTGGGGCCGATGCGTTCCGCTGGTTCTTCTACGCCTCGTCACCGCCTTGGACGAACACGCGTCACTCGCTCACGAACGTGCGTACGGCGCAGAAGGAGTTCCAGATCAAGCTGCGCAACGTCTACTCCTTCTTCACGATCTACGCGAACATCGACGGGTTCGACCCGTCCGAGGGGGCGGCGGAGTTGAAGGGGTTGGACGCGGACGCGCTGGCAAAGGGGCAGGGCTATCGGCCGGTGAACGACAGGGCCTTGCTCGACCGGTGGATGCTCAGCGAGCTTGCGCTGACCACGCGGGACGTGACCACGCACCTGGAGGGGTACCGGGTCTACGAGGCGGCGTTGCGGATGATCGACTGCGTGGACGCGCTGTCGAACTGGTACGTGCGCAGGAGTCGCGAGCGCTTCTGGGCGTCGGGGTTCTCCGAGGACAAGCGCGACGCGTACTGGACGCTGTATGCGTGTTTGACGACGTTGTCGCGGCTGTGTGCGCCGTTCATCCCGTTCTTTGCGGAGGAGATGTATCAGAATCTGGTGCGTCGTCCGTGGCCGGGGTCGCAGGCGGAGAGCGTGCACCTTTGTCACTGGCCGAAGCCGGATGCCGCGGCGGTGGACGAGGCGTTGTCGGTGGAGATGAAGGCGGTGCGGGACATCGTATCGCTGGGGTTGCAGGTGCGAACGAACAACCGATTGAAGGTGCGGCAGCCGCTGCGTTCGGTGGATGTGGTGCTCGCGCGGCGGGACCTGAAGGACCGGATGAAGGCGTATGAGGGGCTGATCACGAGCGAGCTCAACGTGCATGAGATTCACTGGTTGGAGCCGGGGCAAGAGGGGCAGGAGGTTGTGTACAAGCTCAAGCCGAACTTCCGGGCGCTGGGGCCGAAGCTGGGCAAGCGGGTGCAGGAGGCCAAGGCCGCGCTGGCGACGGCGGACGCGGGCGAGCTTCGGTCGAAGCTCGTAACGGACGGGAAGGTCGCGCTGGACTTGCCCGGGGGTGCGGTGGACCTGGGTCCCGAGGAGATCGAGGTCACGGTGGAAGCCGCGGAAGGGTTTGCGGCTGCGGGGGATGCCGTGGGCGTGGTCGTGCTGCACATCAAGCTGGACGATGCGCTGATCGACGAGGGGCTCGAACGGGAGTGCTTGTCGCGGCTTCAGGCGATTCGCAAGGAGCTGAGTCTGGAGTACACGGCGCGGATCCGGGTGGCGATCGACGGGTCGGAGCGGATTCGCCGGGTGGTGGAGGCGGCGAAGGCGCGCCTTGCGAAGGAAGCGCTGGCGAGCGAGCTTGTGGTGGGGCCGGCGACGTTCGAGGTGGAGGTGACGAAGGAGGCTTCGCTGGATGGGGAGGATGTGGTGATCCGGGTGGGGCGATAGACAGGATCAGCCAAACTGGTGAGCAGGGGACGGGGAGCCGGGAATTCTGAAGGGTGCAGATCCCATTTTGCGCAATTAATTAATTGTGATGGGTGGCCGAAGAGAACTGGTGAGCCGGGAACCGGGAACCGGGAAGGATGAATGGGGCAGAGAACGGGTGAGCGGACACCCGGGAACGGGAAGGATGAATGGGGCTTGGTTCATGGCTGGAAGGAGGAACGATGAAGGGCAACGATATTGCCCAACGGTTGTTGTCATAGGGTGTCGGTGTGATGCGACTGATGGGGAAGTTCTCGAAGGACACCTGGGACCTGCGTACCAAGCCAACTTCTCCATTCCCAGCTCCCGGTTCCCGGTTCACCAGTTCCCCTCCAAGGCCCGTGCAAAGTGGTGTCTGCACCCAATTCTGAACGCAGGCATTCTTCCGCTCCCTGCGGGCTCCGGGCTCGACGTGATTGTGTCGAGGGTGCTTGACTATTCGGGCTTGCGACGCAGTCGGAGCAGGCCCGCGAGGCCCGCGAGGAAGAACACCAACGTACCAGACTGAGAGCCAGTGCTAGCCGGGACGCGGCATCCACAACCGCTATCGTCCTCCACGACGATGGGGGTGGCACCGGTGCCGCCTGTGCCGCCGGTGGCGGTCCCGCCGGTCCCGCCCATGCCTCCGGTTCCGCCCATGCCTCCGGTTCCGCCCATGCCTCCGGTTCCGCCCATGCCTCCGGTCCCGCCCATGCCTCCGGTCCCGCCCATGCCCGTTCCGCCCGTGCCACTGGCCCCACCGGTTCCGGCGGTGCCGCCGGTCCCGCCCGTCCCCGTGCCGCCAGTTCCCGCCGTGCCACCGGCGCCGGCTGTTCCGGCAGCGCCGGCTGTTCCCGCAGCGCCGGCTGTTCCCGCAGCCCCGGCTGTTCCCGCAGCCCCTGCCGCGCCCGCGTCAGGACATCCGGGGATCGCTGTGTGGGCGCACCCCGTCGCGGCGTCACACGAGTCGGTTGTGCACGGATCGCTGTCGTCGCAGTCCAGCGGCGTGGTGGTGCAGCCTGTCGCCGGGACGCAAGAATTCACGGTGCACGCGTCGGTGTCTGTGCAAACCACAGCCACGTGCACGCAGCCGGTGGCGGCGTCGCAAGTGTCCGTGGTGCAGGCGTCGGAATCGTCGCAGACGAGCGGCGTGGTGGTGCACCCGGTCGCAGGGTCGCAAGCATTCACAGTGCATGCGTCGGTGTCGGTGCAAACGAGCGCGACGTGCGCACACCCGGTGGCGCTATCGCAGGTATCCGTGGTGCATGCGTCGGAATCGTTGCAGTCGAGGGCGGCATGGGTGCAGGCGCCCGTGGCCGGATCGCACGTGTCCAGTGTGCAGGCGTCTGCGTCGTCACAGGAAGGTGCGTGCACGCACCCCGTCTGCGAATCGCAGGAGTCGGTCGTGCAGATGTTCGCGTCGTCGCAGTCCAGCGCTGCCCCGGACACGCACGCTCCGTCCGCGCACGCGTCGTCCACTGTGCAAGCGTCGTTGTCGTCGCACGGCAGGGTGTTGTTCTCCGAGACGCAGTTGCCGTTGGCCTCCACGCAGCTTTCTGTCGTGCACACGTTGCCGTCGTCCACGCAAACCTTCTCGGGTCCAGGCGTGCACACGCCCTCGCCGTCACAGACGTCGGGCGTCAAGGTGCAGGCATTCTCATCGTCGCAGGTCGTGTTTTCGAGGAGGTCGAACGTCTCGCAGACGCTCGAGTACATGTCGCAGGCTTGGAAGGTGCAGCCGTCCCGGCCATAGGGGCAGGGGGAAGCGGTGGGGTGGCACGTGACGTTGGGCCCTTGGACCGTGCAGCGCCCTGCGCAAGCGGTGGCGCTTGCGTTGTTGGCGGGGCGGCACGGGGCACCCACGGGGGCGTTGCCCGACACGCATGCGCCGTTGTTGCAGTGGGACGTGCACGAACTCCCATCCGCGGACCCGCACACGGCGCCGTTCAGGTCCGCAGCTGTCTTGCCGAGGTCGGTGACTGGGACGCACGCGGCGGTTCCGGCGGTATCGAGCCAGCACTGCCCCGCGCATTCGAGCAAGGGACCTGCACCGTCGGGGTCACAAGGATGTCCGAACATCAAAGCTGAACAGTTGCCCGTGACATACTCGGTTACAGTACCCGTCGTCGGCTCCGGTGGCTCCAGGGGATCCTGGGCCGAGCACGAAGCGACGAACATTCCGACGACACCCACGTAGCACAACCCGCCGAAGATCCCGTGTCGCATGCTTTCCTCCATGTAGTCTATTGCGAAACCTGGTACGAGCCGCAGGTAATCGAAGCAGTGTCATGACCCCCGGTTCGCGGCTCACGATCGACAAGACCCTTCGGCTGCCCGGAGGTTAGCCTTGCCGTGCCCGTCGTCTCTAACGTACCATCATCAGAGCTTGGGACCCAAGATGTATTATGCCCGAACAGCCGCGGTCTTGGTGGGCGTTGCCGTTGCCGCGGTGTCGACGGGTGCGTCCGCAGATGAGGTTCTTGACCTGAGCGGTGAGGTGTCCGACGACGGGACGGGGTTTGTGCTGGTGCCGTTCGACGTGGCGGGTGGGGTCACGGAGATCGAGGTGGAGCACAAGGGGCTTTCCGGCGGGAACGTGCTGGACTGGGGACTGCTCGATCCAGCGGGCCATCGAGGGTGGGGCGGCGGCAGCGAGGCGTCCGCGGTGGTAGGCGTGGTGTCAGCTTCCCGCGGGTACGTCCCCGGCCCGCTCCCGGCGGGGACGTGGAAGGTTGTGATCGGCAAGGCGCTGATCAAGGAGACGCCGGCCCGGTATCACCTGCAGGTCACGTTGCGGGAAGAGTCTACTTTGACGTCCCAGCCCGACCGAGCCCCGTACGAGCCGAGTCCTGCGCTGGAGGAAGGCGCGAGATGGTATGCGGGGGACTTTCATCTCCATTCGCGCGAGAGTGGGGACGCCACCCCGACCTTGGACGAGATTGCTTCGTTCGCACGCGGGCGAGGGTTGGACTTCGTGGTCGTCACGGACCACAACGTGGTGACCCAACAGGACTTCTACCGCGACGTTCAGCCGCGGCACCCGCACTTGCTGTTGATACCCGGGTTCGAGCTCACCACCTATGCGGGGCACGCCAATGCGCTCGGGGGCACGCGGTGGGTGGACCACAAGATCGGCTTGGGCGGCATGACGATCGAGAAGGCGGCGACCGAGGTTCGGGATCAAGGCGCCCTCTTCATGATCAACCACCCTACGGTCGATCTCGGGAACCTGTGCATCGGCTGCGCTTGGGAGCACGACCTTGGGACCGACTTCATCGATGCGGTCGAGGTCGGAAGCGGGAGTGCGTTGAAGACGGGCATGCTGTTCGGGGACTCTGCCGTGGCCTTTTGGGAAAGCGTATGCGCCTCCGGGCGCCATGCGGCCGCGCTCGGCGGGAGCGACGATCACAAGGCGGGCGTGGAGCTTGATGCGTTTCAGAGCCCCATCGGGGATCCCACGACTCTCGTGTTCGCCGAGGGGTTGAGCGTAGAGGGGATTCTGTCCGGTGTTCGGGCGGGCAGAACCGTGGTGAAGCTACGAGGACCCGAGGACCCGATGATCGAGCTGACTCCGTCGGTTGCCGCCGACGGTGACACTGTCTCTGCCGCGAGGTTGACGTTGCGGGCCAGTGTCTCAGGCGGTGATGGTCACACGGTCCGATTCGTCCGCGACGGCGATCCGCAAGCGGAAGTGGACGTGGTCGGGGACCCGTTCGTTCACGAGGTGAGCATCGCGGCCCCCGAGCGTGGCGAGGACTTCTGGAGAGCCGAGGTGTTGCAGCAAGGGAGGCGTCGGACGTTGACCAGCCACGTTTTCGTGCGGATGGGTCCCGGCGGGGAAGCGGAGGCTGGCGGGGGGTGCGCTTGTCGCGCGGGGAGGAAAGGGCCTGAACGCGGTCGCGACGTGGGGCTGAGTGTCCTGTTGCTGCTCGGGTGGGTCGTCCTCCGGCGGCGGTGAACGCAGCCTACTCCACGTACCCGATCAACCCTTCGTTCGTGAGGCCTTCGCAGGTCGC
>CAZAWR010000093.1:0-40176 GCA_964488865.1 uncultured Polyangiaceae bacterium | reverse complement strand
GAAAGGGCAGGGGTAGGGGCAGGGGATCAGAACCCGGACTTGCGCAATGCACCCAATGGCGACCGATCGCTTCGTGGCCTGGGCAGCGATCCCAACACGGGGAACCGAAAAGTGATCGTGAGGTAACAGCTCTACAAATCCGCCAACGGAGCGACTCGACACCGTCGAGTCGAGCGTTGGGCGCGGCAAGCCGCGCGGGAGCCACGGGTCTTCCGGCACCGACCTTGCAGGCGCCAAGGTGATACCCCAGGAGGAGAACCATGAGCGCCATCGACCCACCCAACGCCCCTTTGGCCAGGCGAGCCCACGCACGCGTGCCCTACGAGTGTCCCGCGATCTTGACCGCTTCCGAAAGGGTGTGGAAGGGCCAGACGAAGAACATCAGCGAGGGAGGCATCTACGTGAGCACGTTCGTGCCGCCGCAAGTCGACACGGTCGTGGCCATCACGCTTCACCTGAGCGGAGGTCTGGGCATCCTCCACCTGCACGGTGGCGTCTGCTGGGCGCGGGGAGTCATGGGAAGCGTGGAGGGAGAACCGCCGGGTTGCGGCATCAGCTTCCTGTCGCCGGGGGAGAGAGAACTGTCGGCGCTCCGTGCCGTCATTGCGTCCCGCCACGGCGTGGAAGATCGACGCGCCCAAGCCCGCGCTCCGTTCCGTGTCGAGGTGACGCTCTCTTCGACACACAACTTCTACACAGGCATCGCAAACGACATCGGCGAGGGCGGCATCTTCGTGGCAACCCCGAACCCGCCTGAGCCGGGGACCATCGTAAGCCTTCAGCTGTCCTTGCCTCGCCTGCCGGAGCCGGTCACGATCCAAGGCGAGGTGAGGTGGATTCGATCCGGCGGGGGCCCGGCCGGATGCGGCATACGATGGCTGTCCCTGCCGCCCCATGTGGCGGAAGCCATTCACAGGTTCGTCGAACAGCGCACGAGCCTGTTCTTCGAAGACACCTGACTACGTCGGGATCCCGCTGTCCAGCACCTCGCGAACCTTCCGAGCCAGCTCGACGGCAGTGAACGGCTTGGGAAGGAAGTGCGTCCCCTCGTTGAGCACACCATGATGGGCGATGGCGTCGTCCGTATAGCCCGACATGAATAGAATCTTGGCCGCGGGGTAGGCCTCGGCCATGTGGTCCGCCAGTTCCTTTCCGCTCATCCCCGGCATGATCACGTCGGTGAGGACGAGGTGAATCCTGCCGGCGTGTTGCGCACAGACGCGCAGGGCCTCACTGCCTCCGGCGACCGTCAGGACCGAGTAGCCCGCGGCCACGAGCACCCGTCGCGCCACGTTGCGCAGCGCTTCCTCATCCTCGACCACCAGGATCGTCTCCAGGCCGGTGGCCGGCGGGGAGAAGGTCGCACGCGTGACCGCCAGGTCCACAGGGGGCGCTGGCTCTCGCGGCAGGTAGACCTTGAAGGTGCTTCCCTGGCCTGGCTCGCTGAAGACGCGAACATCGCCACCGCTCTGCTGGACGATCCCGAACACCGTGGACAACCCGAGACCGGTGCCCTTGCCCATGTCCTTGGTGGTGAAGAACGGCTCGAAGAGCCGGGCCTTCGTCTGCGCGTCCATGCCACAGCCGGTGTCCGTAACCGTCATCTCGATGAAGGCCCCGGGGGTCACTCCCGTGAGGCTCGCCGCGAGCTGTTCATCGATCTCCACGTTGGCGGTTCGTATGGTGAGCTTGCCGCCGTTGCGCATGGCGTCGCGGGCGTTGACCACCAGGTTCATCAGTACTTGCTCGATTTGACCCGGGTCGGCCAGGGTCTGACCGAGGTCGGGAGCGAGCTCCTGGACGAACTCGATGTCCTCGCCAAGGATACGCCGCAGCATCTTCTCCACGCCCCTGGCGATCTGGTTCAGATCCAGATGTGCGGCCTGGAACACCTGCTTGCGGCTGAATGCCAGGAGTTGGTGGGTGAGCACCACCGCGCGGTCAGCAGCCTTCTTGACCTCTTCGAGGTCCTCCCGGCGCGGATCGCCGACGGCAACCGAGTCCATGACGAACCCCGTGCAACCCAGGATCACGGAGAGCAAGTTGTTGAAGTCGTGGGCCACTCCCCCGGCGAGGCGGCCGATGGCCTCCATCTTCTGCGCCTGGCTGAGCTGTGCCTGCAGCTCCTGGCGCGACCGCTCGGCCTGCATCCGCTCCGTGATGTCCCGCGAGACCCCGAGAATGAGCGGCTTCCCGGTCGTTTGATCGCGAAGGCACTCCATCTTGACCTCGGTCGGAACCGTGGTGCCGTCTTTGCGCGTCTGATGAACGAGGTGCACCCCCAAGATTCCAAGCTGGGAGCCACTGGCGATCCGCTCCAGCGCCTCGTGCGCCAGACGCTCCATGACCTCCCGCGACTCCGGCGCCAGGGATGCCTCGAACGGCTGCGCCATGGCCTCCTCGACGGTGTACCCGCGCAAACTCTCGACGGAAGGGCTGACGTAGAGGCACTTGCCCGTGGTCGGATCCAGGACCCAGACGACGTCAGCGACGCGCTCGGCCAGGAACCGATAGCGCTCCTCGCTCTCGCGCAGGGCCCTCGCGGACCGCTCCCGCTCGGTCAGGTCAGCCTGCACGCTCAAGACCGCGGGGCGGTCCATCCACTGGGTCTTGCGCGCCCGAACATGAACGTGAACGGAGGACCGGTCCTTCCTCAGGTGCCAGATGTCGAAAGACGACTCGCCCCGCTCCATGACCTCGCCCATGTGCCGCCGCATCTGCGCCTGCGCCTCTGGGGCGACAAAGTCAGTCAGGCAGCAGCTGCCGAGCTCGTCCGGGGCGTAGCCATGCATCTCCGCGGCGTACCGGTTGGCGTAGAGCAGCGAGCCGCCTTCCTCCGAGACCATGACCCCGGCCGGCGCCTCGTCGAGCATTTCGGTCAGGAAACGCATCCGCTCATTGCCCAACGCCATGGCTCGGTCCGCGCGCTTGCGCTCCGTCACATCTCTCACAATGCCCTGCACGTACGGGGTGCCTCCCAGGTTCACCCGATTCAAGCTGACGTCCGCTGCGAATGGGGTTCCATCCGCCCGGCAGTGCGTCCACTCGAACCTCTGCGGTTCCCCTGCGTAGGCGCGCTCCATCCGCCTGCTGGACTCCTCGGTCGAGGGCCGCCCGTCGGGCTGCACTGGTGGCGAAAACCTCTTCGGATGGCCGCCGATGAGCTGGTCGCGAGCGCAGTCGAAGATCCTCGTCGCGGCGGCGTTGCAGTCGACCCACCGTTCGTCGGCAAACAGCATGATGGCGTCGTCCGCGCTTTCGAACAGGGCGCGGTACTTCGCTTCACTCTCCCGCATCGCCTCGTGGCTGCGCTTCTGCGCGGTGACGTCGACGAACGACCCGACGAAGAACTGGGGCTGACCGGCCGGATCCCGCGCCAGGGCGACGTTGACGTCCACCCACAACGTCTGGCCGACACGGGTGACGTAGCGCTTCTCGAACCGGACCGGGGGGCTGCCGCCGAGCAGGGCTGCCATGGCGTCGAGGCCGACAGTCCGGTCCTCCGGATGCGTCACGTCGTTGAATGACTTGCCCTCGAGTTCCCCCCGCGCGTATCCGAGCAGGCTCGCCAGCGCCTGGTTCACCCGGAGGAAGCGCCCCTCGAGGGAAGTCAGCGCCTGGGCGACCGCCCCTTGCTCGAAGCTGACCCGGATGCGCTCGTCGGCCTGGGCCCGCTGTCGACGTGCCTCCAGCGCGCCCATCTCGCGCTCCACGGCCGCCGGGAGCCGGACGAGTCGGTCCTTCATCACGTAGTCGTGAGCGCCAGCCTTCATGGCAGCCACCGCCACGTCTTCGCCGATCTTCCCGGACACAATGAGGAAGGGGATGTCCGTGCCGCGGCTCTGAACGATCTCCAACGCTGCGAGGGCGTCGAAGTGGGGGAGAGCATAATCGGAGATGATGACCTCCCACGGCTCCTCGAGGGCGCGCGTCAACCCCTCGGCCGTCTCGACCCGCTGCCACTGCGGGTCATACCCACCGTTGCGAAGCTGGCGCAACACGAGCTGGGTGTCGTCCTCGCTGTCTTCGACGATGAGCACTCGGATCGCAGTCGGCATGGTCCCCCTCCAAGATCGTTGCGCGCTCGTCAGCGCTGGCCAGGCGCCTCGTTCAGCACGAGCCAGTACAGCCCGAGCTGCCGGACCACGTCTGCGAACTGATTGAAGTCCACGGGCTTGCGGATGTAGCTGTTGCACCCGACGTTGTACCCGTTGAGCACGTCGTCCTGCTCCGTGGACGAGGTCAGGATGACCACGGCCAGTAGCCTCGTGCGCTCATCGGCGCGCAGACGCTTGAGGACCTCGAGACCGTCGATCTTGGGTAGCTTCAGGTCCAGCAGGACGAGCGCGGGCAGCGCCTCGCGGCCCTGGCCGGCGATCCCCTCCTCGCCGAAGAAGTAGTCGAGGGCTTCCTGCCCGTCGCGCTTCACGACGATTTCGTTGCCGATGTTGTTCTTCCTGAACGCGCGCAGCGTCAGCTGGACGTCATCCGGATTGTCTTCTACGAGAAGGATTCTCACGATTGCAGGCCCCCCGGTTCACATTCGTAGGTTGAAGTAGAACGTCGCTCCTTGGTCCACCTGGCCCTCGGCCCAAACCTTGCCGCCATGGCGGTGGATGATGCGCTGCACCGTGCCCAGCCCGACCCCCGAACCGGGGAACTCCTCGACCGAGTGCAACCGCTGGAACGGCGTGAACAGCTTGTTGGCGTAGGCCATGTCGAATCCAGCTCCGTCGTCGCGAACGTAGTAGGACTTCCTCCCGGCTTCCTCCATCGTTCCCAGCTCGACGTGACCGCGAGGGCGGTTGCGCGTGAACTTCCAGGCGTTGCTCAGGAGATTCTCCAACGCAATCCGCATCAGCTTGCGGTCGGCCAGGGCAACGAGACCTTCGGAGATACTGACGTCGACGCTGCGTTCAGGCTGAGCCCGCTGCAGCTCGCGGATCACCGACCAGGCCATCTCGGTCAGGTCGACCTGCTCGACGGCCATCTCCGCACGCGTGAGTCTGGAAAGCCGAAGCATGTCGTCGATGAGGCTGCCCATCCGCTGGGTCGCTGCCCGGATCCGGTTCAGGTAGTCCTTGCCCTGGGGGTCGAGCGCCGCCCCGCAGTCCTCCAACAGAGCGAGGCTGAAGCCATCGACCGCGCGGAGGGGGGCGCGCAAATCGTGGGAGACGGAGTACGAGAAAGCCTCCAGCTCCCGGGTGGACGCCTCCAACTCGAGGGTGCGCTCGCCAACCCGCTCCTCGAGCGAAGCGTTGAGCAAACGGAGGCGGTCCTCGCTCTCGCGCAGCGCCTGCTCGGAGCGCTTGCGCTCCAGGAGCCGCCACATGCCCTCCATGAGCAACGTCAGCTGCTGGACATCCCCCTGCTCGTACTCGCCCGCCTTGTTGCCCACGCCGGCCACGATGACGATGCGGGAGCCGTCGAACACGGGGACGTTCAGGTGGCGTTCCACGCGAACATGCCCCTGCGGATAGCCTTTCTTCAGCGGGTTCTCGGCCGCGAAGTCGTTGGTGATGACCGGCCGGCGCTGCCGAATCGCCTCGCCCCAGAGCCCGGTGGATGCGACCAAGTACACGATCGGCTTGTCGATGATGGCGCACTCGGCCATGGCCTCTTTCGACCAAGAGTGCATGGTCATGGTGCTTTCGTCCTCGCTGACGAACGCCAGGTAGCCGATCTTGCTTTGCGTGAGCCGGACAGCCTCCTCGAGCGCGAAGTCCGTGATCGCCTGAAGGTCGGCCCCCGTCATTTGGTTGAGCTGCAGCAGCGCTTGCATGCGCTTGGCGTTCAAAGCGGCGAGATCCTCGACGCGTTTGAGCTCGGTGACGTCCCTCACCACGTGCACTGCGCCCGCGTACTGGCCGGCTTCGTCGAGCATCGGATCGCCCGTGACCTGGTACCAGCGCCCGCCCAGCTGCAGCGTCTGGGTCTCGCGATGACCGCTCAGCCGCGCCCGCTGGACCGGGCACTCGGGGATCGGCACGTCCGTGCCATGGACGACCTCGTAACAGTGCTGGCCGACGGCTGCCCCGCATGGGAGATGCCAGAGCCGGTCCGCCTCCCGGTTCGATCGCACCACGCGGTGCTCTTGATCGAGCACCCAGATCGCATCACCCGACGCATCGAAGGTGGCTTGCCACTCTCGCGCGGTCTGCACCAGCTTGCACTCGGCTTGCGAAATCAACGCCGCGCTAACCGCATCGGATCGCGTGTCGTCACCCATCGTTCGTTCCCTTCGCGGTGGCGGGCGCCGTCTCCTCGCCCCCCGGCTTCGCGGCCGTTGTCTTCCTCCCGTGACCGTCCAGGATCTCCCGAACCCTCGAGCGCAGCTCCGACGGGACGAAAGGCTTGCTCAAAAAATGAGTGTCGGGACCGAACACGCCGTGATGCACGATCGCATCATCCGTGTACCCGGACATGTACATGACCCTCAAGGTGGGGTGCACCTCCCGCATCCGATCCGCCAGCTGCCTCCCGCTCATGCGCGGCATGACCACGTCCGTGATGAGAAGGTCGATCTTCTCCCCCGGTCTCCCGTACGCCTGGAGCGCGTCGTCCCCATTCGCGGCGCATACGACGCGATATCCGGCGCCCTGGAGGATGCGCTCCGTCAACCGCCTCACCGCCTCGGCGTCCTCCACCACCAACACGGTCTCCCCCTCGCCCCCCGCCGGTGCGCGCTCCGACCGGGGCTCCGAAACCCGCCCCTCGCCTGCGTGTGGAAAGAACACGTCGAACCGAGTCCCCTTGCCCACCTCGCTGCGCACGGAGACGTGACCGCCCGACTGCTGCACGATTCCCCATACCGTGGCCAACCCGAGCCCCGTGCCTTTGCCGAGCTCCTTCGTCGTGAAGAACGGCTCGAAGACGTGGCGAGCAATCTCGCTGGACATCCCCATGCCTGAATCCGCCACGGAAAGCCTCACGTAGGCGTTGCCCGGCTCCAGCCCCTCGTGCTCGGAGGAACCCAACACGTCCGCGGTCTCGACCCAAAGCGCGCCGCCTCCCGGCATGGCATCTCGCGCATTGACCGCCAAGTTGATGACGACCTGCTCCACTTGCCCCGGATCAGCCCGCACAAGGCCGAGGGAGGAAGCGAGCCGCAGCTCGACGCGAATGCTCTCGTTCAGAAGCCGACGCAACATCCCCTCCACCCCGCGCACGACATCGTTCAGACCGATGAGGCTGGGCTCGAGGACCTGCCGACGACTGAAGGCCAGCAACTGGCGCGTCAAGGTGGCGGCCCGCTGACCCGCCTGCCGAATCTCGCCGAGGTCCGCGCGGATGGGATCGGAAGGCGGCACCTCGTCCATGGCGAGCTCGGCGGTGGTGTTGATCACCAGCAGCAGGTTGTTGAAGTCGTGCGCGATGCCGCCAGCAAGCTGACCGACCGCTTCAAGGCGTTGCGCCATCTCGAGCTGCTTCTGCACCCGTCGCTGCTCCGTCACGTCTGCGACAAACCCTTCGAGGGCCACGGCTCCGGACTCGGAAACGACGGCACGCCCTTTCTCCTGGACCTGCTTCTCCCGTCCGGACGCATCTCGGATGCGATACTCGAGCGCAAACGGGATACCCGCGTCGACGGCGCGCTGGACCTCCCGTCTCACGAAATCCGCGTCTTCTGGATGGATGAGCGCCGCGTACGACGTGCGAGCGTTGCCCACGAGCTCCTCCGGCGCGTATCCCGTCAAGGCTTGGCTGGCCCGGCTCACGAACTCCATCGTCCAGTGACGATCGTTCCGGCACCGATAAACCATGCCCGGCAGATTGTCCAAGAGCGTGGCGAGCCGCCGCTCGCTCTCGCGCAGCGCCTCCTCCGCGAGATGGTGGTCGGTCACATCCCGGGACACGTGGACCACTCCCTCGAAATTGCCGTCGTTCCCCAAGATCGGCCAGGCCGTCATCTCGAACACGTCCGCCCCGGCGCGGTGCGCGTAGGAGGCGGGCTTTCTCGTCTGCTCGGCCTGCCGGCAGGGACACCCAGGCAAGGGCGCGTCGGCTCCCAGCAACACCTCGAAGCACTTCCGGCCGATGATCTGGTCGCGCGCCAACCCCGTGACCCTGCACCCGGCGTCGTTGATCTCGACGATCTCGTGGTTCGGCCCGACGACGCACACCACGTCCGAAATGGCGTTGAACGTGGACCTCCAGACATGGAGCTGATTCATGGCTACCCAGCCCGGCGGGTCGATCTCCGGTTCGCGCTTCATGCCTGCCCCTGGTGAGGGTCAAGCATCGGACGATTCCGGCACACCGGCAAGCACCTCGCGCACTTTGCGCGTGAGCGCCGAGGCGGTGAAGGGTTTTCCGATGAAGTGGATACCGGCGTCGAGCACACCGAGATGAACGATCGCGTTGTCGGTGTAGCCAGACATGAAAAGCACGCGCAGGTCGGGGTAGCGAACCGTCAGCGCGTCGGCGAGGTGCCTTCCGCTCATGTTCGGCATGACCACGTCGGTCAGCAGCAGCTGGATCGACGCTTCTTGCTGTTGGACCAAAGCAAGCGCGTCCGCGCCGCTCGCCGCGGTCATCACCCGGTAGCCGGCACGGGTCAGGATGCGCTCCGCGAGCTGCCGGACGGCCCGCTCGTCTTCCACCACCAAGACGATCGCCTCGTGCTCGGCCTGCGCGGGCACCAGCGTGTCGCGCTGTGGCGCGACCGGAACCGTCACGCGCGGAAGCAGAATGTGAAATGCCGTCCCGCGCCCCTCCTCACTCTCGACGCGAACGAGGCCCCCACTCTGCGTCACGATTCCGTACACCGTGGCAAGCCCGAGGCCCGTTCCCTTGCCGACGTCTTTGGTGGTGAAGAAGGGCTCGAACACACGCTCCCGGGTTGCAGCATCCATGCCTATCCCCGTGTCCACCACGGAGAGTCGGACGTACCCGGGTGCCGCGCGGGGTCCTGAGGAGGACGGGGGACCCGAGCGCTCCTCGCCCTCGATCGCCATCTCGATAACCAGCGTGCCCCCGTCGGGCATCGCATCCCGAGCGTTGACCACGAGGTTCACGATCACTTGCTCCATCTGGCCGGGGTCCGCCCGAATGACCGCGGGCTCGTCGGACGTCCGGATCACCACATCGATATGCTCCCCGACCAGACGACGCAGCATGTGCTCGAGGGGCGTCACGACATCGTTCAGGTCCAGCACACGCGGCTCGAGCAGTTGGCGCCGGCTGAACGCCAGCAGTTGCTTCGTGAGGTCCGCCGCCCGCCGGCCTGCATGGCGAATCTCCATGACGTCGCGGCGCACAGGGTCGTCCTCGGGTATTGCCTCGAGCGCGAAGTCCGCGTTGTTGATGATGACCAGCAGCAAGTTGTTGAAATCGTGCGCCACTCCTCCCGCGAGCTGGCCAATCGCCTCGAGCCGCTGCGACGTGCACACGGCCGCTTCCCCCCGACGTCGCTCCGTCACGTCGTCGACGTGGACCAGCACTCTGTCCGGCGGCACGAAGCCGTGCGTCACGACGAGGGTCCGATCTGCGCCGTTCAGCACCGTCTTGACCTCGCTGCGAAGCGCGGTCTGGTCTTGGAAGCAGCGCTCCACATTGTCGAAGAGGGCGAGCAGGGGCCCGGCCAGATCGCCCAAGGGCTTTCCGACCTCGCGTGCGACGGTCTCGCCAAAGACCTCCGTCGCCACCAGGTTGCAGTCTTCGAGCACGAACGTTTCGCTCGTCCGACGCCACACGAAGGTGGGAAGGGGGAGGCAGTCGTACATGGCGCGGGCCCGGGCTTCGCTCCGCGCCAACTCGCTCGCGGCGCGTCTCCGCTCGGTGATGTCCAGCAACGCCGCGATCGCGTGCGGGCTCCCGTCCAACATCAGGGGTTCCACGGTGACCGCGAACCACCGGCTCGCCACGGAACCGGGCGCTCCAACCAGGGCCTCCATCTCGAGGTCGTGGGAGGAGGCTCCCTGCTCGAGTGCTTTCCGAATCGCCGAAAAGACGGGACAGAGCCCGCAGTGCCGCGTTTGGCCGCACCCGTGCGGATCCTCGTACCGGTGGGAGCAGCTCAGCAGGTCGCCGCACCGGCGGCTGACAAGATCCCGCAACTGGATTCCGAACAAGCGCTCGGCCGCGACGTTCGCCTTGACCACGGTCTCCGAGGAGTCGAGGACCAGCAAGCTGACGGGAGCAGCCTCGAGAATCGCGCGCAGGTTGTCCCGCTCCACTTGCAACGCCTTCTCCGCGGCCCTGCGCTCGGTGATGTCCATGACGCTGACGAGAACCCGCGGCCGACCGTGGATCGCGAGGGAGGTGGTGGACACCAGGAACGTGACCTCGGTTCGCTGTCCGTGCACCAGGAACGGGAGGGACGCCTCCACCCGATCGTGGGGCCGACCCGTGCGAATCGTATCCTCGACCGTCGCGCGCATGACGCAGGACTGGCAGCTCGATCCGGCCCCGCAGCCGCCCGGTGCTTCGAGCGCGTTCAGGCAGCGCAACGCTTCTCCCCCTCGGAGCCCGATCTTGCCGGACGCGGGTCGGCTGGCGAAGCGGGCACCGTAGCCGTTCATCTGCTGTATCTGGCGCTCTTCGTCCACGAGCATCAGGATGAGCGGCGCGTTTTCGTAGATGGCGGCGAGGTGCGCCTCGCGGTCCAGAAGGACTTGCCGTTCGCTCTCCAGGCTGGCGATGAGCTCGCGCTCCGTCGTCGGGTCGTGGAAAACTTGCTCCACGGGGTCCCGATCGTCGACCACGACGAGGATGCGGTCGCACGTTCCCTCAGCATCAGGCGCCGCGGCGGGAGCGGCGGTCAGGGAGACAAGGCGGGGTTCCCCCGCGGGGAGGGCAATCGTCGCTCGGGTGCTCGAGAGGATGGAGCCATGAAAGGTCTGGGTGAGGAGGGATTCGAGACCAGCGCGCAGAAAGGGCGGGAGGGCGTTTCCTTCCAGCGCGGAGCAGGCCACGCCGAAGAAGGACAGGGCGTCGCCCGTGCAGGTTCGCACTGTCCAGTCGCGACCGAGAACGAAGCTGACCGCACGCATGTTCGCAAACCTGGCAGAGGGGGGGGGGTGAGTCCAGCGGTCTTTCCGATACGTCAGCCGGCAGCCGGCCACCGCCTCGGGGGCTGGAGCGTGGGGGAGGCCGACCCCGGAGGCTCGCACTCGCGCTCACGCAGATCGACCGGCCGGGCCGAGAGCTCGGGGGCCATTCTTCCCGGGGAGGGCAAGGTCAGGCGGGGTCCCGAGGCCGAACTGGCAGCCTTGCGCCGGATGAGGGGGAAAAAAGAGCGCGGCGGACTGTCCCGGTCGACGATGACGATCGCGGGGGAAGGCTGCCGGATGTCCGAGACCGTCACCTCGGTACACCTGCGCCACGTCTCACAGATCGCGAGGAGCGCCTGGGCCTGGTCACGCATGGAGGCGAACCTCTCGTGCCGCTCCGGGGCGGTGGAACGCGCGAACCAGGCGTCGAACCCCGGGGGAACGGAGGGGTTCTGTGCGGACGGGACCGGGAGGATGCGGTCGCAGATGCGTGCGATGACCTCACCCATGGACATGTCGCGAGGGATGGCGGGCTTGCCCACCGCCAACTCGAACGCAAGCATCCCGAACGCCCAAAGGTCCGTGCCGTCGTCGATAGGCTCTCCCCGCACCTGCTCCGGACTCATGCGCGTGAGCGTGCCGATCATCACCCCCGGTCGCGTGGCGCCCCCATCCGCGTTCAGGGGGGAATCCGCCTTGACCGCCCCGAAGTCGAGGAGCTTCATGATCCTGGTACCGTCCGCGGCGTGGCACAACACGATGTTCGCTGGCTTGAGGTCCCGGTGCACGTAGCCTCGAGCGTGGATGTACTCCAACGCTCCGCCGACCTGCCGCGCCAGCATCTCGAGCTCGAGCGCGCCGAGCGGTCCCTTCGCTGCCACGTGCTTCTCCAAGTCCGGCCCCTCGAGCCGCTCCATGACGAGAAACGGGCCGAGGTCCAGATCCACGCCGCGATCGAGAATGTGGACGATGTGCGGATGACTCATCTGCGCGAGCACGCGCATTTCCCGCAGGAACCGGGTCACGGCGACCGGAACGGCCGCGATGTGCGATTGCACGAGCTTCACCACGACAGGCATTCGGGTTTGCTCGTCGACCGCCGCGTAGACCGAGCCCATGCCGCCTTGCCCCAGCAGCCGCTCCGCCCGATAGCGACCTGCCAGCTTGGTTCCGATCTTCATGGGAAGCTCCTTTCCCTCGACGTTCTGCAAACCCCGATCCACCCGCGCTTCCGAAACACGCCGGCCAACATGACCTAGGGCCCGGCGTCGTTCGCGAACAGCCACGCTCGTGGCCTGGGCAGCGATCCCAACCGAGAACCGAAGGGGTGATCGTGAGATGACAGCTCTACAAATCCGTATGAGTTCGCATGGTTGTACTCACGCCGGCCAACATGACCTAGGGCGCGGCGGTGCCGCGCACGACGCTCGACTCGGCAGTGCCGAGTCGCTCCCGCTGCGGAAAGGTATCGGCACGACTCGCTGCCCTGGCGGACGGCTCCTGCACTTTCGACCCGTAGCTGCTACCCGTTCGGAACTTCGTTCGCGAACAGCCACGCTTCGTGGCCTGGGCAGCGATCCCAACACGGGGAACCGAAGGGTGATCGTGAGATGACAGCTCTACAAATCCGCCAACGGAGCGACTCGACATGTCGAGTCGAGCGTTGGGCGCGGCAAGCCGCGCCGGAACCCGTACCTTCACGTCCGCCGGATTCGTTATCAGACCTGGTGCTCAGCGAACCAGTTCTGCGTGCCGATCCGGCGTGCCGATCCGACAGTCAAGGCTCGCGCGCCCCGGGGCCCCCCGGCACGTCGACTCCGTTCGCCACGCGCCGCACCGACTCCAGCGCCTCCTTCGCGAGCATCGCCCGGGCCGGCGAATCCCGAAGCTCCTCGATCAGCATCTCCAGCGCACACCTCGCCTGGACCAACCCACCGGCAACCCTGTGCGACGTGGCTTCGGCAAGCTCACGAAGCTCATCCGATGCCCAAGGTCCTCCCATCCCGCGCAGCACCGACACCACCGCATGATCCCCATGAAGTCGGTGCACCGTTACGATGGCCTGCTCCCCTGTCGGAAGCACGAACTCCCGGCAGCGAGGCTTGCCGTCTGCCAGCGTCGAAGCGACGTCTCGCACCACGCCCGCGGACTTCCAGGGCATCACGTCCCACAGGGGACGAGATGGGGCTATCTCGTTGCCCATGACCAACACCATCTCGGCGGAAAGGAATCGACACCGTCCGGTGGCTTCGTAGAGGGCGACGGCCATACGAGCGTCGTCCAGCAACGCGAAGGCGGTTTCGATACTGCGTGAGGTTCGGTCCTTGGCTGGCTGCATGGGTAGGCTCCTCGAAGAACGGGAGCAAGCCAAGTGCCAGACTCAATCCTCGTAGAAGATCGGACCGCGGGCCTTGAGGAAGTCCTGAATGGCCGTTCGGGCCTCCGGCTGCAGGTCGAGGAACCGGACGCCGAGTCCGGGCGGAGAGTCGAGGCCATCGTGGTACGGGCGTACCCACCGGACTTCGCAGGTCACCTGGATGGGTTCGTCCCTTCCCTGAAGCGTGAACGACATCGGAAACGTCGTACCCACGGGCACGGGGCAGTGGGTGGCGACGAACAAGCCGCCCTCCGAGATGTTCTCGGTGAAGCCTGTGAAGAAGTTGTGCTCACTGCGGAACGTGACCTCGATTTCGAACGGGAAGCGCGGATGAATCCTGCGATTCTCTTCGATTTCTGCCGCCCGTCGCTCGGTCGCCTCTCGGCTGTCGTCCACCATGTTCCGCTCCTCCCCGATGCACCACCCCTTTGTCTAGCTGGGTGCCGTCCCCGGGGAAAGCTCGATTTCCCAAGAGCACACGAGCCCGTCCGCCCAGGCGGTTCCGGCAGAGGCGCCGGTGCGGGTTCCAGATTCCCCGCCGTAGGTGCGGTCGCTCGTGACGTCGATTCACTGGCCGTCGCAACTGATGAGGCCCGGCTGTCAGGTGGGCCCACAGCTGCCATTCGAGCAGACTTGGCCCTGGGAGCAGACCTCGCCTGCGTTCGGTCCCTGGCAGTCCGCGGTGGCTCCACAGTAGCCTGTGTCCGTGAGGGGCTGGACGCACACGCCGTTGCAGTTCACCAGGCCGTCCTGGCAGCTCAGGCGGCATAGTCCTTCGCTGCAGACCTCCCCGGCCTCACACGCGACGCCCGCCAGGACAGGCTCGCACGTGTCGGATGCGCCGCAGTGGTTCCGGTCCGTCAGCGGGTCGATGCACAAGCCACCGCACTTCACGAAGCCCGGCTGGCACGTCAAGGAACACTGCCCGCCCGCGCACACGTACCCGCTCGGGCAGGCGACCCCGGCTTCGGCTCCCGTGCAGTCCCCGCTGGCCCCGCAGTGCCACCGGTTCGTCATCGGGTTGGTGCACACGCCGTCGCACTGGATCAGCCCGGACTGGCAGGTGAGCCCACAGGCGCCATTCGAGCAGACAGAGCCCGGAGGGCAATGCGCGTCACAAGCCCCGCAGTGGGCGAGGTCAGTCATCGAGTCCACGCACACGCCGCCGCATTCGGACAGGCCTGGTTGGCAGGTCAGATCGCAGGCACCGTTCGAGCAAATGGTGCCGCCGGGACACGCGATGCCGCACGCGCCGCAGTGGCCATTGCTCTTGAAAGGATCGGCGCACTGGCCGTCGCAAACGATGGCGCCGGGAGCACAGGTCAGGGTGCACGCACCGTCGACGCAGACCTGCCCCGCGCCGCACTCCGTGTCGCAGGCGCCGCAATGGCCGGTGTCCGTGTCCTGGTCGACGCAAACGCCGCTGCACTCGGTCAGCCCTTGCTGGCAGGTGAGCTCGCACGCCCCATTCGAGCAAGTCTCACCATGTGGGCATGCTTGGCCACACCCACCGCAATGCTCGTTGTCCGACAGTGGGTTGACGCAAGCCTCGTGACAAACGACGAGCCCGTCTTGGCAGTCCTTCTCGCAAGACCCAGCCGAGCAGACCGTTCCCGCGTTGCAGGCGATACCGCACTCGCCGCAATGCGACGGGTCCGTCTCGACGTTGACGCAAACGCCGTCGCATTCCGTCAGGCCCTGCTGGCAGTCGATCTGGCACGTCCCGTTCGAGCACAGGAACCCTTCCTCGCAGGCCTGGCCGCAACGTCCGCAGGACACGCTGTCTGAGCCGATTTCGACGCACGCATCGTCACACTCCAGCAGCCCGCCGGGGCAATCGAGCGCGCAGCTTCCCTTCACGCAAGACTCGCCGTCGAAGCAGGCCGTCTCGCACTCGCCGCAGTGGCTTGGGTCGACCTGGACGTCCACGCAGTCGTCCCCGCACATCCGCAGGGGAGGGGTGCACGCCAGCGCGGCGGGGGTTGGGTCCGTGACCGTGTCGACATCGCTTCCCGCATGGCCCGCGGATTCAACTCCCCATGTCTGTTCTTCGTCGCCGCCGGAACAGGACGCAAGCAGGCCGAGTACGAGTGTCATCCCTCTCCACGTGCGCCACCGACAGCCCATCGAGGCAAACATCGCCATCCTCCTCTGGATGTCTCCGCTGTTTCGAAGCTCTGGCCCGGTTGGAGCAAGCGGCGAGCCAGTCGCGTTGGGGTGAATAGGTCAGGCTTTAGCGATGGGTGCAGGTCCCATTTTGCGCATCCCATTGTGATGGGTGGCCGAAGAGAACTGGTGAGCCGGGAACCGGGAACCGGGAAGGATGAATGGGGCAGAGAACGGGTGAGCGGACACCCGGGAACGGGAAGGATGAATGGGGCTTGGTTCATGGCTGGAAGGAGGAACGATGAAGGGCAACGATATTGCCCAACGGTTGTTGTCATAGGGTGTCGGTGTGATGCGACTGATGGGGAAGTTCTCGAAGGACACCTGGGACCTGCGTACCAAGCCAACTTCTCCATTCCCAGCTCCCGGTTCCCGGTTCACCAGTTCCCCTCCAAGGCCCGTGCAAAGTGGTGTCTGCACCCTATAGCGATGGTCCAAGCAGGGGCCCGCCGAATTGGCGCGCCGGACCGGCGCGCGGACTTGCGACAGGTGCACGCGGCGAACGCCGGAGTTGCGGTCGCGCTCGAAGTTGTGGACGTGCTCGTCGATCTGCGAGCCCCGATCGGGTACAAGATCTTCCGGACGCGAGCACTCCAGATGTTGAGTCGGGGCCGGGCCGACTTGTCTTCGGCAACCTGTGCGACGAAGACGCGCTGGCTTCCACGGTGGCGTAGGGGAAAGATGAGGGAAGATAGTACGACAACCATCGAAGAGCTGCGGCGTCGGCTCGCGATCGCCGAGGGAACGCTGCAAGCCCTGCGCAGCGGGCAGGTCGATACCCTACAGGGGGACCACGGCATGCTCTCGGTGCGCCCGGCCGAAGCCGTAGCACGTGCCGAGCACATCAAGCGCGTGCTCCTCGCCATCCGCAACGTCAACAAGCTGATCGTTTCGGAAGACGATCCCCTGCGATTGATCACACGCGCTTGCGCGAACCTGACCGAGACCCTGGGTTACCTGAACGCGTGGGTCGCCTTGGTCACCGGTCCCGGCGGGGCTGTCCGGACCACGGCATCTTCCGGCTTGGGTGGCGAGATCTCCGCGTTGGACCGTCGCATCGAAGCCGGGGACACGCCCGAATGCGTGACGCGGGCTCTCGACCACGACGGAGTCATCGTGGTGGCCGACCCCGTCGGTGAGTGCCCGGGCTGCCCGCTGTCCTGCACCCACGGGGGAGGGGCCAGCCTTTGTCGTCGCTTGCGCTACGGGGACGTCACCTTTGGGGTTCTTGGGGTTTCGGTCCCCGCGTCCTTTCCCTCCGACGAGGAGGAGCAGGTGCTCTTCGACGAGGTGGCGAGCGACCTAGCCTTCGCGCTGCACAAGATTGAAAGTGCGAGGCGGCTGCGCGAGACCGAGGCCGACCTCGATCGCGCACATGCCCTGGCTCACATTGGCTCCTGGCGCTTCGATCTCAACACCGGCGCGGTCATCGCCTGCAAGCAGGCGCGGCGAATTTACGGATTGGGTGACGCCGAGTGGACCATCGACCGCGTCAAGACCCTCCCCTTGGCGCAATACCGCGGCGCCCTCGACGCTGCTCTCGAGGCCCTCATCCACCAAGGCACCCCGTACGACATCGAGTTCGAGGTGCGTCGGCCCTCGGATGGCACCGTGCGCTGCATCCGCTCGGTGGCGGAATACGACGCCGAACGCCGGGTGGTCTTCGGCGCGATCCAGGACGTCACGGAGAGCAAGCGCACCGAGGACGTGATTCGTGCGCGGGAACGCTATCTGAGTGCGATCCTTCAGGCCACGGCGGACGGATTCTGGGTGATCGGTTCCACAGGCATGATGGTTGACGTCAACGAAGCCTACTGCAAGATGAGCGGGTATACGCGAGCAGAGCTCATGACCATGTCCGTCGCCGACCTCGACATGGACGACACGCCCGCGCAGATGGCCGAGCGAAGCCGGCGCATCACCGCGAACGGTTTCGAGGTGTTCGAGACCCGGCACCGGCGCAAGAACGGTTCCACGATGCCCGTCGAGATTTCGGCAACCTGGCTAAACGAGGACGGCGGCAGGTTCGTGTGCTTCTGCCGCGACCTAACCGAGCGGCGGGAACGGGACGAGCGCATCGCCTCGCTCGGCCAGATGGTCGACAACGCGCCAGCGTCCATCGTGGTTCACGGCACGGACGGGATCCTGCTGTTTGTCAACCAGGCGACGGCGGCGCTGCATGGGTACGACAACGAGGCCGAGGTGCTGGCTCTGCGCCTCGACGATCTGGACGTGCCGGAGAGTCAAGAGCTGCAGCCGCAGCGGTTCCACCAGATTGCCGAGAAGGGGTTCGCGCACTTCGAAGTCGTCCACCGTCGCAAGGACGGGTCGACCTTCCCGCTGGAGGTTGTGGCCAAGTCCATCACGTGGAACGGCCGGCCTGCCCTGCTCAGCGTCGCGGTCGACATCACCGAGCGCAAGCGGGCCGACGAAGAGTTGCGCAGGCAAGGGAACGTGTTGGAACGGATCTTTGAAGTCCTCCCCATCGGGCTCTGGATTACCGACAAGGAGGGGACGTTGCTGCGTGGAAACCCGGCGGGTGTGGAGATATGGGGCGCCGAACCCCACGTGTCGATATCGGACTACGGGGTATTCAAGGCCTGGCGTCTGCCGTCGCGTGAGCCGATCCAGCCCGATGATTGGGCACTAGCGAAGACGATTCGTCATGGGGAAGCCTTTCTGGACGAGCTGCTCGAGATCGAATCCTTCGACGGCAAGCGCAAGACCATCCTGAACTACACGATCCCCTTGCTCGATGACGGCGGGCAGGTGGAGGGCGCCATCGTGGTGAACCTGGACATCAGCGACCGCGTGGCTCTGGAGGAGCAACTCCGGCAGTCACAGAAGATCGAGTCGATTGGCCGCCTGGCGGGCGGCGTCGCCCACGACTTCAACAACATGCTCTGCGTCATCATCGGGAACGCGCAGTTCGCCCTGGAGAGCGTGGCTCCCGACCATCCGATCCGCCCCGACCTGTTGCAGGTGCTTTCCGCCGCCGAGCGGTCTGCGGAGGTCACGCGGCAATTGCTTGCGTTTGCGCGAAAACAGACCATTGCCCCGCGCGTCCTCGACTTGAACGATGCCGTCAGCGGGATGCTCAAGGTGCTCAGCCGCCTCATCGGCGAAAACGTCGAGCTTCGCTGGGTACCGGGGACGCCGCTCTGGCCGATCAAAATGGACCCCTCCCAAATTGACCAGATTCTCGCGAACCTTTGCGTGAACGCGCGAGATGCCATTGCTGGGACCGGCACGCTGACCCTCGAAACGAGCAACGTCGTCATCGGCCAAGGTGAATGCGCCGAGAACCCGCACGCCGACCCGGGCGACTATGTGCTGCTCACCGTCCAGGACGACGGCTGTGGCATGGATCGGCAGACGTTGGACCAGATTTTCGAGCCGTTCTTCACCACGAAGGGCGTGGGTCAGGGAACGGGGTTGGGACTCGCCACCGTCTACGGCATCGTCAAGCAGAACAGAGGATTCGTCGGCATTCAAACCAAGTTGGGGAAGGGAACGGTCTTTCGCATCCACTTGCCTCGCCACGGGGGTGGGGCCGAAACCGACCCGTTGGATGACGCGAAGGAAGTGCCGGCGGGGCATGGCGAGACGGTTCTGCTGGTGGAGGACGAACCGGCCATTCTGAAGCTGGCTACGCGCATGCTGGAGACGCTCGGCTACACCGTCCTGGCGGCAGCCGGGCCGGACAACGCCTTGCGAATCGTCGAGTCGCACGCCGGCGCAATCGACCTGCTCGTCACGGACGTGGTCATGCCCGGGATGAGCGGAAAGGAGCTGAGCGAGCGCGTTCGTGCTGCGTGCCCCCGCGCGAAGGTCCTCTACGTCTCGGGCTATACCGCTGACGTGATTGCGCACCACGGTGTGTTGGACGACGGCGTCCTGTTCATGGAGAAGCCCTTTTCGATGAAGGACATGGCGACGAAGGTGCGACAGGCGCTGGACCGATGAGGCGGAATGGGCTGCCGCCACTTGGATCCGCGGGTATCATCGACCATCGCACACCATGGGACACCTTATCCTGATCGCCGGCGGCTCCGGCGCCGGAAAATCACATCTGGCCCGGACGTCGCCGACCGGTTCCGCACCCTCGATGCGACCGTCTTCTCCCACGACGCGTACTATTACGACGTCTCGCACATGGCTGCGGAGGAGTTGGCACGGCACATCGTCGTCGTCGAGGGAATCCTGGCGCTCAGCTCCGAGGACCTTGTGGCCAGGGCAAGCCTGACCCTGTTCGTGGACACCGACGCGGACATTCGGCTGGCGCGCAGGCTTCGCCGGGACGTGCAACACAGGGGAATCCCCGTCAAGCACGTGCTGGATCAGTACCTGGATATCGTCAAACCGATGCACGACGCGTTCGTGGAGCCTTCCCGCAGACGGGCCGACCTGATCGTTCGCGGGGACAGATCGGCCGAGCGCACCCTCAAGATGCTCGATGGCTTCGTGTTGCGCACGATGCTCGATGACACGCTCGAAGAACGTCGGTGAGCACGTTCGTGCAGCGGCGGGCACGGTCAAGAAGCCTCAGCCCCAGCCGCGCCCCCTCGGTGACAGCGCGCTCACCGCACCCAAGTCCCCGACCTTCCCAGGATGAGCCCATCCAACTCATCGAGCGACTCATCCACGGCCCTGCGATCGCGCAGGTCCGAATCCAGCACGAGGAAGGGGGTGTCGCCGGGCCCCACCCACACGGGCGCCTCTGCCAGCGACCCGGACAGGTGACCGTACCGGGTCGCCGTCGCCTCGAAGAACGGGTCGAACGAGCGATCCAAGTACACGATCCACCTCGCGGCTCGCAGGATGGGCAGCCACGCTTCCAGGCGGCGCCGCGTGTCCACGACCGTCAGTGCCAGGGGGCTCGTGCGGGTCAACGCCACGAGCACCTGGTCACCGGGAACACCCTTGATGCGCCCCAAGTAGGACGCGAAGGCGTCCAGAGTCTCCGTGGGGGAGTCGATGAACCGATCGACGTCACCCCCGCACCAGAACACAAGCTCGGCGCAGCGATCGCGATGCTCCTGAGAATCCGGCTGCCCCTGCGGGAAGAGGACCAATCGTTGCCCGAAGGCGCTGCGCTGTGCGGGGGTCATCAGGAAGCCAACCACCCAGGATGCCTGCCACCAAGCCTCGCTCTCGCGAGACGCAGGGCATGATGCACGTGACGCGCGGATGTTCAAACAGCAAACCGCAAGATTTCGTCGAGAAATAGTGACGCCTTCGTCTCCGATCGGCACCGGATGGTAGGTTTTCCATATCCTCGCACCGGAAGCGCGGTCATCTCCGACGCTTGACGCAACGAACACGCGTTCCCCGCGTCCGCAGCGGCACCACATCCACTTCGTCCATGAGCCCCGCTATCCCCGTCAGGATGGCTCGAGCGATGTCGTCGGGAACACCGTCGACCGCGATCTCGATCCCCGGATGACCGGTCTTGACGGGGCCTAGGCGTACCATGCCCGTCTTCGCGGGAAGCAGCGTCTGCGCAAGCTGCGTGAGGACCACAAGGACCGCTTGGCGTGCGGCGGGGGAGAAGCCCGCGGCGGCGCAGATGTCGCGCGCCGCGGCGCGAGCGAGGACGATATCCCCGTCTGACCGAATCGGGATATCAACCGGCCTGGCGGGAGACGTTCGCAAAGCTGACCCCACGGCCGAGAGCACCTCGTCGAGGTCCCGCAGACAGGCCACGCGACGATCGCGGTCGGGGAGGCAAAACCGGAGGGAGTCGTCGATGGCCTCGAGCAGGTCCGCCAAGGCAGAGGTTCGCGGGTCCTCGTAGTCGGCTCCGACCTTCGCGACCGCGGAGTCGAGCACCGCCTCCGCCAAGGGGTCCGTCACGTAGCCACTCAGCGTGTCCAAGATCCTTTGGCGCGTGGGTGCCATGGGTCCTCGCGTTCTGGCCCCATGGGTGCGTGCCGAGGTGGAAAGCGATCCCAAAGCCACTTGGGCCGAGAGATTAGCACTCGACCGCTCGGCCGTCACGATTTGAGAACGCCGGGCCGCCCACAACGCCTTTCTCTTGGGCGTCTGGGCGTCCGGTCCGTCGGTCAGGATGGCGCGACCACGTCGATGGGCACAGCGCTGCCGTGCACCGGCCAGGGCATGCTTCCATCGGTTGCTCGCTCCGTCGTTGGTCGCCAACCGAACGTTCGATCGCCCACCTACGCGTCGAACGGGTCCACCCTCATCCGGTACGCGTGCTGCGGCGCCCCGATCGCCGCATCGACCAAGCGCACCGCCACAACCACCACGTCCTCGGGGCAGGCATCACCCGGAACCCGAATGACCTGCCGTCGCAAGCCCTCGTCCACAAGGTCCCACTCGGGCAGAAGGTTGACGGCCCTGTGCAGCGTGGCTCGGGACGAGTCTGCCTGGGTACGAAAGCGAACCCAGATCCAGAAGGGAGCGTTCGACACGGCAGGCGTGACCCCGACCATGCCGGTCCGAGCGCCCCAGACCCCGCCCCACAGGCGTGCAACGGGCGACTGCGCCGCCCCTTCGAACAGCAAGGGTTCCGTCGGGTGGGCTCGGAGGAAGAAGTCTCGCGCGGCTTCGAGCTCGCACCAAGAGAACGTCAGCACGTGCCCACCGTTCTTCCGCATCTCACTGCCTCTCGGAGAGGGGGTCGACCGACCGCACGGGCGGCGCCACCTCCCCGCGGGGAGCCGGTCCGGAACGAACCCGAGGGGCCTCCGCCACGGAGGGCACCGTCGGCGGCGGCGGGGAAGGCGGCGGCACCGACACGGACGGGGACGCCGCTGCGAGGGGAAGGCTGCCCGCACCGGGCGGTGCCGGCGGCGGCTGCGGCGTGGGGCCCGGATCGAGGCGTCCCGGAGCAGAGGCGACGCCAACCGCCGCGGGCCTGCTCAAGCGCGCGGCGCCGGCACCCACGACCACGAAGAACCCCGCCGTGGCAACCCATCCCCAGAACCTGCGCCGGGGTTTCGGCCTGCGCGGGTTGCCCGCGATCGCCCCGGAGGACAGGCGCCAGGATGCGGACCGTGTGGACACCGGAACGCGGACGTCCGCTTGGGGAATCGATCCCGTCTCCAGCATTCCCTCGGCGTCGAGGGCGCTTCTCACCGACTTGGCGCCCAGGGCCACCGACACGGGGAGGTCGACCGCCCGCACCAGGCTGTCGGCGAACTCGGCAACGTTCCGGGTTCGACCGTTCAGGCTCCGCTCCAACGCCCGGAAGATCGCTGCCTCGAGCGCCTGGGGCACGTCCGGCCGCCGCTCGCGGAGCGACGGCGGGGGGTCGGATCCGACCACCATCACGCACGTGCGAGCCGCAGAGGAACCCGAAAACGGCGGGGCCCCGGCGAGCATCTCGTAGAGCACGACCCCGAGCGACCAGACGTCGGAGCGAGGGTCGACCTCGGCCGTGCTGAGGATTTGCTCGGGTGCCATGTAGCGAGGCGAGCCGAGCATCATTCCTTCGCTCGTGAGGTCTTCCCCCTCCACCCCACCCATGATGCGCGCCTTCGAGATACCGAAGTCGAACACCTTGACGAGCTCAGAGCCGTCGCGCCGCGTGGTCAAGAGCAGGTTGGAGGGCTTGAGATCGCGGTGGACCACACCCAGCGCGTGGGCGTGCGCCAACCCTTCGCAGGCCTGCAAAACGTAGTCGACGGCGCGGCAAACCGGCAACGGACCTTCGGACCGGAGGAGCGTCCGCAGATCGGTGCCATCGACGTATTCCATGACCATGAAGGGAGCGCCGCTCTCGAGGGTTCCGACGTCGGTCACCTTCACGACGTGCTCGCTGCGGAGCTTCGCGGCGACTCTGGCTTCGCGCAGGAACCTTCCGTGGAGATCCGCGTTGCCCCCCGGTCGCAGGAACTTGAGGGCCACGCGCTCCTGGAGGTGAAGGTGTAAGGCCGAAACGACCACGCCCATGCCTCCCTGCCCGAGCACCGATTCGATGCGGTACTTGCCCGCGAGGACATCGCCGACGCCAACGCACACCGCGCTGTGCTCGCCGGAAGAAGCGAGGACGGAGGTGGTGGTGGGCTCATCTCTGGACGACATCCCCGATCACGACTCCAGTAGCGTGTATTAGGAATACTGTACCGTTGCCCGTTCAGACGTAGTCGGCCAAAATGAGTCTCGAGACGACGATTTCTGGAACGACAACGTCAGTTTGTTCCCTGCCTGCAGTCCTCGTCGTGCCGCTCGCTTGGTGTGGGCGGCTGGAGGGATTCGTTGGCTTCGACGCCGTCCGCGAGGCACGAACATGGACGGAAGAGGAGCTCTTGAGCCTCGACACGCTCGCGAGCCTCCTCGGACTCTCGATACCGCCTGATCACGAGCCAGATGGCGGACGTCGTGATTGTCACGGACTTGGAGCTTCGCCCCACGTACGTGAGCCCGTCGGCCCGGCGCCTCCGGGATGACCCCTCGAACGAAACGATGCCGCAGGACCTCGGGGACACAACCCGCTTGTGCTCGACGAAGGTGTGCTGCCGCCCGTGCCTCGGCAAGAACAGGCTCGGACTCTGGGCGCGCCTTGACCCCGCCCTTTCCCTCATGGTGTGCTGTCACGAATACGGATGCCCGCCCCCCCCATTCCCGACTCCCACCCCGGGCGCCACATCGCCATCCTGCGCGCGCTGCGCGGCGTCGTCCTGGCCGCGACGGGAGACATCACCCCCGACCGGTTGCTCGCGCGGGCCTGCGCCTTGCTCGTCGATCACGGAGTCGCAGATTCGTGCACCGTCGTCGACGTTCACCACGGAGGCATGCAAGTCGTGACGACGGCGGGCAACGAGGCCAAGTCAACGCCGCTTCGCCGCATGGCCGACGAAGGGCGCGCGCCCCCCTGCGCCATCGCTGCCCTCCGCGAACGCAGCGCCATCGTCTTGCACATCACCCCGTCCACGTGCCCCGACTGCGACGTCCCCTCCTCGTCGCCGGGACCGCGAACCGCGATCGCCGTACCGGTTGAATGTCCTGGCCTCGCCTCGGCCGTGCTGATCGCTGCCTTGCCGGCCGGCATCAGCGCGGACGAGACGGAGCGCGTGCTGATGGGCGACTTCGCCTCGGACCTGGGAGAGATGACACGCATGCTCGATGCCAGGCGCGCGCTCCGAGAGCGCAACGACCTCGCCGAGTCTTTGTACCGCACGGTCTTCGATCAGTCCCCGATCGGCAAGGTGCTTGCGACGCCCGACGGCCGGATGTTTCGCGTCAACCTCGCGTTCTCCGAGATGGTGGGCTACACGGTGGCGTATCTCGAGCAGAGCAAGTTTCTCGAGATCACGTTCGACGACGACCGGGCCGCGAGCGAGGCGTTCGTGCGCAGCTTGCTTGCGGGCGACTCCGACACCGGCACGATCGAGAAACGCTACCGCCACGCCCACGGCCACGAGGTGTGGGCCATCGTCACCACGCGACTCCTGCGTGACCCAACGGGGAGGCCCCGATACTTCGTCACGAGCGCCCAGGACATTTCCGACCGCAAGCGCATCGAGCAGACCCTCGGCGAGAGGGAAGCGCGCCTGGCAGACCTGCTCGAGACGATGCCCATCGGGTGGGCCGAGCACCTGATGATCTTCGACGACACGGGCGCTCCTGTCGACTACGTGTTCCTCGAGGTCAACACCGCCTTCGAGCGCTTCACCGGGCTGGCACGCGACGCCGTCCAAGGGCGCCTTGTCACGGAGGTGATTCCGGGCATCCGTGATGCGCAACCGAACCTCATCGAGGTCTACGGCGACGTCGTACGCACCGGCCGCGAACGGCGGATGGAGCTCCACTTCACCCCCCTGGACCGGTGGTACGGATTGACGGCCTACAAACGGCTCGGCGACCGCTTCATCGTCATGTGCGAGGACATCACGAAGCGCAAGGAAGCCGAGCGGGACGTGCTGGGGGCCAACGTCGCCCTCCTGCGCGCGAACCAGCAGCTCGCCGTGGCGAACAAGGAGATCGAAGCGTTCGCGTACTCCGTGTCCCACGACCTTCGCCAGCCCCTGCGCGGCATCGACGGGTTCAGCCGCATCCTCGTGGATCGGTACGCCGGTTCCCTCGACCCGACCGCGAGGGGATACCTCGGCAGGGTCCGCGCGGCCGCCCAGCGCATGGGTTCCTTGATCGACGACATGCTTCGCCTGTCGCGCATCACACGTGCGGGGATGAAGCTGCTGGACGTGGACTTGGCGAGCGTCGCGCGGGAGGTTGCCGATCAGCTCCAGGCGACGGGGCCGGATCGCGCGGTCGTCTGGGAGATTCCCTCCACGTTGCCGGCACGTGCGGACCGTCGCTTGGTCGAGGTCGTACTGCAGAACCTCCTGGACAATGCCTGGAAATACACGGGCCGGCACGACAGGGCCCGCATCGAGGTGGGGCTGCTCCCGGGGAACGAGGGCCGGGGCAACGACGGCCCGGTGTACTTCGTCCGGGACGACGGGGCGGGGTTCGACATGCGCTACGCGGACAAGCTGTTCGGGGCATTCCAGCGGCTTCACGGCGTCGAGGACTTTCCCGGGTCCGGGGTCGGGCTGGCCACGGTGCAGCGGATCGTTCACCGGCACGGGGGTCGCATCTGGGCGGAAGCGGAAGTGGAGAAGGGCGCCACGTTTTTCTTCACCCTCGCACGGACCGTCGAAACCGCGCAGAATCGGAACCCGGTAACCCCCGACGAGGAAGGAATGGACACGTGAACCCGAAAGCCAAGCTCATCCTGCTCGTGGAGGACAACCCCGACGACGCCGAGCTTACGCTCCTCGCGCTGCAGGAAAACGGCGTCCTCAACGAAGTGGTCTGGGTCAAGGACGGTGTCGAGGCCGTGGACTACCTGTTCCGCAGCGGTGCCCACGCCACGCGGGACCCGAACGTGCTTCCCCAGCTGGTGCTCCTCGACCTGAAGATGCCCAGGGTGGATGGCATCGAGGTACTCCGTCGCATCCGGTCCGAGCCGTCCACACG
Organism: uncultured Polyangiaceae bacterium; assembly: GCA_964488865.1. GTDB lineage: Bacteria > Myxococcota_A > Polyangia > Polyangiales > Polyangiaceae > MWCO01. The sequence goes on along the minus strand of CAZAWR010000093.1, from coordinate 13,692 downwards.
CCTCTTGCCCGTCGTCATCCTCACCACCTCGGCGGAGGAGTCGGACCGGCTGAGCGGCTACCTCCATGGGGCGAACAGCTACATCCGAAAGCCCGTGGACTTCGAGCAGTTCGCGCGGGCGGTCAAGCAGCTCAAGCTCTACTGGCTCGTCCTCAACGAGCCTCCTCCCCCCTCGGAGTGAAGTAGCCATGGCCACTGGACGCGACCACCACGGAAGAGGATCCCCGCCTACGCCGATCCCCCTTCCCGGACGTCGACCCCTAAAAGTACTCATCGCGGACGACCAAGAAGACGACGCGTTGCTCATGGTCGAGGCCTTGCGTGAGGGCCGGTTCGACCCGGCGTGGACGTGGGTCGACGGTCGGGCCGGGATCGAGCGGGCGCTCGGCAGCGGCGGTTGGGACATCGTGCTGACCGACTACGCGATGCCCGGGTTCAATGGGCTCGACGTCCTGCGCCTGGTTCGTCACAGCGGGCTCGACGTCCCCGTGGTGGTGGTTTCCGGCACAATCGGCGAAGAGAAGGTGGTGGACATCCTGAACGCGGGGGCGAGCGACTGCGTGCTGAAGGACAACCTGGCGCGCATGCCCCCGACGGTCGAGCGAGCGTTGGCGGTGATGGAGGCGCGCCGCAGCCAGAAGCGCGCGGAGGAGGCGCTCCGGCACAGCGAAGAGCTCTATCGAGGCATGGTGGAGGGCTCGCCCGACGGCATCGTGCTGGTCGACGGCAAGGCGCGAATTCTTCAGGCCAACCGCCGCATGGCCGAGCTGCTGGGGTACCGTTCGCCCGGGGACCTGATCGGCAAGATGGGCCTCGACATTCTTGTCGAGAGTCGGTCCCTCGGCATCGTCCCCATGATGGAGCAAACGTTTCGGGAGGGGCGTGGACCCGCGATCGAGGTCGCCGTCAACCGGGCGGATGGGACCGTCATCGACGTAGAGGTGTGCGCGGTCGTCGTCGCAGGCATCTCGAACGATCTGCGAGCGGTCGTGACCGTGCACGACATCACCGAGCGCAAGGCGTCGGAGCAGATGCTGCGGGCGAGCAACCGAGCGCTGCGGCTGCTCAGCGAGGTCAACCGTGCGGTGACCACGGCCTCCGAGGAATCCGACGTGCTGCGACGGGTGTGCGAGATCATCACCGAGGTCGGTCAATTTCCCCTTGCTTGGGTTGGGTTCGCCCGGGACGACGCCGCCGGAACGGTGGAGGCCGAGGCCTCAGCAGGTCGTGCCGCGGGCTACCTGGAGCGAATCTCCGTGTCCTCGGCCGATGTCGAGGCGGGGAACGGTCCGGTCGGCAAGGCCCTGCGGTTCGGGAGGACCGTGGCGATGACGACCCAGGATTCGTCGTTCTTCCCCTGGCGGGAGCACGCGGCTGAGTTCGGGCTACGGTCTTCGATCGCCATTCCGGTCCCGATCGGCCAGGCCCCGCTGCGCACGGTGCTGTGTATCTACTCGTGCGAGCCGCGGCCCTTCTTCCCGGAGGAGATCGAGGTGCTGGAAGACCTCGCGCGGTCTCTCGGCGCGGGACTGGACGTACTGCGCGAGCGAAAGGCACGGCGCGAGGCCGAGAAGCGGTCGCAACGGGCGCAGCGCCTGGAAGCGGTCGGCCGGCTCGCAGGCGGCATCGCGCACGACTTCAACAACATGCTCGCCGTGATCACCGGCTGCGCGGAGTTCCTCCTGGAGGACACCGCCCCGGACGACCCCAAGCGGGAAGACGTGCTCGAGATCCGGAAGGCAGCGCGGCGGTCCGTGCGGCTGACCCACCAGCTCCTCGCCTTCAGCCGCAGGCAGATCCTGAAGCCGGAGATCTTGAACCTGGACGAGGTCATGCTCGACGTGGAGAGCATGCTGCGGCGGGTGATCGGGGAGGACATCACGCTCATCACCCTTCCGGCGGGAGACTTGCGTCCCGTACGCGTGGACCGCAGCCAAATGGAGCAAGTTCTCATGAACCTGACCGTCAACGCCCGCGACGCCATGCCGCACGGCGGTGCCCTCACGATCGAGCTGGCGAACATGGCACTGGACGACCGGGTGGCGAACCCCAAGAGCTCTACGCCGCCCGGGTGGTACGTCCTGCTCACCGTGAGCGACACGGGCACGGGCATGACGGAAGAGGTGCGCGAGCGTTTGTTCGAGCCGTTCTTCACGACGAAGGAGGTCGACAAGGGGACCGGGCTGGGGCTGGCGACGATTCACGGCATCGTGGAACAGAGCGGCGGCCGCATCTGGGTCGAGAGCGAGGTGGGGCTGGGCACGACGTTCAAGATCTGCTTGCCGGCGTTCGATGGTGCGCTGGAGGCGCCGGCGAAGGGCCCAAGCTCGTGGCGATCGCTGCGGACCAAGGTGAAGCTGACCGTGCTTCTCGTCGAGGACGAGGCCCCGGTGCGCGCGATTGCGAGGAGGATCGTCGAGGGCGCGGGCTACGAGGTGCTGGAGGCGTCCAACGGCATCGAGGCCCTCGAGGTGAGCGAGCGGCACGAGGGCCCGATCCACCTGCTGCTGACGGACGTGGTGATGCCGCGGATGGGCGGGCGGGAGCTCGCGTCCGAGCTGCGACGGGTGCGTGCGGAGACGAGGGTGCTGTTCATGTCGGCCTACACCGACGACGCGGCGTTTCAGGGAGGGGTGCTCGACGCGGACACGGCGTTCATCGCCAAGCCCTTCACTCGCGCGGCGCTGGCCGAGAGGTTGCTGGAGGTGCTGGAGGTGGAGGGGCGCCAAGCGTGAAACGGACCTTCTCCTTCCCTTTCCGTGGGCTCTCAGCCCGCGGCTAGAGAGTTGTGCCTGCGGTCAGCAAGTATTCGTCAGGACTTGCGTTCCCAGGCGCGGGGTCAGCTTCAGTCGATGGCAAGCGTTCAGACGACTGTTGAAGACGGAGATCGCACGGCGACTGCAGGGCGGAGCCTGAGGCGCAAGCCCAAGCTCGTGATAGGTCTTGAAGTCCTCCACCGTGGGCGCCTTCCCTTTCCGCGGGCTCAGAGCCCACGGCAACTCCGGGTGAAGCCCGCCGCAAGGGCGGGCTTTGCTCGGCCACGACGTGAGCTCGCTTGGGGAGGTGGACGGCGGTTCGGCAAGGCGTGCCGTGCGAAGCCCGCCACGGCGGGCTTCCCCAATTTTGCCGTGGGCTCTCAGCCCGCGGCTAGAGAGTTGTGCCTGCAGCCGGCAAGTATTCGTCAGGACTTGCGTTCCCAGGCGCGGGGTCAGCTTCAGTCGATGGCAAGCGTTCAGACGACTGTTGAAGACGGAGATCGCACGGCGACTGCAGGGCGGAGCCTGAGGCGCAAGCCCAAGCTCGTGATAGGTCTTGAAGTCCTCCACCGTGGGCGCGATACACCAAGCCGTTGGCGGACCTTCTCCTTCCCTTTCCGCGGGCTCAGAGCCCACGGCAACTCCGGGTGAAGCCCGCCGCAAGGGCGGGCTTTGCTCGGCCACGACGTGAGCTCGCTTGGGGAGGTGGACGGCGGTTCGGCAAGGCGTGCCGTGCGAAGCCCGCCACGGCGGGCTTCCCCAATTTTGCCGTGGGCTCTCAGCCCGCGGACAGGATCGGACAGGATCCGCTCGGTGGATCCCGAACTCCGCGAAGAGACCACACTACCGGCCAAGAATGCGGCGAATCTTGTCGACCAGCTCCTCAGGGGCGTACGGCTTCTGAATGAAGCCCGCGAGCCCCTTGCCCGCAAACCGATGGATGGCGTCCTGCTCGTTGTACCCGCTGGTCAGAATCACCCGAACCTCGGCGCGGATCCTTCGCATCTCACGGAACGCCTCAGCGCCGCTCATCACCGGCATCGTCATGTCGAGCAGCACGAGGTCGATCTCGTCGGCGTGGTCGCGCACAGCCAGGACCGCTTCGGCCCCGTCGTTGGCGGTCATGACCTGGAAACCGAAGTGTTCGAGCACGCCTTGCGCCGCGGAGCGCGCGACCTCGTCATCGTCCACGACGAGCACGGTGCATCGCTGGGTGAGGGGGGCCGAGGGCGGCCGAGGCGTGGACAGAGGCTCCATCGTGCTCGCGGAGCACGGCAGCAGGACCTTGAAGGTCGTCCCCTTGCCCGGCTCGGTGTAGACCTTGATGGCCCCGTGATGTCCCCGGACGATGCCCATGACGGCGGCGAGGCCGAGGCCGCGACCGGCGAACTTGGTGGTGAAGAAGGGGTCGAAGATCCGCGCCACGGTCGCCGGTTCCATCCCCTGACCCGTATCGGAGACCTCGAGGTACACGTAGCACCCCTCGGAGAGCTGGTCGTTGAGCAGCGTGGTCGTCAAGTAGAGCCGATCGGCATGCAGCGACCCGGTCGTGACGGTGATGACCCCGCTCGCGTCGCCGATGGCGTCGGAAGCGTTGGTAATGAGATTCATCACCACCTGGCAGACTTGGGCGGGGTCGGCATCGACCAGCGCCAGACCCGATGCGAGGTTCAAGCGCAGTGTGGCGCGCTTCGAGATGACGGTATGCAGCAAGTGGATCATCTCGTCCACCAGGCGAGACAGGTCGATGGGCTCCACCACGAACTTGCCTTTGCCGGAGTAGGCGAGCAGCTGACGGGTGAGGTCCGCCGCTCGCCGCCCGGCGGCCTCGATGCGCCGCAAGCTCTCGCGCGCCGGCGATTCGTGGGGAAGCTGCATCAGCGCCAGGCCCGCGTTGCCCAGCACCCCCATCAGCAGGTTGTTGAAGTCGTGGGCGATCCCCCCGGCCAGCACCCCAAGGCTCTCAAGCTTCTGGGCGTGTTGAATCTGCGCCTCCAACGCGCCACGCTCCTTCTCCGCCCGCTTCCGTGCGGTCACGTCGTGCGCGACGACAATCACCGCCGGCTCGCCACGAAACTCCAGGGGGATGGCGGCTACTTCGGCGATGATCGTGCTGCCGTCGCGATGCAGGATCCGCTCCTCGAGGGTGGGAACCGGTTCGCCCGTCTCCATCATGTGGCGGATGCGCTCGGCGATGACGGGCCGGTCGTCCGGGTGCACCAGGTCGGCCACGGGGCTGCCGACGATTTGCTCCGCGCTGTCGTACCCGAGGAGCTTGATTCCGCGCTCGTTCGCGTAGACGATCCGCCCCTGGCGATGCACCACGACGAGGTCCGGCGCGCGCTCGATGAGGGTGCGGAAGCTCGCCTCCGACCTCAGCAAGGCTTCCTCGTTCCGCTTGCGCCGGGTGACGTTGCGCACGATCGCCAGGACCTCGTCGGCACCGTTGGCGACGTGGCGCGCCTCGAAGTGTTGCTCTCCGTCCGGCAGATCGAGGGCATACTCATGGGTCTCCACGCGGCCCGTCGTGAGCGCTTTCTGCAAGGTGCGCCGACTGTCCTCCGCGACGTGCGGGGGGAGCAGTTCCTCGAGGGAGTGCCCGACGATGGTGTCCGGCGGGACGGCCAGTTCGCGCGTGTTCGGCGCGAAAAATTCGCGGAAGACGCCGTCGGCCCCGAGGCGGAACACCAGGTCGGGGAGCACTTGCAGGATCGCTTCGTACTTGCACGGGGTGTGTTGCCGCGCGGGTTCCTGTCCGCCGCTTGGCAGGACAGCCAGAGTCCCTACCACCAGGTCGACGGCGTGTTCCGGGGTGGTCATCGCCGAGAGCGTGCAGCACGTGAGCGCGACGCTGCCGTCCGAGGCGCGCCAGCGGAGGTCGCGGGTACACGGCTGGAGATCCTGCAGCACCTTTTCGAACATCTGGCACCACGTGTCACGCTCGTCGGGAACGATCACGAGGTCGACGAGCATGCAACCCAGCACGTCGTCCTGCGCGACTGCCATGAGCGCGGCGCACGCCGAGTTGAACAACAGGACCCTACCTTCTCGGTCGAGCGCGAACACGGGAGTGGGCAGCCCATCGAGGATCAATGGGCATCGATCGCCGATGGCGAACGGCTCCTGGCGGGGCGGGCCCGCAACGCTCCTGGGCATGACGACCTCTCGGTAGGCGGCGGAGGGGCAACGGCGCAAGGAAGGCTGTCGGGTGAAATCTTACCATCAGCTTCGGGGCCTCGCGAACGGTTTCGACCCGGATATCCGTTCATCGCCAAACCGGACCTTCGCCTTCCCTTTCCGCGGGCTTGAAGCCCGCCGCAAGGGCGGGCTTTGCTCGGCCACGACGTGAGCTCGCTTGGGGAGGTGGACGGCGGTTCGGCAAGGCGTGCCGTGCGAAGCCCGCCACGGCGGGCTTCCCCAATTTTGCCGTAGGCTCTCAGCCCGCGGACAGGATCGCGGGCGAAGGTTTGCTCGGATCGTTCAACGATCGAGGTTCCTGTAGGACGTGACGAGTTCGGCGACGAGTTTGTGAAGGTTGGTGCCATCGAAGGGCTTGTCGATGCGCAGGTTCTCGACTCCCTCCAGGTACTCGGAGGCACGGGGGGTGAACGCCCCCCCGGTCAGGAAGACCACTCGACGAGCCAGCTTCGGATTGTGCTTCAAGAGCCACTCGTGCAGATCCATGCCTGTCATCCGTGGCATCATCAGGTCACAAAGGACCAGGTCGAACCGCGAGTCCGTCTCGAGAATCGAGCAGGCCTCCTCGCCAGACGAGGCCATGACGAGAGCATGATCCCGTCCCAGCAGGCGACGCAAGGCGGTGCGAACGCCTTCGTCGTCGTCCACTACGAGGATGCGGCCACGCACGGGCGGACGGGAGGAGACTCGTCGTTGGCCTCCTCGTTCGAACGTGACGTCGGAGATCGGGAGTGTGACACGGAAACACGATCCTTCACCCAGCTTGCTCGAAACCTCGATGGTTCCCCCGAATCCGGCGACGATGTTCCTACAGATCGCCAGACCGAGGCCCGAGCCCACACCAAGCCCCTTCGTCGTGAAGAAAGGGTCGAAGATCTTCGCTGTGTCTTCCGGCGCTATCCCCGCCCCTGTGTCCGCAACCTCGATCACGACGCGGTCGCCCTCGGCATGCGTCCGGATGGTGATCCGATTGTTGTCGACGTCCCCGTCGCGGATGGCCTGGGCGGCGTTGATAAGCAGGTTGAGAAACACCTGCGCCAACTTCCCTTCTGTGGCCAGCACCGGGGGCACCTTGCCATAGTCCTTGACCACCCTCGCCCGGTACTTGATCTCATTGAACGCCATGTTCAGGGCGCTCTCCATCGCTCGCCTGACGTCAACCACGGTCTTGGCCGTTTGTTCCACGCGTGAGAATGTTCCGAGCCCGCGCGTGATCTCCCGAATCCGGTGCACACCGTCGAGCGCCTCTCGCGCGCGATCCAGTATGTCCTCGATCATGGAAGCCGAGACCATGTCCGCGTCCGCACCTACGATGTCATCGTGGCGCGCCCCCTTCTCGTCATGAAGCGCGGCAAGGCATCGCTGCGTCACCGCCGTCAGCCGTGGAAGGTCCTCCACGAGCGACTGGATATTGTACAAGACGTACGCGAGCGGGTTGTTGATCTCGTGGGCGACGCCGGCAGCCAGCATGCCCATGCTCGCGAGGCGGTCGGCTTGGGCCAGGCTCGCATGCAGCTCTCGACGCTCCGCCACGTCGCGAAACGTTCCCACGAGCAGGGGTCGATCGGTGAATACGACAGGGCTCACGCGAACGTCCACACAGAGTTCGCGCCGGAATCGTCGTCTGAGGGCGATCTCGTGCATCGCGGTCGGGCTCTTCGAGGACCAGGCACCACGCCAGGCAGCAACCACGTCAGCGTCCGCTTCCGGGCCGAGGTCGCCGATCCGGAGCGCCAGCAGCTCGGATTCCCCGCAGCCCACGAGCTCGCACATCGCCCGATTGGCCATCAGCAGCTCCCCGGTCGCAGGGTCAGCGACCAGGATCCCATCCCCCACTTGATCGAAGAGGCTTCGAAAACGCAATTCACTGAGGCGAAGCGCCTCGCGTACCTGCTTGCGCTCCGTGACGTCCCGCAGCACGAGCACCAGGCCATCGCGACCCGTCCCCTCGCCCAGCCAGGACACGCGCGCTTCCGCGAACACCGATGAGCCGTCCGTGCTCCTCACCTCCAGGTCAAGTGTCGCCGGGCCACCGCCATGGTTCCCACCCGTCTCGACCAGCGTACAAACCTGCCGCCTCGACTCCGGCAACAGGATGGCCCCAAGGTCCTGGTTCACGACGTGCTCAGACGCGTACCCGCACAGGCGCGGCAGCGAAGGACTCACGTATGTCACGCGTAACGCAAGGTCCGTAACCAACACGACGTCGGCCATGTGGCTCGTGATGAGACGGTAGCGAGCCTCGCTCTGCGCAAGCGCCTGGTGGGCAGCATGTGCCGATGTCACATCGATGGCGAGCTCGAACCGAACGTCCCGCCCGTCCGGCCAGCGAATGAGGCGATCGATCACGTGGAAGTGCGCGCCGAGCTTCTCGTTGTAGTGCTCCCATTGGTACGGTTGCGGACCGCGAGCGCGTAGGATCGGGTTGGTGCAGTCAGGACACGGCGCGGCCCTGCCCTGCAGCGCCCGGTAGCATGGCTGTCCCACGAGCGAACCGCCGTAGAGGGCCTCGATGTGCTGGTTGGCGAACAGGATCTCGTACGTGTCGGTGTCAGCGACGTACACCGGCTCATCGATGCTGTGGAAGAGCGAGAGGAGCTGCGCGCGCTCTCTCTCCAAAGCGTCCGCCGCGCGCTTCCGCTGGAACGAAAGGCTGAGCAGGTTCGCCAACGTATCCAGGGCCAAGAGCTCCTCCTCGGTCCATTCCCTGGCGCGTCGGACCGCATCGAACCCCACGAACCCTTCGAGACGCCCCTCCCAAGCAAGCGGAACGACAAGAACGGACTGGATGCTCTGCGCTTCAAGGATCTCCTTCTCGGCAGTCGCCTCCGGCGGCATGAGGGCGACCCGCGGAACATGGATCCGTTCTCGAGCCCGAAGCTCCTTCATCCACCAGGGGAAAACCGCGCATGGAAGGGATTGAAGAACCGGCCGCTGCGGTTCAATCCCCTCCGCACAAGCCTCGTGGGTGTTGCTCATGGTCTCGCCCGCGCCATCGAAGAGGAAGACGTAGGAGCGATCGGCCTCGGTCAGCTCGCCGATCCGCCCGAGCGCCTCGTGGATAGCGTCGTCGTCTTCCCGCCCGGAAGAACCGAGCAGGCGAAGAGAAAGCGCCGCGACGGAGGACGCCATGGCCAGACGGTGCACCATCCGAAGCTGTTCCAGCCGGTCGGCGGTCTGATCCCTGAACACGATCACCACGCCGACCACATCTCCGCGCGCGTTGCGAATCGGAGCCCCGCTGTCCGCGATCGGCCTCTCGGTCCCGCTCTTGCTGACCAGCACGGTGTGGTTGGCCAGCCCCACGACCCTCCCCTCCCGAAGAACCCGCGTTACCGGGTTCTCGACCCGTTCGCGCGTCTGCTCGTGAACGATGTCGAAGACCTCGTCGATCGGCCGCCCGAAGGCCTCCGACTCCGCCCAACCCGTGAGCAATTCGGCGTGACTGTTCATGTGCAAGACGCGCGCGGCCGCGTCCGTCGCGATGACCGCATCGCCGATGCTGTACAGCGCGCTGCGGAAGAGGTCGTCGGGCTGGAGTGGCTTCGTCATGCAGTGGCCTTGTCGGATCGTGGTGTGGAAGGGAACCAACAATGATGCCACAGCCCCGAGGTGAACGCTCGCGGAGTCAGGCCACCCTGATCCGGAGCGAAGCGACGGACCGAGGGAGTATCCTCTGGATCTTGCTCGACGAATGGGTGGACGTCGGTTTGGCAAGGCGACGCCAACCGGACCTTCTCCTTCCCTTTCCGCAGGCTCAGAGCCCACGGCAACTTCGGGTGAAGCCCGCCGCGGGCGGGCTTTGCTCGGCCACGACGTGAGCTCGCTTGGGGAGGTGGACGGTTTGGCAAGGCGACGCCAACCGGGCCTTCGCCTTCCCTTTCCGCGGGCTCAGAGCCCACGGCAACTCCGGGTGAAGCCCGCCGCAAGGGCGGGCTTTGCTCGGCCACGACGTGAGCTCGCTTGGGGAGGTGGACGGCGGTTCGGCAAGGCGTGCCGTGCGAAGCCCGCCACGGCGGGCTTCCCCAATTTTGCCGTGGGCTCTCAGCCCGCGGACAGGATCGGACAGGATCGGACAGGATCCACTCGAGTCATCTCGGTGTCTTGCAGCTCCGTGAAAATCCGCGACCGGCGGTCCCGTCTTGACGCCCAACGACAGCCGGGGCAGTTCACGAAGTCGAAGGGAGGCAACATGCCGGTTCCGGGATTCCATGACGAGGCGTGACCGCCGCACCCTGGCGCGCGTCGTCGTGCCCTACCTCGGGTTCTCGGTCGCGTGGATCCTGCTGTCCGACTACGTCGTACAGGTCCTCGCCCCCCGCCCGGACCTCGTCTCCAGCTTGCAGAGCATCAAGGGGCTCTTCTTCGTCACGGTCAGCGCCGGCTTGATCCTCCTTTTGCTTCGCAGGGAGCTTCAGGCGCTGGCCGAGGAACGAAGGACGCGGCACGAAGCCGAGCGGCGGCGGGCACGAGCCGAGCGTGACCTCGCCGTGAGCGACGCCGAACACCGCGTACGTACCGAAGCTCTGACCACGGAGAACCAACAGCTCGAGGAGGCCAGGAAGCGCGCGGAGTCGGCGGACCGGATGAAGTCGGTGTTCCTCGCCACCATGTCCCACGAGCTGCGGACTCCCCTGAACTCCGTCATCGGGTTCTCGGGCATCTTGCTCCAGGGAATCCCCGGGCCCCTCAACGACGAGCAACGCAAGCAGCTGGGCATGGTCCAGAACAGCGCGCGGCACCTGCTCGCGCTGATCACGGACGTCCTCGACATCTCGAAGATCGAGGCCGGCCAGCTCGAGGTCGAGAGCAAACCGTTCGATTTGCCCCTCGCCATCCGAAACGTGGTGGCCTCCGTCGACACCCTGGCCCAACAGAAGGGGTTGCGGTTGACCGTCAGCGTGCACGATGGAGTCGGCGTGGTGCACGGCGACGAGCGACGATTCCAACAGGTTGTCTTGAACTTGCTGGGCAACGCGATCAAGTTCACGGAGACGGGCGGGGTCGACCTACTCGTCCGCCCCGACGGTCCGGATGACGTCCTGACGGCGGTCACGGACACGGGCATCGGCATCGCCGAAGAGCACCTCGAGAGGATCTTCGTGCCTTTCACCCAAGTGGCCGACGGGACGAACAAGAAGTACGAGGGGACCGGGCTCGGTCTGTCCATTTCCTACCGACTGGTCGAGCGAATGGGGGGTAGGATGTGGGTCACGAGCGACGTCGGCTCGGGCAGCACCTTCCGCTTCACCGTCCCGGTGTTGGGACCCCGGAGAGCCCCGTGATGACGCGACGAGCGCTCGTGATCGAGGACAACGAGCAGAACGCCTACATGGTCGCTTACCTGCTCGAGCACGCCGGGTTCACCGTGGTGCTGGCGCGGGATGGTCCCACGGGGCTCGCGATGGCGGCCAAGGAGCGGCCGTCCGTCATCATTCTGGACATCCAGTTGCCGGGGATGGACGGGTACGAGGTAGCCGGCCACCTTCGCGCGGACCCGTCGCTTCATGGCGTGTCGATCGTGGCCGTGACATCGTTCGCCATGGTCGGAGATCGAGAGCGGGCCTTCGAGGCGGGGTGCACGGCCTACCTCGAGAAGCCGATCGATCCGGAAACGTTCGTGGACAGCATCGAGCGAAGCATGAGCCCCCAAGGAGGTCTTCCGTGAAGGGCAAGGTCCTCGTTGTCGACGACGAAGAGCAGCACCGCTACCTGCTGCGGGTGTTGCTCGAGTCTCAGGGGTTCCAGGTCTTGGAGGCAGCCGACGGGGTCGAAGCCCTGCGAATGGCGAGGGCTGACCCGCCGGTCCTGGCTATCTCGGACTTGCTCATGCCCAACATGGATGGCTTCAACCTGTGTCGCGAGTGGATGCACGACGAGCGCCTCCGCGGGATCCCTTTCCTCGTGTACTCGGCTACGTACACGGGCGACAGCGACCGTGCGCTCGTGCTCGACCTCGGGGCGGCTGCCTTTCTCGTGAAGCCGGCGGAGCCGGAGGTCCTCGTCGATACCGTCCAGCGTGCTCTCGGGAGGAGCCCCGAGCCTCTGGCATCGTGCAACGGCGGTGTCTTCTACGAGCGCTACAGCCGCAGGCTGCGGGAGAAGCTCGACCGCAAGCTCGGCCAGCTTGCCTGTGTCGAGCAGAGGATCGTCGAGTACGCAAGCCGGAGCGAGGCCATCCTCGACGCTTCGGTGGATGCGATCGTCTCCTTCGACAGGGAGCTTCGAATCCGATCCTGGAGCTTGTCCGCGGAGGCGTTGCTCGGGCACGCCGAGGAGGATGTCGAGGGGCAGTCGCTCGGGATCGTCCTGTCCGAGCAGGAGCTCGCGGACACGCAGAAGCGAGCCGATCGGACGCTTCGCACGATGGGCAGAACCCGGTTCGAGGCGCACTGGCGGCACAAGGACGGGACCCTGGTGGACGTGGGTGTGTCCCTTGTCCCGTTGAGCACGGACTTGGGGTTCGTGGCGGTGGTGTCGGACCTGACGGCGCGCAGGAAAGCTGAAGCCGAAAAGGCCGAGCTCGAGGTTCGGTTGGCGCGGGCCCAGCGCATGGAGTCGATCGGCCGGTTGGCGGGTGGGGTGGCGCACGACTTCAACAACCTGCTCACCGTCATCCTGGCCCATGCCGCCTTCCTCGAGGATGACTTGCCCGCTGGCGCCCCCGCGCGGGAAGACGCCGGTCGCATCCGCGAGGCCGGAGACCGCGCCAAGGCGTTGACCGGCCAGCTGCTCGCCATGGCGAACCCACGGGCGTCAGGGGGACGCACCGCGGACCTGCATCAAGTCATCTCGGCCATGGCGACGATGCTGGGCCGGCTGATCGGCGAGGACATCGAGTTGCGGACGGAGCTGGCCCCGGGTACCGCCCACGTCCGCGCGGACGCATCACAGATCGAGCAGATGGTCATGAACCTGGTGGTGAATGCGCGAGACGCGATGCCGGGCGGTGGGCAGCTCACGATATCCACCAGGATCGTGGCCCTGGACGCAGAGGGAGCGCGCTCCCACCCCCCGGTGGAGCCGGGCGCCTTCGTTCGACTCTGCGTGTCGGACACCGGGGTCGGCATGGACCCGGCCACGCTGGAGCATGCGTTCGAGCCGTTCTTCACCACGAAGGAAGCGGGCAAGGGCACGGGCCTGGGCCTCGCCACGGTCTACGGCTTGGTGCGACAGGCGGGGGGATGCGTGGAGGTGATGTCGAAGCCCGGCCGCACGGTCTTCGACCTGTGGCTCCCCGAAGCAGCGAGCCCGCGGGCAACCCGCTCCGAGCCCCCAAGGAAGGCCGCCCGGGGCGCAGAGGGAGAATGCGTACTGGTGGTCGAGGACGACGAAACGGTGCGAGCGTTGACGTGCCGCATCTTGGAACGCGGTGGCTACCGGGTGCTGCGGTCCGCGTCGCCCGCGGGTGCCCTCCACGTAGTCGAGACCACCCCAGGGACCATCGACTTGCTGCTGACGGACGTCGTCATGCCTGGCCTGAACGGAAGAGAACTTGCGGAGCGGGTGGTGGCTGCCCGTCCGGGCATCAAGGTGGTGTACATGTCGGGGTACACACACGACGCGCTTGCTGCTCGCGGGATGCAGGGCACAGGTGCGGTCTTGGTGCACAAGCCTTTCACGGCGGACGGGCTTCGGGCGGTCGTACGGGATGTGCTGGACGGCAAGCCCTCCCGTTGACCTTTGCTCGGCACGCCGGTTCGGCACGCTGCCTTGGCACCCTCTACCCCGCCGGCTC
>CAZAWR010000092.1:0-40389 GCA_964488865.1 uncultured Polyangiaceae bacterium | reverse complement strand
GGATAGCCCCAAACCCAAGCACGTTCTTCGAACAGTGCTTGATTTGGGACTAGCTTCACTGGCCGGAGTGGTCGGACGCAAGTCCGGCCGCGCGCATTGATCAGAACTTGTTGCAGCCAAAGACGCGGTGGCCGAGGTAAGCGGCGCCCTTGTCCAGCTCCTCGTGGATGCGGAGCAGCTGGTTGTACTTCGCGATGCGATCGGACCGGGACAGGGAGCCCGTCTTGATCTGACCGGCGTTCGTGGCGACCGCGAGGTCGGCGATGAAGTGGTCCTCGGTCTCGCCGGAGCGATGCGAAATCACGGACGCGTAGCCGTGTGCCGTGGCGAGGCGGATGGTGTCGAGGGTCTCGGTGACCGTGCCGATCTGGTTGAGCTTGATCAAGATGGCGTTGGCCACCTGCTTCTGGATGCCCATGATCAGGCGCTTGGGGTTGGTCACGAACAGGTCGTCGCCAACCAGCTGGACCTTCTTGCCGACCTTGTCCGTGAGCTTCTTCCAGGTTGTCCAGTCGTCTTCCTGGCAGCCGTCCTCGATGGAGACGAGGGGGTACTTCTCGCAGAGCTGGCTGTAGATCTCGACGAGCTCATCGGGGGAGACGGCCTTCTTGTCGAAGGTGTAGCTCTTGGTGTCCTTGTTGAAGAACTCGCTGGCCGCCGCGTCCAGGGCGATCGAGACCTGCTTGCCGGGCTGGTAGCCAGCGCCTTCGATCGCGCGCACGATGCGCTGGATCGCTTCCTCGTTCGATGCGAGGCGCGGGGCGAATCCGCCCTCGTCGCCCACGGACACCGTGAGCCCGTCCTTCTTGAGGTGGCTCTTGAGCGTGTGGAAGATCTCGACGCCCGCGCGCAAGGCTTCGGGGAAGTTCGAGAAGCCGTGGGGCACGACCATGAACTCCTGCACCTCGAGGCCCGAGTCCGCGTGCACGCCGCCGTTGATGATGTTCATCATCGGGGTCGGCAGGGCACGGGCCGACACGCCGCCCAGGTACCGCCACAGAGGCAAGCCCACCGTGTCCGCCGCCGCCCGCGCGACCGCCATGGACACGCCCAGCAGCGCGTTCGCCCCGAGCTTGCCCTTGTTCTCCGTCCCGTCGGCGTCGAGCATCACCTTGTCGACCCCGGTCTGGTCGAGCGAATCCAGCCCGATGATGGCCGGCCCCAGGGTGGTCTCGATGTTCTTGACGGCCGTCAGGACACCCTTGCCCATGTAGCGCTTCTTGTCGCCGTCCCGCAGCTCCAGCGCTTCGTGCTCCCCCGTGGAAGCGCCCGAGGGAACGGCAGCCCGCCCGAACCCGCCCTCGGTCATGACCTCGACCTCGACGGTAGGATTGCCCCGGGAATCGAGGATTTCGCGCGCGATGACAGCAGTGATCTCTGACATGATTGTTCTCCTTGCGAGCCCGGCAGGGCCATGGGGGCTGTGAGGCTTGCGCCCCGACGCGCCGAATCGGTGGTACCCCGCCTCGGCCGTCTGCCGAAAATGTTCGGGCGCACCCTAGTGCCAGGGCCGAACCGGCGCTAGCCCCCTGGTGTCAATCGGCGCGGATCGACCCGGATTCGAGCAGTCGGGACGGTTTTGGCGTCCTGACCCATGCACGGACGGAACTCCGGTATCAGTAGCTCATCCGATTGAGCATCTCGTCCTTGAGCGCATCGTTCGCGAGCATCACGAACACCCGGCCCACGTTCTGCTCGTCGAGCGCCACGTTCGGGAACGTGACCGTACGACCCGCGACCGTGTGGTTGGCAGCAAGCAATTGGCCGCTGCGCAGCTCGTAGATCGCGTCGACGGGGAAGTCCGGCGGCACGTCTACCGGTATCGTGGCCTGGCTCGGCCCCCATCCCCAGTGCACGTCCTGTGCTGCCAGGCACTGCCACTCGAGGGGCTTGACCGGCGTGTGGAGGCTGAACAGAACAACCACCATGGCCTCGCGCGACCGGATGACCGACGCGATGACCTGATCCGGCACGTCGATGACCTGCTGGATGTCCCCTTCGAGGAGGAACGGCTTGATGCCGTGAATCTCGCGGTTCGTCTTGCCGACCTCCGTCCACGTCTCCGGGAACATGTCGATCATGTCCTTCGGGGTCTGGAAGTACATGATCCCCTTCGACCCAGCCATCAGGACCGAAAGGGCCTGAATGCGGTACTCCGCGGCCGTCGGCTGCCGGTAGACCGTCGTACCGATGACCGGGATGGTCGTGTTCCAGCCCCCATGCAGTGCCTGCGTGTACGCCCAGGTCGTGTGAGGCATGTGGTTCTCGTGGACCAGGAAGAGCTGGTCGAAGGCGCCGCGCAAGGGGGGATGGGTCCCCGCGACCGTGATGTGCGGAGCACAGGCCGCCACGTAGTAGTCGAACCCCTGGATGTCCGTCGCTCCCGCGAAGGCCCCGTTGTATCGGCCGCGAGAACCGCCGATGTACGTCGGCAAGTCAGGCCACGTCTCCCACGTGCGACGTGCGTACTGCGCTCGCGTCTCGGGCTTCGGGTAGCCGTCGTCCAGCAACTCGTCGTCGCATTCGTCGGCGTGGAAGGCAACCGCAAGGCGGGACACGTCAGGGAACGGCAAGAAGTGGGACGGGTGCTCGAACGTGAACACGGCGTGGTAGTCGTGCGTCTGCGCGATGGGGCCGAGCAACTCGAAGATATCGGCGGTTCCCCCGTAGGATGAAGAGCATGTGGCCGCAGTGCTGGGTCGCGTGAAGAACGTGTCGAAGCCGTGGGCCCGGTGGTCTTCGTACAACGACGTGTTGTACGCGGGGTAGGGACAGTCTTGCTCGCGCTGCCAAGTCTCGACGGGGAAGAACGTACGGATCACGCGTCCGCCTGCGGTTGACGGTGGCGCACTGTTCGTCAGCGCGGTGACGGTCCAGGGGTCGCCGGGTTCAGCAGGATTGCAGAGCGGGACCGAGATGAGGGTCGGGACTCCGGGCTGAAGCACGTTGCTTCCCAGGCATGCCGTGGCCGTGACGTCGCGCCCGTTGTGCAAGAGCTTCGTCAAGGTGACTGGGCTCTGCGTACGGTTCTCGATGTGCACGAGCAGCGTCCGGTAGTCGTCCGCGAACGCGACGTACTTGAGCGGCACCTCGTTGACCGCGTAGGTGAAGGTCCCGTCGAAGGCCTGTCCTTCTTCCGTTTCGAGCTCCAGGTGACCACTCTGCGCGCCGTCCCACGAGTCCTCGCGGCTGTGGAAGTTGACCCAGAACGCCTCTCCCTCCACGAGCGAGAGTGGGTACACGTGGTGCCAGTCGAGCTGTTGCTGCGTCAGCAGGTCCGACACGCTCGTGCCGTTGAGGCGCATCGAGGTCACCTTGCCGCTCTTTGAAGCCACGCCCGTGATCTGGAATCGCCCGCCGCTCGTGGGCGCCGGGATCGGGGAGATGACGTCGCCTTCCTGATAATGCGGGTAGAAGAAGTCTTTGCGGTACGAGGCGTAGAGGTTGGTGTCGACCTGGGAGGTGTCGCATGCGCTCGCCGTGGGATGGCACGCGACTTCGGCGGGAAGGATGGAGGCTGCGATCCCGCCGGAGCCCCCCTCGCCACTCGCGCCCGCGCTTCCTGAAGCGCTCGAGCCTGCGCTGCCGCCCCCCACGTCGGTCCCCCCGGAGCCTCCGGCCCCCGCCGCGCCTGCGTTACCCCCCGTGATCGCACCGGCGGTCCCGGCCGCGCCTGTTCCGCCTTGTCCGGCGCTTGCCCCCGACCCACCGGTGATTGCGGAAGCTCCGCCCCCTTCCGAGCTTTCTCCGGGCGAACACCCGGGGCCAACGCTCCCGACGGCAACGATTCCACCCAGACACCCTGCTGCAAGGGTGGCCACCGCGCGCCCTGGTGCGCCATGTCGAAACCCGCCAGTCATACTTTTAGCTTATGATTACCTGGCTCGCGCAGCAAGCCCCATGATCTGTTCGCAACCGGAGGCGAACAGAAGACCTTGTCGTTTTCTGATCCTGACGGCGACATAGCGAAGCGGAGCTGCGTTCTTGGGCCAATTGCCGGGGGTGAACTCGGGGGGACGGAGACGACCGACTCGATCTTCTGGTAGTCGGACAGGCCAGCGTTGCGCTGCTGGAGATGAAGGTGGTCGCGTGCAGCTAGCTCGAGCCCCAAAGCTCGCATGGTCTCGGCGACCAAGGAAAGGCCGGCATGACTGGTCAACGCATCGCTGGAGGGCATGGCCTCAATTTAAAGACGGCAGGATGCTTTGCTGCATGGCGGTCATGGCAGCTCAGACGTCAACACGCTTGCGCATGTTCACGCGAAACGATTCCGAGTATATCCTCGTACGTATACAATATTCTTACGACTTCCCATGCGACAAGGTAACGGCGTATGTGCACACATACCAGCATATGAAGCGTGCATAGGCGTCGTTGTTCGTGACGGTGACTATCCGTGCACGTATATTTTGCTGTACTGATGCAATCGTCGAGCATTCACCCTTCCCCCGCCGCGGCCGCCTCGGGGGAAGGAGCCCTCTCATGCACCGCCCACCCATCAGGCACAACCCGTCGCCACGCAGCTACCCACATCCGCACAAGCCACGAAACCATCTGCGGTTCTCTGCGGAATCTGTGGCCAACTGCGACGGCTCCGGATTGGGGCTCCTCACCCCGGCTGTACACCGATCGGTATTGCGCGGTAACGTGGGCGGTAGGCACTGCATGTCCGAATCGCAGATGGGCCCTCCGCCCAAGCATCTGGCTCATTTCGAGATCGTCCGACGGCTCGGCGTTGGCGGAATGGCGGAGGTGTTTCTCGCGAAGAAGCGTGGCGCGGAGAAGACGTACAAGCTGCTGGTGCTCAAGCGCGTGCTTCCCGCGTACGGCACATCGGCTCGTTTTCGCGCGATGTTCGGGGAGGAAGCGAACCTCGCGACCCGCTTGAACCATCCCAACATCGTTCAGGTCTACGAGTTCCAGGACTACGCCGAGGAAGGACAGCTGCTGTCCATGGAGTTCGTCGAGGGGCTGGACCTCGGCAAGCTGATGGCTTCGGCGCGTGTGAAGCATACGCGCATCCCTCCCTGGGTCGCCGCCTACATCATCGCAGAGGCGGCCAAGGGTCTGCACTACGCCCACGAGCGCAAGGACGAGAAAGGCGCCCCTCTCGCCATCGTGCATCGGGACGTGTCGCCGCAGAACATCCTGCTGTCGTACGAAGGCGCGGTGAAAATCGCGGACTTCGGCGTGGCCACGGCGAACCTGTTCCGCGACGAGGTGGGCGTGCTCAAGGGCAAGTTCGGGTACATGTCGCCCGAGCAAGCCCGCGGGGAAAAGGTCGACCGTCGCAGCGACATCTACGCGCTGGGCGTGATCTTTCACGAGATGCTCGCGGGGCGGCCCCTTCACCCGGGCCTGTCCGGGGATGACCTACTGGCCGCGGTGCGGTCGGGCCAGGTGGAGCCTCCCTCCACCTACGTCCGCGAGGTCCCCCCGGAGCTCGAGGCGGTCGTGATGCGCGCTCTGTCCCCGCGCAAGGAGGAGCGCTACCAGTCAGCACGGGACATGGCCGGTGCCATCGCACGCGCCATGATGCTACGCCAGGAGTTGGTCGAAGCGGTCGCGCTCGAGGCCACGATCGAAACCCTCGCGGCCCGTGAGATCACCTCCCCCGGCGTGGATGGGCACGGCTCGCGCGCGGACGCCTCGGCCATCGGCGACCTCGCCCCGCAAAACACCGTGGCCGCCACCAAGAGCGCCCGCGACGTCTCGGTGGCACCCGCCACGGGAACGGGCGACGTGCCGGCCCGGGAAGTCGACCCGCAGGCCTCCGGCAAGGTGGCGAAGGAAGTGCGCCATGTCGCAATCCTGACCCTGCGCTTGCACGGCCTCGACGAGTTGCACCAACTCGGTCGCGCGGGGCGCGCCGCCTGGGTCGAGAACGACATCCGCATGATGCTCGACCAGCTCGCCTTCAAACGCGGAGCGCGACTCACCTGGACAGCCAAGGACCACGCTCGCGCCGTCGTCGGGCTCATGGCCAACCCCAGTCGCGCCACGTCCGACTCCGCCAGCTTGGCCGTCGACATCCACGAGTTCCTCAAGGCCTCGGCCGAAGACTGGCCCGCCAAGGTGCAAGCCTCCGTCGGACTCGTACGCGGCATCGCGTCCGGCGTGCGCGACCGACAAGGACACCTGGTCGATCACGAGCTCCAGAACCCCGCCGAATACCTCGCCTCCCTCGTCGGTGAGCAAGCCCCACCGGGCTCCACCTGGGTGGCCGGAGGTATCTACCGGCTCGTCCGCGACGACTTCGTCTGGCAGGAGGCTCCCGCCATCCAGATCGAGGACGCCGCCCAACGACATGCCCCGCCTTCCATGCGCGTGCACGAGCTCGTCCGCCCCCTGTCCCGCGAGGAACGCGCAGCCCGTCGCGCCGGCAACCTCTCGGACCTCATCGGACGCGACGCCGAAAAGGCCGACCTTCACTCCGCCCTGCACTCCGCCACCCAGCCCACGGACAACGGCCCCAGACACCTCGTCGCGCGCGTCATCGTTGGTGAAATGGGCATCGGGAAGAGCGCACTCATCAGCGCTTTCCTCAGCGAGGTCGGTGACAACCTCTCGCGTGTCCGCATCGACTGCTCGCCCGCTCACACCGAGCTACCGCTGGGATCCGTCGCCGAGGTCATCCGCGCCCTGACGTCCACCTCCACGGACATGACCCTGGAAGAAGCCCACCAGATTCTCAACGAGGCGATCGGCCCGTCGGCCGGCCCGATCGCCTTCCGCCTCGCCGAGCTCGCCAGCGGCAAGCAGGTGGAGCACTACGAGGACGAAGACGCGGCCTACGTGCGCAAGATGGTTGTGAACGGCTTGCGTCGGCTCTTCAGCGTCTACGCCCCGATCCGATCGATGATCTTCGTGATGGACGGGCTGCAGTGGGCGGACCGGCCGAGCCTCGAGATCCTCTCGGAGCTTCTGCGAGAACCCGAGCCTTTGCCCCTGCTGGTGTTGCTCCTCACGCGCCCGGAGGATCGCGTTCACCCGTTCATCGAGAACCTGGTGCGCATCGAGCTGCGCGGTCTGCGCCCCGACGAGATGGTGCGTCTGGTGGAGGGACGCCTGGGCGTCCAGCAGGGCGTGGCTTCGGCGTGCGCGGACCTCATCCCTCGCGTGGCTGGCAACCCGTTCTTCCTGTTGGAGATGGTCGACGCGTTGCTCGAACGCGGAACGCTGGAAATCCATGAGCACGATGGCCGGCAGGCCCTTGTGCGCGCGAACCAACCCGCGAACCGTTCCCAGGGGCTGCCCTCCACCCTCGAACAGCTCATCGCGGACCGGCTCAACGAGCTGCCCCCAGAGGAGCGCGAGGTCGTCCACTGGCTCGCGGTAGCAGGTGGCCCCCTGTCCGAATCCGACATCGTCCGGCTAGGACGACTCGCAGGCCCCGACCCCATCGGACGGCTCTGCGCCCGCGGCATGTGCGACCGACGGGGAGACGCCGTCGACTTCCGCCACCCCATCGCACGGGACGTCGCCTACCAGGCCATCGACAGCAGGGAGCGCGTCCTGTTGCACCGTCGCCTGGGGGAGCACCTGGCAGAGTCGCCCATCGCGTCCGGCTTGTCCGCCGTCATCGTTGCCAGGCACATGGCGCGTGGAAAGCTCTCTTCTCGGGCCGCCGACTTCTATCTCGAAGCCGCCCAAGCCGCCCGAGCCGGATACCAGACCCAGCTCGCCACCCGATACTTCCAGCGGGCCCTGGGCCTGCTCGACGACAACGACCTGCGCCGGTTGCGCGCTCACGAAGCACTCGAGAGCATCTTCCGCCTCTTGGGCCGCCACAAGGAGCGACGTCGCCACCTGCGTGCCCTACGGCACCTCGCGCGACGCAGCAACAGCGCGGAGTGGGTGGCCCTCGCGTTGATGCGAACGGCGGTCTTCGACTACGACGAGAACTTCTACTCGAGCTGCGTGACGGTATCGCACCAAGCCTGCGACGCGGCGCAGGTGGCAGGAGCCCCGTACATCGAGGTCGAAGCCCTCTCTACGATGGGGGAGGCCTTGCGCGAGCTCGGCGACGTGCAAGGGGCTCTTGCGGCATGCGACCGTGCCCTGGAGCTCTCGAAAAACCCGCAAGTTTCGCCGCGCATACGCGCTGACGTGCTTCGGTCCCGTGGCCTGCTGCTTCGGCGGGTGGGGCGTGTGCGCGAGGCCGTCGATTGCCATGTGGAAGCTATCGCCGTGTTCCGTAGGGTGGGAGCGCGCCGACCCGAGGCGCGGGCCATGAACGCGCTGGCCTTCGCCATGTTCGTGCTCGAACGCTTCGAGGACTCCATCGCGCTGGCTCTCTCTTCGATCAGCATCGACCTCGCGATCGGTGGCCGCTTCCAGATGGCCAAAACGCTGTCGAACATCGGCCAGGCCTATGCCCGGCTCGGCGACCTTCCAAGAGGCATGGCGTATCTCGAGCGTGCCCGCGAGGCCCACGAGCGATACGGGGATCAGGACTCGCGGGCAGACACGCTCATCGTCTCCGCGGAGGTCATGCTGGAGTCGGGCGACCCGGACGCCGCAAGAAGCTTCTGTCTGGACGCAGCCGCACTGACGTCGGTGACCGGCAGCGCCTACGACGAGGTCCACGAGAAGATCGTCCATGCGATCCTGGACCGAGTGAACGGGGACCCCCACAGCGCCGTGTCCCGCGCGTCATCGGCCCGACAAGCGGCCGAAACCCAGGCCCTGGTCAGCTTCTACTGCCTGGCTACGGCCGTGGAAGCCGCGGCCCGCGTCGACATCGGCGAGGTGCACACAGGAATCCTGCTCGCCACGACGGCGTTGGGTTCGGTGGCCGCCATTCAGGGCTCTGAATACGGTCTGGAGACGTGCCACATGTGCTGGGAGACGCTCCGTCGCGCCGGCTCTCCCCAGGCCAAGGAGGCCAACCGGGTCACGCTCACCAGAATCATGCAGATCGCCGCGTGCATTCGCGACGCGCGGCTCAAGGCCCTGTTTCTCGCTCGATCCGTCGTCCGCTCCGCCCTCGAGTCAGCCAAGGCCGAAGAACGGTCGGTGTCCTGACCCCGCGTCGGTCGACCCCGGGTGCACGCCCCATCCGAACCCCCTGCCGATTTTCTCCTGCCTGTCTTCCCCCTGCGCATGCCTATACTCGGCGCATGCTCGAAACGTTGCGCGCTTTCGTCGCCCTCAACCTCGAGATCGCCGCCGTGCGCCGCATCATCGCGCTGCAGCGCAGCTTGCGCTCCAGCCCCGAGGTCCCCACCGACCCGATCGCGTGGGTCGCCCCGACGAACCTGCACATCAGCCTCAGGTCCCTGGGCCAGATTGACGTCGCGATGGCCCCGGCGCTCGCGGATGCTTTGCGCGAATCGCTCCGGACCCTTCCCCCCGTGCGCCTCCAACTCGCAGGTCCCGGCGCCTTCCCAGGTACCTCCCTGGCGCGCATCCTCCTGGTCGACGCCACAGAGATCCCAGAGCCCCTGCGAGACATGGCGGAGCGCATCGAACAGCTGGCCGCATCGTTCGGGCTCCATCCGGACCCGAGACCCTTTCGCCCTCATGTTGTGCTGGGTCGAACCAGCACACCCATCGACGTCACGCGATGGTTCGCTTCCCTGGGCCGCGCGGACCTGCCGGACGCAAACGCAACGGAGTGTGTCCTGTACAGTGGGTCGGCGGAGTCTGCGGGGGCCGAGTATCCCGCCCTCGCCAGGGTTGCATTGGCACTTCCCCAACCAGCCCGCTCCCAACGCCCGCGCCCGTCGCGAAGTCCTTCCCAGCGTCCGAAGCCGCGGTCCAAGCCCCCCACTGCCCCCGCCCGGGACACCTCACCGGACATTCCAGGCCCCCCCAAGGTGCCCACGGACTTGTCGTCCGACATGGTTTCGATGGCCGTCGACGCGGAGGGGGACACGGACGAATGAGGCGGGAGGGTCAGGGCGCGCGGCAGGTGGCATGTCGCACGGGCGGCTACGGCCCGGCCGAGCAGGCGGACATTGCCTTGCCGGGAAGCGTGCTGGAGGGAGCCCGAGGCCTCGCGGCGCGGTTCTCTAGCGCGGGGTTGCGCCGGGTAGCAATTCTTCGTGTTCCCACGTGGGACCGGCTCGCATCGCCGGCGGGAGCCTGTCGGGTGTGGCTCGCGATGGAGTGCTTCCAGGTGACCGGCTCGTTCAAGGTCCGCGGCGCTCTCTACGCGCTGCAGGCCCTGCCAGACGACGGACAGCAGGCGGTCGTGGCGGCTTCCGCGGGCAACCACGGTGCGGGGGTCGCTCATGCAGCCGGTGTGCTGGGATGGCGGGCGGTCGTGGTGGTTCCCGAAGGCACGCCCCAGCGCAAGCTGCGAGCCATCGAACGACCGCATGTGGCCGTGGAGCGGGTGGGGGGCGGCTATGACCATGCGGAGCGGCACGCGCGTGCTTTCGCGCTCGCTCGCCAATGGCCGTTCTTGTCGCCCTACGACGACGACTTCGTGGTGGCGGGAAACGGTGGGTCTCTCGGGTTCGAGATCGTGGAAGCCCTCGGTCGTGTTCCGGACCGTGTCGTGGTCCCGGTTGGCGGCGGGGGGCTTGCGACGGGGTTGGCGTGGGCCCTTGCGCGGGAGGCAGGGGAGCAACCAGGTGCCCGGCGCAGGGTATGGGGGGCACAAAGCGAGATGTCGCCGGCGTTCGCCTTGTCCCTCGAGCGGGCGTGCGCGGTCGAGACGCTCGACCCGGAGGGTTCGACGTTGGCGGAGGGGTTGGAGGGGGGCATCAGCGCTCGGGCCTTCGCGCGTGCCGCGGCGGTCTTGGCTGGCGTATTCGTGGTGACGGAGTCTGAGATCGCGCATTATATGCGGCAATTGTGGTGTGAGCTGGGGGTCCGCGTGGAAGGTTCGGGGGCCGCCGCCCTGGTCCCGGCGCTCACGGGCCGCATGGCGGGCGAGGCGGAGGGGGACCTGGTGATGGTCTTGACTGGAAGAAACGTGGACGACGGGGTATTTCGTCAGCTGGTTGACGGCACTTGCCCCTGATCGGTTGGCTGACTGCCTTCCATGTGGAACGATGGGGGGTGCTTGCTCCGGGGTTCGGGGTCGGTCGCGGGAAGTCAGATGCGCAACAAGACGAAGGGTGACACGAGGCTGCTCGATCAGATGCTGGGAGACCAGCGCATCTCGACCGAGCAGTACGAAGCCGCGCTGACGCACTTCCAAGCGAACGGTGGGAGGGTCGAGGAGTCGCTGCTCGAGGTAAACGCCACCAACGAAGCGGAGCTGCTCAAGTACCTTGCCGCTTTCCACAAGACCCGGTTCGTGTCGACGGAGAAGCTGTCGAAGGCGGACATCAACCGCGCCACCTTGGACAAGGTACCCAGGAAGCTGGCGGAGGGCCTGGGCATCTTCCCCGTCCTGTGGGACCCGCAAGCGAATGTGCTGTCGGTGGTGACGAGCGACCCGGACAACTTCGAGGCCCTCAAGGAGGTCCAGATCTACGCGGGGGCGAAGGAGGTTCGTGCGTTCGTGGCCAGGCCTGCGGCCGTGCGAGCAGCGGTTGCGAAAGCGTATGGCGGAGACATCCACGCCTTTGCGATTCTCGACCGGTCTGCGCACGAGCAGTTCCAAACCATGTTGGACGTGTACGAGCGCAACCTGGTGAGTGAAGAGACGATGGCGGTGGCGTTGGCCGACGCGAGGGAGCGGGAGCGCTTCATCTCCGGCGACGCCTTGGAGCAAGCGGGAGGGTTCGATGTGACCGGGGGAGGTTCGGTCACGTCCGAGCCCTACATCGAGACGCTCAACGTGTTGGTGAGCCTCATCGAGAATCCTCGTCCGGACCTACGGGGGCATTCCTCTCACGTGGCAAGGCTCACCCGCAAGATCGCGGAGCGCATCGGGCTGGCGCCGGTGGAAGTGGCCTCCATGGTGGTGGCGGCCCATCTGCACGATCTCGGCAAGATGAGTGCGTACCACCTCACCGCACTCAACGTCTCGCAGTACGATGGGCATCGTGTCGCCGCGCAGAAGTCTTTCATGACCCCTCGGAGGTTGCTCGAGGGCGTGAGCCTGAACCCCTCGACGGTCAAGGCGCTCGAGACGATGTACGAGCGTTTCGATGGCACGGGGCTTCCCGCCAGCGTGAGCGGGAAGGACATCCCGTTGGGCGGTCGAATCCTCGCCATCACCGACACGTACGCCGACTTGACCCAAAACCCGCGCAACCCCTTTCGCAAGACCTTGCGACCGCTCGAAGCGAGTGAGGTGCTCGAGCGTTTCAGGGGCACGGTGTTCGACCCCAACCTGGTGGACCTGTTCAAGCATGCGGTCACGGGCGACGACATGCGGGCCCGTCTGCTGGCGAACCGGCACCGGGCCCTGGTGGTCGATCCGGACCCGGAAGAGACGACCATGCTCGAGCTGCGCATGATCGAGCAGGGCTTCGAGGTGGTCATCTGCAGGGCTTCCGATCAGGCCGCCAAGGCATTGCAGGGGGGCGAGTTCGAGCTCGTCATCTCGGAGGTCGACCTCAAGCCAGAGGATGGTTTCGCCCTGATTCGGGCCATACGGGCGCAGCCCTACGGCCAGGACCTGCCATGGGTGTTTCTCACGAGGCGGGCCGGTCGATCCGACGTTCAGCTCGGATTCGAGCTGGGTGCCGCCGACTACGTCATGAAGCCTGCCCAGGCGGACGTGCTAGTCACCAAGCTCAAGCAGCTCATCGAGCGAAGCGCCACCAAGGTCCGCAGCAAGGGCGTGTCGGGTTCCCTGACGGAGATGGCGCTCCCGGACATCGTCCAGATCCTGTGGCACGGCCGGAAGACGGGAGCGCTGCGAATTCGCGCCGGGTCGGACACCGGCGAGATCCATTTCCAGCAGGGATCCATCGTGAACGCGATGCATGGGCGACTGCGTGGCGACGAGGCCTTCTACGCCATGCTTCGACTCAAGGACGGCGAGTTTGTCCTCGACCCGAACTTCACCCCCCAGGCGAGGGTGATCAACGACAGTCCCGAGGCACTCCTGCTCGAGGGGATGCGACGCATGGACGAGGGGGCGGCATGACCACAGGGCAGCATGCGCTCGCGCGCCCCGGGCACGAAGGTGTGGTAGCTTGATAGAACCCCTGTCCCCCTGACAGGGCGGAGTAGTCACGTGGGCAAGGCTCAATCGCCACTTCTCGGGTTCAACAACAACGTCAAGCACCGCGGTCGGGTCTTCCATATCCAGACCGAGGACTCGGGCATCAAGTACCCCCACGTCATCACCCACCTGTTCGCGGACGGAGGGCGAATCCTCAAGAGCGTCAAGACCTCCTACGCCGAGTACCTGGGCAGCGAGGATCTTCAAGAGACCGTGCGCAACCTGATGAAGGAGCAGCACAAGTCCATGTTCATCGCGCTGCGCGATGGGCAGTTCGACGATCTCATCGAGGAGGGAAGCTCGGAGCCGGGCAAGCGCGCCCCCAGCCAGACTCACGAGTCCCCCTCGGCGACCACTGCGGCCCCCGCAACCCCTGCGGGCGAGGCGCCCGCGTCACCAGAACCGATCTCCGTGGACGTGGATGCCCTCGAACGGGCAGCCGCCTCGGTGCAGAGCCGATCCCCCCTTTTCGGCGGAGAGGACATGCCCCCTCCCCCTGCCGCTGTCCTGCCTGGCAGGAGGCCGAGCGGATCGTACCGCGCGGTAGGCACCGAGTCCGTTGACCCAGGCTCCGACAAGGCCACCGCAGGCCGGTACTCAGCCACACGCCCCGCGTCGATCTTCGGCACGTCCAGCCCTTCGGAGTCCTCGAGCTCCGTGTTCGGCGAGGATGTGATCAGCGGCAAGTCCCTGGACGAAGTGATCTTGAGCTTCCTGGCAGAGGAGTTCGGCACCCCTCCGGACAAGGAAAAGGACAGGGACAAGGACAAGGGCGGCGGCAAGTAGAAGGTGGACCCCGTGAGCTGTGCACCTCGCCCGGAGTTGGCGCGATGGGCCCTTCCCACCGACCATCTGCTTCATGACGACGGCACCATCGTTGTGGTGTCCAAGCCCACCGGACTGTCGGTCGCAGGTTCCAGCCACGACCTGACCTCGCGCTTGCGCCTCGTTCGGCAAGCCTTGGGAGCAAGCAACGACCAACTATGTCCCCAGACCCACCTCGACAGGGACATCTCTGGCGTCGTGGTGTTCGCGGCGACCAAGGATGCTCGAACGCGCGTTGCTCACCAAGCGGAGAACCACCCCTTCGCCATGACCTTCGTTGCTGGCGTGGAGTTGCCCGAGAACGTGCCGGACCGGGGGGAGGGGCAGACGGCGGTGGTACGTGATCGGCAGGGCGTGTTGCACCCAGTTCGAGGACGCGGCGACAAGAAGGTTCGCGCAAGCTATCGAGTGCTTTCACGCGACGGAGCGAGGGTTCTTCTCGAGGCGCAGAGTCACGACGGGCCGCGGGCGATTCGTGCGGTGTTGGCCTCGATGGGGGCGGCGGTGGCGGGGGATGCCGCTTTGGGCTCCGTACTCTCGCCGCGCATGATGCTGCACGCGAGGGACGTGGCCTTGCAGCACCCGCTGTCAGGGGAGCCTCTGACCTGCGTGGCGCCGGTCCCATGGTCGTTCGCCGCGTGGCTGCACCGGTGGGACAGGGCCGAAGATCTCGACGGCCCGACCCTGGCGAACGCCATCCGGGAGGCAGCCACAGCGAGGTACTCGTTGCTGGCAGACGGAGGAACCGACGCCGTTCGCCTTGTGCATGGCGAAGGCGAAGGGCTTCTGGGACTCGACGTGGAGTGGTACGCCAAACACGCGGTCGTCTGGGTCAACGAGCAGACTGCCGAGGGCGCGGTAGACCGAGTCCTCGACGCCTTGGCCGCGCTGGAGCCCGTGGGGATCTACGTGAAGCGCCGACCCAAGCAGGCGTCGCGCGTGGCGAGCGCCCAGGATGCGGAACTGGTGTTACCCCATGTCGTCCGAGGCCAAGACGCGCCTGAGCCGCTTGCGGTCCGCGAGGGAGACCTCGACTATCTGGTCCAACTGGGGAAAGGATTGAGCACGGGACTGTTCTTGGATCAGCGCCAGAACCGAGCCTGGGTGCGCGCGCACAGCGAGGGAGCTTCGGTGCTCAACTTGTTTGCGTACACGTGCTCCTTCACGGTCGCTGCGGCAGCCGGTGGGGCCCACCACAGCGTCAGCGTGGACATCTCGAAGCGTGCGCTGGAAGGGGGGGCGAGCAACCTGGCAAGCAACGGTCTGGCGGCGCCGTGTCACGAGCTCGTGTGCGACGACGTGCAGCGCTGGGTGGCTCGAGCGGGTCGTGGCAACCAGCGTTTCGACCTGATCATTCTCGACCCGCCTTCGTTCGGCACATCGCCATGGGGTCGTTTTTCTGCGGTGCGGGACTACCGAGACCTTGCGGCTGCGAGCATGTCGTTGCTGAAGGAGGGGGGGTGGTTGCTGGCGTGCACGAACCATCGCGGGGTGGGCATGGGGAAGCTGCGGGACTGGCTGCGGGAGGCCGCGCGGTCGGCTGGGCGCAGGGTGACGACGTGGGAGGAGGCGCCTGCGGGGCTGGACTTCCCGGTTCCGCCGGGAGGGGAGCCGCACCTGAAGGCCATCCGGTGCCAGGTGGGGGGAAAGACGGGGGCTGCCACGGGGGTGGGGAGATCCTCCGAACCGGAACGTAACAAGAGACGGCTTGGTCGATCCGCACCAAGCCGCAAAGGCTGACAAGGCCCAACTCTGGTAGGATACGGGCCGTTGACGGTTGTCGTGGAGTGGCTGCCGCAGGCGGCTGAGGAGATGCCAATGATGAGAACTGCACTTCTGGCGCTTATCGTGGGGACGCTGGCCACCGGGTGCGTCATCACCACCGGCGGCACGCCGTCGAGGTCTACCCACAGTCACAGCTACAAGGCCAAGAACAAGCACAAGAAGAAGACCTCGCAGGCCGCAGCTTCCAACCCTGCGCCAGCGGCCACGGGTGGTGGCGAAGCGGTCGCTGCACCTCCGGTGGTGACCCCGACGCCCGCACCCGCGACCGGGCCTACCCCGACGGTAGCCACGCCCGCACCAACGGTGCAGAGAGTGCCGAAGCCCGGGGTGGCACCCGCCAACGGGGAAGAGGAGGAGGACAAGAACACGCCCCCCAGTGGGAGGCGTCTCCCGCAGCCCGCCTCGAGGCCCCCCCTGATACCGGCCAAGTAGCGGTTGCCGCCTCCGTTCGACCCACCGAACGGAACCCATACGAACTTGCGCAGCCCTGGGGTAGGCTCAGCCTGCTTGTGTCTCCAGCCCGGGGAGCGTTCATGTCCTACAACGCACGTCAACTGATCGCCGCTGCCATCGTCATCGGCGTCTCCATCGCCCTTGGGTTCGTCGTCCCCCAGGCCGCCACGTACCTCATGATCGTCGGCACGATAGGGGCGGCAGCCGTTCTCGCAACGACTCTCGGACTTCAGCCCCGAGGCCTGACGGAACTCCCGTCCGCCATCGCACTACTCGAGCGCGGGGAGCGCCCCCAGTTGCCCGACAACCCGGCCCCCTCCGTCGTGAAGGTGCTGGAGCAGGTCGCCTCCCTCGCCGACAAGGCGCGGCGGGACGACCTCGGCACCGCGCTGGAAGCGTTGGGCCCTGCACTGCGGGACGCCTCCGAAGGCAGGAAGCCTTCCATGCCGAAGGGGCTCCCGCCAAACGCCCAGCACCTGTGGGACGAACTGGCTCGGATTGCAGCCCTGGTCGACGCTTCCCGGCAGTCCGACGCCACACGCTCGGCAGCCATGAAGCAGTCCGCAGCGAAGCTCGACGAGACGATCGACGCGCTGACCGATGGCCTCTCGAGCCGAACGAAGCTCGCTCAGGAGACGTCTCGCACCGTGGTCGAGGTCTCGGGAAGCGCCCAGGATCTCGCACGCCACGTGGACGCGCTTGCGGCCACGGCCGAGGCGTCCGCGTCGAGCATCGTGCAGATGACGGTCACCAACGACGAGGTCGCCGCGAGCGTGGGAGACCTCGCCGCGAGCGTACGGGACACCGCCTCGTCCATCGAGGAGATGGCGTACTCGATCAAGGAGGTCGCCAAGAACGTCGACGCGCTATCGCTGACCGCCGAGGAGACGAGCTCGTCGATGAACGAGATGGACGTGTCCATTGATCAGGTCCAATCGAACGCGAACGAGACGGCTCGCCTGAGCGAAGAGGTGGCGCAGGATGCGGAGCGTGGGGCCGAGGCGATCCTCAAGACCATCGGCGAAATCTATCGAATCAAGGAGTCCACCCAGGAGGCCGTGGCGGTGATTTCGAACCTCGGTTCGCGCATCGAGGCCATCGGACAGATCCTCAACGTCATCGACGACGTGGCGGAGCAGACCAACTTGCTGGCGTTGAACGCGGCCATCATCGCCGCGCAAGCGGGTGAGCATGGCAAGGGGTTCGCGGTCGTCGCGGACGAGATCAAGGACCTTGCGGAGCGCGCGGGCGCGAGCACCAAGGAGATCGCGGAGCTGACGAAGACGATCCAGAGCGAGTCGAAGAACGCGATCGTAGCCGTGGAGCGCGGTGCCAAGAACGTGGACCGTGGCGTGGAGGTTTCGAACGAGGCGGAGCACGCGCTCAAGAAGATCCTCGAGAGCTCCCAGAAGTCGACCAACATGGTGCGCGCGATTGCCCGTGCGACCGTGGAGCAAGCCAAGGGCTCGCGACAGGTGACCGACGCGATCGGTCGAATCGCGGAGACGGTGCAACAGATCGCTGCGGCCACGGCAGAGCAAGCTCGCGGCTCGGAGCTCATCATGCGAAGTGTGGAGCGCATGCGCGCGATCACGCAGCAGGTCGAGCGCTCCAGCCAGGATCAGGCCCGCGGGGGACGCGACGTCACGGCATCGATGGAGAGCATCACATCGCTGCTTGGACAGCTGTCCCAAGCCCACCGGGCGCTATCCCGAAGTGGTGAGTCCTTGGTCGCATCGGCGGAGCGCATGGAGCGAGCCATCCAGCAGGAAGAGGCGATGCTCAGGCAGCTCAGCGGAGAGACCTTGCGGCTGCGCGACGTGCGGTGAAGGGGGGAGGAGTCTGGTCTGGGCCCAAATCAAGCACCGTCCGAAGAACGTGCTTGAATTGAGGCTATCCGAGCCGAAGGCGAGGGGTGAGCCGCGGTGGGCGCGGCGAGGGGGCTTTGCGAAAGCCCCCTTGGAAAGACCTAGACCCAAAGCAGTGCGGAGCGCTTGATTTGGGTCTAGGGCTATTCGCCGGATGAGAGGCGGCGCTCGATCTCGTCGAGTTGAGCGCGCAGCTCGGGGTCCCGGTCTCGCATGGCCTCGACCTTGCGCACGGCGCTCATGACCGTGGTGTGATCGCGATTCGCGAAGGCGCGACCGATTTCCGGGAACGAGCACTTGAGGCGCTGACGGCACAGGAACATGGCGATGTGGCGGGCGCGGGACACGCTGCGGTGTCGCGCCTTGGACAACATGTCTGCCGTCTCCACGTGGAAGTGTCTGCAGACGATCTCCTGGATCTTCTCCACCGTCGCCACGGCCTTCCTGGAGGGAAGCGCGGTGGCGAGCTCACGCTCGGCGAACGCCAAGTCGAGGCGACACCCCAGCAACGAAGACTTCGCGATGAGTCGAATGAGCATGCCCTCGAGCTCGCGCACGTTCGATTGCACAGCCTGGGCCAGCAAGATCGCGACGTCCTCGGCCATGTCGATGTTCTCGAGCTTGGCCTTCTTGCGAACGATGGCGACCCGGGTTTCGAACTCGGGGGTTTGCACGTCGGCGACCAGTCCCCAGGTGAAGCGAGAGACCAAGCGCTGCTCCATGCGATCGAGCTGCTGCGGGTACTTGTCCGCCGCAAGCACGATCTGCTTGTCGCAAGCATGCAGGATGTTGAAGGTGTTGAAGAACTCCTCCTGCGTCTGGGTTCTGCCCGCCAGCGATTGGACGTCGTCGATCAGCAGAGCGTCACACTGGTGGTAGCGGGTGCGAAACTCCTCCATGCGACGTTCCGAAATGGCGGTGATGTACTCGTTGGTGAAGGAGTCCGCGGAGCCATACACAATGCGGGCGGAGGGGCGCTCGGAGTGGATGCGAAGCGCGATGGCATGGAGCAGATGGGTCTTGCCGAGCCCGGTGCTGCCGCACAGAAACAGGGGGTTGTAGCGTCGTCCCGACCCGCCGGATGCGGCGGCCGCGGCGGCAAAGGCGAGCTGGTTGCTGGGGCCGACGACGAAGTTGGCGAAGGTGTTCTTGGGGTTGACGCCGACGAGCGGGGCGACGGCCACGGGGGACCTGGCGGACTCGGGAATCGGGGGGGCCGGCTCGGAGCGCAGGACGCGGATGGTTTTGGGCACGACGGGAGCAGGGGGCCGCTGGGAGCTGACGGGGCTATCCAGATCGGGATCGATGGTCCAGGCGACCTCGGTGGTCGAACCGCCAGCGCGTTCGATCTCTTGCAGGAGGGCGGGCTGGAAGTGATCCCTGATCCAGTCGCGGACGAACTCGTCACGGGCCCGGAGATGGAGCTTGCCGTCGGCTTGGCCGTCGAACTGGACGCCAGCAAACCAAGTGTCGAAGGTCGCGGGGGAGCGCTCGCGAATTCTTGCGATGGCGTTTTCCCACACCTGGCTGTGGATAGTTTCTGTCACGTTCTTCCTGTCATTCACGGCAGCCGGATGGATGCATTCGGATTTGTCCACAGGTTTCCCACGCCCAACCTTCCGCTTGTGGATTGGGTTATCCACAAGGTGTGGACAACCAGTGGGCAAACAGGCCTACAGCGGTCCCCTCAGACACCTGCTGGGTAACTCCCCAAGTTAGTGCGGGTGCCGATTATTCTGTTGCGTGCTCGAAGTGCCGACCCGCGTGAGTCGGGCTACGAAGCTGAATCGGTTTCGCTTGAGCTGCATGTCGGTTCCGATGAATCGGTGCCGTCAACGCGAGCGAAGCCAGTGTCTAGAACGCTGCGGCTGCGGCGTCCACGGTGATCTTGCCGCGCGACGACAACACAATGGAAAGGCGTCGAAAATTTTTGCTGTGGGGATCCCGGGACCGAAGGCGCCTTGGCAACGCATGGCTCGCCCACCGCGGGCAAACTCGTAACCCATGGAATACAGGCCTTAATTAGATAGCGTGCCCGGGAATCCCCCCCCTTCCCGCAGCAATGTTGCTGATCCGCGAAGTCAAGGGTCGAACACAGACCGGTCTGCTAACCGATCCCTTTTCCGCGAAGCGAATGGTGCGGCGGCCGCCTCGGGGCAGTTGTCCACAGGGACCATGTCCGACGACCCGCCCATCCCCCCCCAAACCACGCTCAATCACCCACATCTTTCGCCAAATTCTTGCCGCGAGAGGGCAAGGGGATGTAGCACCCGTCGTCAACCCCAAACATCGGTTCACCATGCCCCGCTCCCGTCCACTCGCCTTCTCGACAACCCTGCTGGTCTTCGCGTTGACGAGCGCGGGCGCCCATGCCGACCGCAGCCAACTTCCCCCGGAAATCGGCTACAACTACGGCGATGTGGAGGACGCGCGCTGGGCAGCGACCTCGGGGGCCCTGCGAGCAGCCGGCAGCGGGATCACCAGCATCTGGGGCAACCCCGCCGGCCTGGCTCAGGCGCAAGTCTACCACATTGGAGCTCTTGCCGGCATCTGGCCCGAGGCCAAACGCCAGTCCTACGGGATCGGCGCCATGGACTCGGTGACCTCACGCCTCGCCGCAGGTCTCGGGTTCGTCTGGAGCGAACAGGATCCCGACGGCCTCGAGCGGGAGTCCCGCGACCTGCGCCTCGCCTTGGCCTACCCGTTCTCTCCCCAGGTCTCCTTTGGCCTCACCGGGCGGTACCTCTACCTGCAGCAAGACGGACTCGGTCCCCTCGGACAGAGCTACGTCTCGGGCGGGCTCGAAGGCGAGCCCATGCTTGAGACCTTCTCTTTCGACGCGGGCCTGCGCGTCGCCCCATCGGAGAACTTCTCCTTCGGTGTCCTGGGCACCAACCTGTCCAACCCCGGCCACGGACTCCAGCCCACCACCGCAGGCGGTGGCCTAGGGATCGGAACGCGCGACTTCTTCGTCGAGGCCGACGTCATTGCCGACTTCACCACCTGGCAAAAGACCACCACCCGCGCCATGGGCGGTGCCGAGTTCCTCGCCGGGGGCAACTTCCCCCTTCGCCTCGGCTATCGATACGACGGGGGCGCGGCGTCCCACGCCATCTCCGGTGGCCTCGGCTACATCGACCCCGCCTTCTCCGTCGAGCTTGGCGCCCGGCGTTCCGTGGCGGGCGACGAGCACACCGTGATCGTCTTCACGATTCAGTACTTCGTCGAATCCAGCGGGATGACGCGCGCCCCAACCGCCGCGTTCTGACCTCGCTGACTGTCCCCATCGGGACGTGGACCCGGGAGCGGATCACCCGTGCGTTCGGTTGTGATTTCCACGCGCCAAACCGTGGCACTTCGCACGCCCGATCCCCAATCCACAACCTGCCCGAAAGACGTTCTCATCCCCGGAGAACCGTGGTAGACCGTGTGTAGGTGTGGGTGAAATCCCAAGACAATTCCCGCACCTTGGGCCTCTGCGAACGCGGGGCCTGATTGCGAGCAGGACGCCTGCTCGGGCTCAATCCTCTCGGGACCGCGGCTCGGCAGCATGCTCAGTCGCGTTGGTAACGGACGATGCCGCTACGTGGGTTCGTCCCCTTGTCAAGCTGCAAAGCGGCAGTTCGACGGTCGTGTGGTTGCCCACGCACCGGCGCTGCCGGGACGCAAGATTTCGCGATGGAGAAACTCGGCCTATCCGCCGCAACGCATGGTGTCATCCTGGTGGGTGATTACGGGAGCGGCAAGACGGAGATCGCGGTCAACCTCGCGCTGCACCTCGCAGCGGAAGGGGGCCGCTCCCTCGCGATCGCGGACCTCGATTTGGTCAACCCGTACTTCCGGTGCCGCGAAGCCGTGGAGCCGCTGGAGCAAGCCGGGGTCCGGGTGGTCATTCCGCAGGGAGGCCATCGATTCGCCGACCTGCCCATCCTGCTGCCCCACGTCAAGGGTTTGCTCCAGAGCGACGAACACCTCGCGGTGCTCGACGTGGGCGGCGACGAGGTCGGCTCCAGGGTTCTCGCCGGTCTGGCGGCGGCGTTCCGCCCCGAGGTCCACGAGCTTTGGTTCGTGGTCAACGCAAACCGTCCCTTCAACGACACGCCCCAAGGCTGCGTTGCGACGATCCGTCGCATCGAGGGAGCGTGCGGACTTCGGGTATCCGGATTGGTACCCAACACCCACCTGATGCAGGAGACGACGGTCGAGATGGTGGCAGAGGGTGTGGTGCTCGCGGAGACGGTGGCAGACATGTTGGCCGTTCCCGTGCGCATGGTGGCGGCCATGGGGCCCGTGGCGGACCAGCTTGCCGTCCGCCATCCCGTGTTGCGCATGCGCAGACTCATGGTCCCGCCCTGGCTGCGGCGGGACTCCGTGCAGCTGGGTCGGACTGGACCGGACACGTTCCGGCTTCGCTCGACGTAGGGAGACGATCGAATGCCAAGCATCCATGTGGATAGAAATCGGTGCAAGGGCTGCGAGCTCTGCAACGACGCTTGTCCCCAGGGCATCATCGGGATGTCCAAGCAGATCAACGTCAAGGGGTACTTCTACGCGGAGGTGACCGACCCGGGACGGTGCATCGGGTGCATGCTGTGCGCCGTGATGTGTCCCGATCTGGCTATCGCCGTGCATGGGACCGCCGTGCAGTACCGCCTGTACGACTACTTCCAGCCCCAGCAGCCGTGAGGTGACGTCGCCATGGCCAAGAAGCTGATGAAGGGAAACGAGGCGATCGGTGAGGCGGCCATCCAGGCTGGCTGCCGCAACTATTTCGCCTATCCGATCACGCCCCAGAGCGAGGTGGCCGAATACCTCTCTCGCAGGATGCCCGAGGTCCTGGGCAACTTCGTGCAGGCAGAGAGCGAGCTCGGCGCGGCCAACATGGTCTTCGGCGCCGCTGCCACGGGCGAGCTCGTGTTCACCACGTCCTCGAGCCCGGGCATCAGCCTGATGGCCGAATCCATCTCCTACATCGCAGGAGCCCAGCTGCCCGCCGTCTTCGTCAATATCGTGCGCGGCGGCCCCGGCCTCGGGGGCATCCTCCCAGCCCAGTCCGACTACTTCCAGGCCACCAAGGGCGGCGGCCATGGAGACTATCGCCTCCTCGTCCTCGCCCCCGCCACCGTTCAGGAAGCCGTCGACCTCATGATGCTCTCCTTCCAGCTCGCCAACAAGTACCGCAACCCCGTCATGATCCTGGGCGACGGCATGATCGGGCAGATGATGGAGCCGGTCGAGTTCGATCCGCCCCCTCCCATGCACGGCCTCCCCCCGAAGGACACCTGGGCCACCACGGGAGCCAAGGGGCGCAAGCGCAACATCGCCCACTCCTTGTTCCTCGACCCGGAGGCCCTCGAGAACAACAACCACATCTTGGCTGCCAAGTACGAGCAGTGGCAGAAGGACGAGATCCGGTACGCCACCTACAACCTCGACAACAACCCCAAGCTGCTCGTCGTCGCCTACGGCACCATGGCGCGCATCTGCTCCACCGCCATCGACGAGCTCAAGCAGCAAGGCGTCGAAGTCGGACTGTTCCGCCCCATCTCCCTGTACCCCTTCCCCTCCGCCGCCATCTGCGAGTGCGCT
Source organism: uncultured Polyangiaceae bacterium (assembly GCA_964488865.1). Taxonomy (GTDB): domain Bacteria; phylum Myxococcota_A; class Polyangia; order Polyangiales; family Polyangiaceae; genus MWCO01. Next base: position 16,791 of record CAZAWR010000092.1, on the reverse strand, counting down.
CGCAAGGTCGGCAAGGTCATCTCCATCGAGATGAGCATGGGCCAGATGGTCGAGGACGTACAGGCTGCCGTCGGCCATGACATCCACGTGGACTTCTTCGGTCGCGCGGGCGGGATCGTTCCCTCCCCCGACGAGGTCGTCCAAGCCCTCAAGGCCAGGCTTCAGGCGTGAGACAAGGAGCTGCCATGACGACCCTGTTTGCCCGACCCGAGTCCATGAGCGAGAGGATCACTCACTACTGCCCGGGCTGCACCCACGGCGTGATCCACCGCCTCGTCGGCGAAGCCATCGACGAGCTGGGCATCGCCGACCGCACCGTCGGCATCGCCCCCGTCGGCTGCTCGGTGCTCATCTACAACTACTACAACATCGACTTCCAGGAGGCGCCCCACGGCCGCGCCCCTGCCCTCGCCACGGGCGCCAAACGCGCACGTCCCGACCTCATCGTCTTCACCTACCAGGGCGACGGCGACCTCGCCTCGATCGGCACCAACGAGATCATCCACGCCGCCAACCGGGGCGAGAAGATCACCACCGTGTTCGTCAACAACGCCATCTACGGCATGACCGGTGGCCAGATGGCGCCCACCAGCATGCCCGGACAAGTGACTACGACCTCTCCCAGGGGGCGCGACCCAGCCCTCGCCGGCTTCCCCATGCGCATGTGCGAGATGCTCTCAACCCTGCGAACCCCCGCCTACATCGTTCGCGGATCCGTGCACACGCCCCAGCTCGCCGTGCAAACCAAGCAGGCCATCCGTCGAGCCTTCGAGCTCCAAATGGAAAAGCGCTGCTTCACTTTCGTCGAGGTCCTGTCCACCTGCCCGACCAACTGGGGCATGACCCCCACCAAGTCGCTGCGCTGGCTGCAGGACAACATGTTGCCCTACTACCCGCTCGGTGTGTTCAAGGACCCCGATCAGCAAGAGCGTGGCGACGGTCAGGTGCCGACGCCGTGGAGGGACAGCGATGCAAAATGAAGTCATGTTCGCCGGATTCGGCGGCCAGGGCATCATGCTCATCGGTCAGATGCTCGCGTACGCAGGCATGGGCGAGGGCAAGAACGTCGTGTGGCTGCCGTCCTACGGGCCCGAGATGCGCGGTGGCACCGCCTACTGCACCGTCGTCGTCTCCGACAAGGACATCGGCTCGCCGATCATCGATCGACCCGAGAGCATCGCGGTCCTCAACCGTCCGTCACTGGACAAGTTCCACACCAAGGTGCGGACCAATGGCCTGTTGGTCATCAACACCTCTCTGATCGAGGCGACCACGGACCGAACGGACATCGACGTACTCAACGTCCCCGCAAACCAGATCGCGCTGGAAGCAGGGACAGGCAAGGCGGCGAACATGTGCGTGCTCGGCGCGTACGTCGGCCGCACCAAGGCCGTGACCCTCGACTCCTTGCGGAACCTCGTCCGCTACCAGTTCAAGTCCAAGCCGCAGTTCATCGACGTGAACCTGCGCGTTCTCGAGAAGGGATACGAGCTGGGAGATCAGCTCGCTTCGAGGACCAACTAGTCGCGCGTGGAGCTGCTCATGACCGCACAAGTCGATCTGCAAACGACCGAAGACGTCCTGGCCCGGTACCCCAGCGATCCTCGTCACCTCATCTCGGTGCTGCAGGACATCCAGCTGGCCTACCGCTACCTGCCCAAGGAGGCGATCGAGCGGGTCTCCGCCTCCCTTGGCGTCCCCATCGCCAAGGTCTACGCCGTCGCCACCTTCTACAAGACCTTCTCCTTGACCCCGCGGGGCGAGAAGATCCTGCGCGTCTGCACGGGAACCGCCTGCCACATCCGTGGGGCGCCCCTGCTGCTCACGGAGCTCGAAAAGCGACTCCAGATCAAGCCCGGCGGCACCACCGAAGACATGAAATTCAGTCTCGAGGCCGTCAACTGCGTCGGCGCCTGCGCCCTCGCCCCCGTGGTCGTCGTCAATGACACCGCCCACGGAAATCTGTCGGTCACCAAGGTGCGCCGTCTCATCAAGCCCGGGGAAAAGTCCACCGAGAAGGAAGCCAATTGATGGACACCCACCTCCACTACGACAGCGTCGAGGCCTTCCGCTCGCACGTCGCCTCGCTCCTCGAATCCCCCGAAGCCAAAAAGCGGCGCGTGCTCGTGTGCTGCGGAACCGGCTGCATGGCCGGCGGTGCCAAGCAAGTCGTCGAGGCCATGCACGAGCAACTTCAGGCCATCGTCCCCGCGAAGAAGGCCGATCTCCATCTCGTCATGAAGCGCACCGGCTGCCACGGCTTCTGCGAGAAAGGTCCCCTCGTCGTCCTCATGCCCCAGGGGCTCTTCTACAAGAACGTCAAGCCCAAGGACGTCGAAGCCATCGTGCAGGAGTCCATCCTGGGCGACGGCGTCATCGAACGCCTACTGTATGTCGAGCCCAGCACGGGCAAGCCCGTCCAGAAGTACGGCGACATCGAGTTCTACGCCAAGCAGACCCGCGTGGCGATGCGCAACATCGGCCTCATCGACCCCGCGAACCTCGACGACTACCTGCTACGCGGCGGGTATGCCGCTCTGGTCAAGGCCCTCACCACCATGACGCCGGAAGACGTGATGAAGGAGGTTGCCGACTCCAAGCTCCGCGGTCGCGGCGGAGGCGGCTTCGATGCCGGGCGCAAGTGGCGTAGCTGCAAGAGCGCCCCTGGCGACGAGCGCTTCCTCATCTGCAACGGTGACGAAGGGGACCCGGGAGCCTTCATGGATCGCTCCATCATGGAAGGGGATCCCCACGGCGTGCTCGAAGGCATGATCCTCGGCGGCTTCGCCCTCGAGTGCAAGCAGGGCTACATCTACGTCCGCCAAGAGTACCCCCTGGCTGTCGAGAACCTGCAACGAGCCCTCCGCGACGCTCGCGCCCGCGGCCTTCTCGGCGACAACATCCTCGGCTCGGGATTCTCCTTCGACATCGAAGTCGCCCGCGGTGGCGGAGCCTTCGTCTGTGGCGAGTCCTCCGCTCTCATGCGGTCCGTCGAAGGCAAGGTCGGCGAGCCCCGCGCCAAGTACGTACATGCCACCGACAAGGGCCTTTGGGACAAGCCCACCGTCCTCAACAACGTCGAGACCTGGGTCTGCGTGCCACGCATCGTCGAGCACGGCTCCGCCTGGTTCACAGCCATGGGAACCGAGCGCTCCAAAGGCACGAAGGCCTTCGCTCTCACCGGCAGGGTCAAGAACACCGGCCTCGTCGAAGTCGAAATGGGCACGAGCCTGCGAGACATCATCTTCGGCGCCGGCGGCGGCATGCTCAGCGACGGACCTCGCGGCAAGTTCAAGGCCGTTCAAACCGGCGGCCCCTCCGGCGGATGCCTCCCCGAAGACATGCTCGACCTCGCCGTCGACTTCGACACGCTCACCAAAGCGGGATCGATGATGGGATCCGGCGGCATGATCGTCATGGATCACTCCACCTGCATGGTCGACGTCGCGCGCTACTTCCTTTCGTTCCTCGTCGACGAGTCCTGCGGCAAGTGCGTGCCGTGCAGGGAAGGCTTGTTCCAGATGATGCACATCGTGTCGCGCATCTGCGAAGGCCAGGGGACTCTCGAGGACCTCGACAGGATCGAAGACCTGGCCACGGCCGTCGAGCTCGGCTCCCTCTGTGCCCTGGGCAAGAGCGGCCCCAACCCAGTGCGATCGACCCTGCGCTACTTCCGGCACGAGTACGAAGCGCACATCCTCGAAAAGAAGTGCCCGGCCGGTGTGTGCAAGGCGCTGATCACCTACGGCATCGATCACGACAAGTGCGACGGTTGCGGAGCTTGCCTGCGCGCGTGCGCGTCGTCGGCCATCTCCGGGACCATCAAGAAGGGCGAGACGTTCCAGATCGATCTGCTCCAGTGCGACCGATGCGGAGCGTGCGAGACCGTGTGCAAGCGAGGCGCGATCTCGGCGTCCTGATCGGAGAGGAGCAAGGAGACGTCATGGCATTCCTCATGACCATCAACGGCAAGCGGGTCGAAGCCAACGAGGGCGAAATGGTCCTCACCGTCGCCCGCCGCGCCGGCATTTCCATTCCCACGCTCTGCCATCATGAAGCCGTCGAGCCCTTCGGCTCTTGCCGGCTCTGCATGGTCGAAGTCACCAAGCCCGCCTGGAAAGGGTGGAAGGGGCTGATGACCGCGTGCCTGTACCCGTGCGCCCCGGACCTCGTCATCGAGACCGACAGCGAACGCGTACACCAGGTGCGGCGCAACGTCCTCGACTTGCTGCTCGCGAGGTGTCCGGATGCGGACGTGATCCAAATGCTCGCGTCCCAGTACGGCGTCCAGCAGTCGAGCTTCATGCAGCGCGAGAAGCCCGACAAGTGCATCCTGTGCGGCCTGTGCGTGCGCGTCTGCGAGACGGCGGCAACGTCCGCTATCTCCACCGTGCAGCGCGGCCACGGGCGCGAAATCGGCACGCCCTGGGGTGGGCCGCCGCCTGACTGCATCGGATGCCTCGCCTGCGCCCATGTCTGTCCCACGGGCCACATCCAGTTCGAAGAATCCGGATCCGTACGCAAGATCTGGGGACGGGTGTTCGAGCTGCAACGCTGCGAGAAGACCGGAAAGCCCCTGCCCATCACCAAGGACCAGGCGGCCTTCCTCGCCAAACGCCAGAACATCAACCCCAGCTACCTGTCGACCTCCGCCGACGCCAACCGCAAGCAGACCGCCGAAACGCTCGGACGCATCGCCCGGTGGAACAAGCTCGGCATGCAGCAGGAGGTGAAGTGATGCCCCTACGACTCGTCGTCCAGCCTCAGTACTGCATCGGATGTCGGGCCTGCGAGATGGCGTGCGCGTTCACCCACGGCAACAAGGGACAGCCCGGCAAGAGCCGCTGCCTGACCCTTTCCGTCGCCAAGGACGAGTACGTTCCCATGCTCTGTCTGCAGTGCGACCATGCCGCCTGCGTGCAGGTCTGCCCCGTGGCCGCCATCAGCCGCAACGAGCAGACCGGCGTGGTCCTCGTCGACATGGAAAAGTGCATTCAGTGCATGGCCTGCACCGTCGCCTGCCCCTTCGGCAACATGCACATCGACGCGCCCAATCATGCCGTGGTCAAGTGCGACCTGTGCGCCGGGTACGGTGACAATCCCCGGTGCGCCATGTTCTGCCCCACCAAGTGCCTCTCCGTGGATCAAGTCTGAGGCTCTGACGAGCGCTACCCCACCGCTTCGCCGAGCAGGGACCCCGTGTCTTTCACGAGGCTCACGCTCTGCTCGAGCCCCTTGATGATCAGCTTGATGTGCAGCACGAGCTTGGGGTTGAGGATCTGGCTCGGCGCGCTCGCCACCAACGCCATCCCTGTCTGCGCGGTCTCCCCCGCTTTTGCCGCGAGCTGCATCCCCAGCTCTGCCGTCGTCCCCCACAGCAAGGAGAGCTTCTTCGCGCTCTCGGTCTCGCCGAGCTGCGACGCCAGCGAGTCCACTTCGCCTTTCTTGATCTTCTTGTCGCCGCTCTCCACGTCCGAGGGAGCCTCCTCCCCTTTGGTCTTGTAGGACGCCAGGTGCACGTGGCGCCCGGTCTCCACGAGCTGGTACGCAGCCGCATACATCTCCGCGGACGCACGGAAGAAGTTGTCGTACTCGGGCATGCCGATCTGCACGTACTTGAAGTCGTACTCCGCGTTGGGGTTCATGCGGGCGACCTTGATGTAGTCGTACCGCACGTCGCCTTCGAAGGACGTGAGCGAAGGGGCAAGCTGGCCGAGCTGGACCTGCCCTTGGGGCGGGACGTCGACGAGCTTCTTCGCGAGCTCCGCGGTCGTGGCGCCAACTTCCTTGGCGAAGTCGGAGAACTCGGTGGCCACCTCGCCCATCGCTTGCTCGAACTCCTCCCAGTTCTTCGCCTCACGCACGGTGGTCGTGGTCTGGCCGTTCATCGTGCGGCTGGACACCACCGTGGCTTTCAGACCGATGGCTTCGCACGCCGAAGCGAGCGCCGAAAGTGCAGCCAACCCCACCAACTTCCTTCTTGAGATCATCTCTCCTTCGTATCACAGGGGCACGGTCCGCCGCAGCACCTCTCAGCACCGTATGCCGCGCGCCGGCAGCCCGAAGGCCCAGAACGTTGCCTGTCAAATCAAGCTGACGAGCATGCGCGTTGCGACAACGAAAAGCAGGACCGCGAAGATCTTCTTGAGCTTGTCGACGGGCAGGGCGTGGGCGAGTCGGACACCGAGGGGTGCGGTCAGCACACTGACGACGACGATGCCTGCGAGTGCGGGAAGGTAGACGTAGCCCAGGGAGTGCTCGGGCCGGTCGGCGACGCCGATCCCGTTGTAGAGGTAGCCGACGGTGCCTGCGACGGCGATGGGGAAGCCGAGGGCGGCGGAGGTCCCGATGGCGGACTTGAGAGGGACGTTGTGCCAGACCATGAACGGAACGGACAGCGTCCCACCGCCGATGCCGACCCAGCTCGACACCAGGCCGATGACGCCACCTGCGCCGAACATGCCGACGGGTCCGGGCAGGGAGCGCGAGGGCTTGGGCTTGTGACCGAGGATCATCTGTGTGGCGACGTAATAGAGGAACACGACGAAGAAGCCCTTGAGCAGTCCTGTGGAAAGCAGAGCGACCACGCAGGACCCTGCGAAGGTTCCGAGAAGGAGGCCGGCGACCGTGCGTCGTACGACGACCCACTCCACGCCCCCTCGCTTGTGGTGGGCAGAGGCACTGGAGACGGCGGTGAAGACGATCGACGCCATCGAGGTGCCGAGGGCCAGGTGCATGATGCGATCGTCGGACACGTCCTGCAGTCCGAAGCAGAAGACGAGCATGGGAACGATGACGAGTCCGCCTCCGATGCCGAGCAAGCCGGCAAGCACGCCGGCGACGGCGCCCACGAGCGAGTACATCAGAGCGACGGTCCACATGGTTGTCTCAGCCTTCCTTGCCGAGCACGAGGTGCTGCATGGTCGTGACGTGGCGGTCCATCGCCTTGCGGGCATCGTTCGCATCTCGTCGCTCGAGTGCGGCGAGGATGTCGAGGTGGGCCTGCACGGAGGCCTTGCGACGGTTTCGAGGTCGTAGGTCAGCGCTGCGCGTGTCGTGCAGCGTGGTTCGGAGGGATTGCATCAGGTCGCGCACGACGGTGTTCCCGCATGCGGCGGCGAGGGCTTCGTGAAAAGCAGTGTCGAGATCCGCATCGCTCTTTCCCTCCGCCACGCGCCGGTGCTGGTCGAGAACGATGGCCTTGAGGTGGAGCAGGTGCTCGTCAGAGATGTGTTGAGCGGCGAGGGCGGCGATCGCCGGCTCGAGGATGAGCCGAAGCTCGAACAGTTCGCGGAGACGATCTCGTCGCGCGCCGAGCACGCGGGCCAAGGCATCCAGAGCGATCTGTTCTCGGGGCTCGGCGACGTAGGTACCCGCACCTCGTCGCGTGAGCAGAAGGCCGCGCTCGGTGAGTGCGCGAAGGGCCTCTCGCACGCAGTTGCGGGAAACCGCGAAGCGCAGGGCGAGGGTTCGCTCGGGGGGTAGTCGCTCGCCCACCGTCCATGTGCCCTGGCGCAGAAGCTCGTGAATCTCGGAGGCAACGCGATCGTAGCCCGGGTCATGGTGTTGCGCGGAGTCGGACATTGGTCTTACCAATTAGAAATTGGTGCCACCAATATCACCGCACGCCATGTCCCTCAAGGCGTAGAAGTCCCGCTCCGAGGCAGCACGAAATTCGGGACGGTCCAGCTAGGTCTAGGTCTACGTTCCAGCGGACGGGCAAGAGAAAAAGATGTCGGAGGGAGAAGGGCGGGCGTCAGGCGGCACGGGGAAGGCGGGCCGCGGAGCCTCGTCGAAGGAATCGGTCGGAGGCTCGAAGCAGCTTGCGCTGTTGCAGGCTCTTGCCCGTGATCAGGTGGACGACGAAGTGCAAGGTGTCGACGACGGACGCGACCTTGTCCGCGACGGCGAGGACCCATCCTTCTCGCGTGCTGGGGGCGGGACCCATAGGATACATGTGCGGAACGATGGCAACGCACACATCGGGGCTCTCGCCCATCTGGTCGGCCACGGACGCAGCGATGGCCCCGTGGGTGGACCAGGTGCCGAGCCTCGAGTGCACGTCGTGCAGCAATCCCGCACGGGCGCATGTGCGGCGGTCGGCTTGCACGACGCTGGCGATCATCCAAGCGTAGCGCGCAGATCGGAGGAGGTGATCGCTCTTGCGCACGTTGTGATGAATCTGGAAGCGTGTTTCGAGAAAGGTAGGATGATGAAGCAGGTCTTCAACCTCGGCGTACATACCTTGCGTGACGATTCGCCGTTGCGAACGCGTCGAGAGGGCAACAACCTTGCCGCCCGTGGGCTCCCCTGCTTGCATGGCCGTGCCTCTGTGCACGCACCATGCCGCCACAGCATCATCAGGTTTTCGATAGGTTGGCGTTGCGGCCTTGCAGGACTGCAATTCCACCGATCATATTCGAGAGAAGACAGGCGGCAGGCACGGGTCATGGGTAGGCGATGTGGGCCGTAGCGGGATGCGAGGAACGACTCGAGTCAGGTGATCGAGCCACCGAACCCGCGCGCACCTTGGCCATGGCACCGACGTCGCGGAAGCTCTGCATATAGACGTCGTGCTCACCGGTCACGTCGCGCTGGGCCATGGCTGAGTCCTCGAGGAATTGCGCGAGGCGAACAGGGTCGATCCTCGGTGGCGCTCCGCCTCATGGACCGGGCCGTGGCGGCAAGGTTGCGCTCGCGGCCTTGACCTTCCCGCACCCGAGCCCCAAGCTTGACGCGTCATGTCCGAAGAACACTCTCACAAGCCTGTCTTCTGCTTGCGCAACCACTCCAGCAAAGAGGCTGGCGAGCACATGGCTTGCCCCTACTGCTTCGGCAAGAAGCGCGCGCTCATCGAGGAGGGCGAGCGCAAGGAATTCTGCGACTACGACCCGGACAAGGATCCTGTCACCTTCGGCTTTCCCGGCGACAGCTCGCGCAACGCGGGGGCGTGAGTCAGGGGGTCGACGAGGAAGGCACGGGAACCGGGGCGGAAACGTCTGGTTTGGGGGGCCTTCGCACCTGCATCGTGACATCGAGCACGACGCGCTCGCCTGCGCCGATTTGAACGGTACGGCGTTCGTCGGGGGCGTGAGGGTGGCGGAGCGTGATGTGGTGGACTCCCGCGGACAGCGGGATGGGCCGGGCGAAGGGAGTCGTCTCGACCTGAGCGCCGTCGACGATGACGTGAGCCCAGGGTTGAGCGAGAACGAGCAGGGAACCTGCCTGTGGGGGCACGAGCAGGAGGGCGCCTTGACCGGAGGCCGCCCGAGCCTCGATGTCTGTTCGGAAGACGAAGTGGATCGCGGTGCCCCCGAGCACGAGCAACGCGAGCATGACGAAGAGCATGCGCAGCGCGGGCACGACGCTGGGCCCTTCGCTCGACGGGCCCAGCAAGTCCGGGTGATCTTCGTCGACGTGGGCGGGTCGGTCGATGATCCGGGCGCGAGCCAGGGTGGCGGTGATCACGTGGCGCCGTGGGGATGAGGACAGGTTGCCGTAGGCTCCCTCGAGAGCGGTGCACAGCTCCCGTGCGGAGGCGAACCGATCCCCGGGGAGCTTCTGGAGACACCTCGCGACGATCTGGCTCAACGCCCTCGGCGTGGTGGACCGATCCAGGCTCTTGGGCTCGTCATGGCGGACGCTGTGGGCGAGCGTTCGGTCGTCCTTGCCCTCGAACGGGCGACGCCCCGACAGCAGCTCGTAGATCACGACGCCCACCGCGAACACGTCGCTTCGGGGGTCGACGGTCTCGCCAAGGATCTGCTCGGGGGACATGTACGACGGAGCGGCCAGCGCCGCGTCCACGTCGAGAGGTTCCGGAGAGGACGGCATGTTCTCTGCGTAAGCTGAACCGAAGTCGATGAGTACGACCCGACCGTCACGGCCCACGAGGATGTTGGAGGGGCGAACGTCGCAGTGAATCACGCCGCGAGCGTGGGCATGGGCGAGCGCTCGGGCCAGCTCGACGGCGATGGCCACGGCGCAGGGGACATCCACGCTCTTGACCTGTGCCAGCATCTGCCGGAGGGTGAGACCCTCCACGAACTCGACGGCGAACCACATCACGTGGTCGTCGCGGCCGTAGTCGAGAATGCGGGCGATGTTCTCGTGCCGCAGGTTGGACAGGATGCGAGCTTCGCGTTCGAGGGACAGGGCGAAGGGGGAGGAAGGGGCGATGGAGGGCTTGAGCGCCTTGATCGCGACGTCGCGTCCGAGCGGGTGCTGCAAGGCGCGAAAGACCTCGGTCACGTGACCGGAGGCGAGGGCGCTCGTGACGCGGCAGGATCCGAACTGCTTGGGCTCCATGGGGCGAAGTCGGGGGGACGTGCCCGCCCGGAGGCCGCAATCTAACACCACCCGCGCCGGTGGACAGGCCGGATTGGCGGGAGCCGGAGGAACGGCTGGGGCACGCGTTGGGGATTTGCGGCGGCCGTCGGTCGCGCTACGAACGGGACGTGGAACTTGCCTTTCGATCGATCTTCGCGCCTGGGCTCTTCTCGGGTCAGGTGGCCGTCGTGACGGGTGGTGGCACCGGGATCGGCCTGGCGGTCACGCGCGAGCTCTGCCACCTCGGCGCACGCGTGGCGATCGGGAGCCGGAAGAAGGACCACCTCGACCAAGCCGCAGCGCTGCTCCGAGAAGAGGGGCACGACGTGCTGACCATCCCTTGCGACATCCGGGATCCTGAGGCCGTGTCCCGCCTGACGGACGAGGTCTTGCAACGTTGGGGCAAGGTCGACGTGCTGGTGAACAACGCGGGTGGACAGTTCCCGAGCCCGGCCAAGGCCTTGACGACGAAGGGTTGGGAGGCTGTGATCCACAACAACCTCAACGGGACGTTCTTCGTCACCCTCGAGGTGGCGCGCAAGGCGATGCTACCCGCCCGACGCGGCCGCATCGTCAACGTGACCGCCACCGTCGCACGCGGCTTCCCTGGCATGGCGCACACCGGTGCAGCCCGGGCAGGCGTCGAGAACCTCACGCGGTCGCTCGCCATCGAGTGGGCCTCCGAAGGCGTGCGCGTCAACGCGGTCGCCCCCGGCAACAACATCCGATCATCAGGAACTGCACAGTACGGCGAAGCCCTCCTGCAGATGACACGTACAGCCACCCCCCTCAAACGGCTAGGCACCCCCGAAGAGGTCGCTCGCGTGATCGTCTTCCTCGCGTCAGATGCCAACGACTTCATCACCGGATCGGTGGTATCCGTCGATGGTGGCCAAGCCCTCTGGGGAGACATCTGGCCCATCCCAGAGCCTACGGAATCCGAGTGAGCGATAGCGTTTCGAGCTTCCAAGACCATCCCGCGGCCACCGCTCCGGTCGGCCATCGGCCCAGGTTCATTTACGATACCTGGGCCTGGGCAGCAGGCTACTTCGTCGGCGACGCACCTTCGTTCTGGATCGCGATGGTGCCGATGCTCATTCTCTCCGCCGCCCTCTTCACGCGAAGCCTCTCGTCGAACTACATCTTCGACGAGCAGGAGGCCCTGCTCGCCAATCCCTACGTAAACGGAACGAAGCTGTCGTTCGCGGACGCCGTGCGACGGGACTTCTGGGGTCTTCCCCCGGACCGCAGCGTGGGGTCTTATCGCCCGCTGCCGAACTATGTTTGGCGTGGCGTATGGGATGCGCAGAAGGGCGTGACCCACGGGGTGAACTGGACGGTGGGGCGCCTGACACCCGCGGTTCACAGCGTCCGAAAACCTGCTCGCCCCCCGGGATGGCGAAGCTGGCCCAACCTGCTTGGCCTCGTCGTGGGAGGCCCGGCGCTCGCAGCACTCGCGATCCAGATCGCACGAGCCCGCCGAAACAGGCTCCGCTGGGGTGCGGCCGTCGCAGCCGTGTTGGTGGGCACCGCCGTCGCCTCCGGCGCCTTGGGCTGGTTGCTGTACATCGCTGGTGCGGCGGCTGTGGTGGCCTTGGTGCTTCTGCTCGTGCCCGTGATCGCGCTTCCCTTGACCGTGCTGGGCGGGTTGAGCTTGCTGGCACTCGCGAACCTGCCGACGCAGCAGCACCCTCCCGTGATGCAGCCGTGGTTGTTCCACTGGCTCAACGTCCTGTTCCATGCGGCCAACGGCGCGGTACTGGTCTGCGTCGTCCACGGGTTCACACGACGTCGCGGACTTGCCTGGCTCACGGGGGCGGTGTTCGTGACGAGCGCGGTGCTGACCGAGGCGGTAAGCGGCGTGGTCGGGATCGCGGACGTGATGGGTGGACTGGGCGCGTGCCTCGCGTTGCTTGCGCTTCGACTCCCGATGTGGGCGATGCCTTTCGCCGTCTTCGCGGCGGTGGTGTTCGGACTGTTTTCGAAGGAGAGCGCGCTGGTCTGCATCCCGCTCGTTCCCTTCGCGGCGATCCTGTTCGCTCCCTTGACCCACGGGCGACGTCCCCTGCGATGGGTTCGCGGGTTGCTCGCGCTCCTGGGAGCCGCCGGGGCGCTCGTGCTGTACGTGTACTTGCGCAAGCTGTGGTTCCCCGCGCCGATGCCTGAGGAACTGCGTGCGCCCCTGCCTGAGACCGCCAACCTCCTTCAGCAGGCCGTGCACTGGTTCCGCGGGTGGTTTCACCAAGCCCCGCTGCCAAGAGACCCGCTCAACAACCCGCTCGTCGATGCGCCTGACTTCCGGTTCCGAACGGCCGGGGCCCTGCGCGTGTTCTGGCGCGGGCTGGTGCAGGTCGTGTTCCCTCGAAAGCTGTCGGGGGACTACTCTGCCCCCCAGGAACCCGTCCCCGAGCACCTGCACGAGGTGGAGAACGTGCTGGGCGCGCTGGCGTTCGTGGTCCTCCCCATCGCAAGCCTCGCCCTCGCGGTCCGTGCATGGTGGGGCGAGCGACGCGTCTATCGCTTGCTGTGCACAGCGATGACCTGCAAGCGCTCCGAGATCGATCCGAGCATGGCGAGGCTTCGTCTGCCCGCCTTGGCGATGCTCGGAGCCGTCGGCTTGATGTGGATCGTGGTGGCGTACTTCCCCCACTCCAACATCCCGGTCTTGCTGCCGACCGTTCGTGCGGAGCGATTCTGGTACTTCCCCGTCATCGGCTCGAGCCTCGCACTGGCAGCAGGGTTCACATGGTTCTTCGAGTCCACTCGCCATCGCTGGCATGGGGCGGTCGCCGTCGCAGCCTGCGTGGTCTTTCTGACGTTTCAAGCAGCACGCGCGCGGACGCACGCGTTTCACTACGCCGACGACCTCACGTTCTGGGACGCAACGCGCAAGGCAGTGCCCCGCAGTGCGAAGGCACAGCTGAACTACTCCGTCATGTGGGGAGCGAGGGGTAGACTCGACGTTCGACTGCACGCCAACCGCGAAGCCCTCGCCCTCGCGCCCACCTGGCCGATGGCGCACATTTACCTTGGTGACACGCTCTGCCGCCTGCACCGTCCCGAGGAGGCGTGGCCCCACTACCGTGAGGGATTCAAGCTGGCCCCCGGCGATCCGAACTTGATCGCGCTGGCCCTGCAATGCCTCTGGGACGAATCGGCCCTGGAGGACCATCGGGACGAGCTGGTCTCGATGGCCGACAAGCATCCCGGCTCCTGGCTCGCCTACCTCGCGAACGACACACTCAACAACGGCGAAGCCAACAACGGCGTCGACCCGAAGCACCGCCCGCGCGGCTACAACGAAGGACCGCGAGAGTAGTTGGCGCGTTCGACCGCCCGACTCACCGGACAGCCACCGTTTTGTGAACGGTTACCAAGCCTCCCTCGAATGGCTCCACCCGCGCCGCCCGAAACGTTCGCGCGATGCACCCTCCCTCGGGGGTCCCCGCGAAAGCGCCCGTCACAGTGGCCGTGTTGACCTTCCCCGAAGGGGCAAAGGTCACCGACACCCGCGCCGCACCGGGCGGTGTTTCGGGTTGCCGGCACGACATGGCGGCAGCAGCTGAGACCTCCAGCGCCGCGCTCGCAGCAGACCGGTCGAACGGTCCCGCGCGCGACGACTCTGACGCCGCCACCAGCTCACTGCCCAGCTGATCCTCCGGGGAAGGTGTCTCGGAAGATGCCGACACCAGCTCCTCAGAGGTGTCCCCCCGCTCGCGCTCTGGTCGGTCAGCGCTGGTGGACTCCCGGTCAGACCAGACGACGACCTCGTTCAAGACCGTCACCCACTCGATCGTCGCGTCCTCTTCGAAGCCTTCCGACACTTCCTCCCCGGTCCGGGGCTCCACCACCCCAACGATGGGCAGGTCTTCGACGGCGACTACGGGCGGCGACTGCGCCGCGACGGGCACCGCGAACGCCTGAGTTGCTTGCGAAGCGGGCCCGTCCATCTGGGAGAACAGCACGAAACCAGCCAACGCCGCCATCGCTCCGAGGGCACCTGCAGCCATCCAACCCGCACGGGGCGCGGGAGCCCGAGGGGCCGCGGGAGGAAGCGTATCCGACACGGCCATGGGCGCGATGGACCCGAGGTCCGACGCGAGAGGAGGAGGCGTCCGGTCCCCCCGCCAGTCGTCCTCCTGCTGGATCTCCACACCCGAAAACAAGGGCCGCGACTCCAAAGGCTCCAACGATGGCCGAGGCGGCTCCGACAGAATAGCCCTCATGTCGACACGTCCTTCGTCCTCCCCGGTGCGCCGCGGCGGGGGAATCAACGTGCGGCCCCGGCCTACCCCATGGGGCCGTCGCTGCGTCGGCACGACGTCATCAAACACGTCCTCGAGGGGTTCTGGTTCGTTTTGGGGAAGAGGCTGAAACATTTTGCGCTCCGTTCGATAGGGGGTTCAAAGCGTTTTCAGGGGACCTTTCGCGGCGACCCGGCGCCCACGGATACAAATATTTCCATACGTAACATATTGAGCATGGCGAGCCCAAGTCAAGAGGGGGAGCCGGGGGAAGGATTCTCGAAGGCGGGCGCGGGTGTTGATGCGCTACCCTCTCGCGCAATGGGAACAGGCGACGAGAGCGTCGGCGCGAGTGGCGGCGTGACGAGGTGGTGGGGGTTGGTCCTGGGGCCCGCGGTGGCGGTCGGGATGTTGGTTTGGCCGGCTCCCGGAGGCATGTCCGCCGAAGCCTGGTCCGTTGCCGCGGTCACGGTGCTCATGGCGGTGTGGTGGGTGACGGAGGCCATCCCGATCCCAGCCACGGCGTTGCTGCCCATCGCTGCGTTCCCGATGCTCGGGGTCATGTCAGCGGGTGCCGCGTCGGCCCCCTACGCGAACCACCTCATCTATCTGTTCATCGGCGGCTTCTTCTTGGCGGTGACGATGGAGCGATGGAACCTGCACAAGCGGGTGGCGCTGCACACCCTCCGGCTGGTGGGTACGAGCCCGCGGCGCATGGTGCTCGGGTTCATGATTGCGACGGCATCGCTTTCGATGTGGGTGTCCAACACGGCGACGGCGATGATGATGGTGCCCATCGGCATAGCGGTCCTTCGTCAGGCGAACGCGGGAGGGGAAGCGACCAGGGAGCATCGGAACCTGGGCACGGGGCTGATGCTCGGGATCGCGTACGCGGCGTCCATTGGAGGGGTGGCCACGCTGATTGGAACTCCTCCGAACACGGTGATGGCGGGCATGGTCGAGAAGCTCTACGGCGTCGACATTGGCTTTGCGCGCTGGATGCTGCTCGGGGTTCCGCTTGCTGTCGTCACGCTTGCCGTGGCATGGCTGCTCCTGACTTGGCTGTTCCCGACGCGCGGCCTGGATCTTGGCAAGGTGAGGGAGTTGTTGCGGAGCGAGGTCCGCAGCCTCGGGCCGGTGTCGCGTCCGGAAAAGCTCATCGTGCTGGTCGGCCTGGTGGCCGCGACCGGGTGGGTGGCGCGCGGCTTTCTCGAACAGTCGACGCTCGTCAGGCGCGTCTGGCCTCGGTTCGACATGGTCCAGGACTCGACCATCGGGATCGCCTGCGCGATCGCGTTGTTCGTCATCCCGGTGTCGGTTCGCAAGCGCGAGTTTCTGCTCGACTGGAACACCGCGGTGAAGATCCCCTGGGGGGTGGTCGTGCTGTTCGGAGGAGGACTGTCGCTCGCGGAGGGCTTCAGCAAGACGGGTCTGGCGGAGTTTCTGGCGAGCAAGCTCCAGGGGCTGGAGGGAACGAGTCTGTGGGTGTTCGTGGGAACGGTGGTTCTCTTGACCATATTTCTGACGGAGCTGACGAGCAACACCGCCACAGCCACGCTGCTGGTGCCCGTCATGGGCAGCGCCGCGGTGGCCATGGGGGTTCACCCTTACGCGACCATCGTGGGTGCCTGTCTGTCCGCCTCCTTCGCGTTCATGCTGCCCGTGGCGACGCCGCCCAACGCGGTGGTGTTCGGGAGCGGGTGCGTGACCATCCGGCAGATGGCTTGGGCCGGGCTCTGGCTCAACATCTTTGGCACATTGATCATCACAGCGTTCGTGGTCTGGGTCATGCCGGTATTGTGGGGCGTAGACTTGGGCGTGCTTCCCTCCTGGGCTCGTACGGCGCCGTGAGGCAGCCGGGGGCCGACGGACTATGTGCGTGCAGAAAGCGCCGCGGCTACTCGGGGCAATGTCCAGGGCCCGTCAGGCCGTTGTTGTAGTCATCCAGCAGCTGGGCCAGTGAAGTGATCTGGGTGCGAAGTGCCCCCTTGACCTTGGCGAGGTTCGCCGGCGTGTAGGACGCGAGGATGGCTTCGGCATCGCTCATCGTGGCGGCGACGACACTCCCATCTGCCCCGTTGAGCAGGTTGAGCTTCGCGGCGATCCACGCGTGGGCAAGGATGTAGTAGGCGTTGCAGGACACCGGTGTCCAGAGAACTTCGTAGTAGGACTGGCCGCCCAGGACGAACGTCGTTTCGGCCCCGTCCGTAAGCAGCGC
>CAZAWR010000091.1:20427-40538 GCA_964488865.1 uncultured Polyangiaceae bacterium | reverse complement strand
TCCCACGAGGCGGGTCAGCATGCGTCCCTTCGGACGCACAACCCGTCGCTACGCAGCAACGAAACCATCTGCGGTTCTCTGCGAAATCTGCGGCCAAGTCCGATGGCTCCGGACCTGGGCCCAACTCCGTCGCTACCCGTCGGTGAGGTCGAATGCTACGGTTCCGGCCACGGAGTCTCCCATGCACAGGTCCCTCTCGAACCTCTCTTCTTGCTTCGCGAAGCTGCCCGTTGTTCTCGGCCTCGGGGTGCTGGCCCTCGGCCTCTCGGGCTGCCCCTCGGGCATGTGCCTCGTGAAGGTGTGCAAGGGCGACAGCTCCAACTGCCGGTGCTCCTGGGACACTTGCCCCAGCGGGAGCTACTTCGACACGCAACGGGACACGTGCGTGTGCGAGATGGGGAGGGTTTCCCTCAACAGCTCGTGCATGACCCAGGCGGAGGCGAATGCCTACTGCGGGGCAGGCGCCCGTCACGAAGGTTACGGGTGCGTCCGCATCGTGTGTCCCCCCGGACAGGAGCTGGATCTCACCACCGGCGCTTGCCTCGCCAAGCAACAGGTCGACAAGGTCGCCGAGAACATGGGCGTTCAAGTGGGAGAAGGCCAGAAGCTCGGCTGCCCCCCCGGCCTGGTTCTCATCGTCGAGAACGCCCAGAGCGCTTCCTGCGTCCCCCCCGAGAACACCTGCTCCCGGGACGAAACCTGGAACGGTCAGGCGTGCGTCAAGGTCCTGCAGTGCTCCCCCGGCTGGATCCTCGACACGGCCTCGGGCCAGTGCGTCGCCGTGAGCACCAATGAGACGGACTACACGGTCGACCTCCAGGCGTGGACGTCGGCGAGCTACGGCACCCCGGGAGGCCCCGGCACCCCTGCGTTCTGCTCGGGCTTCAACAAGAAGCCGCGAACCTTCGGCGTGGGCCCGGGAGCCACGGTCCTCGTGCTGATCGACGTGCAAGTCCAGGCGCCGGGGCGCAGCGTGGTGCAAGCCCAGGTGGCCACGAGCGGGCGGATGCAAGCGGGCGGCGCGCCCGTGACGCAGCAAGGGGCGGCCGAGATCCAGCGAACGGCCCAGGAGCTTCTCGCGAGTTTGCGGGTCCAAGGCGGCAAGACGGCTTCGGACGTTGCACAAACCTCCGTGCGATGCACCATCGTCAACGCGGCTCAGCCCGCGCCCGTCCCGGAGTCCGGAGGGCTCTGACAAGCTCACCTGCGGGTCAGGGTGCTCTGAAGCAACGACGCCTTGGCTTCGCGCAGCCGCACGCAGCCGTGCACCTGGGTGCCGCTGCGCAGGAACATGCTCCGATCGGGGGCGATCTTCACGACCTCCACCGTCAATCGGGTGCCGTCATAGCGCGCGCGCAGGGGGGTTCCCTTCACCTCCGTACGTACTTCCTGACAAGTGGATCGAGAGCGCGTGAGGTCGTAGCGGAGGTCGGCGGGCAGGGCCGGACGAACCTTGTCCTTCACGGCAAACACCGAGCGTTGCCCCTCGACGACCTCGAGCACGAACCGCTCTTCCCCCGTTACGTAGCCATCCTGATCCATGCCCTTCGCGTCGTGGATCCGGAACTCGAGCGCATGCCCGCTCAAGACTGCGTCGTAGACACGTCCCGTGTCGCTCTTCCACGACCCCACGAGCGCTTCGAGGGGACTGCGCACGACGGGCGGAGCGGCATCGGCAGCAGGCGGGGACACGACCGGCGGAGGCTGGGTCGGACCCGGGAGGGAAGCGGTTGGGACAGGGCGTGGTTTGGGTTTTTCGGTAGGGAGGTAGCCGAGGTACCAGGCCCCCGCGACCGCGCCACCCCCGAGCACAAAGAGACCCACGAACAGGATCGCCCAGAACAGCGGCGACCTTTCGGACGGCTCGAACCCTGCGCTCTCTGTGGTGCTGGCGGGTGAGATGGGGGCATCGACGATGGGAGCCGGCACGACGCCGACGGGCGGGGTCATGGCGAGAACGACCGGGGGCCCGGCCGCCACGTCGTGGCCCGCGCGCAAAGCTGCGGCCATCTGCGCGGTGGACGCGAACCGGTCTTCGCGCTTCTTCGCGCAGGCCTTGTGAATGGCGGCGTCGAGGTAAGAAGGAACATCGGGCCGCATCCTGGAGATGAAGGGGACTTCCGCTTCCAGGTGCAGCTTCATGATCTCGAACTCGCTGGGCGCGTCGAAGGGAACCCTGCCTACGAGCATCTCGTACAGCAGCATCCCGAGGCCGTAGATGTCGACGCGGTAGTCGAGGTCACGTTGTCCCTTGATCTGCTCGGGGGCCATGTACAGCAAAGAGCCGATGATGCCCTTGGTCTGTCCCCGGCCCGCCTGGATGTCCTCTTCCGCCTTGGCGATGCCGAAGTCCGTCACCTTCGCTACCGCGTCACGCCGCCGGATCAGGATGTTCGCCGGCTTGAGATCGCGGTGAATCACACCCTCGGCATGCGCGGCCCCCACCCCGTCGAGCACCTGGTAGAAGAGCTTGAGCACGAGGTCGACCGGCATCGGCGTCTGCTGCTCGACGTACCGCTCGATGGTCTTGTCCAGCGACTCCCCATCGATGAACTGCATGACGAGGAACAGACCGTCGGGTTCGACCACGACGGCGTTGAGCCGGACGACGTTCTGGTGGTCGATGCGTGCGAGGGCGCGACCTTCGGCGAGGATACGGTCGCGGAACTCTTGTCGGTGGGCATACTCGGAGCGGATGGCTTTGACGACGACGGGAACGTTCGTGTGGATGTCCGTGGCGAGGTAGACGATGCCCATGCCCCCCTCGCCGAGCGTCGAGTCGATGGCGTACTTGCCGTCGACGACGAAGCCGGAGGTGAGGGCGCCAGGAGCGGGCACGTTCTCGGGTGTGAGCACGCCGCTGGCCGGCTTGCCGGGCACGGTGCCGTCGGCGGGAGGCTGTGCGTCCGAGGCGGGCACAGCGCCTCCGCAGTAGATGCAGAAAGACGACCCTTGGGGGTTCGTCTGATGGCAGCTGGGGCAATCGATCATGATCGGGTCGGTTGGGGCAGACTTCAGACAAGCGACGAAGCGGGGGGAGTGTGGCACGATGCGCGAGGCTTGGAAACGGTTGCGGTGACGAGGGAGGAACCATGGCGTGGAGAGATGACGTGCGAGACGTGGTGGTGTTGCTGTGCACGGTACCGAGCGAGGAGGTGGGGACGAAGCTGGCGAGGGCGCTGGTGCAAGAAGGACTGGTGGCGTGTGTGAACGTGGTGCCGGGGCTTCGGTCGATCTACCGATGGAAGGGGGAGGTGTGCGAGGACGCGGAGCTATTGTTGGTGATGAAGAGCGTGCGGAGCCGGTCCGGGGAAATCGCGGAGCGGGTGAAGGCGCTGCACCCCTACGAGACGCCGGAGCTGATCGCGCTATCGGTGGGCGGAGGGATGGAAGCCTATCTGGCGTGGGTTCGTGAGGAGGCTTGCGTGGGCTGCGCTCACTCCGAGCAGCGCGGCTGAACGAAGTGGGCTCGCTCCCGGATCGTGGTCCACCGTCGAAGGGTGTCCACGGTCTCGGGGTCGCTGTCGTGCAGCATCTCGAACAGGAAGTCCTGTATCCCTTTGTGGACAGCGCACCAAGAGATCTCGCGCATGCGTCCGAAGACCGTGGACCGTTGGACTCGACCGAAAAGGCGGTTGGCGGTTCCAACCCCGGCTCATCTCCTCAGGGCCCTGCAGCTCGGCGGAGCCTGTCCACGATCGCCAGCCCCAGCCCCTCTTGGGGGGGGCAAGTGGCGACGATGACGTCGCAACCACGTCGGTCGAACTCCCGCAACAGGTCATAAAGCTTCTGTGCGTACCTGGACATGGGCTCGGGGACCACGAGCATGTGCATGACTTGTCCCGCAACAGTGTGCTCGAATGCGCGAGGCGTCAGGACGCCGACTCGGCAGCCCTGGACCTGCAGGCGCTGCGCTTCCGCAGCGAGTTCGTCGGGCTCAACGAGGATGACCCGCGCCCGTGGGGCGTAGTGTGACGGGTACTGCCCTGGGGTACGGATGGAACCGTGTGCACATCTCGGGACTGAGCACCCGAGTGCCCCTTCGAGGTCTTCCCGCGTCACGCCCCCCGGGCGCAAGATGCTCACGTGTTCACCAGTGCAATCGACGATGGTCGACTCCACGCCAACGTGGCAGGAGCCGCCGTCGAGCACGAAGTCGACGGCAGTCCTGAGGCGGGCCCCGAGAGCCTCGCGAACGTGGCGAGCGCTCGTGGGACTGACGGACCCGAAGCGATTGGCCGACGGCGCCGCAACTCCGCCCCCGAAAGCCTGGAGAAGTTCGAGCGCGACAGGGTGGTCTGGCACTCGCACGGCGACGGTTTCGAGTCCCCCGGTCACTGCGAGCGGCACCCGGTTGCTTCGCCGTAGGACGAGCGTCAGAGGCCCAGGCCAGAAGCGCTCTGCCAGAAGGCGAGCGGGCTCGAGAAGGCCATCCGCCCAGTCTTGGACCTGCTCGGAGGCACCGATGTGAACGATGAGTGGATGCGTGGCAGGCCGCCCCTTCACAGCGAAGATGCGTTCGACAGCGCCAACGTTCTCGGCATCTGCGCCAAGGCCATAGACAGTTTCGGTGGGGAAGACCACCAGGCCTCCAGAGCGCAACACGCGCACCGCGTGCACGATGGAATCGGATCGATTCACCGAAGGGGGCATCGAGCCTCACTTCCTTTGCCCAACGAGTCTGCCCCGTCGATGAAGTCGCTGGCCTCGGTTGCCTCGAAGACCCGGAAGCATGCTCCCGGCTGGTTCGCCAAGTCGGACGCTGCGTCTGCTACCCGGACGTCAAGGATTTGGTGCCTCCGCACCTTGGGGCCACTTGCGTCGCAAACGTGGCGCGCTCTTCGGAGGACGAGGAGCATGCTCATCCAGGACTTCTTTCGAGAATGATACTTGACTCACGACATATAAGTCGCGTATTGCTTAGCGCTAGTCCCAAATCAAGCGCTCCGCGCTGCTTTGGGTCTAGGTTTTTCTAAGGGGGCTTTCGCAAAGCCCCCTCGCCGCGCTCACCGCGGCTCACCCCAAAACGCCTCGCCTTCAGCTCGGATAGCCCCAAACCCAAGCACGTTCTTCGAACAGTGCTTGAATTGGGGCTAGTCGTGATCGCATCGCAATGGAAATGGGCTTCGATCTTGGTACGCCACCCCTCCGATTCGAGGATGACCCCACTATCGACGACACGTTAACCCACTTCGAGTTCGTCACGTTGAGGCTGCTCTGCTTGCGCGGCACGATGTCGATCGTCGCCTTCGTCGAGACGGTGCTCGGCGGTTGCTTGGACGCCCCGATTCCATGCCCCAGCCGAGTGTGGGTCCGGGGTCGTCGAACTCCGTCACACGTTGATGGCGCCGATGCTCCTCGATCTCAATCGGTCGGAACCCGTTGGTGCAGTCCTCACCGTGTCCCAGCTTTACTCGCCACGCGCGCATGACCCGAACGCCAACCTGACTGTATGCCGGAGGTTACCCATTGGCTGCATCTCGCATAGCCCGCAAGGCGGCGACAACAAGGAGGGCGAAGGCGACTCGGTCCACCAAAGAACCAGAGCCGACCTGGACGTTTCTCACCAACCACGCGCACGTCCTGCTGTGCATTGCGCGGGAGCCTGAGGTGCGGATGCGCGACGTCGCTCGCCTCGTCGGCATCACCGAGCGTGCCGTTCAGCGGATCGTCGCCGAGTTGGCGGAAGCTAGGTACATCGAGCGGATTCGCCATGGTCGTCGGAATCGCTACGAGACGCGAACCGATCTTCCTCTTCGGCACCCGATCGAGCGACACGAACGCGTCTCCTCCTTGATCGGTCTCGTGCTCGGAGAAGATGAGCGCAAGGGCTGAGGACATGAGCTTCCAACGGCAAAGGTGCCCAACGATGCGGCTGATGACACTGCGACGCGTTCGCAACCTTGTAGGTCGAGACCGTGCTGCGCCTCGTCCACGACGGCAGCGACAGGCCCATACCCAGGGGAGGCGCTGACGACGTGTTGCCGAGACGCACGACGTTGCCCGCATTCTCCCCGAAACACACTCCGTGCGCACGCTGTCGTGTGCATAGCTAACTCATTCCACAAGGAGGGCTCACATCGTGTCTTCTCACCACCCGCACATCGTCGACACCATTCCCCTCGGCGGCATCGTCACCGTGCGTGACCGGCTCCTCGATTTGCAGGCCCGAGGCCGCAAGGTCTTTCGACTCGAATCCGGTGACCCGTCCTTCGCCGTCGCCCCCCACATCCTCGACGCCATCGCAAAGGCTCTCGCCGACGGACACACCCACTACACGGCGGGGGCGGGCATCAAGCCGCTGCGCGAGGCCATCTTCCGCAAGCTGCGCGAGGCCAACGGCATCCCGATCTCGGATGTGGATCACGTGCTGGTGAGCAACGGCGCGATGAACGCGCTCTACGTCGCATTCCGAGCGCTCTGTCTCCCAGGGGACGAGATCATCTTGCCTGACCCGACGTGGACCGAGACGTTCGACAACGTGAAGCTCGCGGGCGGCGTACCGGTCCGAGTTAGGCTCGACGCCACGCGGGAGTACGACTTCGACGCAGCAGCCGTGGAAGCGGCTGTGACGCCGCGAACCCGCGCCATCGTCGTCAATTCCCCGCACAATCCCACCGGACGGGTGCTCTCCCGGACCGAGTGCGAAGCTCTGCTCGGAGTGGCAGCACGGCATGGTCTCTGGGTGCTCTCGGACGAGGCGTACGAGCACGTACTGTTCGACGGAAGGCAGCACGTCAGCCTCGGGTCGCTCGGTTACGAGCGCGTGATCAGCGTCTTCTCGATGTCGAAGACTTATGCCATGAGTGGCCTGCGGCTCGGGTACGTCGGGTGCAACGACGACTTGCTGGTGGAACGCATGACGAAGTTGCTGCGCTGTACGATCAACGGGGTGAATTCCGCGACACAGTACGGGGCTGTGGCGGCCTTGGAGGGCCCGATGGACGCGGTGGCGTCGATGGCGGCGGAGTATGCGAAGCGGCGCGACATTCTGGTTGCGGCGTTGGAGGGTTTGCCTGCGCTGGAGCCGCTACGACCGCAAGGGGCTTTCTACTTGTGGGCGAGGATCGGGGATGCGTGGCCCGGGGTTCGGGGACAGCGCGACGGGTGGGCGATGACCGAGCACCTGATCGAGACGGTTGGGGTCGGCAGCGCGCCTGGGGAGGTGTTCGGTCCGGCGGGGGCAGGCCACATCCGTTTCGCATTTTCTTGCGCTACGGAGCAGGTCGAGCAAGGTGCACGGCTGCTCCGGCAAGCCATGGGCGGCTGATTCCCCACTCGAGCGGCTTCCCAGCGAGTTTGACAGTTCCCAGACAACGCTCCATGGACGCACTTCCCCTCCCATTCGCCCGGATTGGTATCATCGGCGGCGGCCAACTCGGTCGCATGCTTGCCAAGGCTGCCAGACGCCTCGGTTGCGCCTGCGTGGTGCTCGATCCGACGCCCAGCTCGCCGGCCGGTCAGGTCGCCGGCCATCAGATCGTCGGCAGCTATCACGACGCGGACAAGTTGCGAGAGCTGGCCGAGTCTTGCGACCTCGTCACGTTCGACATCGAAGACATCGACACCGAGACACTTCTTCAGCTCGAACGCGAGGGCCACAGCATCCGTCCCTCGCCAAGGGTGCTGGCCGCTATCCAGGACAAGCTCACGCAGAAGGCGGAGCTGCAGGCCGCCGGTATCCCGACGGCACCTTTCGTCGCCATGGCCGAGCCGAATGCCCAGGCCTTCGCCGAGTTCGGCTATCCCTTGGTTCAGAAGGCGAGGCGCGGCGGCTACGACGGGCGCGGCGTAGCCGTGCTCAAGTCGGCCGATGACTATCCACGCCATCTCCAAGTGCCCTCGCTGCTCGAACGTTTCGTGCCGGCCGCGAAGGAACTCGCGGTGGTGGTAGCGCGCGCTCATGATGGTGACTGTCGCTGCTATCCGGTGGTGGAGATGTGCTTCCGGCCCGGCGAAAACGTGCTTGATCGGCTGCTTGCGCCCGCTCGCGTCACCTCCGTAACGGCCAAGGCTGCGGCGGAATTGGCCGTGCGAACGGTCGAGGCTTTTGGCAGTGTGGGCATTTTCGGGGTCGAGATGTTTCTGACCCACACGGGTGATCTGCTGGTCAACGAGGTGGCGCCGCGCACTCACAACTCGGGCCACCACACCATCGAGGCGAATGTGACTGACCAATTCGAGCAGCATCTGCGCGCGGTGGTCGGCTTGCCGCTCGGCTCGACCGATCAGCTTTCCCCCGCTGTCATGATCAACCTGCTCGGAGCACCGAATCGTAGCGGTCGTCCAGTCATCAAGGGCATGGCCGAAGCCTTGGCAATCCCGGGCGTCTGCCTGCATCTCTACGGCAAAGCAGCGACCGCGCCCCATCGCAAGATGGGTCATGTCACAGTACTCGATCCGGACATCACAGTGGCCGAGCAAAAGGCACTGCAAGTCTGCGCCCTCATCGAGATTTCGGGAGAGGAACACCCATGAGCCAACCCAAATCCGAACCGACGCCTGTCGCGACAACCACTGGAAGACGTCCCCTGGTTGGCATCATCATGGGCAGCGACTCGGATCTGGCAGTCATGCGCGAGGCTGCCGCCATCCTTGACGAGTTTTGCGTGCCCTACGAGCTGACCATCGTCTCGGCCCACCGCACGCCCCTGCGGCTCTATCACTATGCCCAAAGCGCCGTCGAACGAGGCTTGCGCGTCATCGTCGCAGGAGCCGGTGGCGCCGCCCATCTTCCGGGCATGGTGGCAGCCCTCACGCCGCTACCGGTCGTCGGCGTACCGATCAACACGTCGAGTCTTGCGGGCCAGGATTCGCTGCTCTCCATTGTTCAAATGCCTGCCGGCGTGCCGGTGGCAGCAGTCGCCATCAACGGTGCAAAGAACGCGGGCATCCTTGCTGCACAGATCCTGGGCGCCTCGGATGCCTCGATCCTCGAGCGAGTGGCGCTGTACAAGCGCGAGTTGGAGTCGAGGGTGATGGAGAAAGTTGCGCTCCTCGAACGGGAAGCGCTTTGAAACAAGCAGAACGCGGTGTTTTATACCGCGTTCACTCCGAACAGCGCGGCTGAACGAAGTGGGCTCGCTCCCGGATCGTGGTCCACCGTCGAAGGGTGTCCACGGTCTCGGGGTCGCTGTCGTGCAGCATCTCGAACAGGAAGTCCTGTATCCCTTTGTGGACAGCGCACCAGGAGCTCTCGCGCATGCGTCCGAAGATGCTCCCCTGGGTGGCGTAGCTGTGCACCGGGCACACGCCGCAGTAGGGGTTGTACACGCACGCCACGCAGTCCGGCTGGGCGTCGAGGTTGGACGCGACCGTCAGGGCCCGCACCGTGTCGCTGAGCATGACCTGGCGGTAGCGGGTCTCGCCGACCTTCCCGATCTGGAAGAACGAGTCCCCCATCTGGTGGACCATGCGCCCTTCGTCACAGGTGAAGATCTTGCCATCATGATTGTAGGCGAGCTGTCCGATTCCGGCGCCACAGGGGGACCGGATGTCGAGGTAGTTGGGGTCGTCGTCGCCGAGGATCTTGGTGAGGAAGATGGCGGCGTACCGCTCGAGCACCTGGGTCCCCTGCTTGTTGAGCGCGAGGATGTGACCGACCGCCTCCCGGTAGAAGTCGAGGAACTCCGCGCGGTCGTACTCGATGGTCTTGCCGGTTTGGGCGGCGAAGCCGAAGGGGTCCACGGGTCGCAGGAAGATGGCCCGGCACCCCAGGTCCACGTACGTGTCCACGATCTGCTTGGGCATCGCGAGGGCGGCCCGGGTCGTCGTGATCAACGCCTCGACGTGGTAGAGCACCGGATCGAGCCCCATCTCCGCGTATCGCGTGTTGATGCGCTTGATCCATCGAACCGCCTCGGCGTGGGAGCTGCCCGACGCGAGCACGCGCTGCTTGTCGTGCAACGTCGCGGGGCCGTCCACGCTCGTGCAGACTTGCACCTTGTTCGCGACGAGATAGTCGAGCTTCTCGTCGTCGAGCAACGACAGGTTCGAGACGAGCGTGAACTCGAGGGTCTTGTCCTCTTGCTGGTTCTTGTCCTTGGCGCGCTCGATCACGTACTTCACGAGGGGGAAGTTGGCGAGGGGCTCGCCGCCCTGGAACTCGATCGTGATGCGTGGCGAGGTGCTCTGGAAGATGAAGTCGACGACCTTGTCGGCGGTCTCCTGGGTCATGTCCGTGGAGGTGTCGGACATGTCGGCGCGGCTCGCGTGGCAGTACACGCAGGTCTGGTTGCACCGCAGGGTGGGGATGAGAATGTGAAGGTTGGGACCCGCGTCGAGGAAGCGCTTGCGTCGGGACACTCGCTCGGCGAGGGCGGCAGCGTCCACACCGTCGCGCAGGAAGCCGCGCTCGGACAGCTTCGCGTGCAGGGCAGTGCCGCCCTGCAGCGTGCCGGAAGCGAGGGCGTCCAGCTCCTGCTCCGTGACGAATACCCAGTCGCCCCACGGGCTGGTGAGCAACACGTCCGGGCCCACCTTCCTCATGCGAAACGGCACGAGAGCGACGCCTGTGCTGGCCCGCTTTCGGATCGGAACGATGCCTGCCATCACGTCTCCTCCACGGTCATCGGGTCGGCGCCGTCGACCGTGGCGCCCAGCACGTAGTTGGCGAGCTCTCCGGCGATCAAGGGCTCGTCTTCACCCGGCTTGGCGGTCAACCGGACCACCTCCACGCCGTCCTGCATCTGCCGCTCGAAATCCGCGAAGGGCGCGAAGGCCTCCAAGGCGCGGTCGATGGCGGCGGGCGAGTAGAGGCTCACACGGAACAGAAGCTCCGTCATGGTCCCTCCTTTCCCTCGTCGGGTTCTTCGGACACGGCCGACTCCGGCTTCGTGGCCGCATCCGCCGCCTTCCCTTCACCCTTGCCATACTTGTCCTCCCAGCTGACCGCGATGCCCAGCGGGTCGTCGAACGCGTCGCCAAGGTCCCCAAGGTCCTCGTCGAGCAAGTCGTCGAGCCCGGGGGGGCCCGCCGCACCCGCGAGGGCGCGCGTGGTCACGCTCTCGATCAGCGCCTGGCTCTCGCGCACGATGTCTCTGCGCCACGTTTGTGCGAGGGCCTCGGCCTCGAACTCGCCGGCCAAAAGCTCCGTCGACAAGGCCGCCCCCGGCTTCGCGCGCAGCTTGACCTGTAGCTTCGTGCCTTCCCGATCGATGTGCACGAAGCACCGATCGAGCAGGGTATAGGCCGCACCGAACACGGCGTCCTTCGGGTAGATCGACTCGTCGAAGGACAGCACCACGCCCTCCGGGGTCTGGTCGGCAGTCACCTGATGGTCTTCACTCATGATAAGTCGGTGTAGTGAAGGGCCGCCGAGCGGACAAGCCTCGCGGCCCGGGTTTCTTCTTCGCGCTGACTTCACCCGCCTCGCACCCGCCGCACGATGGCCGCCATGTCCACGAACACCGGGGCCAGCTCCCCTTCGTCGTACCCGTTGCCCATCTCAAACAGTCCCGCACAGATGCGGTCCAGCGTGCAAACCCGACACACCTCGGCCTTGTGATGCCGAAAGCTCGTCTGGCGCACCGTGCCCTTCTCGTCCAGAAAGTGGATGATCCGCTCCTCCTTCTTGACAATCTTGCGCGTCTCCGTCGATGCGTGCGCGTACTCCACCATGAAACACAGGGGGACGCGCTCCACCCGGAACGTCTTTCCCCCAGAAGCCAAGATGCGCAACGCACGGTTCAGGGACACCTCCATGTCCACGAGCCGGTGCAACGCGTCCCGGTTGGTCTCCGCCCGGCCCATCGATGGGTCCAGATTGTTGATCACCACGTGGGACACGAACGACATTTCGTCGACCACCAGCCGGGCCAGCTCGTCGAGGTGATCGCAGTTGAACCTGTTGATCACCGTGTTCATGTTCACCACCACGCCCAGCGCACCGAGGTTGTGTAGCGCCCGGCGCGCGAGCTCGAACGACCCCTTCACGCCCGTGACGTGGTCGTGCACCGACGGCCGACTCGAGTACAGGGAGACGTGGAAGTGGCGCAATCCCGCGTCCACGTAGCGCCTCGCCAGGACCTCATCCGCCAGCCGGCTCCCGTTCGTGATCATCCGAGCCGAGAGCCCTCGAGCCGTCGCGTACCGCACCACATCCTCGACGATGTCCGACAGGGACGGCTCTCCCCCGGTGAGGATCACACCGGCGTACCCGCGACGGGCGAAGTCGTCGATTGCGCGGGTCGCGGCGTCGAGGTCGAGCACCCAGGGCGTCTCTGGGTTGGAGCAGATCCGACAGTACTGGTTGCAGTGTCGGACGAGCTGCAGGTAGCCGAGGTTCGCCACTAGCGCTCTGTTTCCTTCGGGTCGAAGAGCGCGGGGAGGATGTCCCGCAAGTCGTCGCCGGACCTGCGCTCGCGCCCCCGCGCTTCGGCACGGGCGGGGTTCGCCTTCGCCGAAATGCCGAGCTCCGAAACGCCGAGTTCCGAAGCGCCTGTCTGTCCGTCCGCCTGATCCGCCTCGCCAGGTGCGAGTGTGAGCGCGGGGTCGATCATCACGGCCACGCCCAAACGGCGCCCCTGTTCTCGCGCGCGCCGCAAATGGGCAACCACCAACTCGGGATGGGCGACGATGCGTTCCCTTGCCATGGCCGCACGCCCTGTGAGGTCGGGCGATCGGAACTGCACCACCGCCACCCCCAGGGTTTCGCCCCGCTGCACGACCTCGGCGAGATGACGGAAGTTCGAGCGCGTCACCACGCACGTGACCGCCACGCGCATCCCCGCCTTCACCGCGTGGCTCACGCCGCGAACCGTCTGGGCGAAGGACCCCGAAACATTCGTGTGATAGTCGTGCATGGCCGCGGACGATCCGTGGAGCCCCACGTCGAGCCCGTCGACCCCCGCCGCGGCGAGCTCTGCGGCGTACGACGCGTAGGCCAAGCGGCGGGCGTTGGTTCGAAGCACGATGCGGGTCACACCGTGTTGCTTGGCCCTTCGAACGAGGGCGGGCAAGTCGCTTCGCAAAGTGGGCTCCCCGCCGACCAGGACCAGAACGTCCGTGGGGGCGATGGCGTCGAGGGCGTCGAGGGCGTCGAGGGCGTTGGCCAGTTCCTTTTCGGAAGGCTCCAACGCCGCGGGGTCGGCAGCGTTTGCGCAGAAGATGCACGCGTTGTTGCAGCGCGGGCCGAGCTGAAGGGTCCGCATGGGTTTCCTTGGTGTCTGCCGTCGGTGCCGAACAGAGGATGAAGTGTGGCAGGTTGATGCGCCACCGAGAACCGAAAACCGAGCAGGTGCCTGCGGCGTGCCGAAAGCTCACCTCCCCCGGTCGCCTCGAATCCTAGGAAGACCGAGCGAGGGCGCCGTCACAGCCAAGGAGGATGATACCGGTCAGGAATGAGCACGACACTTCGCATGGCTCGCGTGCAGATCCCGCCGCAAGCGGAAGCAAGCGCCTCGCCACGGCAGCCATCTCCCGGGGAGAACGGCCTGAAGAGGCTGGTTGGCTATCTCGAACGGGAGTAGGTTGGCGCTTGATTTACCGCGTTGACGCATGATGACCAAAGACGATGTTCCGGTCGCAGTAGCCGATGTCGAAGCGACGCTTCGCCAGGTACTCGATGACTGCACGATAACGAGCCGTGAGCATCGCCGGTCTGAAGCACAAAAGGCGGCCCAACTCGCAAGCCAGACGCTGCATCTCGCCGAATCTCACTTGGTCTACGGCGAGCTGGACGTTCGCACCGTCGCCACGTTGCTTGACGCGGCGGAGGTCCGCACTGGAGATCGCTTTGTCGACATCGGCAGCGGCGACGGGTTGCCCACCCTGGCTGCTTCGTTGTTGTACCCCAGAGCGCTGGCGGTATGCCGCGGCCTCGAGGTCGTCCCCGAGCTGGTGGCGCGTGCAAAAACCCACGCTGCGCGGCTCCGCGCGATGGGGCACATGGCCACACCCATTGAGATGACGCAGGGCGACGTGTATCGGGCAACGGACACCACTGCCGGTGAGGAAGCGAAGCGGGTCGTGGCCTTGCTGCGCGACAGCACCCTCGCGCTCTGCTTCGCCACGACTTGGTCCGACGGTGCACCCCGGCGGGAGCTGCCACGACTCTCGGCAGCACTGCGGGCTACCATGCCGCTCGGTGCGCGCGCCATTGTCGTGGACGGTCGGTTGGTCGAGGCCGACGGATGGGCTTGGGAAGGCGACCTGCGAATTGTTACGCCGGACACCGCCCCGTATTCCACGGCACGGCTCTACACCGCTATCGCGAATACGAGCCAGTAGCAGCGCACGGGAAAGCGGAGACGGTGGTCACCAAACGCGTGTGGGCCGAGCGAGGGTGTCGACTCGTTCCTTGCATTGGGTCAGTGTTTGGTGCAATCGAGCCGCGGTCAGCGGTGCCGAACAGAGGATGAAGAGTCGCGGGTCGGTGCGCTAGCCCCAAATCAAGCGCTCCGCGCTGCTTTGGGTCTAGGTCTTTCTAAGGGGGCTTTCGCAAAGCCCCCTCGCCGCGCTCACCGCGGCTCACCCCAAAACGCCTCGTCTTTGGCTCGGATAGCCCCAAACCCAAGCACTGTTTTTCGAACAGTGCTTGATTTGGGGCTAGCAGCGCCAAGCGCTCACCTCCCCCGATCGCCGCGAATCCAGGGCAGACCGAGCGCGGCGGGCGCCCCCAGGCGCCGTCGCATCGCCTGACGCGACCCCACGACCATGGCCCCGATCACGAACAGATAGGGCAGCATGCTCAGGAAGTAGCCGAGGTTCGGGTTGCGAAACAGCGGCAGGTCCGGGACCCCCTGCAGGTCCAAGGGAAGCCGTCGGATCGCCCCGAACAGCCAGGCGCCCACGGCCGCTCGAACCGGATTCCAGCCCGCGAAGATCACCAGGCCGACGGCGACCCAACCCTGTCCTGCGGTCAACCCATCCACCCAACCGGGGGTGATCGCCAGGCTCAAGCTCGCACCCGCGAGCCCGGCCATCGCTCCGCCGAAGACCACGCTCGCCGTACGGACGCCCAGCACGGACACGCCGAGGGAATCCGCCTCCGACGGGTGCTCGCCGACCGCCCGAATCGCCAGTCCCCACCGGGTTCGATAGAGCAGCCACCAGCACGCGGGCACGAGCACGAAGCCGAGCCACACGACGAGGTTCTGCTTGAACAGCAGGGTTCCCAGCACGGGCAGGTCCTCGAGCAGGGGCACGTTCAAGGTGGGAATGCGCGCGGTTGCCTCGCGATGTTCGACCAGGGGCGCGCCGAGCACGGCGCTCAGTCCCGTGCCCATGAACCCGAGCGCAAGACCGCTCACCACCTGGTCGGCACGCAAGTGGACGACCACGAGCGCATAGGCGAGTGCGAGCGTAGCGCCCGCCGCCATCCCCGCCACGACGCCGGCGAAGGCGCTGCCCGTGGCGCGCGCCGTGGCGAACGCCGTCATCGCCCCCACGAGCATCATCCCCTCGATCCCGAGGTTCATCACACCCGATCGTTCCGTGACCACGCCTCCGAGGGTCGCGAACAAGATCGGGGTGCCGCGCGCGAGCCCTGCGGCGAACAGGTTGACGAAGAACGCGAGCCATTGGGACTCGTTCATGGTGCAGGCTCCGGGCGGACGAGCCGGATCCGATAGCGCAGCAGGAACTCGGAGCCGACGATCACGAACAGGATGATCCCCTGCAGCATTTGCGGGACCCCGCCGGGCTGGATCTCCTTTCCCCCGACGAGTAGCGCACCAAACAGGAAGGCGACGACGACCATGCGCCAGGGCTCGAGCTTACCCAGCCAGGCCACGATGATGCCCGTGAAGCCGAAGCCGGGGGAGAAGCGGTCCTGGAGCCGGTGCACGACGCCGGACACTTCGCACATGCCCGCAAGGCCACACAAGGCGCCGCTCAGGGCCATGACGAGGACGGTGTGACGGGCCAGGTTCATGCCGGAGAGGCGACCGACCCACGGGTTCTCCCCCAGCACACGGACCTCGAAGCCCCAGCGTGTGCGTGCGATGACGTACCAGGTGACCACGCTCGCCCCGATCGCGATGAGGGCCCCCGCGTGGGCTGTCCACCCGCTGAACAGGGGCCATCGTTCGGCCAGGTCGGCCAGGCGGGGCAGGTTCGCGCTGTCGGGAAAGGGCGGGGTGAGGGGAAAGCCCCGGTCGCTCCAAGGGCCAAAGACGAAGTAGGCGATCCACAACGCCGCGACGTAGTTGAGCATCAAGGTCGTGATGATCTCGTTGACCTGCAGGTGCGCGCGCAGCACGCCTGCGATCGCACTCCACGCCGCACCCGCCATCGCGCCGGCGACCATCATGGCCGGGATCATCAGCCACGCGGGCGTCGAAGGAGGCAGTCCCTGCAAGGCCACCGCGGCAGCAGCCCACCCGCCGAGCAGCAACTGCCCTTCTCCGCCGATGTTCCACAGCTTCATCCGGAATGCCACGGACGCCCCCAGGGCGCACAGCAGGATCGGCGTGGACTTCACGATCGTGTCAGAGATGGCATAGCCACCCAGCAGGCCCGATTGGACGATATGCACATAAGTGTCCCAGGGGTTCACCCCCGCCACCGCCAGCAACACCGCGCCGAGGAGCAAAGCCGCCGTGACCGATGCGACGGTGTGCAGCCAGAGAACCCAGACGGGCGTCTGCAGGCGAGGCTCGATGCGCCACCCGGTCAGCAAGGCGCACCGGCGAGTCCGCTCATGGCTTGACCGAGGACGTCGCGATCGAAGGAGGCTCGGTCGAAGGTTCCGGCCACGTGGCCTCGGAACAGCACGACCAATCGATCGCACAGCTGCATCAGCTCGCTCAGGTCTTCGGAGATGAGCAGCGTGGCCGTGCCCGATTCACGCTGAGACAAGATCAGCTCGTGAACGCTCTGCGCCGCGCCGACGTCGAGCCCGCGCGTGGGCTGCACTGCCAGCAAGAGCTTGATGGGCCTGGAGAGCTCTCGCGCCAGGATCAATCGCTGCAAATTGCCGCCGGACAGCTGCCCCGCGGGTTGATCCACGGACGCCGCCCGGATCCCGAAGGAGCTCACGAGCCGCTGCCCGTGCCGTCGCACCTCGGCAAGGGAAAGCCCCCAGCGCCCCGAGATGGGTGGCCGGCGATACACCTTGAGCGCAAGGTTCTCGGCCACGGACAGGCTCACCACCGCCCCCTGGGCACGACGATCCTCTGGCACGTACGCAAGGCCTGCCTCGAGCCAGGCCGCGGGGGACGCGTGAGTCAGTTGCCGTCCCGACAGGCTCGCACGTCCCGACGTCACAGGCCGCATCCCGCTGAGGACGTCGGCGAGCTCGCGCTGTCCGTTGCCGGCCACGCCCGCCACCCCCACGATCTCGCCCGCGCGCACGTCCAGGGACACGCCACACAGCGCCTCGATGCCTTTGTCGCCAGGGGCGTGCAGGTCGCGCACTTCGAGCACGACATCGCCCGTGCCTTGCTGCCGGGCAACCTGAGCCGGGTCTTCGAGCGCTCGCCCCACCATCAGCTCCGCGAGCCCGGCTTGCGTCGTGCCCTCCATGTCCAGCCCCGATGCCACGACACGCCCCCCTCGCATGACCGTGAACCGATCCGCGACCTGGGTCACCTCAGCGAGCTTGTGGCTGACGAGCACCACGCTCCTGCCCTCGCTCACCAGATTCTTCACGGACTCGAAGAGCTGGGCCGTCTCACGAGGCCCGAGCACCGCCGTGGGCTCGTCGAGCAGCAGCACCTGGGCACCCCGCATCAGCGCCCGGAGTATCTCGACGCGTTGCCGCTGCCCCACGGACAGCTGCCACACGAACGCGCTCGGGTCGACTTCGAAGCCCAGGGCGCGGCCCTCGTTCTCGATCGCCTTTTCGATCGACTTCCAGCGCGTCACCCACCCCCCGCCGCGAAGCCCCAGGGCGATGTTCTCCGCCACCGTGAGCGCCTCGGCGAGCATCAGCTCCTGGTGCACCATCGCGATGCCCACCTGCTCGGCGTCGCGCGGCGACCGGATGCGAACGCGGCGACCCCGGACGTGCACGTCGCCTTCGTCCGGTTGCACCACGCCCGCGAGTACGTTCATGAGCGTGGTCTTGCCGGCGCCGTTCTCCCCCACGATGGCGTGAACTTCTCCCCGGCGCAGCGAGAAGTCGACGTGGTCGTTCGCCACCACGCCTGGGAAACGCTTGACCACGCCGCGCATCCTGACGGCCAGGTCTTCGTCGCCGCGCGTCGGCTCCACGGGGGCTCTCACTTCGCAGGGATCTGACCGATGATGCCTTCGGCGAGCCAGCTCATGCAGACGGTACAGCCGGCCAACCCTTCCAAGTCCTCTTGCGTCATGCGCTTGCCTTCGGGCAGCACTTGCTTGCCCTGGTTGTCCTCGAGGGGACCGGCGAAGACGTCGAATCGCGTGAACTTGCCTGTCTTCATCGCGGCGAGCTTCTCGCGCACGAGGGGCACCACGCTCTCGGGCACGCCCGGCGCGGGGGTCGCCCCTTCCTCGAATCCCGTGAGCCCGAGCAAGCCCGAGTCCACTTCGCCGTACCAGGACGAAGGCTTCCACGTGCCGGCTCGCATCTGCTTGACGGTATCGACATAGTACACGCCCCAGTTCCAGTAGGGCGTGGTCAGGCAATGCGCCTTGTCTGCGTCACAGGCGTTGTTGGAGTCGTAGCCGACGGCCCACTTCTTCTTCTGTCCCGCGACGACGATGGGGCCGGTGGTGTCGGCGCCGGTGAGCACGACCTGCACGCCGGCGTTGAACATCGACTCGGCGGCCTCTTGCTCCTTGCCGGGGTCGAACCAGGAGTTCATCCACCGGACTTCCATGGTGCACTCCGGGCACGTCTGCCGCGCGCCGAGCATCAACGCGTTGCCGAGGCGAATGACCTCGGGGATGGGGAACGGGGCGATGTAGCCGAGCCTCGGCGTCCCATCCTGCTTCGCGCGCGCTCCCGCGATCATCCCCGCCAGGTACTTCATCTGCTCCATGGCGCCGAACGCGTTGGCGAAGTTCGTGTCGTTCTTCTTGTAGCCCGCGACATGCACGAACTTCGTCTTCGGGAACTCCTTCGCTACCGCTTCCGTGCCGTCCATGAACCCGAAGGAGGTCGCCACGATCAGGTCGAAACCCTTGCGCGCCAGCGCCCGCATGACTTGCTCCGATTCGGCGCCCTCCGACACGCTCTCCACGTACGCGGTGTGCACGTCGGGCATCTGGCCCACGAGATGCCTCCTCCCCTGGTCGTGCGCATAGGTCCACCCGCCGTCGCCGACGGGTCCTACGTACACGAAGGCGACGTTGAACTTGCCTGCCTGGACGGCGGGGATCGCGTGCTTGCCGACGGTCTGCTGGGACTGGGTGGAGGTTTCCTTCTTGCAGGCGGGGGTGACGAGGGCCGAGGCGAGGGCCATCGTTCCGAGCCAGGTGACAGGGTGGAGTTTCATCGCTTCGCCTTCCTTGCGCGATGCGCCGCGAGCGCACCGTCGTCGGGTGTCGTGTTCGACCCGGCGCCAGCCTACACCAAGGTTCGCGACCCCGGCACCCGGTTCGGGGGTCATGCGGCCGACCATGAGAGGGAAACGGGGAGCTGGAATGCTGCGGGTTCGCGACTTCGCACCAAGACCTACGGCGTGCAACCGTCGTTGCACGCACACGCCTTGGTGCAGTCGTTCACGTAGAGCTTGTGATTGTCCCCGCACGTCGCCGCGCAAGCCTGGGTTCCGCAGTTGAACTGCGCATCCTTGCAAGGGTGATGGGCATCGTTGCAGTCCAGATGGCACGTGCCTTCGCCACACTCGATGACGGCAAACTCACACGCATGTTCCTCCCAGCAGAAGACGGAGCATGCGTAGGGCCCCGAAGGACAGCGGAGGGTCTTGCTCTTGCAACTGTCCTGTACGTCGCAGACTACTTCGCAGGCGAAGCCGTCGGGACATACAACCACGGTGTCGCAGGGGCCTGCACCACAGTCGATGACGCAGGTGTTCGCGTGGCAACCTCCCGTGCACTCAGCGGGACAAATCCCTCCCGGGGGGACGTCGTTCACGCCACAGACCATGCCCCCGGCTCCGGCTGAGCCCGCAGAGCCGCCCGTGGAACCCGCGGTACCGGCGGAACCGCCGCCTGAGCCTGCCGTGCCGCCTGAGCCTGCCGTGCCGCCTGAGCCTGCCGTGCCGCCTGAGCCTGCCGTG
>CAZAWR010000091.1:0-20327 GCA_964488865.1 uncultured Polyangiaceae bacterium | reverse complement strand
CCGCCTGAGCCTCCGGCGGTGGCATCCCATCCCGCTGTGCCCCCCGAACCACCAGTGAAGCCGGCTGCGCTTCCTCCAGCCCCGCCCGCCGACCTGCCCTCGGTGTCGAGACCACAGGAGGTAACCCAAACTCCTAGAGAACAGGCAGCAACTAGCGGCAGAACGTACTTCAAGGGAGGGACCTCTTCGTCAAGTCTATGCGATGGGGGGTGTTACGTCATGTCTCACGGCCAAAAGCCCAGGCGTCTCGACTTCCTGTGGGCGATCGGGCAAGGATCAGGCGACTGAAGGAGGAAACAATCCATGTCGAGCGATTCGAAGTGCCCGTTTGCCGCCATGCACGGCGCCCGCACCGCCGCAGGCAGCCAGTCGAACAGCGACTGGTGGCCGAGCCGCCTGAACTTGAAGATCCTGCACCTGCACTCCGCCAAGTCCAACCCGCTGGGCGAGCGGTTCGACTACGCGGAGGAGTTCACGAAGCTCGACCTCGCCGCGCTGAAGAAAGACCTGGTTGCGCTCATGACCGATTCGCAGGACTGGTGGCCGGCGGACTGGGGCCACTACGGCGGCCTGTTCATCCGCATGGCCTGGCACAGTGCCGGCACCTACCGCATCTCCGACGGGCGTGGCGGGGGCAGCACCGGAAACCAACGCTTCGCGCCGGTCAACAGCTGGCCCGACAATGTCAACCTCGACAAGGCTCGACGGCTCCTGTGGCCCGTCAAGAAGAAGTACGGCAACCGGATCTCCTGGGCCGACCTGATCATCCTGGCCGGCAACTGCGCGCTCGAGTCGATGGGCTTCCAGACCTTCGGGTTCGGAGGCGGTCGCGAAGACATCTGGGAGCCCGAAGAAGACGTCTACTGGGGCAGCGAAAAAACATGGCTCGGCGACGAGCGCTACGCCGGGGACCGTGAGCTGGAGAACCCGCTGGCCGCCGTGCAAATGGGCCTGATCTACGTGAACCCCGAGGGCCCCAACGGCAACCCAGACCCCGTGGCCTCGGGCCGCGATGTGCGTGACACCTTCGCCCGCATGGCAATGAACGACGAGGAGACCGTCGCGCTAATCGCTGGCGGCCACACCTTCGGCAAGGCGCACGGTGCGGGTGACACGTCGCTGGTGGGCCGCGAGCCCGAGGGCGCCCCCATCGAGCAGATGGGTCTCGGCTGGAAGAACGCGTTCGGCACTGGCAAAGGCGTGCACACCACGTCCAGCGGCGTCGAGGGGGCATGGAAGCCGAACCCGACCCGATGGGACATGGGCTACTTCGACATGCTCTTCGGCTACGAGTGGGAGCTGGTCAAGAGTCCTGCCGGCGCCTGGCAGTGGCTGGCGAAGGACGTCAAAGACGAGCACATGATCCCCGACGCGCACGACCCGTCGAAGAAGCACCGCCCCATGATGAGCACGGCGGACCTGTCGCTGCGCTTCGACCCGATTTACGAGAAAATCTCGCGCCGGTTCCACCAGAACCCGCAGCAGTTCGCCGACGTTTTCGCCCGCGCGTGGTTCAAGCTGACCCATCGGGACATGGGCCCGCGCGCCCGTTACCTCGGGCCCGAGGTGCCGGCCGAGGAGCTGATCTGGCAAGATCCCGTTCCCGCTGTCGACCACGAGCTCGTGAGTGAGCAAGACGTTGCGGCCCTCAAAACCAAGGTCCTTTCTTCCGGGCTGACCATCCCGCAGCTGGTGATGACGGCGTGGGCGTCCGCCGTGACGTTCCGCGACTCGGACAAGCGTGGCGGCGCCAATGGTGCGCGCATCCGGCTCGCGCCGCAGAAGGATTGGGAGGCCAACCAGCCTGCTGAGCTCGCCCACGTTTTGCAGAAGCTCGAAGCCATTCGGAAGCAGTTCGACGACGCCCAGTCCGGCAAGAAGAGGATTTCGCTGGCTGACCTCATCGTGTTGGGAGGCTGCGCCGCGGTCGAAGAGGCAGCTCGCAAGGCCGGTCATCCCGTCAAGGTGCCCTTCTCGCCTGGGCGCACGGACGCTTCTCAAGAGCAGACCGATGTGGCGTCTTTCGCCGTGCTCGAGCCCATCGCGGACGGCTTCCGCAACTACCTTTGCGCGGGCGTCAAGACGCCAGCCGAAGAGCTACTCTTGGATCGCGCCCAATTGCTCACGCTGACCGCACCCGAAATGACCGTGCTGGTCGGCGGCTTGCGTGCGTTGCATGCCAACGTGGGACAGTCCCCCCATGGCATCCTCACCGGCGCGCCCGGAACGTTGACGAACGACTTCTTCGTCAACCTGCTCGACATGGCCACCGAGTGGCAGCCTTCCTCCACCGAAGGGGTGTACGAAGGGCGCGATCGCGCCTCGAACAAGGTCAAGTGGACAGGCACCCGGGTCGACTTGGTCTTCGGCTCCAACTCGGAGCTTCGCGCGCTGTCCGAGGTCTATGCCTGCGACGACAACAAGGAGAAGTTCGTCAAGGACTTCGTCGCGGCCTGGAACAAGGTGATGAACCTCGACCGGTTCGACCTCGACTGATCGACAAACCCCTTCAGTCGTCGGGATCCACGCCCATCTCACGGAGCCGCTGCGCAAGACGCGTGGCGCGCTCTTCCGCGGTCGTGGCGCGCTCTTCCGCGGTCGTGGCGCGCTCTTCCGCGGTCGTGGCGCGCTCTTCCGCGGTCGTGGCGCGCCGTTCCGTGGTTGCCAGTTCCTGCTCAAGGATTTCTTCTTTGCGCACCAGTTCGTCCACCATGGTCGACAGTCGCGCGATGAGCTCGTCCGCCTCCAGCAGCGGCGCCGACCCAGCGAAGAACCGAATGCGGCCCCGCTCGAGCACGAGGTCGAGACCCAACACCTCGGACGCCCATCGTCCTGCTTGCGGCACCACCGGGACGTACGCTCGGTGCGATCGATCGAGACGATAGCCCACGATGCGCTGGGCTCGCAGGTCGAGGATGAAGTACTCGGGAACGCCAAGCCTCGCGAAGCGAACTACGTTGCGCTCGAGGTCCTTGCGCCGGTCCCCGGACAACGTGATTTCGAGGATGAAGTCGATTCCCTTGCCCTCGGAGGCCACGACCCACTTGTCCCGCAACCCCGGATCCACGTCGAGTACTGCGATCAGGTCCGGAGCGAACCAAGGCTCGTCCGGGTAGTACACGGGCAACTCAGCAGACAGGTACACGCGACGTCCCATGCGGCGGAAGAACTCTTCGAGCGCTTCGGTCGCCTTGACCTTGGGGATGCGGTGAGGGTCGCCCTCGGGCATCGTCCTTCGAGGCAGCTCCGACGGCAGCATCGCCACCACGCGCTTGCGTTCGTCCTCAGACATGGCGTCCCACTGCTCCTGGGAGGGTGCGCGCGGGTCGTCGGGGTCGAGCCGGTAGGAGGCGACGGACATGCCGAGAAGCGTAGCACATTCACGACCGGGCAAGCCGTCCGCACCCGACCCTTCCCCTTGCCCGAACCGCTGCGTGCCGATACGCTTGCCCGCCTCATGATGGACCTCATCTACCGGCCCCGCCGCAACCGCAAGACCGAGGCCGTCCGCGCCTTCCACCGCGAGACGGTCCTGTCCCCCGACCACCTCATCTACCCCGTCTTCATCCACGACGGCCAGGGAACGCAGCCCATTGCGTCGATGCCGGGGTGCTCTCGCCTGAGCCTCGAGGCGCTGCTCGCGGAAGCCGAAGGCGCGCTCTCCGAGGGTGTGCACGCGATGGTGCTCTTTCCCGCCATCGAAGACGCGCTCAAGTCGAGCCAAGGCGAGGAGTCCTACAACCCCGAAGGCCTGGTCCCTCGCGCGATCCGCGCGTTGAAGAAACGCTTCCCCGAGTTGCTCGTCGTCACCGACGTGGCCCTCGATCCCTACTCCTCCGACGGTCACGACGGGATCGTGATGGACGGCAGGATCCTCAACGACGAGACGGTGGAAGTCCTGTGCAAGCAGGCGGTCTGTCAGGCGGAGGCCGGGGCGGACATCATCGCGCCGAGCGACATGATGGACGGGCGCGTGGCCGCGATCCGCGAGTCCCTCGACGAGGCGGACTTCACGGAGGTTTCGATCCTCGCCTACACGGCGAAGTATGCGTCGGCCTTCTACGGACCGTTCCGTGATGCGCTGGATTCGGCGCCGAAGTTTGGGGACAAGAAGACCTACCAGATGGACCCGGCCAACGCGCGCGAGGCCTTGCGCGAGCTCGAGCTCGACGAGGCGGAAGGCGCGGACATGGTGATGGTCAAGCCTGCGGGCCCCTACCTCGACGTGATTCGCAGGGTGCGTGAACGCACCACGCTTCCGGTCGCCGCCTACCAGGTGAGCGGGGAGTACGCGATGCTCAAGGCCGCGAGCCAGCAAGGGTGGCTCGACGAGAAGCGCGTCGTGCTCGAGAGCTTGCTTGGCATTCGCCGCGCCGGGGCGGACGTGATTCTCACGTACTATGCGCGTCAGGCGGCCCGCTGGTTGCGGTAGCACGATCTGAGATCCGCGAGATCCCCCGTGAGCGCACTCCGTGCTCAGTGCGAGGCGTGAGCTTCGCGCACAACGCCGTTCCGCTGGCGTTCCCGTGGCATTTGCGCCTGGCTTGGTTCATGCTTGGCGGGATCGTGGTTTGATCCCCCAAGAGTCCCCCATGAAGTACCGTTCCCTCGCCTCTTGTCTCGCTGCCTCCTTGGTCTTGCTCGTCGCGTGTTCGGACGACCCCGGCTCCACCTGGACATACGGCTCCCCGGGTGGCGGCGGCGGTACGGACGGCGGGACGGGCGGAACCGAACAGCCCGGTGGAGCGGGTGGGGGAGAAACGGGCGGGACCGGTGGGGAGTCCACGGGCGGGACCGGTGGCAGCGACGCGGGCACGGGCGGAACGCCGGGACCGGAGGCGGGGACCGACGTCACCGAGCAACCCTGGATCAAGATTGTGTCCCCGGGTGATGGCGCCACCGTGGACAACCCCGTCACGTTCACATTCGAGGGAGGGGGAGGCGTCACCCACGTGAACCTCGAGGCCGACGACTGGCCTCTTCATTCGGGGCCGGTGGCGTTGAGCCAGGGTTCGGTCACGTACGACTTCGCGGGCGTGGGGTTCGAGCGCACCGTGGTCGCCACGGGTCTCGACGCGGGAGGGTCGGAGGTGGCGACCCACCAGATCGTCATTACCCCCGTGAACCCCCCGAGCGAGCTCGTCTTTCCCATCGACTTGAACAAGCCCGGATTGACCCTCAGCAACTTCGACTCCTCGAGCAGCACGGCGTCCTTCGGGGCGTCGCGCTCGGGCGGGCGCCTGCACGCGGGGTGCGACCTGTACTGGATGAACGACAATGGGTACGCGTACGTGAGTAGCTATTACCAGTACAACAACAACACGCCCATCTACGCGGTAGCCGACGGGACCATCACCGGCTACGCGGCATTTTACCAGGGCACGCACGCGCTGGTGGTGGACCACGGGGACTTCGTCATTCGCTACGGTGAAGTGGACGACGGGGGCTTGCCCGGCGGGCTGACGGTCGGCTCGCAGGTCACGGCGGGGCAGCACATCGCCGACATGGGGGACCTCGAGATGAGCACGGGCTACTGGTCCATGCTGCACTTCGAGCTGTTCTCAGGCGAGCTCACGGGCTCGCTCACGAACACGTCGAATACCACGTATCTGAACGTCCCGGCCGGCAACTACCAGCGTCGTGGTGACCTGATGGACTGCACGCCGTTCCTGCTCGACCTCATGACCCCGTAGGCCGTCGCAGTTCCTCGAGCAGCTCCCGTGCGTGCTCCACGGTGATGGTGTGGTCCGCGGCCATGCGGCTCGCGATCTGGTCGACCTCCGCGCCCCCGGCGCCCGCGTTCAGCGCCACGGAGCGCGCGTGCAAGGACATGTGCCCGCGCTGGATGCCCTCGGTGGCGAGGGCACGAAGCGCCGCGAGGTTGGAGGCGAGTCCCGCGCAAGCCGCCACTTGAGCCAACTCCCCCGCGGTCGAGACGCCGATCATGCGCAACGCGAGCCGGGCCGTGGGGTGCACGCGCAATGTGCCTCCCACGATCCCCAGGCTCATCGGCATCTCGAGGCTCCCTTCCAGCACCGTGCCCTCCGCCGACTTGGCCTTCCGCCACACCGCGAGCGGGCCATACTGTCCCCTCCTGGCCGCGAAGGCGTGAGCCCCCGCCTCGACCGCGCGCCAGTCGTTGCCCGTGGCGATCACCACCGGGTCGATGCCGTTCATGATCCCCTTGTTGTGGGTCGCCGCACGATAGGGATCGAGCTCGGCGAACCGCGAGGCATTGACGATCCCGTCGACCGTCTCCTCCGCATCGACCCCCTTGGCCGCCACGGCAGCCGCGGGAATCCGGCAGCTGGCTCGCACGAGCCGACGGTCACAGAGGTTCGACAGGATACGAAGTCCGAGACGCCCGCCCGTCAGCCGCGTGACCTCCGGGCCCAGCGCCTCCGCGATGGTGTTCACCATGTTCGCCCCCATCGCGTCCTTGCAGTCCGTGTACACGTGCACGACGACCATGTCCTGCGCCAAGACGCGAACCTCGAGGTCCCTCGGTCCGCCGCCTAAGGACACGAGCTGCTCGACGGCGCGCGAAGCGCGGTCCAACAGCACCCGCTTGGCTGCCATCACCCGCTCGGCGGCGATCGCCACGCTAGGTACGGCGTACACCTGGATCTGGCAGGCCATGATCGAGGGGTCGACGCTGGCGGTGAACCCACCGCCTTCCCGGACCATCCTGGCGGCGTTGCTGGCGGCCGCGATGACGCTGGGCTCCTCGACCACCATGGGGACGACGTAGTCTGCCCCGTTGACGAGGAAGTTCAGCGCCACGCCGAAGGGCAAGGCATAGGTGCCGATCACGTTCTCGACGATCTTGTCTGCCGCCTCGGGATCAATTCCCCCACCCCGCAGGGCTTCGCTCAGCTCTTCGATCGGGATCTGTGTGCTCTCGCAGAGCGTGTCGCGCCGTTCGGCGAGGGTCTTCTTGTGGAATCCTGGGATCCTGGAGTGGATGGCTGGCATGCCGCGAACCTAGTCACGGTCCGCCTTCCCGCCAAGCGCATCATCGTTTCCGTCCATCTTCGAAGATCCGCGCGACGCCCAATGTCGCTGGCACGAGCTTTCTGCAGCCACTATGGTCTGACGCAACGGAAACGGGGGCCACGGATGGGGCGGCACGAGGTGACGACCCTTTCTCGGGCCCCATCGAATCGGAGGGGAAACATGAGCTTCTGGGCAAACCTCTTTGGCAAGAAGGTGCACTGCCACGGGTGCGGCGCGGTCATCCCTGGCGAGCTGAAGACCGAAGGAGACGAGGTCTACTGCGGTGACACCTGTCGCGAGAACTACCGAAGACTCTCCACCATGCCGCCCCCGGCGCAGGACGTGAGCCAGCAACGCGTGAACACACCCGGCAGCGACGGCGTCGTTCACTGACGTCATCCCCTTACCGGACGGCGTTGCAGAGAAACTCCACCACATGGGGCAGCGGCACCTCGAACTGAGCCGCATCCGCTTCCATCGCCGCACGCGGCATCCCATAGACCACGCTCGTGGCTTCGTCTTGCGCCCCCGTCACGGCTCCCTTCGCGCGCATCGCCCCGAGCCCCTTCGCGCCGTCTCGTCCCATCCCGGTGAGCAAGAGCCCCAAGGACCGCGCCCCCACGTTGCGCGCCACCGACTCGAACAGCACGTCCACCGCCGGCATGCAGCCCCACACGGGACGGCCAGGCAC
Organism: uncultured Polyangiaceae bacterium; assembly: GCA_964488865.1. Classification (GTDB taxonomy): domain Bacteria; phylum Myxococcota_A; class Polyangia; order Polyangiales; family Polyangiaceae; genus MWCO01. The sequence goes on along the minus strand of CAZAWR010000091.1, from coordinate 12,640 downwards.
AAGCCGCGCGCGCAGGTCCACCGTGACCTCGAGGTGTACGTCCGCGGGCGCTACGTAGAGGCTTCCCGCACGCAGAACCTCACCGTCGGTCGCCACGCGCACCGCGATCGCGCTCGCGGCGTCGAGCTTCTCCGCGAGGATCGGAATGAACGGGGCCGACATGTGGATGACCATCACGATCGGCGCACGAAATCCCGCGGGGATCGACGGCACGATCCGCTCGAGCGTGGAGGGCCCTCCCGTGGAAACTCCGATGGCGACGAGCGCGACCTCAGCAGCGCGCACCCGGCTCCACGGCTCTGCCCGCACGGGTACCGCGGAAGGGCGCGCGGACTGCGGCCCGCGCACGGACACCGGGGCGAGCGCGCGCGAAGGTGAAGAGGGCTTGGAGCGCGCAGCGGCCTTGACTTTGGCCTTGAGCTCCGCACCGACCCGGTCCATGTCGAGCCCGATCTCCCCCGAAGGCTTCTGCACGCATTCCACCGCGCCGCTCTGTAGCGCTTGCAGCGTCCCGACCGCCACGCTGCGCGCCGTGGCGAAGGCGCTCACGATCACGATCGGCGTGCCCACCTGGCTCACGATCCTGCGCGTCGCCTCGATGCCATCCATCCCCGGCATGTTGATGTCCATCGTGATGACGTCGGGTCGCAGTCGCTCCGCCTCGTCGACCGCCCGGTCCCCCCGAAGCGCCCGCCCCACCACCTCGATCTGCGGGTCCTCTGAAAGCACCCGCGTGATGGCTTGCGTGGTGATGAGCGAATCGTCCACCACGAGAACGCGAATTCGCCCCCCCACCTAGCCCTCCTCCTCGCGGATCCCGACGACGTCGTACACCTGCACCGGCTCCGCAATCCCCTTGAGCTGGATGCGTTGCTCGCGCGGTTGCGCGACAACCCGATCCTGCACGAGTCGGTACGTGCCCTCCGCGATGCACACCCCGTCGACTTGCGCGTTCGATTCCAACCGCTGCGCGCGATTTACCTCGTCGCCTATCGTGGTGTAGTCGCGACGGCTCCGCGCGCCGATGGAACCGATGACGACCTGCCCATGGTTGATCCCGACGCGCATGTGCAACTGCTGATCCCCGGGTTGCGTGCGGTTGTACTGGCGAAGCGCCTCCTGCATGTCCAGGGCGGCGCGAATGGCCCGTAACGGGCTCGGCTCCCGTGAGCCGTCGTCCGGGTCCCGGAACCGCGCCATGATCGCGTCCCCGATGAACTTGTCCACGTCCCCCTGGTTCCGCAGGATCGGCGGGATCATCGCGTCGAAGTAGCCGTTGAGAAGGTTCACCACCGTCTCCGCGCTCAGACGCGTACACATCGTCGAGAACCCCTTGAGGTCCGAGAACAGGAGCGTCATCGGCTCCGTCCTCGCCATGCTCCGCTTGCCCAGCCGGATCTCCCGCACCGCCTGCGCCACCGCATCGTCCGCCACAAGCTCCCGGATCCGCGCCTTTTCCGCCTTGAGGCGCTGCTCCGCCAACACGCGCTCTACCAGCGCCACCACCTTGTCCGGCTCGAAGGGCTTTCCGATGTAGCCCACCGCCCCCGCCGTCTTCATCAGGCTCTTGTATCGCTTGTCGTCCCGCGCGCTCATCACGATGAGCGGTATCCCCGTCGTCTCCGGCCGCGCCCGCAGCTCCATGCCCAGCTCGAACCCGTTCATCCGCGGCATCTCGAAGTCCGAGATGATCATCGACGGCATCTCCGTCATCGCCTCGAGCTTGTCCAGCGCGTCCCGCCCGTCCACCGCCGTCTCCACCTCGAACCCCTGCTTCACCAGACCGCCACGCACGAGGTTCCGCACGATGCGCGAATCGTCCACCACCAGGATGAGCTCCCGCCCCCCCTGCTCGATCGTCGCAAGCATCTCCGCCACACGCCCGAGCAGCTCGTCCTCGTTGATGGGCTTGATGAGGTAGTCGTCCGTCCCCGACTCGAACGCTCTCATCACGTCCCGACCCCCCGACAGGCTCGAGCAAATGATGAACGGTGTCTGGGCCCACTGCGGGTACTCCTTCACACGACGGCACAACTCGTAGCCGTCCACCCGCGGCATCTCCACGTCGCTGATCACCAGGTCCGGCGCGTACGAGGCAATCTTCTGCCACGCATCCTCCCCGTCCTCCGCCAGCAATACGTCGTAACCCACCTCCGTGAGGACACGCTCGTAGAGGCGACGGATGATCCGGTCGTCGTCGACCGCGAGGATCTTGTACTTGTCGGGCTTCTCGGGAGGAGTTCTGGAAGGAGGCGGGGAAGAGGGCGCTGGCTGGGCCGGTGCCTGCGGTTCAGGTCCAGGCGAGGCCGGTTGCGCGGTGGCGTAGGCGGGCGAGGGGGCCGTGCGTGGGGCCAGGGACTCGAGCAGACCCGCGAGATCGTCCACCCGGAAGGGCGAGACCAGGAAGCTCGCACCCGGAAAGGTGCTCTGCCCCCGCTCCGAAGCCCTTCCGTACACGACCATCCGCGTGGACGGGGGCAATCCCGCACCCAGGCGCAGCACGTCCTCGATCGGGAGGACCACCACCCGCGCCCGCGGGTCGAGCCGCTCACACCTCTCCGCAGCCACGCTCTCGAAAGACAGCCCGGCCTTCTCCGCCGCCCGGGCCGCCACGCGCACCAGCACGTCTCGTCGATACACGAACAGCACCGTCATGAGAGAACCTCTTCCACCAGCTGCAGCAACTCCCCGCGCTCGAAGGGCTTCGTCACGTAGTGGTCCACGCCCGCCTCGAACCCCGCCCTGCGATCCACCTCCAGGTCCTTGCTCGTGATCATCAGAATGGGCGTGCGCTGCAATGCGGGCAACGCGCGCAGCCGTCGCGTGAGCTCGTAGCCGTCCATGCGCGGCATCACCACGTCCGTGCTCACGAGATGGAACGTGTGGTCCTGCGCCAGCGCGAGTCCTTCCACCCCATCCGCCGCCTCGTACACCTCGAGCCCCGCTTGCTCGAAGATCCGTCGCAACGCAAGCCGCGTGATCGTGTCGTCGTCCACGAGCAAGGCGCGTCGCTTCGACGACGCGGTCGTGTGAGCCGGGGCAACGACGCGAGCTCTCGGTTTTCCGAGGGACGCGGCGATCTCCGTGGGGTTGAGGATGAGCACGCAGCGGTCCCCGAGCAGGGTCGACCCGGCGATGAGGGGAACCTCCTTGAGCAACGACCCGAGGCTCTTGATGACCACCTCGCGCTGCCCGCCCATGCGATCGAGTGCAAGGCCGATGCGCTTGTCCCCCAGCCGCACGACCGTCACGTAGCAGCTGTCCGGTCGCTTCGAGGCGGGCCGTCCGATCCCGAGCAGGTCGTCGAGACGGATGAGGGGCACCGTCTCACCCAGCAGCGTGAACACCTCGGCCTCTCCCATGGATTCGATGCTCGCTTCGCTCAGGTACACCACGCGCTCCACCGCGGACATCGGGATCGCGAGGGTCTCCGTGTCGATCTCCCCGAGCACCACCGTGGTGATCGCAAGGGTCAAGGGAAGAAACATCTCCACGCGACTCCCCTTGCCCACCACCGAGCTGACGTCGACGCTCCCCTTGATGGTGCGGATTTTGTCCATGACCTCGTCCAGGCCCACGCCGCGCCCCTTGAGGTCGTCCGCTTTCTCCGCGGTGGTGAAGCCGGGTCGGAAGATGAGCCCGAGCACCTCTCGCTCCGTCATGCGCTCGAGCTCCTGCGGCGTGAGGAGCCCCTTGCCGAGGGCGACCCGCCCGAGGACGGCGGGGTCCATGCCTCGCCCGTCGTCCGTGGTCTCGATCACGAAGCGGCTGCCCTGCTGCTGCGCGCGAATGCGAACCGTGCCTTCCGGCGGCTTGCCCGCGGCCTCCCGCTCCGCCGCGGGCTCGATGCCGTGCGCGATCGCATTGCGAACGATGTGCACGAGCGGGACCTCGAGCATGTTCGCCATCACCTTGTCGATCTCGGCGTCGGCGCCGATGACCTCGAGCTTGGCTCGCTTGTAGCCCGGGCCGTGCCCCCGGTTCTCCTTCTGCAGCGCATCGAACACGACGCGGCCCAGCCGCCCCAGGATCGAGTCGACCGGCACCATGCGCATCTCCATTACCTGATCGCGCAGGTCCGCGGAGATCATGTCCGTCTCGCCCATGGCGCCGCCCAGGTGGTCCGTGGCGCGCTCCATCTCCGCCTCGAGCGCGGCGAGACCTTCCTGCAAGCTGGCCACGTCTTCCCGGGGGATGAGCAAGTCCCCTTCGGGCGTACCACGCGCACGCCCCAGGACGTTCTGCAGCTTGTCGATCTGGAAGGGTAGCTCCCCAAGGGCGTCGACCGCATCGTTGAGACGAATCTTGTTGATGAACAGGTCCCCGACGCGGTTGAGGGTCCGGTCGACCTTGGCAAAGTCGACCCGCAAGTACTGGGCCTTCGACGATGACGAGGATTGGGAGGCTTCGGCTGTGGGTTGCCCGGTCGGCTGGGGGGGGGAGGCAGGCGAAGGCTGTGCGAGAGGTTGCGGCGCTCGCGGCTGCACCTGCGGATGGGCAAGCGGAGCGACAGGTTGGGCAGCGAAAGGCTGCGGCTGCGGAGCGGTGACGACAGGAAGCGGAGCGGCAGGCTGAGGGGCCGGTGAGGCCGGGTTTCCCGCGGCGACAGGCTCCTGCCCGAGGATGACCCGCTCCATCCTGTCGAGCTCGGCGCCGACCGGGTGCTGAATGCACCGCGTGGTGCGAAGCTGATCGAGCATGGCCGAGAGCGCGTCGATGACCACGAGCAAGGTCTCGACGCTCGTGGGGGTGAGGGAGAGCTTGTTTTCTCGCACGAGAGCGAGCACGTCTTCGAGCTTGTGGGCGACCCTTTCGAGGGGTCTGGCGTTCATCTGTCCGCTCTGGCCCTTGATGGAGTGCGAGGAGCGGAACAGGTCGTTGACCAGGTCGGGGTGGGAGCCGCCGCCGGACAACCGCACGAGGCCTTCCTGCAGATTGTCGATGTGAGCGGCGACCTCTTCGAGGTAGTCGTTCTCCATGTCCGGATAGGACGGTTCCCAGGGGCCCCAGGACTCGGCTGCGAAGCTTGCGACGGCGGTCGCGGGCGCCGGGGGCGGGCTGACGGCCGGTGCCGCGGGCGCAGCGAGGCGAAGGATCCTGTCTGCGCAAGCCTGTAGCGCGGCGACGTCCGGCGCTTCCTCGGCCTCAATCGAAAGGAACGCCTCTTCCAGGGCGCGTGTGCCCTCCTCGAAAAGGGTCCCCGCGGGCCCCACGGGATCGAGGCTCCCGTCGGCGAGCCCTGCCACCACAGGCGCCACGGCGGACGCGACCGCCGCAAGCGCATCGAGATGGGCCTGTCGTGCGGCCTGGCTAAGCTGCTCCAGCGCGGCGGCCAAGGGGGCGAGGCGAGCGGGGTCGGGCCCCATCGGGTCCTGCACCCCAGCCGCGGCCTCGAGAAGGCTGGTGAGCGTCGCCCAGTGATCGTCGAGCAAGCGGCTCGCGGGGGAGGAATCCGGCTGATGCATGATGGCGACCACCATGGTCGTCGAGGCAAGGGCAGAGGACAAGACACGGAATGGCACAGTGAGAACGCGTAGGTCTCACTCGGGCACCCTCGGATGGCACAAAACGAACGAGATCGCGTCAACGGTCTAACGATCTCCGGACGATTCGTCGGCGGAAACAGGTGCGACCGTGTGGCATGAAGTCTGCTCTCGGCTCGGGGCATGACGCGAACCCATTCCATCCTTGGTCCGCTTTGCCGCAGTGGGCTGCTCATCGGTTTGCTCGTCTGGGGACAGGCGGGATGCGGCGACGATTCCGATTCCTCTCCAGCCCCTTCCTCGCCGCAGGAAGAAGCAGGAGCCCCGGATGCGGAGGTGGAGGTGGAGGCTGGTGAGCCCGATGCACAGCCCGACGCGGCGCCCGATGCGGCGTCCGATGCACAGCTCGAAGCGCAGCCCGACGTCATCGAAGAGCCGGATGCACCCGATGACCGCGACATCGCTGAGCGCCTGGCGGACCTCGTCCACGTCAACGACGTGCAGGAGTTCAGCCCGTCGAGCGAGGGACGGAGGTTTCTCGTTCGCTTCACCCTGCCGCTCGATCATGACGATCCCCAGGGACCGACCTTCCTCCAGTCGGCGTTCATTCACCATCGGTCCGACACAGCTCCCACGGTCCTCGTGACCAGCGGCTACGGCCTTGGCGAGATCGATGACTACTGGAGCGTAGAGCCCACCGAGCTTCTTGGCGCGAACCAGGTCATGCTCGGGCACCGATTCTACGAGGGAGGGTCGCCTGCCGAGCTGCTCTGGGACTGGAGCCTGATCACGATCGAGCAGTCCGCCAAGGATACCCACGAGATCGTCGGGTCCCTGAAGACAGCCTATCCGCAGAAGTGGGTCGGGACGGGATGGAGCAAGGGCGGGATGACCGTCCTGTTTCAAGAGTACTTCTTTCCCGACGACCTCGACTTGGCCCTTCCTCTGGTAGCCCCCATCTCCCTTGCCATCAACGATCCGCGATATCCCCCGTACTTGGCGGAGATCGGCACGCCCGATTGCCGGGAGCGGATCGAAGTCTTCACCCTGGAGTGCCTCACGCGTCTCGATGAGCTCGTGGATTCTCTCGGCCCCTTGTCCGCGTACGAAAAGAGCTACTACCGAGACATCATCAAGAGCTCCGCCGTCTCCTACCACTGGCCCTTCTGGCAATACGTCGGGGTCGAGTCCTGTCACTATCTTCCGGGCGAGGGAGCCCCTGCGGAGGACCTGCTGAACGCTGTGACCTTCCAGACCTTCTTTCCAGCGCACCCGGCGCTCGCCGAGCTCCAAGAGTACTCCTACTACTATCAGGCCCTTAGCCAGCTAGGCTCCCCGGACTACTTCCCTCCCGGCCACCTGCAGAACTTGATGGACCTCGGCTTCCTGACCCCGCAGGAGGTCTCCACGTACCAATCCGTGGAGTGGCCCTACGCGGAACCGCCCGAATACGACCCGTCTCCCATGGCGACCCTCGACGCGTGGCTCCGCACGTCAGCGGAGGACATCGTTGCCGTGTACGGCGAATACGACCCCTGGAGCGGAGGAAGGGTCACGCTCAATCCCGCCCTTCGCACCGAGGTGCTGACGGCGCCAGGAACGTCCCACGCGACGTACGTGCGGGACTTGCCGGACGCGGACTACACGCGGGTCGTGAGCCGCATCATGGAGATCGCGCCCGGCACGCGCCAGGCCTTGCCGATTCCCAGGCGGCCGAGCGAGGGAGAGCGGACGAAGCTGAAGACGACCCTTCGTCAACGCGCGCTCTGAGCGCTGACCGGACCGTCGCTCCCACCGTTTTGCGTTTCTTTTACGCCCGCCCCCAGAGCCCCGCTTACGCTTCTCGATTCCCCGTCCATCTCGGAAGCAGGTCTCGATGCCGATCGCGCGCAAGGTGCTGGCTCCTCCAAACCTCCTCGGAGGTGCTTCGATCGCCTTGCGGCATCTCGAACACGGTGTCCGAGCGCTCGAGCGTCACGCGGAGCAAGCCCGGGTCCGGCTCTCGAGCATCGCGAAGCTCGCCTTGGGCGGCGCCGTGCTCGGCATCTCCGGCGTGGTGCAAGGCAGCGTGCTGCTGGCGCTTCTGCCCAGCCGCAACGCGAGAATCCGGGCCTGCAATCACTACGGCCACGTCATCGGACGGTTCTACATGCACCTGGCCGGGTGCCCCCTGTCCATCGAGGGACGAGAGCACCTCGACCCGAACCGGCCCGCCATCTACGTGTCGAACCACAGCTCCGTGCTCGACATCTTCCTCGCCATCTGGCTTTCGCCCGTCGGTACCGTGGGCATCGCGAAGAAGGAAGTCGCGCGCATCCCCGTGTTCGGTCAGCTCTATTCCCTATCGGGACACCTGCTCATCGACCGGGGTGACTCGGAGAAGGCCGTCGCGAGGCTCCGTCAGCTCGCCTCCTACGTGCGCGAGAACCGGCTGTCGATCTTCCTGTGGCCCGAAGGAACCCGCTCACGCTCCGGCCGCCTGCTGCCGCTCAAGAAGGGCGTCGCCCACCTGGCCATCCAGACCGGCCTTCCCGTCGTCCCCATCGTGGTCCAGGGCGCACACCTCTGCTGGACCAAGGAGACGCTCACCGTGCGCCCGCATCCGGTCGGGGTTCGCGTGCTGCCCCCCGTGGACACGAGCTCGTGGACCCTCGACAGCGTCGACGAGGCGCTGACGTCCCTTCATCGCCTCTTCGCGGACCATCTCCCGGACCATCAGAAGCCGGCGGAAGACGGCGTCCGAGCCGCCCAGATGACCGGGTAGCCTCCCTCCACGTGTGAACTTCTTGATCGCGACGTGTCGCCGCGGGCAGATTCCCGTAGCCCGCCAGGACCGTGGGCTATACTCGCGACGTGCGCCGGAAGAACTCGCATTTGCTTTGCTTGGGAGCGTTGCTGCTCCTCGCTCCCCGTGCGCAGGCCCAGACCGCCGACGACGCAAAGGCCTACTACTACACCGAGTACGGCGAGCAGTGGTACGGATGGCAGACCCTGGCGGTGGACGTGCCGCTGCTCACCACGTTCTTCGTGGCGGAGAGCACAGGGGAGGATGGGGTGGCGCTCGGGGCGATGGGTGCGTTCGTGGTCGGAGCGCCGATCGTGCACGTGGCCCATCGTCGCTCCGCACCCGCTGTGGTGAGTGGCTTCGCGCACCTGTTGCTCCCGCTTGGCGGCTTGTTGCTGGTCCGTCCGGTCGTGACGAAGGTCGTGCCGGACGCGTCGCTCGACATCAGGACTGCAATGGGTGTGACCGCGGGAGGGCTGGTGGCCTCGTCGCTGGACGTGTTCGCCCTCGCCTACGAGCAGACAGAGACCGAGGTGGAGATCGAGGGACGCTCAGCCTGGGTTCCCCAGGTGGCGTTCACCGGGCGGTCGGCCTGGCTGGGGTGGCAGTTCTGAGGCGACGCGTCTCCTACTTGCGCTTGCGGCGGTGCAAGCGGACGGGCACGAGCCGGTCGCCCTCGACCCGCGCTTGCACGACGAACCGTGTCAGCTTCTCCTCGTTCACCTGCTCGGTCAGCTGAGCGTACGTGTGAGGGTCCGCGGACAGCACCACGCCCATCTGCACCGACGCTTCGAACAAGGCGTCTCCCAGGTGCTGGTCCAGCAAGCGCTCCCGCGCCGTGACCGTGGTGCCCGGCTCCAGCCGGACCCATAGCTCTCCCCGAACATCGTCTCCGTCCACGTGCAGCTCGACGGGCATGTTATCTAGCCTTCCTCGGATGGGCCCCTCCGGCGCGGCCACGCAAGGAACCCGCCATCCGGGTTCGGTGGCTTTCGCCTGTTGCGTGGAAGCGCTCTATCATCACCGTGTCGACCGTGGGGGGGACGAGCGGAGGTTGACCGCGAGATCGCGGAACGTCAAGTCAAGCGGACAGCGACTCGCCCGTGGCATACGCCCAGGGAGGGGGGGTCACGCCGAGCTTCTGGCAGAACAGGTACGCGGTGGCCCTTCCCAGGTCCGAGGTGGGAACGTACACGTCGGGATCGACCGCGAGGCCGGAGGGGAACGGCGCCCCGCACCCGTCGAGCGCGTGTTGCAGGTCCCGCGCGAGCGCATGCATGTCCGGGTAGCGATTGTCTGGGTGCTTGCGCATGGCTCTCACCACGAGCGCTTCGAGCAGCGGGTCCAGCGACTCGACAAACCAGGTCAGTGGTGGGGCTTTCACCACCACCTGCTGCGCCAGCATGTCGAGATCCTTGGGGCTCTCGAAGGGCAGATGTCCCGTCAGGGCGCGGAACGTCACGACGCCCAGGGAGTAGATGTCCGCCCGCGCGTCGACGGCCTCCGACAAGACCTGTTCCGGCGGCATGTACGCCGCGGTGCCGACGGTCTTTCCGGCTCGGGTGGTGCCCCCGTAGGCATGCAGCTTCGCGAGGCCGAAGTCCACCAGCCGTACGCCCTCGGGCGCGTCCGGCAACCCCACGAGGAAGATGTTGTCGGGCTTCACGTCCCGATGAACGATGCCGGCGTCGTGCACGGCCGCGAGCCCCAGGGCCGCGTCTCGCAGGATCGGCAGCGCCGTCTCCACCGGAAGCTGCTTGCGACGCCGCAAGCACTCCCCCAAGGACTCGCCCTCGAGACGTTCGATGACGATGAACGGGCGCCCGTCGATGCGGCGTCCCACGTCCAGCACCTTGACCACGTTGGGGTGGCTGATGCTGAGGGCGGCCCGGGCCTCGTGGAAGAAGCGTGTACGCTCCGTCTCGCACTCGGCATAACGACGGCTCAGGACCTTGACGGCGACGCTGCCCCCGGTGGCGAGATCGCGAGCCGCGTAGACGCGCGCCATGGACCCTTGGCCGATGAGGGAGCCCAGCTCGTAGCGTCCGGCGATGACGCTTGCGCAGGGCGCGGAGGGACTCTCGTCTAGGGCGTCGGGTTCGAGAGTGTCGCTCAACCGCGCCCCGTCGACCGGACAGAACACCTTGCCGGGGGCATAAGTCACCCTACACCGGGGGCAGATCATCGGCACAGGTTCAGGGCTCGACTCGGACGGCGACAGCATGGTCTGAGGGGCGAGGGCCAATGTACAGAGCCCACCGACCATAGCACACCACGCGATCCCGGGCGACGACGGTGTTGGGGTAAGGGGGGTACCCGCAGAATCCCTTGTCCTCCGCGTGCTGCGCAGGCCAAGCAGGGAGACTTCCCCGGCGACCGTCACCCGGCCGGAACACCGGTCAGAGCTTGGTGTGCGTTCCGTCGCAGTAGGGCGGGTTCGCGGTGTGCTTGCACTGGCAGAGCGCGACCTTCTTCTTTTCCGCCAGCTCGAACTTCATCGGCGTGAAGTCGGTGCCCTTGTGGGAGCCGTCGCAGAAGGGTTGCTTCGCGGACCTCCCGCACTTGCACCACCAGTAGGTTCCGGCCTCTAGCTCGAGCACCGCGGGCGCCTTGGACGCTATCTTCGGGTCAGCCATCACGTCACCTCACGAGAACTGGATGAGGGCCGGATCATACCCCTCCGGGGGCTGGTATCCCATCAAGGAGAGCGTCGTGGCCGCCACGTTGGAGAGCCCCGGGCCGGGCACGTCCGCCATCCGGTACTCGCCCGCAAACCCCGGGTCGTAGATCACGAAAGGCACCGGGTTGAGCGTGTGCGCCGTCTTCGACCGCGGCACACCTCCGGCGTTTCGCTTGAAGTCCCCCTTCTTCTTGTCCACCTCGTACATCTCGTCCGCATTGCCATGATCCGCCGTCACGATCAGGACCCCCTCGGCCTGCCGCGTCGCCGCCATCAGCCGCGCCAAACACAGGTCCACCGCCTCCACCGACAGGATCGCAGCCTCCCGCACCCCCGTGTGCCCCACCATGTCCCCGTTCGGATAGTTCAAACGCAAGTGCCGGTACTTGCCCGTACGAAGCTCCTGGACGAACCGGTCCGTGATTTCCGCCGCCTTCATCCACGGCCGCTCCTCGAAGGGCAACGTGTCGCTCGGAATGCACACGTACGTTTCCAGATCCTCGTCGAACTTCCCACCCCGGTTCCCGTTCCAGAAGTACGTCACGTGCCCGAACTTCTGCGTCTCACTGATCGCCATCTGCATCACACCGTTGTGCGCGAAGTACTCCCCCATCGTCCGGCCGATCGTCGGCGGGTCGACCAGGAACGTCCTGGGAATCATCAGGTCCCCGTCGTACTGCATCATCCCCGCGTACAGCACCTTCGGACGACGCCCCCGGTCGAACTCCGCCAAGGTCTCGTCGTCGAATGCGCGGCTGATCTCGATGCCACGGTCACCCCGGAAGTTGAAGAAGATCACGGCGTCGCCGTCCTGCATCGCCCCGATCGGCTGGCCGCCCTTCTCGATCACGAACTCGGGCATGTTCTGGTCGATGAGTCCGGGCTGCTCCAGCCGGTAGCCCTCGATCGCGGCGGCGGCCGAAGGGAACCGACGCCCCTCGCCGTTCACGTGCGCCTTCCAACCGCGCTCCACCACGCTCCAGTTCGCGTTGTACCGATCCATCGTCACCAGCATGCGCCCGCCGCCGGAAGCGATCGCATAGCTGCGGTTGGGCTTCGACGAAATCTCCGCGAGGAGCCTCTCGAGCGGCTCGATGTACTTCATCGCGCTGGTTTCCGGCACGTCGCGGCCGTCGAGCAACGGGTGAACGAAGCAGCGCCCGACACCCTCTTCGTCCGCACGGCGCAGCAACGCGAAGAGCTGATCGATGTGGCTGTGCACGTTGCCATCGGACAGCAAGCCAACGAAGTGCAAGGCAGTGTGCTGGGAGACGACCTGCTTGACGAAGGTCTTCCAGGTCTCCCCCTGGAACAGCGCGCCCGAGGCGATGGCGCGGCTGACGAGCTTGGAACCCTGGTCGAACACGCGACCGGCTCCGAGGGCGTTGTGACCGACCTCGCTGTTGCCCATGTCCCCATCGGACGGGAGCCCGACCGCGGTGCCGTGGGCCCGCAGGCGCGTGTTGGGGCAGTTGGCAAAGAGCCAGTCGAGGGTGGGCGTGCGAGCGAGGTGAACCGCGTTGCCTTCGTTGGCGGCGCCCAGCCCAACGCCGTCCATCACGCAGATCATCACGGGGCCCTTGCGGGAGGAAAACGAGGGGTGCTTGCGAAGAGTGAAGTCGGCCATGGGGGGGAACCTAGTACCGTGTGCCCGAAGTGAGTACCGGGATCGCACTCCGGAGAACCACAGAG